>DATAUV010000131.1:0-15631 GCA_036268075.1 Allostellaceae bacterium | reverse complement strand
CTCCAGCATCAGCCCCTGGCTGACCGAGACCTCGCGCAGCGCCGCGACCTCGTCGCGGCTCATGACGCCGGCGTTGAGATGCGGCAGCAGCCCGGTCTCGCGCCGCACCAGATCGGCCATCGCCGCGAGATAGGACAGCGTCGTCGCATGTCCTAGCGCCGCCAGCTCGTCGCGCGCCGCGCGATAGCGCAGCTCCGGCTTGTCGCCGAGCGTGAAGAGCGCCTCGCGGCAGCCGGCGGCGGCACCGGCGCGCGCGATCGCCAAGGCCGGCGCGGCCGCCGGGTGCAAAGAGGCGCTCTTCACGCTCGGCGACAAACCGGAACTGCGCTATCAGGCATCCCGCGAGGCGCTGAAGGCGCTCGGCTACGAGACGACGCTCGATTACCTCGCGGCGATGGCGGCGCTGGTGCTGAAGGAAACCGGGCTCCTGCCCCACCTCAACCCCGGCCTGATGACCGCCGACGACCTCGCCAAATTGCGCAAGGTTTCGGTGTCGATGGGGATCATGCTCGAGTCCAGCGCCGAGCGGCTGTCGAAGAAAGGTGGGCCGCATTTCGGCTCGCCCGACAAGGCCCCGGCCAAGCGGCTCGACTGCATCGACATCGCCGGCCGGGCGCAGGTGCCGTTCACGACCGGCATCCTCATTGGCATCGGCGAAACCCGGCGCGAGCGGATCGAGGCGATGCTGGCGCTGCGCGACCTCCACGACAAGCACGGCCACATCCAGGAAATCATCGTCCAGAATTTCCGCGCCAAGCCCGACACGAGGATGGCCGCCGCGCCGGAACCGGACCAGGACGATCATCTGTGGACGATCGCGGCCGCCCGCCTCGTCTTCGGCGGCGCGATGAACATCCAGGCCCCGCCCAATCTGATGCCCGACGCGATCGAGGCGATGGTCGCGGCCGGGATCAACGATTGGGGCGGCGTGTCACCGGTGACGCCCGACCACGTCAACCCCGAGGCGCCCTGGCCGGCACTCGACAAGCTCGCCGCGCGCACCGCCGATGCCGGGAAGATTCTGGTCGAGCGGCTGGCTATCTATCCCGGTTACGCACTCGACGCCCCGCGCTGGCTCGACCCCAAGCTGCACACGCCGACCCTGCGCCACATCGATGCGCAGGGCCTCGCGCGGCCTGACGACTGGATCGCCGGTGCCGGCACGGCCGCGCCAGCGATGCGCATCCATCGCCGCCAGCCCGAGGCGCTCGCCCCCGTCGCCGCGATTCTCGACCGCGCCTGGGCCGGCGAGACGCTGCGCGAGGCTGAGATCGTGCGGCTGTTCGAGGCGCGCGGCGACGAGTTCGACCTCGTCTGCGCCACCGCCGACCGGCTGCGGCGGCAGGTCAACGGCGACACAGTCAGCTACGTCGTCACGCGCAACATCAACTACACCAACGTCTGCTATTTCCGCTGCCAGTTCTGCGCTTTTTCAAAGGGCAAGCTCAGCGAAAACCTCCGCGGCCGGCCCTACAACCTCGACATGGCGGAAATCCAGCGGCGCTGCGAGGAGGCGTGGGAGCGCGGGGCGACCGAGGTCTGCCTGCAAGGCGGCATCCACCCCGAATATACCGGCGCGACCTATCTCGGCGTCTGCAAGGCGATCAAGGAGGCGGTGCCGGGCATCCACATCCACGCCTTCTCGCCGCTCGAAGTGTGGCAGGGCGCGAAGACGCTGGGCCGCGACCTCTCCGACTTTCTCGCCGAGCTGCGCGCCGCCGGCTTGAGCTCCCTCCCCGGCACGGCCGCCGAAATCCTCGACGACGAGGTGCGCGCGATCATCTGCCCCGACAAGGTCAAGACCGCCGAGTGGCTGCAGGTGATGGAGGCGGCGCACGGCGTCGGGCTCAGAAGCACCTCGACGATCATGTTCGGCCATGTCGACGGCTACCGGCACTGGGCGCGGCATCTGCTGCGGCTGCGGGGCCTCGCGCAAAAGACCGGCGGGTTTACCGAGTTCGTGCCGCTGCCCTTTGTGCCGATGGAGACGCCGATCTCGTTGAAGGGCCGCTCGCGGCTGGGGCCGACCTATCGCGAGGCGATCCTGATCCACGCGGTCGGCCGGCTCGCGCTGCACCCGGTGATCCCGAACATCCAGGCGAGCTGGGTCAAGTTGGGGCCGGAAGGCGCCGCCGCCTGCCTCAACGCGGGCTGCAACGACATGGGCGGCACGCTGATGAACGAAAGCATCTCCCGCGCCGCCGGCGCCAGCTTTGGCCAGGAAATGCCGCCCGAGGCGATGGAGGAGCTGATCCTCTCCCTCGGCCGCACCCCGCGCCAGCGCACGACCCTCTACAAGGACGCCCCGGCCGACCGCAAAACCGCCTCCTTCGGCGCCGCCCCCCTCGCCGACCCGGTCAACACCCCGGCGCGGAAATACGACCGGCCGGCGGCGGAGTAAGGAGCGCGGGCGTCCCGCCCGCATCCCTTGAAAGCGATCCGATTCGGTAGCAATATTTACTACCAAATCGGAGGCAGCATGCCAGACATCCAAAAGATCAGTGTCGCGCTGACCGGCGAGCAGGTCGAGGCGCTGAGGGCCGCCGTTAATTCGGGGGCATACGCAACGACGAGCGAGGTCGTCCGGGAGGCGATCCGCGACTGGCAGCTCAAGCACGCACTGCGTCGTGACGAAATCGAGCTGCTTCGGCAACTGTGGGACGAGGGCGAGGCGAGCGGCTCGCCCGTCCCGCTCGATTTCGACGAGGTCAGAAAGGAAGCGCGACGCCTTTTGGAACTCGAAAAAAAGGCGGAGCGTGGCCGCTGATCCCGTTTGGCGGCCACGCGCCAAGCTGGATCTGCTCGAAATCTATCTGACGATCGCTCGTAACAGCCCGCCGGCGGCGGATAGGATCTGTGGCGAGATCGGGTCGAAGGTAGCATTGCTTGCCACCTATCCCAGGCTTGGACCGCGGCGACGCGACCTCCGGGCCAACACTCGCGCGCTGGTCGTGAGGCCGTATCTAGTCCTGTACAGGACAATCCCGGACACCGACGACGGCCCGATCGAGTCGATCATCATCGCTCCCGTCGTCGACGGACGCCGCCACCTACCTCGTCTGCTCAGATAGATGCGGGCGGGACGCCCGCGCTCCCTCCCCTAATCCATCCAGGCGTCTTCGAAGCGCCAGCCGTTGAAGATGCTGTTGACCATCGTCGTGATCCCGTGCACCCGCGGGTAGTGGCAGGTCGCCAAATTATAGCGAAAGATGATCGGCCGGGCGCCGTCCTCGGTCAGCTCCTTGTCGATGTCCCAGACGATCTTCTTGCGCTTCTGCTGGTCGGCCTCTTCGGATTGCTGGATGAACTTCTTTTCGAGCTCCTTGTTGCAGTAGTTCGTGTAGTTCCGCTCGGAACCGCAGGCGTAGTGCTCGAAGAAGTAGGCGTCGGGGTCGTCGACGCCGCTGCCGGTGAGATTGCCGGCGACCGTGTAATCCTTGCGGGCGATGCGCGGGAACCAGTTGGCGGTTTCGACCACTTCGAGCTCCCCGTCGATATAGATCTGCTTCAACTGGTCGATCAGGATCAGCGAAGGGTCGCGATACTGTGCGATGTTGCGCGTCTGGACCTTGATCGCGAGCCGCTTGTCGGGGCCGTAGCCGTGCTTTTCCATGAGCTTGCGAGCCTCGGCGCGGCTTTTTTCGACATCGGGGCTATAGCCGGGCATCGTCTGGAGTATGTCCATCGGCAGGCCCCATAGCCCGGCCGGCGGCGATTGCATCGCCCCGCCGATCTGGCCCTGCCCCTCGGAGATGATGTCGAGAAACGCCTTGCGGTCGATCGTCAGCATCATCGCCTTGCGGATATCGGGGTCGTTGAACGGCGGGTTGTCGCGGTTCACCAGCAGGTTCATCGAAATCATCGTCGGGTCGATCTCGCAGATCGCCGTCGGCGCCTGGTCCTTGATGTCGTGGGTCATCTGGACGGTGACCTCATACGGGAAGGTCATGTCGAACTTGCCGGCGATAAAGGCGAGGCTCTGCGTCGCGCGGTTCGGCACGATGTCCCATTCGATGCCGTCGAGATAAGGCCGTCCCGGCTTCCAGTAGTCGGTGTTCCTGGTCAGCTTGATGTATTCGTTGGGCTTGTACTCGACGAACTTGAACGGCCCCGTCCCGATCGGATGGATCCGCATCTGCGCCGGCGTGACGTGGCAGGGATAGACCGGTGAGTCACCCGAGGCGAGCAGCATCAGAAAGGCCGGCTGCGGCCGCTTGAGCTTGAAGGTCACGGCGTAGTCGCCATCGACGACCACCTCGTCGAGGTTCTGATACCACCTCTTGCGCGGGTTGAGACGCAGCTTCTGATCGGATTTGCCGGCCAGCATGTCCCAGGTGCATTTGACGTCCTTGGCGGTAAACGGCACCCCGTCATGCCATTTGACGCCCTGGTGCAGCTTGAAGCTGATCTGGGTATGGTCACCATTCCATTCCCAGCTCTCGGCCAGTTCGGGGCGAATGAACTCCATCCGGTTCTGCTTTTCGTGCTGATCGAACAGCACCAGGTTGTTGTAGATCGCCATGGCCGGCGCGATCGCCGAGACGGTCGCCTCCTCGTGAGTCGAGAGGCTGGCCGGGCTGTCGCGGTGATAGAGCTTGAGGATGCCGCCGCTTTTCTGCGCGACGGCCGGTGTGGCGAGCGCCCAGATACAGGCGCAGCCTAGTGTGAGCGCACGAGCGCTGAATGACATGAAACCCCCCTGTTTTGGAAAATAGACGACCGTCGCATCCCCGCCTCAGGACGGGGTTTGCGACGATCGCTCGGCAGAACGAACTATAAGACGGCGCGCGCGACCTCTTCCCACTCGGCGGCGAGATCGGCCGTGGAGGGGGTTTTGCCCGCGCGGCGGTACCAGCCGGCGGCGTTGTGGTCGTCGCCTTCGACGCGGTGGAGATAGGCGTGCGCCCAGGCGCCTTTTTCGTCGGCCTGGGCCTGGGCGCAGCGGTGTCCGCGGTGCCAGTCGCCGTTGGCCTGCCACCACAGGGCCTGAGCCGCGCCGCCGATCCCCGCCGGTGGCGAGGCGCCGGCCAGCGATGACTTGAAAGTGTCGAAGTTCATGTCGGTCTCCGTCTCTCGGGGAGCATAATCCTTGCGCGTGCCTTACGCGAGCAAGCGATCCAGGCGGTCGCGCAATCGATAGTATCCGCCGATCATCGGCAGGAACCAAGGGTTGCCCGTGTAGAGGGCGTGGGTCGGGAAGTCCTCGCTGTCAAAGGCGCACGGGGCGTTCGACACCCGGGCGATCTTGCGGGCCACCTGATGGCCGAGATAGCTCATCATCGCGACCCCGCTGCCGTTGCAGCCTAGGGCATAATGCATCCCGGAATCCTCACCCATATGCGGCAGCGCGTCGAGGGTGAACGCCGTGTTTCCGGTCCAGCCATGGGTGATCCTGACGCCGCGGAGTTGCGGGAACCGGGCCGTCATATAGCCGTGGAGCACGCTGGCGCTGAGCTTTGCGCCAACCTCGGTGAACCGGGCGCGGCCGCCGAACACCATCCGCTTGCCGTCGGGCGACATGCGGTAATAGGTCAGCACGCGCTTGGTGTCGCCGAGGGTGCGGCCTTTCGGGATGAGGCTCGCTGCGAGGTCGGGCGGCAATTCCTCGGTGGCGATGATGTGGCTGGCGATCGGGACGACGCGGCGCTTGAGGTTCGGCGTCAGATCGCCGGTATAGCCGTTGGTGGCGATCACGATTTCGCCGGCCTCGACCGTGCCGCGGCTGGTCGCGACGCGCCAGCCCGGCCCGCTTTGCCCGATCCCGTCAACCGACGCCTCGGCGCAGACCGCGATGCCGCGGCGGCGGCAGGCATCGAGGAGGCCCTTGTAGTACAGCGCCGGGTGGAGACTGGCCGAGCGCTCGACCACCATGCCGCCGTAGTAATAATCGCTCGCCATCTCGTCGCGCTGGCGGTCGCGCGGGACCATGTACGCGCCGGACCGTGCCTCGGCGTTGAGCGCGGCGAGGCGCTTTTGCTGATAGTCGTAATGGCCGGGCGTCCATGCGCCGACAAAGCGGCCCCGCACCTGCCAGTGGCAGGCGATTCCCTCCTCCGCGATCAGCCGCTCGATAAAGCTGAACGCGTCGGCGCCGTCGGAGAAGATGGCGCTCGTGCGCTCCGGGCTCGGCTGGGTGATGCGGCCGCTAAAGCTCTTCCCGATATTGACCCCGCCGCTGACCGCGCCGCCGTTGCGGGTGCTGGCCCCGACCCCGAGCGCGCCGCGCTCCAATACCACCGCATCGACGCCGTGCTTCGCCAGCTCCAGCGCCGCCGAGAGCCCGGCATACCCGCCGCCGACGATCGCCACGCGGGCCGATTTGGGCACGGGAGCCAGCTCCCCGGACGTGGGGGCATAGGCCTCCCACCAATAGGGTTGCGGCTTGAAGTCGGGGTGGAAGATGTCGCGGGAGGGCATAGCCCTATCAGGATGCGCGATGGGCTTCGCTGCGCTCAGCCCATCCTACGAGGTCGTCGCCGTAGGATGGGCTGAGCAACGCGAAGCCCATCGTTTCCCGGTCAGTTGAATTTCGGCTTCACCTCTTCGCAGAGGAGCTGCAGCGACTTCATCACGTGGTGATGCGGGATCTTGGTGCCGCAATTCATCTCCGCGAGGATGCCGTCGAGGCCGAGGTTTTGCTTCAGCTCCATCAGCCGGTCGGCGACCCGCCCGGGCGACCCTACGATCAGCTTTTCCTTGAGGGCATCCTCGTAGCTGATCTCCTGAAGCCGGCGGCCGCGCGCGGCGCGGTCCTCGACCTGCCGGACGCCCTGCCGGGTCGCCGAATCCTCGAGCCGCTCGCCGAGATAGCGGTAGAAATACATGATGCTTTCCTCGGGCTGCTCCATCGCCTCCTTGTCGGTATCGGCGACGTAAACCGGCGCGCGCAGGAACACCTTGCCCTCGCCCGGATGCCCGGCCTCCTTCCACGCATCGCGGTAGGCTTTGATGTTCGGCCCCAGTTCCTCGATCGTGCCGAGCCGCACCGCGACGAACACGGCGTGGCCGAGCTTGGCGATCTGCGGGAAGGTGTCGGCGCTGTTGGCGGCGATGCGGATTTCCGGCCAGGGCTTCTGGTACGGCTTTGGCGTCATCGCGACGTCGTCGAAGCTGTAATACTTGCCCTTGTATGAGAACCGCTCCTCGGTCCACGCCTTTTTCAGGATTTCCAGGGTCTCGGCAAAGCGCTCGCGGCTTTCGCCGTAGGGCACGCCATAAGCCTCGTAGGTGCGCGGAAAGCCGCTGCGGCCGACGCCGAAGATGAGGCGACCGTGGCTGATCTGATCGACCGTCGCGGCCTCCTCGGCGAGGCGCAGCGGGTGGCACAGCGGCAATACCTGCACGCCGGTGCCGATCTTCATCCGCTTGGTGCGCGCGGCGATCGCGCTCGCGAGGGTCAGCGGCGCCGAGCAGACCGAGCGTTCCGGGGCAACGTGGATTTCCGCCAGCCACATCGCGTCGAGACCAAACTTCTCGGCCGCGTCGACCTGTTCGAACGAGGTCGTGAACGCCTGCTCCTCGGTCATCCCGGCGGTGCGCTGAAACTCGTGAAACATACCGAATTCGAATGACATCCTGATCCTCCGTCCGCACCGCTCGGGGTCGCCGCCCCGGCCTCGCGCCTGCGTTGCATGGCCCGTCCCGCGTAGCTTAGGGAGCTTCGCCGGGCAAGGCGAGTCCAGAACATTCGATCCCACGCGACAGCCGGCAGACCAGCACCGCCGCGGATATTCGTGATAATATCAAAAATCGAATCCTGTGCTGTCCGGTGCTGAAAATTTGTTTTGAATTCGTCGTAAAGTTGCTTGATCCAGGTTAAAGGCGTTATCGTTTGCTTGTATTGTCGCGTTCCCCCGGTAGCACACGTGTAAGTTGTCTACGCTCGCATCACTCCCGCACCCGGTCAGGACCCAGGCCGTCTTCTTCACGGCTCTGGATAGCGGTGACCTGGATACTTGCCTGGACTTCCTGCGGCGCGACGACAATCCTGGGTCCGCCGGAGTTTCGCTCAACTGCCGGCTGTCGGAAATTCTATTCCACCGGGGGCGGCGGGAGCAGGCGCTGGAGTGCGGCCGGCGCGCGCTCGCCTTCGCCGCCGGCGATGATGCGGATACCGCGCGGTTCTGCGCCTGGCTGTTCAGCAACTGCGCGTGCCACGACGAGGCGGCGCTCGCCTATGAGCGGCTTCTCGACCTCGATCCGAGCTGGGTAGAGGGGCATCGCCACGCCAGCGGCTCGCTGGCAGCGGGCGGCGCGCTCGACCGGGCCATCCCTCACGCGGTCGCCGCCAGCGATCTGGCGCCCGATCACGGTGAATTCGCGCTTCATGCCGGCTGCGTGCTGCTCGATGCCGGCTATCCCGACGAGGCGATCGGCTTTTTTCGCCGCGCCCTCGACGCCGACCCGGATGACAACCCGGCGTTGCGGGCCTTGTCGGCGGCGCTGCTCGCGCTCGACCGCCAGGAAGACGCGCTCGCCGTGGCGGTCCACGCGGCGGCGCTCGCGCCCGGCGACGCGATCACGGCGATCCATGCCTGCGAATTGCTGATGCGCCGAGGCCGGCTCGACGACGCGGCGGCGACCATCGAGCCCGCGGCGGTCGCCGGCAACCCGACGGCGCTGCGCGTCCTCTCGGGCGTCGAGATGGCGCGCGACCGGGACCGCGCCGCGCTCGCCGCGATCGACGGCGCGATCGCCGTCATGCCCGCGCAGGCCGAGTTCCACCTGCATCGCGGCCACGCCCTCGCGCACCTTGGAGAACCTGCCGCGGCGGCCCAGGCGTTCGGCGAGGCCGCCGCGCTCGACACCAATTCGCGCGAGGCCAAGCACGGCCAGCTCGCGGCCTATCTCGCCGGCGGCCAGCTCACCGAGGCGACGGCGCTCGGCGGCCAGCTCCTGCGCCAGTTCCCCGACGATGCCGCGGCAGCGGCCGCCGTGCTCGACCTCCTCCAACGGCGGCTTGGCGCACGCGAGGACGCGCTTGCGACGATTCCGAAACTCCCGTCACGGCGCCCAAGGCCGCAGCCGGGGCTCCTGGACGGGCTGCGCTGCCAGTGCCGGGTGCTGCATGCGCTGATCATCCGCGAGACCCGCACGCGGTTTGGCGAGGCGCGCCTCGGCTATGGCTGGGCGCTGATCGAGCCGATCCTCCATATCACCGTGCTGTGGGTGATGTTTTCCCTGTTGATGCACGGCCAGCCGCCGATCGGGCGCAGTTTTTTCGTGTTCTATTTCACCGGCCTCCTGCCCTATCACATCTTCGTCCACACCAGCGGCAACATGATCCACGCGATCCCGAACAACGGGTCGCTGCTGCAATTGCCGCTCGTCACCAAATTCGACGTGGTGCTGGCGCGCGGCATCCTGGAATTCGTCACCGACCTGATGGTGGCGCTGATCCTGTTGATCGGGTTTTGCGCGCTCGGCTTCGCCGGGGCGCCCGACGATGTGTGGAACGCGTGCCTGGCGCTGGGCGCGGTCGCCGCGCTCGGCTGCGGCGCCGGGTTCGTCAATGCGGTGATCGCCCAGCGCGTCCGCTCCTGGGACAAGATCTGGACCCAGGCGACGCGGGTCTTGTATTTCGCCTCGGGCATCTTCTACGCGCCCGCGATGATGCCGGACTGGGTGCGGCAGATCCTCGTGTGGAACCCCGTGCTGCAGGCGATCGACTGGTTCCGCAGCGGCTGCTTTGCGTTCTATCACCCGCATTGGCTCGACCGCACCTACCTCTCCGGCATCGCGATCACGGCGCTGCTTGCGGGGTTCGGCATCGAGCGCGCGCTGCGCCGTCGGATAAGCGAGCCGCTATGATCGCGCTCGACGGCGTCTCGAAGAGCTATCCGACGCCGGCCGGCCGCAAAATCGTCCTCGACAACGCCACCGTCACCTTTGCCGCCGGACACAATTTCGGCGTCCTCGGCGCCAATGGCGCCGGCAAGTCGACGCTGCTGCGCCTGCTTGCCGGCACCGAGCAGCCCGACCGCGGCATGGTGCGACGCGAGGCGCGGGTGTCATTTCCGCTCGGCTTCGGCGGCACGTTCCATGGCGCGCTGTCGGGTCGGGAAAATGTCCGGTTCATCGCCCGCGTCTACGGCGCCGCGGTGCGGGCGATGCTGCGCTATGTCGAGGAATTCGCCGAGCTCGGCGCCTATTTCGACATGCCGGTCAATACCTACTCGGCCGGGATGCGGGCGCGGCTCGCCTTTGCCGCATGCCTGGCCGTGGATTTCGACGTGTACCTGATCGATGAGGTCACGGAGATCGGCGACGAGCGGTTTCGGCGCAAATGCGCCGCTGCCTTTCGCGACCGCATGGCCCGCTCGGACATCATCCTCGTCACCCACAACCGCGAGACGATCCGCCAGTATTGCGACCGCGGGGCGATCCTTGCCGATGGCGAATTGCGCCTCTGCGACGACATGTCGAGCGCGCTCGACCGCTATCAGCGCAGCCTTGCCGAGCCGCCGCCATGCTGAACCTGCGCGCGCTCCGCCCGGCCGCCCCGCGCCGGTTTCCGGCGCTGGTGCAGCCCGCGCCCGAACCGCGGCCGACGCAGCGTCCTCGTTTCCGGCCGCATGTCGTGTCGTTCATCGCGCTCGTCATCGCGCCGCTGACGCTCGCCGCGATCTACTGGTTCGGCATCGCCTCGGATCAATACGTCTCCGAATTCCGCTTCATGCTGCGGGCGGCCGAGGAGCCGCAGCCGGCGCCGGACTGGCTCAACACCGCCAATGCCGCGCAGTCGCAGGCGGCGCTCGAAAGCCGGATGGTGGTCGAGTACGCGACCAGCCGGGCAATCGTCGACGATGTCGGCAAGTCGCTCGACCTGCGCCAGGTCTACGGGTCGCCCGCGGCGGATTGGTGGGCGCGGCTGTCCGACCCGGCGCCGGTCGAGGCGCTGGTCGCCTATTGGCGCACGCGGGTCGACGCGTTCTATGACCCCGGCGATGCGACGATCGTGATTGCGGTGCGGGCGTTTTCACCCGGGGACACGCTCGCGGTGGCGCGCGCGGTCGTCGCCGCGTGCGAAAAAATGGTCAACGAAGTGTCGCTCAAGATGCGGCACGACGCGCTCCACCAATCCGAAGGCGAGGTCGCCGCGGCGCAGGCCCGGCTCGGCAAGGTGCTCGGCGAAATCCACGCGCTGCGCGACCGCGAGGGGATGATCGACCCGGCCAAGACCGCGGCCGCAAGCGCCGACACCGCGGCCCGGCTTCAGGACGAGCTGGTGCGGGCGAATATCCGCCTCGCGACGCTCCGCGCCTACATGCACGACAACTCGCCGACGATTACCGTGCTCAAGGCGCAAATCCGGTCGCTCGAAGCGCAGCGCCACGCGCTCGCCGCCGCCGTCGCGAGCCCGGCCCGGGGCGACGCATCGTCCGGCGCCGTCGGCTCGTTCGAGGCGCTGGAAAGCGAGCGGCAATTCGCCGGGGACGCCTATCACCACGCGCTCGACAGCCTCGACCGCGCCCGCGCCGACGCCGACCGCCAGCAGGTCTATATCGCCAGCTTTGTGCCGCCGAGCCTTGCGGAGGCGGCGCTCTACCCGCGGCGGTGGCGGGCGATCGGGATCGTCGCGCTGGTGAGCTTTGCCGTCTGGGCGATCGGCGGGCTGACGCTGCAATCCATCCGCGATCATCTGTAGGGCGCGCCGGAAGTATCTTCGGAGTACGAGGCCATGGACACGCTCATCGTCGATCTGCTGCCGCTGGTCTCCGCGCCGGCACCCCGCCGACCCCGGCTGGCAGTAGTCTCGACGACGAGCAAGCTGTGCGGCATCGGCGCCTATACGGCAGCACTGACACGGCAGCTCGAACCGGCGTTCGAAGTCACCGTGATCGAGCTCGACCAGTATCTCCTGCGCGGCCGCCACGCGCGGCTGAAGCGCCAGGCCGACGCCCATATCCGCGAGATTTGCACGCGGCTACGCGGGTTCGACGCGGTCAACGTCCAGCTTGAGCACGGAACATTGGGGCGGGCAGGCAAGGACATCCGCCGCCGCTTTTCGTGGTTGGTGGCGGCGGCGCCGAGCCTGTCCGTCGCGTTCCACAGCCTTCATGTGCCGGCGCTGTTCCCGGGCGAGGCGCTTATCCGCGCCTTGACCCGGCTCCGGCTGCGCGAGGCCTGGCGGATTCTCGTCGACCATCGCCGCAACGGCAAGCTGTCGGCCGGTATCGCGCGCATCCTGCGCCGCGCGCAGCGCCAGAAGCCGGTCACCTCGATCGCCCATAACGAGCACGACCGCCGCGAACTGCATCACCTCTACGGCATCGACAGGGTCTTCGACCACCCGCTCGCCTTTCTTTCGGAGGGCCAGGCGGCGGCGATCCGCGCCCGCGCCGCGCGCCGCGACTTCGCGATCCTCGACCAAATCCCGACCGGCGCCCGGTTGATCGGCGTGTTCGGCTTTCTCAACGACTACAAGGGTCTCGCCACCGTCATCCGGGCGCTCAGGTATCTGCCCGACGACCACCATTTGCTGATCTTCGGCGGCATCCACCCGAACGAGATCATCGCCGGAGCGCCGATCCACCCGTACCTCGCGGCGCTCTATGAAGAAGCCTACGTCGACCGGACCCCGCTCGGCGAGATCGGCGCGGCGCGGCTGACCGTAGCGGCCGATCGCGGACTTGCCGAGCTGATCGGGCAACATCCACTCGACGTGTCGGCCCGGCTTCATTTCATGGGCGCGCCCGACGACGACGAGTTCCTGCACGGGATGGCGAGCTGCGATGTGGTCGTGCTGCCCTACCTCGAGGTCGGACAGTCGTCGTCGGGGCCGATTTCGCAGGCGGTCGAGCTCGGCTGCCGGGTCATCGCCTCGCGCACCCACACCTTTCTCGGCTTTGCCGAGTATCACCGCGGCGCGGTCGAGTTCTTCGATATCGGCAACTACCTCGAACTCGCCGAGCGCATCCGTGCCGGCCGCCGCCATCCGCCCCGCGCCGGCCTCCCAGAATACAACGTGGAGACCAACCGCGCGGTGTATCTGGCGGCCAACACGCTCAAGGCTGGCGCGGCGGGCTCCACGGTTCCGGCGCGCGCGGCTCAAGGTCGGTGACGACGTCTACGAGAACCGGCTCGTCGGCCGAGATCGCGTCGCTGAGCGCGCCGGCGAGCCGTGACGGGTCCTCGACGCGGATACCGCGGACGCCGAAGCTGGCCGCGACCTTGGTGAAATCGGTTGGGCCGAACCGCACCAGCTCCTCGCCCCGGCCGGGCCGGTTGCCGGCGAGGCGATGGACGCCGGTCAGGTTCTGGCCAAAGCCGGAATTGTTGTTGACGACGATGGTCACCGGGATCTTCGCGCGCCGCGCCGATTCCAGCTCCGCGAGGTGGTAGTAGAACCCGCCGTCGCCGGTGAAGCACACGACCTTGCGCGCGCCCGCCGCGCATGTCGCGCCGAGCGAGGCCGGGAACGCCCATCCCAGCGACCCGGCGGCGCGCAGATAGGTCTGACCGGCGCCGTTGAAGTCGATCATCGTACCGGTCCAGATGCCCGAATAGCCGGTGTCGGCGACGAGGATGCCGTCATTCGGCAGCGCCCGGGTGATCTCGGCGCACAGGCGCTCGACCGCGATCGGCGCGGTGTTCTTGGCGACCAGCGCCTCCATGCTGGCGCGCCAATCGGCGACGATGCGCGCGGACTCGTCGGCATAGCCCGAATCCCGCACCGGCTTCCCGATCATCTGGACGAGCCGCGCGACGGTCGCCTTGGGGTCGCCGCACAAGCCGGTCGTGTTCGGGTATGACCGGCCGAGCTCGACCGGGTCGCAATCGATCTGCACCACGCGGGTGTCGCGCGGCGGGATCGTCCAGTTGAGCGTGACCTGGTCGCCGGTGTCGCAGCCGATGAACAGCACCAGCTCGGCGCCGTGGACGATGCGGTTGGTCGGCGGCGCGGAATAGCTCCCCGACACGCCGGCGGCGAGGCGATGCCGGGTCGGGATCAGCTCGCGCGCGCCGAGCGAAGTCGCGACCGGTGCGTTGAGCGCCTCGGCCAGCGCGATCACCTCGGGCCCGGCCTCGGACGCGGCGGCGCCGTCGCCGGCGACGATGCACACCCGCTTGGCGCCGAGCAGTATCTTGGCGGCGCGCTCGATATCGCCCTCGGCGGCGACCGGACGATGCACCGGGATCTTGCGCGCGTCGGTCTCGATCTCGGTCGGCTCGCCGGTCTGGCCGAGCTCGATGACGTCGCCCTGCAACCCGTTGAAATCGAGATGCGTCGGCCGCACCGGATCGGCCAGCGCCGAGCGCCAGGCATGGCGCAGGAGGCGCGGCAATTCGGCGGTCGAGAGCACCGGCGACGAGAACTTGGTCACCGCCGAGAACAGCGGCGCGTGCGCGATCTCCTGATACGAGTTGCGGTGCTGGAACGACGGCTCCTTATGCCCCGTGATCGCGATCACCGGTGCCCGGCCGAGGTAGGAATCCTGCAACCCCGAGGCGAGGTTGGCGGCGCCGACCGACTGCGCCATGCACACGCCCGGCCGCTTCGCGACGCGGGCATAGCCGTCGGCCATGTAAGCCGCAGCCTTTTCCGAATGCGCCAAGACCGGCATGACGCCGAGATCGTCGAGCGCCAGCAGCGTGCGGCGCATGCATGATTCGACAAAGAACACATGCGTCATCCCGGTCCCGGCCAGCGCCCGCGCCAGCCACTCGTAACCGTTCATCGTCGCCGCTTCGGCCATTGTTTCCTCCCAATCAGATTCACCTGGACCGCGGCCGTCCCGGCCGCCTGCGGGCGAGACGCCCGCGGTCCTTTAAAGCGTCAGCCCGCCATCGACGATCAGCGTCTGGCCGGTCACCATCGACGTGCCGGCGCACAGAAAGAAGACCGCGTCGGCGATGTCTTGCGGCGTGCAGGGGCGCTTGAGCGGGGTGCGCTCGATCGAGGCTGCCTTGCGTTCGGCGTCCCATTCCTTGTTCCACGGGCTGTCGACGAACCCCGGCGCGACCGCGTTGACGCGTATGTCGGGCGCCAGCGCGCGGGCGAGGCTGCGCGTGAGGTTGATGACACCCGCCTTGCTCGCCGCGTAGGGGATCGAGCTGCCGCTCCCCTGCACGCCCGCGATCGAGGCGGTGCTGCAGATCGCGCCCTGCGCCGCCTTCAGCGCCGGCGCGGCGGCGTGAGTGCAGCGGAACGGGCCGATCAGATTGGTGTTGAGGATCGTCTGCCAGAACCCCTCGGTCAGCCGGTCGAGGTCGGGGAACGGGATCGGCACCGGCGTCGCCGGGGTGCCCGCGTTGTTGACGAGAAAATCGAGCCGCCCCAGCGCCTCGATCGCGCGGATCGTCATCGCCTCGGCCTCGACCGGGAGCGAGACGTTGCCCGGCGCGGCGACGATCTTGTGCCCCTCGGCCTTGAGCCGGGCGACCTGTTCGGCCCCGCGCGGGTCGTCGGACAGGTGGTTGAGCGCGACCGTCGCGCCGCAGCGGGCAAAGGTTTCGACCGTCGCGAGCCCGATGCCCGAGGCGCTGCCGGTGACGAGCGCGGTCTTGCCGCTGAGATCGGCGCTGAGCATGGCGGGGTCTCGCTTCGGGGGTCGGGGCGGACAGCATGGGAAACGCCCGCGACCGCTGTCAAGGCGGGTCGCCCGGTGCGGCGAGCCCCGGCCAGCCG
>DATAUV010000130.1:0-8591 GCA_036268075.1 Allostellaceae bacterium | reverse complement strand
TGGGCTGAGCGCAGCGAAGCCCATCATTCTGGCTCAAGCACCGATGGGCTTCGCTGCGCTCAGCCCATCCTACGGCGCTCCGCTCGTAATGACCGCGGGTGGGCGTTCGCCTAAAAATTAGGCGAGATCGCCGTAGGATGGGTTGAGCGGAGCGAGACCCATCGATATGGTCCCGCGCGTTCGTGATGGGTGTCGCAACCCATCCCACGGGGGCGACGGGGAACCAATCTGATGACGAACGTTACGGCGGCGGTCAGCGCCGGGGATACGGCGTGGGTGCTGACGGCGTCGGCGCTGGTGCTGTTTATGACGCTGCCGGGGCTGGCGCTGTTTTACGGCGGGCTGGTGCGGTCGCGGAACCTGCTGTCGGTGTTCATGCACTGCTTTGTGCTGTGCTGCGTCGTGTCGGTGCTGTGGGTGATCTTCGGCTACAGCCTCGCCTTCGCGCCGGGCGGGCCGTGGATCGGCGGCGGCTCGAAGCTTTGGCTGGCCGATGTCGGTGGCATCGTCGCCGGGACGCACATACCGGAAAGCTCCTTCGCGATCTTTCAGATGACGTTCGCGGTGATCACGCCGGCCCTCATCGTCGGCGCGTTCGCCGAGCGCATCTCGTTTCCGTTCCTCATCCTCTTCGCGGTCGGGTGGCTGGCGATCGTCTATGCCCCGGTCGCGCATTGGGTGTGGGGCAAGGGGTGGCTCGCCGACCGGGGCGTCATCGATTTCGCCGGCGGCATCGTCGTGCATACGACGGCGGGGGTGTCGGCGCTCGTCTGTGCGGTGATGGTGGGACCGAGGCGCGGGTTTCCCGACTCGCTGATCCCGCCGCACAGCCCCGGCCTCACGATGGCCGGCGCGGGGATGCTGTGGTTCGGCTGGTTCGGGTTCAACGGCGGCAGCGCGCTGGCGGCCGGGGGCACCGCGGCGATGGCGATCCTCGCGACGCATTGCGCGGCGGCGGCGGCGGCGCTCACCTGGATGGCGATCGAATGGTGCTGGGCCGGGGGCAAGCCGACCTCGGTCGGGATCGTCACCGGCTCGGTCGCGGGGCTCGCGACGATCACGCCGGCCTCGGGCTTTGTCGGGCCGATGGGGGCGCTGGCGATCGGCGCGGTGGCGGGCGCGGTGTGCTTTATCGCCACCGGGTTCATCAAGCGCCGGCTCAAGATCGACGACACGCTCGACGTCTTCGCCGTGCACGGGGTCGGCGGGATGCTGGGGTCGCTCCTCGTCGCGGTGTTCGCGTCGGAGGCGTTCGGCGGCGTCGGCTATGCCGAGGGCATGAATATGGGCGGCCAGTTCAAGGCGCAGATCATGGCCGTCGCGGTCGTGGCGGTGTGGTCCGCGGTGGCGAGCCTCGTGCTGATCAAGCTCTTGTCGCTCTTCATGCCGCTCAGGATCAGCGCCGACGACGAAAATGCCGGGCTCGACCTCTCCACGCACGGCGAACGCGCCTACGATCATGGCTAGAGCAAATCCGATCCTATCGAATCGGGTTTTGCTCTTTAACTATTTGAAATGGAGCATGTTCTTATCGGAAAAGTGGGACCACTTTTCCGGAACATGCTCTAGGCGAGGGCATGGCTGAGATGAAGATCGTCATCGACGGTGCGACCGGCCGGCTCGGCACGACGCAGCATCTGAAGGCGCTGCTGGCGATCCGCGCCGAGGGCGGGCTGCCGCTCAGGAGCGGCGACCGGCTGATGCCGGAG
Organism: Allostellaceae bacterium; assembly: GCA_036268075.1. Lineage (GTDB taxonomy): Bacteria > Pseudomonadota > Alphaproteobacteria > ATCC43930 > CGMCC-115725 > DATARH01. Next base: position 6,882 of record DATAUV010000130.1, on the reverse strand, counting down.
CCGGTCCTGCTCGGCCGCAACCCGGAAAAGCTCGCGGCGCTGGCGGGACGCAGTGGGGGAGCGGCATGGAGCACCGACCGCGATGCCTGCCTCGCCGACAAAGCGACAGAAATCTATTTCGACGCCAACGCGACGGGCGGGCGAGTGTCGCGGCTGTCGGCGGCGATCGCGGCCGGAAAGCACGTCTATACCGAAAAGCCGCTGGCCGAGACGCTCGACGAGGCGGTCGGGCTGGCGCGGGCGGCGCAGCTTGCGGGGGTCAAGAACGGGGTGGTGCAGGACAAGCTGTTCCTGCCCGGCCTTAAGAAACTGCGCAAACTCTATGACGCCAAGTATTTCGGCCGCATTTTATCGGTGCGGCTCGATTTCGGCTGGTGGGTGTTCGACGGCATCCGCACCCCGTCGCAGCGGCCGAGCTGGAACTACCAGCGGGCGGGCGGCGGCGGGCTGATTCTGGATATGTTCGCGCATTGGCGCTACATCTTCGACCGGCTCCTCGGACCGATCGAAGCCGTGTCGTGCCGGCATATGACCGCATTGCCGGACCGCATCGACGAGGCGGGCGCGGCTTATAAGGTCGATGTCGAGGATCACGCCTTCGCCGTGTTCGAGCTGGCCGGCGGGGCGCTGGCGCAGGTCGCATCGTCATGGGCGAGCCGGGTCAAGCGCGACGACCTGCTGCAGATCCAGGTCGACGGCACCGAGGGCTCGGCGATCTGCGGGTTGCACGATTGCTGGATGCAGCCGGGGGTCGCGACGCCGCGGCCGGCTTTCGACGCCGAAAAGCCGCAGGCGATGAATTTCGACGACCACTGGCAGAAAATGCCCGACCTCGACCCGTTCCAGAACCCGTACCGCGCCGGGTGGGAATTGCTCCTGCGCCACGTCGCCGAGGACGGCCCGTTTCCGTCGCCGCTGATCGAAGGGGCGAAAAGCGTGCAGCTCGCCGAGGCGTGCTACCGCAGCGACCGCGAGCGGCGCTGGATCGATCTCGACCCGCTGGCCTTGTAGCGGCGCGGCGCCGGCTCGATCGCGGCGGCCGCGGGCTTTTCTTCGCGGGGAAAATAGAGGTGGATCGCGGTGCCGACGCCTTCGGCGCTTTCGACGCGGACATAGCCGCCGAGCTTGTTCATCGCCGGCCAGGCGGCGGCGACGGCGGGGCGGGCGCTTGCGGTCGGGTCGAAGATGCGTTCGAGCTGGGTTTCGCTAAACCCGGAGCCGCTGTCGCGCACGGTGATGCGGGCGAACTCGCCGATCCGGCCGCCGACCACGTCGCCGACATTGTCCGAGGTAAAGCCGGCGTTGCGGGTGCCGACGATCAGCGTGTCGTCGGGCCGCATCTGCGCGACGGCGGCGGCGACAAGGTCGAGCACGAGGGCTGAAACCGCATCGGCATCGGTGCGGCAGGGCCACAGCTCGTCGACCAACGACAGGCGGAACGACGCCCTCGCCGGCACGCGCTCGCGGATCTTGCCTTCGAGCTCGGTCAGGATCGCGTTGAGATCGGTCGGCGGCGGCGGCTCCGGCGGCGCGGCGGGCTCGGCCGGCGGCTTTGGCTCGGGGCCGATCCCGGCGGCGATCTCGGCCGGCGGCGCGCGCACGGGCACCGGCAAGGGCACGACCGTCGGCGCGGGTAGGCTCAGCGGCGCGGCAGGCGCTGCACGGCGGCGGCGCAGGAAAAGCGCGGCGGCGACCGCGACGGCCAGCAGCGCGGCAAGGGCGAGGATCATCCCATCGCGCCAATCCGCGCGGCCGCGCGCCCGGCGGTCGGGGTCGTAGACGAAGCTGTCGGGGTCGGCGGCCGCGACCAGCGCCCCGACCCCGGCGAGGTTTTCCTCGATCCGCGACCAGCGCTCGGGGCTCGAATGGCCGATCGCGACGGTCGGATAGCGCGACAGCACCTGCGCGACCGTGATCTGGTAGCGGTTGAACCCGGCCGAGTCGGCGATGCCGGGCGGCGGCGGCAGATCGCTGACGAGCCGGGCGGCGACCTCGTCCGGGTGGTCGAGCGCATAGGTCCAGCCCTTTAGCGACGCCTCGCGGAAATGCTCGACCAGGGCCGGGTTCGAACGCTCGAAGCGGGCAAGCGTGAACAGCGTGTCGCCGTAGAACTCGACCCGGTAATCGGCGGGGTCAAAGGATTTGACCGGCAGCGTGCGGGCGCGGGCGGCCCAGGGAAAATCCCAGGCCGAGCCGACGATCGCGTCGACGCGGCGGTCGGCGAGCGCCGCGACCGCCTGGTCGGAATCGACCGGCACGGTCACGAGCTTGCCGGGATCGATACCGTCTCCTCGCAGCGCGGTGCTCATCTCGAGCTCGAGCGGGTCGGTTGCCGGCAGGCGGCCGATCTTGCCCCTGAGCAAGGCGCCGGGCGACCCGAAATCGCTGTCGGCGCGATAGTAGATCTCGGCGCCGCTGGTCTGGAACACAGGCGCCAGCAGCAGCAGCGGCAGGCCCTGCGCCGCCTGCGTCACCAGCCGCATCGAGCCGACGCCGAACTGCGCGTGCCCCTCGCCGACCTCGTGCGCCGGGTCGACATTGCCCTGGCCGGGTGGCGATCCGGGCCGGATCTCGACGGTGATCCCGGCCTCCTTGTAATAGCCCTGCCACAGCGCCGCGAAATACCCGGCATATTCGAACTGCGCCGGGCCGCTGAGCTGCAGGATTATCGTGTCCGACGGCGTGTCCGAAGACGTTTCGGCGCGGGCGGACAGGGCTGGGGCCAAGGCCACCAGCAGGACAGGGGCAACCCGCCGCAGCACCGCGACCATCCTAGGCATAGCGCCTCCCACTCAAGCGCCGAGGTGAGAGGGGGGAACCGGCGCGAGAGCACTCCCGTGCCCCTATAGTCAGCGCGAAACGGCGGCGAAATCAAACGTTTCCGAGGCGAGGCTGCTAACTTACTGCAATTCCCTCGTAGAGCGCCTCGTAACGGCCCACGATCGCGCCGAGATCGTACTCGGCGGCGATGCGGGCGCGGCCGGCGGCGCCCACCGCGCGGCGCCCCTCGGCCCCCAGTGCGATGACGCGGTCCCAGGCGGCGGCGAGCGCGTCGGGATCGCGCGGGGGCACGACCCGGTCGGGGTCGCCGATGATCAGGCCGGCGTCGCCGCTGTCGGTCGCGACGCAGGGGATGCCGCACAGCATCGCCTCGCCGAGCACGTTCGGGAACCCCTCGCCGACCGCCGAGGACAGTGTGACGGTATCGAAAGCGGGATACAGACGGGCGAGATCCGGCCGCTCGCCGAGCCGCAACAGGCGGTCGCCAAGCTCGGGCACGGCGAGCGCGGGGTTGTCGCGCCCGGTGCCGGCGCCGGCCAGGACGAACCACGCCTCCGGCCGCCGCGCCGCCAGCAAGCGCGCCGCCTCGAGAAAATTCCCGTGGTCCTTGACCGGGTGATAGCGCGCCGGCAGCAGGATGGCGACCGCCTCGTCGGGGAGGCCGAGGAGGGTGCGCTGCAACTCGCGCATCGTCGGGTCGGGGCGCAGCGCCGCCGTGTCGAACCCGTTCGGGATATGCACCCAGCGGCGCGGCCGGTAGCCGAGCCCTTCGTGGTAGCGGCGCGCGGCCTCGGCGTTGACGACGACCGCGTCGGGCAGGCGAGACAGCCGCGCCAGCACCCGCCGCACGACGCCGGCCCGCAGCATCTCGGTGGCGCGGATGTTCCACACGAGGCGCGGCGCGCGGCGGCCGAGCCGGGCGAGCGAGCCCACCAGATCGGCGTGCGGCAGCCAGGTCTGGACGATGTCGGGGCGGCACTCGCCGAGGATGCGGAAAAGCCGCGCGAGCGGCCGCGGGTCGGGGAGGCCGCGCCGCGCGCCGAGCGAATGGAGCGGGATGCCCGCGGCGGCGATCTCGGGTCCGATCGTGCCGGGCCCGGTCAGGCTGATCACGACCGAGCGGAACCGCGCCGGATCGATGGTCGTCACCAGCCTCGCGAGCATCCGCTCGGCCCCGCCGGTTTCGAGCCCGGTGATCAGATGCGCGACCGTCAGCACCGGCGCCGCGATCCTTGCCGCGTTTTGCCGCTGGGCGCGTTGCTGGACAGCACGCGGAACGCGATGATATATCCGCGCTCAGTCCGAATATTGGCGGCCCCGCATGCGCTCGACACCAGCGCTTGTGGCGCCTCGGCCCGGTTCGACCGGAACCCCGAGCCTGGCCGGCAGGATTTCGCAATCACCGAAGGCTCCGACCAACCGGCATGGTTTTGCTTGCACAGCCCGAGACCCCGAGCGAGGCGGCCGTCGAGTTCCCGCCCGTGCCCGGCCACGTCACGACCGCTTGGCGCGACCTCCGCATCGGCCTCGTCCGGTATTGGATGTGGTGGACGCTGGCCTTCCAGGACATCAAGCTGCGCTATCGCGGATCCACGCTGGGGCCATTCTGGCTGACCCTCAGCATGCTGTTCCTGTCGGTCGGGATGGGGGTGATCTATTCGCACCTGTTCCACACGGATGCCCGCACGTACATGCCCTATCTGACGATGGGGCTGATAATCTGGCAGTACATCAATACGCTGACCAGCGAGGCCTGCCAGACCTTTATGCAGAGCGAAAGCGTGATCCAGCAAGTGCCGATCCCGTTTTCGACCCACGCCTACCGCGTCGTCTGCCGCAACATGGTCGTGCTGGGCCACAATCTGCTGATCGTGCCGGTCGGGCTCGTCGTGTTTCACATCCACGTCGGGTGGAACATCATCGAGATCATCCCGGCCACGCTGATGCTGGCGATCAACGGGATTTGGACCTGCATGCTGCTCGGCATGCTCAGTTCGCGGTTCCGCGACATCGCGCCCATCGTCGGCAGCATCATGCAGATCAGCTTTTTCATGACCCCGGTGATCTGGCCCGCCAACTCGCTCGGCATCTATCACTGGCTAGCCGACATCAACCCGCTATTCGCGGCGATCGACGTGCTGCGGGCGCCGATGATCGGGATGGCGCCGGCGCCGTGGTCGTGGCCGGTGCTGATCGTCTTTACCGCCGCCGGCTGCGGCGCGGCCTTTGCGCTTTTCGCGCGGTTCCGCAGCCGCATCGCCTATTGGGTGTGAGCGGTCATGGCTTTTGTCAGGCTGCGCGACGTCTCGATCGAGTTTCCGATCTATAGCGGCAGCACGCGCTCGCTGAAGAAGATGCTGCTCAGCGCCTCGACGCGCGGCAATATCGGGCGCGACGAGCACCGCCGCGTCAGCGTGCAGGCGCTGACCGGGATCAACCTCGACGTCGACCATGGCGACCGGCTGGCGCTGATCGGCGTCAACGGCGCCGGCAAGAGCACGCTCCTCAAGGTGTTGGCCGGGATCTACGAGCCGACCCGCGGCCGCGTCCACGCCGAGGGCCGGGTATCGGCGCTGCTGACTGCTTCGCTCGGGCTCAATACCGATGCGACCGGGCGAGAGAACATCGTCACGCGCGGCATGTATCTCGACATCCACCCACGGGTGATGCGGCGCCATATCGACGAAATCGCCGATTTCACCGACCTCGGCTACTACATCGACATGCCGGTGCGGACCTATTCGGCCGGCATGGTCATCCGCCTGTGCTTTGCCGTGGCGACCGCGTTCCCGCCGGAAATCCTGCTGATGGACGAGTGGCTGCTCGCCGGCGACGCGGCCTTTCTCGCCAAAGCCCGGAAGCGGATGGAGGATTTCGTCGCGGGGTCGAGCATCCTGGTGCTCGCCTCGCACGCGCTGCCGCTGCTCGAGGAATGGTGCAACCGCGCGATCGTCCTCGACCAGGGCCGCATCGTCGCCTCGGGCACGGTCGCCGAGATGGCGGCGCGGCATCAGGCGGCGACCGGCTGAGCGGTCTCGCTGTTGCCACGGCCGGGGCTAATCGACGACAATTCCGCCCCTATCCGGGCGGAGGCTTTCCATGCGCAGGGTCGGACGCAACAGCTTTAGCGAAATCTATTTCGCCGGCTGCAACCCCAGCTTTGTCGAGACCAGCGACGGCTACGTGATGATCGACTCGCCGCAGCAGCCGATCGACGCGGTGCGCTGGCGCGAGATGATGGAGGACAAGGCGCCGATCCGCTACCTCATCAACACCGAGCCGCATGGCGACCACATCTCCGGCAACGCCTATTTCCCGAACGTGCCGGTGGTGGGGCAGGTGCAATTGCAGGAATGCTTTGAGCGCTACCTCAACGCGTTCGGCTCGATGGACGAGAAGCGCGAGCGGTTGAAGCAGCAGGACCCGGACAGCGTGTGGCTGCTCGGCCACCCCGACTACGCCGACCCGCACGGGCCGTCGGTCACCTTCACCGACGGCCTGACGCTCCATGTCGGCGACCACACCTTCAACATCATCCACCACCCCGGCCACACCGCGCCGCAGACCAGCGTGTATGTGCCGGAGGAAGGGGTCGTGTTCACCGGCGACAACGTCTTCCACAAGACCCGCTCGTGGCTGCAGGAATGCGACCCGTGGGAGTGGCTGGCGGCGCTCAGGAGCATCGAGGCGCTCGACATCGAAACCATCATCCCCGGCCACGGCGAACCCTGCGGCAAGGCCTATCTCGCCGAGCAGGCGCAGATCGTCGAGAACTGGGTCGGCTATGTCGAACGCTTCGTCGAGCGCGGCGTGAGCCCCGACGAGATCCTGCGCGAGCCGGTCGCGGTGACCCAACAGGACCCGTATCCCATCGGCCAGCGATTGTTCATGCACGACCAGCGCCTGACCGGGATGATCGTGAACAACCTGCACGCCCGGATTGTGGAGAAGAAGCAGGCGGGGTAGGCCGCTTCCGCCCAATTCCCTGGTCGCGGATGATCGCGCGGCTCTACGATGCGCTGCACACGGACCATAACGAGGGCAAGCACGTCCTGACGAGCTTCGTTTCGAAGGGACGTTCGCGGGTTGATGGGCTTCGCG
>DATAUV010000129.1:0-15894 GCA_036268075.1 Allostellaceae bacterium | reverse complement strand
CGATAGGCGCCGTGGACGCGGCCGAGCGGAGACTCGCTCGCAGGCGAGGCGACGACGACCGCCTTTTTGAGGCCCTCCGTGCCCAGGATGCGCTCGACGAATTCCTTGACCTCGCGGCCGCGCTCGCCGATGAGGCCGACGACGACGATATCGGCGCTCGTGTACTTCGCCATCATGCCGAGGAGCACGCTTTTCCCGACGCCGCTGCCTGCGAAGAGGCCGAGCCGCTGGCCGCGCCCGACCGAGAACAGCGCGTTGATCGCGCGCACGCCGACATCGAGCGGCTCGTCGACGAGGGCACGGCGCATCGGGTTGATCGTCTCCCCGAAGAGCGGCACGCGGTCGGTGCAGCGGACATGGCCCTTGCCGTCGATCGGGGCGCCGCTGCCGTCGACGACACGGCCCAGCAATTCGGGCCCGGCGGCGACTTCGAGCGTCCGGCCGGCCGGAATCACGCGCGCGCCGGGTGCGAGGCCGTTGGCATGGGTCTCGGCCATCAGCAGCACCCGCCCGCCATCGAACCCGACGACCTCGGCGGCGAGCAGCCGGCCGTTTTCGTTCTCGACAAAGCAGCGCTCGCCGATCGCGACGTGGATGCCGCGCGCCTCCATCACGAGGCCGACCGTGCGCACGAGGCTGCCCTGCACCGACACCGTCCGGTCGGACGCGGCGAGGCGCGCCTGATAGCGCTCCAGCGTCGCGACGATCCGGGTCGGGTCGATGCCGGGCGCGAGCATTTCACTCGTCCTCGCCGTCGAAGAGGCTGAGGATCACGCCGCGCCACCGCGACGCCAGGGTCAGATCGACCTCCGACATCCCCTCGCCGGCCCGCGGATGCCAGCGGCGGTCGACAACCGGGTTCTCGTCGCCATCGGCGATGACGAGGCAGCCGCCGGGCTCGACCGTTTCGTCGGCGACGAGCGCGGCGCGGCGGCTGTCGATATCGGGCGCCAACTCGCGCACGAGGTCGAGATCCACCGGGTTCAGCAGGACCTTCGGAACGCCCATCTCGATCGGCACGCGGGCGATCGCCTCGCGGATCAGGCGGACGAGATAGGCGTGGGAGCGCGAGACCTCGCCGCCGATCACGCAGCGGGCGATCTCAAGCGCCAGCGCCGCGACCGCCTCCTCGACCGGGCGCTGCAGCACCGCGATCGGCGCGTCGAAATGGCCGAGGATGCCGGAGAGCCGCTCGACCTGGGCGACGAGCCGCTGTTCGAGCGGCTTCACCGCTTCAAGCCCCGCGGCGTAGCCTCGCTCGCGCCCTTCGGCGAGCCCGCGCTCGACCGCCTCGGCATAGGCCGCCTCGGCCCGCGCGGCCGCGGCCGCGGCGAGCGCCTGCATGTCCTGAACCGGCGCCGCCGCCTCGGCAGCCGGATCAGGCGGAATCCGGGGCCCGTCGAGCGCCGGGAATTGCCACCGTCGCAGCTCCGTATCGGCGAATTTCAGCGGCCCGTTCATAAAACCTCCCGGTCGGTGTCGGCGCGTAGTTGCCGGAAGGCTTGCCGAATGAGCGCGAAGACGAGCTGCGCCACGGCGATCACCACCCACGCCCCGACAATGTCGGCGAGGAGCCGCGTGCCAAGCACGACGCCATGCGCCCAGGCCGGCCCGGATTCATCGGCAGGGCCGCCCTGCTGGTACTGCACGAACCACAACAGCCCGAGCCCGCCGGCGAGCAGCGCCGGTCGAAACGCCTTGCCTTTCTTGGCCTGGGCTGCCGGGCGTCGTGAGCTTTTGGCCATGCGCCTGCCTCACGGCACCGAAGGGATCGCCGCCGGCGGGATCGTCGGCGAGGCGGCGGCGCGGGATTGGGCAGTGCCGAGCAGCGGGGTCTTCATCGGGTTCTCGCCCTGCATCGGCGAGACGACGACGACCGACACGCGGCGGTTTTGCGCCTTGCCCTCGGGCGTGGCGTTGGAGGCGACCGGGTGATACTCGCCGAATCCGGCGCCGACGAGCTTCGTCGGATCGATGCCGGCGGTGACGAATCGCTTGACCACCGAGACCGCCCGCGTCGCCGACAGGTCCCAGTTCGAATCGAACTGTGCGGTGTGGATCGGCACCGTGTCGGTAAAGCCGTTAACCTGCACCTGATACGGCAACCCCTTGAGGATGCCGGCGACCTTGTCGATCAGCGGCAGGGCCTGCGGGGTCAGCTCGGCCTTGCCGCTGTTGAACAGCAGCACCTCGTTGATGTCGATGACGACGCCGAGCGACGACAGCGACACGCGCACCTCGCCCGTCCCGATCAACGGAGACAGCGCCTGCTTGAGCTGATTGTAAGCCTGGTCGAGCAGCCGGGCGCGCTGCTCCATTTCCTTGCGCAATTCGGGCGCGACCGGTGCTCCCTGGCCGATGTCCCGGGTCTGGCCCTGGATTTGGGCCTGGGCCTGCCCGCCCTGGGCCTGCCCGCCCTGGTCCTGCCCGCCCTGGCCCGGACCCTGGCCGGCGGTTTGCTGTGCGCCGGGCGTGCTGCCGGGCTGGTTGGCCCAGCCGGGCGGGGCCGGAAACGCGGATTTGTCGCCTGGCGCACCGCTCGGCGGCGGGACGGCGGGCTCGATCACCGCGACGATTGCGGTCGCCGGCGCGGCCGCTTGCTGGGCGGGGTTGGATTTCTGGTCTTGCGCACCCGGCGGTGGGCCGACGGGGTTGGGCGCGTCTTCCGCGCGGCCGGTCGGCTTGGTGCGCTCGGGCGCCTTTTGCACCGGGGCGACGGGCAAGTCCTTATCCGGCACCATGTCGCGGGTGATGATCGGCACGTGGACCGGCGACGGCATGAAGTTGAACGGCGATTTGTGCCCGGCGGCAAACCCCGAGCTTTGGATTTCGACGGTTTTCCCCATGAAGGCCGTGTTGAACGCCTCCGCCATCTCCTGAAATTTCGACGAGTTGATGCTCGACACCGCGTACATGACGACGAACGTCGCCAGCAGCAACGTCGTGAAATCGGCGTAGGAGATGATCCATCGCTCGTGGTTCGGCGGTTTTTCGGGTTCGTCCGGCAGGGCCATCGGGCTTCCCTCCGTCTCGCCGCTACTCGGCCGCGGCCGGCGCCGGAGCGTCGGCGTGGTCGTTGGCGCCGCCGGAACTATCTTCGCCGGCTCCCTCTTCGAGATAAGCCCGCAATCGCATTTCGAGCTGCACCGGGCTTTCCATGATGGCGATGCCGACCATGCCCTCGGTCACCATCTCCAGCGCCTTCATCCGGCGGCGCACCAGCACCTTCAGCTTGCCGGCGATCGGCAGGAACAGAAGGTTCGCGCCGCCGACGCCGTAGACCGTGGCGACGAAGGCGGTGGCGATGCCGTTGCCGAGCTCGGAGGGATCGTCGAGGTGCGACATGACGGTGATAAGCCCCATCACCGCGCCGAGAATGCCCACGGTCGGCGCATACCCCCCGGCCGCCTCGTACATTTCCGCCGACAGCTTTTCCTCGTGCGCCTTTGTCGAGATGACCGCTTCGAGCACGCTGCGGATTTGCGGCGCGTCGACCCCGTCCACGACCAGGCGAAGCCCCTGGCGCAGGAACGGGTCGGTCTGCTGCTCGGCGATCGGGTCGAGGGCGAGCACGAACTGGTGCCGCGCGATGCGCAGCCAGTCGGTGATCAGCCGCAGATATTCCTCGCGGTCGTCGTGCGGGGGGAAGAACACCCAGGTGAGCATCTTGAGCCCGCGCATGAACACCGTCATCGGCGTCTGCAACAGGATCGCGCCGAGCGTGCCGCCGGCGACGATGACGAGCGCCGACAACTGCAACAGCGACATCAGATTGCCGCCGTCCAGCGTCATCGAGATGATGATCGCGGCCAATCCGCAGGCCAGTCCGCCAAACGACAGGATATCCACGCGCTATTCTCCCGCCGCGGACGACAACGCGCCGCCCGCGCCACTCCAACCGCCGAGGGCGGTCCGCAACATCAAAAGCGCCCGGCCGTGGGCCCGGCAAACGGTCGATTTGTCGAGGCCGAGCACCTTGCCGACCTCGTCCATGTTGAGTTCCTGCTCGTAATAGAGCGACACGACGATCTTCTCGCGCTGAGGCAACGCCTCGATCGAGCGCGCGAGCTCGACGAGCATCTGGGCGCGGTCGAGCCCGGCGTCGGTGTTGTTGGCGACCTGCAGCCCGCTTTCCTCGGCGCCTTCGAACTCGTCGATCTGCAAAAGGCGGATGCCGGCGATCTCGACGAGGACGCCGTGATAGTCGCCGAGCGGCATCCCCATCTCGGCGGCGATTTCCTCGTCGTCGGCGTCGCGGCCGAGACGTTGCTTGAGCACGCTCATCGCCCGCGTCGCGGCCTTCGCCAACCGCACGGTCCGCACCGGTGCCCAGGCATCGCGCCGCGCCTCGTCGATCATCGCGTTCATGATCGAGCGATGCAGCGGCGGGTCACGCAGATGCGAGGCGTTGCCTTGGCGCATGATGCGCAAGACCGCGATCAGCCCCGCCTGGATCAGATCGTCGAGCTGCACGGCAGCCGGCAGCCGGCCCTTGAGGTGCAGCGCCAGCCGCTTCACCAGCGGCACGTAGCGGCGGATGATCTCGGCCTCGTCGAGTTCCTCGCAATAGGCCGCGCGAAACCCGCCGCCCGACGGCTCGACAGGTTCCTCTGCCGCCGGCACTTCGAGCATGTCGACGTCGCGGTCGCTAGGCATTGGGGGCAGCCACCTGTGCCCGACCGAGCAGCTCTACGACCCGGATGCGTTTGTCGGACGGGATCTCCTGGTACGAGAAGACCCAGATGCGCGGCCGCACCGGGCGCAACAACTGGGCGACGAGCTCGCGCAGCTCGGCTCGCGCGATCAGCGCCGCGACCGGCGCGAGTGCTTCGAGCCGCGTCGCCGCCGCGGAGGCCTGCCCGCGCAATTCGGCGGCGAGGCCGGGCTCTATCGCGAAGGCGCCGGTGCCGGTCGACAGCCGCAGCACCTCCTGCAAAAGCCGTTCGAGATCGGGCTCAAGCGTCATCATGGTCAGCTCGTCGACCGCGCCGAACACGGTCTGCACGATAAACCCGCCGAGCTTGGCGCGGACGAAATCGGTCAGCGGCCGGGCTTCCTGCGTCGCCGCCGCGCCGTCGATCAAGGCCGCGATGATCGTGCGCAGGTCGCGGATCGGCAGGTGATCGGCGAGGAGCGAGCACAACACCGTGTGCACGGTGCTCATCGGGATCAGCTTGGGCGTCAGCTCCTCGACGAATTTCGGCATCACCTTGCCGAGATAGGCCAGCACCGCTTCGAGCTCGGCGCGACCGAAGAGGCCGTCGATGTTGTCTTTGACGATGCGCTCGAAATGCGTGGCGATGACGACCGCGGCGTCGAACACGGTATAGCCCGCGGCCCGGGCCTGCTCGGCCATCGCCGGCATGATCCAATGCGCCGGCCGGCCGAACACCGGGTCGCGGGCGAGGATGCCCTGGACCTCGCCGAGCGTCTTGCCGGTCGACATCGCCAATAGCCGGTCGGGATGCACCTCGCCCGCCGCGCGCTCGACGCCGTAGACCAGGATGCGGTAGCCGGTCGAGCGCAAATCCGGGTTGTCGCGGACATGCACGACCGGGACGAGAAACCCGAACTCGCGCGAGACCTGACGCCGCACTGCCCGCAGGCGGCGAAGCAGCCCGGTGTCGCGCTGCTCCTTGCTGACGAGGCCGACGAGGCGATAGCCGACCTGCACCTCGAGCGGCTCGACCAGCTCGACGACGCCGATGTCGATCTCGGCGTTTTCCGGAGCAACCGCCTCGACCACCGGCGGCGGCGCCACGGCGGCACGCTGCTTTTCGCGGCCGAGCCACCAGGCGGCGGTCCCGAGCAGCCCGGAAAAGATCAGGAACGGCAAATGCGGCATGCCCGGGATAAGCCCGAACAGCCCGACGATCACCGCCGCCAACCCGAATGCCTTCGGGAACATCGATAATTGCGAAATGATCTGATGACCGACATCGGCGCCGGTCGAGACGCGGCTGACGACGATGCCGGCCGCGGACGAGATGACCAGCGCCGGGATCTGGGCGACGAGGCCGTCGCCGATCGTCAGCAGCGTGTAGGTGCCGCCGGCCTCGGCCATCGTCAGGTCGTGCTGCCAGACCCCGATCACCAAGCCGCCGACCAGGTTGATGAACAGGATCAGCACCGCCGCGATCGCGTCGCCGCGGACGAATTTGCTGGCGCCGTCCATCGCCCCGAAAAAATCCGCCTCGCGGCCGACATCCACGCGCCGGGCCTGGGCGGCTTCCTGGTTGATGAGCCCGGCGTTGAGGTCGGCGTCGATCGCCATCTGCTTGCCGGGCATGCCGTCGAGCACGAACCGCGCGGCGACCTCGGCGATGCGCCCGGCGCCCTTGGTGACGACGACGAAATTGATGATCACGAGGATCGCGAACACGGCGATGCCGACGGCGTAGTTGCCGCCGACGACAAAGGAGCCGAACGATTCGATGACGCGCCCAGCCGCTTCGGTGCCCTGATAGCCGTCGAGCAGGATGACCCGCGCCGCCGCGACGTTGAGCGACAGCCTGAGCAGCGTGGTCATCAGGAGCAGGCTCGGGAACGACGAGAACTCGGTCGGCTTGGCGGTGTAGAGGGCGGCCAACAGGATCATCAGCCCGAAGCAGATATTGAACGTGAACAGGAAATCGAGCGCCAGCGGCGGCAGCGGCACCACCACCATCGACAGGATCAAGAGGAACGCGACCGGCCCCGCCAGCGACGGCAGATGCCGCCGCCAGCCGGCGACCATCGGCCCGATGGTGGTCGTGGCTGCGGCGGGAACGGTCACGAGACCATCCGCGGCAGGCCGGTCAGGATCATCACCGTGAACTGTTCGAGCTGGCGCAGCAGCCACGGCCCCATCACGGCGAGGGCGATGGCGATGCCGATGAATTTCGGCACGAAGCTGAGGGTCGGCTCGTTGAGCTGGGTCGCGGCGAGGAAGATCGCGACGATGACGCCGATCACCATGATCACCGCGAGCAGCGGGCCCGAGACCGCGAAGATCGTCAGCATCGCCTCATGGCTCGCCTGTGACATACCTAGCATCGACTTCCCCCGGGCGGACAACCCCCGCCCAACCCGAACTCAACTCAGCCGCTTCATCCGCTCGTTCTGGCTGACCACCTCGACAAAGCGCAGTCCCAGCGTTTCCTCGTTGACGAGCACCACTTCCCCGCGCCCGACGAGGACGCCGTTGACGCGCACGTCGAGCGGCGTCCCCGGGCCGCGGTCGAGCTCGATGATCGAACCCCGGCCGAGGTTCACGACCTCGCGGATGGGCACCTCGGTGCGGCCGAGCTCGACCGACAGCTTGACCGGCACGTCGAGCACGAGGTCGAGGCGCCCGCCCTCCAACCGCGGCGCCGGCGCGTCGGCGATGAGCTCACCGCCTCCGGTCTGCAGTTCGAGGGGCGCGAACGGCGAATTTTCGTCGCCGCCCACGGCCTCGCCGGGCGGCGCCTCACCGCCCGCGGGCGGATCGTCAATCATCGTCGCCCCCCAACTTCACACCGTCGAACCGCGCCAGCGACGAGGCGTCCATATGCCCGATCAAGCGCTCTTCGATCTTGACCCCCACCTTGCGGCCGATCCGGCCCCAGCGGCCGCGAAATAGCGGCACCCCGCCCGATTCGACGGTCAGTGTTTCCGGCCGGCCCATCTCGAACACGGTGCCGGGCGCCAGCGCCACCAGATCGGCGACCGTGATCTCGATGTTGCCGAGTTCGACATTGAGCATGATCGAGGCAGCTTCGATCCCGCGATTGAGCCCGTCGGACCAGCGCGCGTCGTTTTCGACCGACCCCTCGGAAATCCCCGACGTCAGCTCCTCGTTGATCGGTTCGATGCTGCCGTAAGGGATGCAGGCCATCAGCGTGCCGCGGCCGTAATCGATCTGGACATCGAATGCGCTGACGAGGATCAGGTCGTCGGCCGTCGCAAAGCCGGCGAATTGCGGATTGGTCTCCTGGCGCACGATATCGGCCTCGAAATTGCCGATCGGCTGCCACGCGGTCGCGTATTGCTCGAGCGTCATCTCGATCACGCGCCGCATGGATTTTAACTCGAATGGCGTGAACTCGCGGTTGGCGTGGGGCACCGGGAACCGGCCGCTGCCGCCGAACCGGCTTTCGACGATCGTCACGACGAGCTGCGCGTCGAACAGCACCAGCATCGTGCCGCGCAGCGGCTTCATGTTGACGAGCGTCAGATAGGTCGGGGTCGCGACCCGCTCCATCAGCTCCTTGTGCTTGATCAGCTCGACCGGCCCCGGGAACACGTCGACGCCGCGGCGCAGGTGCTGCAACAGCGCCGCGCGCAGGTTGCGGGCGAAGCGGTGGTTGATGCGGTCGAGCGTCGGCCCGAGCGCCGGCATCTGGGCCGCCGCCGGGGCTTGCTCGGATAGGAGGTCGTAAGGCCGGACCACCATCGGCGCCGGAGCGGTATCAGACATAGATGCTCACCCCCGAGCCGGAGGAAAGCGCCGCCGCGGCGCCGGTCGAGGCGGGTGGGGCGGCGGCGATGGCGCCGGAGAACGACGGCTGTCGCCGAGCCGTGCCGTCCCGGGCGCCAAAGCCCAACGTGTCGGCGCCGACCCAGGCGCCGCTGAGGTTGTATCCGGCGTTGCCGAGATCGGTCTGAAGCTGGCCGAGACCGAGGCTGATCGTCTGCTGCACCGCCGGCTGCGATGCGCCGAACCAGGCCGAGACGTCGCGCCCGCTGACCGCGACGCGGACCGTCACCTCGCCGAGATCGGGCGGATGCAGCCGGACCAGCGCTTCGTGGCCCGAATTGGCGAGCAGCCGGAGGACCTGGCCCGAAAGCTGGTTGGCGACGCCGGCGGCCCCGGGATCGGCCCCGCCGGTCACGCCGGAAGCTCCGGTCGCGAGCCCGGCAGACTCGCTGGCGGCGCCGGTGCCGGTCGCCGCGCCGACCCCGCCAAGCGCCACGGTCTCGGCGGCACGCCCGTCCCCGCCCGGAGAATCCCGGCCCGACGAATCGCGGCTGTCGTGGCCGCCCGCCGAAGCCGGGTCGGTCAAGGCCGGAACCACCGCGCTCGGCACGGCGGCGGTGAGCGCCGCGGTATTGAATTGGGCCGTCGGCGCCGGTGTCTCGACGGCCGCATGGATCAGCGGCGGCCCGGACAGGTTTGCCGACATCGTCGACGGATCGCCGATCGAACCGGTCGGCAACGCCGTCGGATCGCCCGTCGCGAGCTGAGCCGGATCGGGGCCGGCGCTCGCCTCGGTCGGGGCGAAATGGGGTTTCGCCGCCACCGGCTCAACCCCAGACCCGGAGCCGATCAGGCCGGCCGGGCCGGCTTTGTCGCCCGGCGCCGGAAGCCCGGAGACGGGAGCTTGCGGGTTGCGCCGGACATCCGCGGAGAGCGGACCGGGCAGTCCCTCATGCGGGGCGATCGAGGGCGCGCGGTCGGACGGCTTGACCCCGGATGGCCCGGGCGCACCCGCTTGCTGGACAGTCGGAGCCACGAGCGCGGCGGCGACGGCGGCGGCGGCATTGACGGACGCGTCCGCCGCGGTCGGCCCGCTCGGTCCGCGCTGACGGCTCGGCGCCGGGCCGGTGGACGGGGCGAACCAGGCGCGCAAACCCGGCATGACGAGCGTCGTCTTCTCGGTATCGGAGATCGCGTCGGCGCGGTCGCCACCGGAGGGGGCCGTGGCTTTCGCATGGTCGGAGGTAGCGGCGGGCGCGTCTCCGGCGGGATCGCCGCCGGCCGAGGCGTCATCGGAACCGGCCGGGGAGTGCCGATGCGGCTGGAACTTCGGCGCCGCCGCCCCGAGCGCCGCCGCCCCCAACGCGGCCGCGAAGGCGTCGGCCGGGCTCGAATCGTCGGCGCCGCGGGGCGACGCGGCGGCGCGGGCCGGCATGTCTGGGCCGCCTTTCGCGGCGTGTATCCGAACGGACGACATCTCGGGCGCCCCTACGACACGACCTCGCCGGGATCGGCCCGCAGGATGATCGCGCCCTCCCGTTCGAGGCGCTGTGCGGTGGCGACGATCTCGCGTTTGGCCGCCTCGATCTCGCTGACCCGCATCGGGCCGCGCGCGCCGATATCGTCGCGCAGGGTTTCGGCCGCGCGTTGCGACAGGTTGCTCAGCACCTTGTTCTGAAGCGTCGGCTCCGCGCCCTTCAACGCCGAGACCAGGAGCTTCTGGTCGACCGAGCGCAGCAGTATCTGGAAGTTCCGGTCGTCGACATGGATCAAATCCTCGAACACGAACAGGCTGTGCTCGATGCGCTGCGCCAGCTCGGCGTCGACGGTGCTGATCTGCTTGAGGATGCTTTCGACCCTCTTGTTGTCGATGCGGTTGAGGATTTTGGCGGCAATGCTGACGCCCCCAACCGTGACGCGCGCCTGCTGCGCTTCGCCGGCGAGCAGCGCCTCGATCGACTCGTTCAATTCGCGGATCGCCGCCGGAGGGATCGATTCGAGTGTCGCCAGCCGCGGGATCACCTGCTCGACGAGCTCCTCCGGCAAATAGCGGATCAGCGCGTCGAGCTGCTCGGGCTCGAGATAGGCGAAGATCATCGCGACGATCTGCGGGTGCTCGTGCTTGATCATCTCGGCGAGCACGCGCGGGTCCTGCCACTGGATCGCCT
The DNA here is from genome assembly GCA_036268075.1 of Allostellaceae bacterium. Taxonomy (GTDB): domain Bacteria; phylum Pseudomonadota; class Alphaproteobacteria; order ATCC43930; family CGMCC-115725; genus DATARH01. The sequence continues at coordinate 5,286 of DATAUV010000129.1, read as the reverse complement.
CGATCCCCGCGAAATAATCCCCCTGGCGCAGGCGGGCGACGAGGCGCTCGGCCTTTTCCGCGCCCAGCGCCTTTTCCAGCACGCCGCGGATATAAGATTCGGCGCCGATGCCGATCGAGGTCTCCTGCAGCATCAGGTCGATGAACTCCTGATAGACCGAGGTGACCGCGTCCTTCGACACGTTGGAGATGCGCGCCATCGCCACCGAGAGCTGGTTGATCTCGAGCTGCGACAGGCACTTCATGACCTGCGCGGCCGCGTCGTCGCCGATCGACATCATGACGACCGCCGACTTTTCCATCTCGCTGAGATTAACTCGCCTGCTTGAGACTATTTCGGTCACCGGCTATCCATCCTCTGATGACCTGCGCCGTCCGGGCCGGGTCGTTGTTGACCAGCGTCTGAACGGTTTCGGCCTCGATGCTGAACACGTCTTGAGCCGCGGCGAGGATCTTCGCCGCGGGCTCGGAAAGATTGGCGGGCATCTTGCCCATCGGGCCGCCGCCCGGCCCCGGTGAGCCCGGGCGGCCGCCGGCGGCGGCGGGGCCCGTGCCTCCCGCGCGGCCGGCCGGGCCCACTGCCGCGAGCCGGCCTCCGCCGACCGAAACCCGCCGCAGCAGCGGCAGCACGCCACCGAACAGCGCCAGAATGCCGGCGACGGCGAGCATCGCGTTCTGCTCGACCCCGCTGACCCACGGCTCGGTCCACCACGGCGCGCCGGGCACGATCGCGGCCTGGGTCAAGTCCTCGAACGGCAGGTCGACGACCGTGATGTGCGGGTTCTGGCCCGCCCCGATCGCCGACGACGCGAGCTTCTTGACCGCGTCCATCCGCTCGGCCGGCAGCGGCTTGCCCGAGGAGTTGTTGACCAGCACGGCGACGCTGATCGCCTTGAGCGTCCATGACGGGTGCTCGAGGTACTGGACGGTGCGGTCGATGTCGTAACTCGTCGTCTTGTGGCTGTCGCTGGCCGTCGGCGGCTGCTCTTTCGGCGCCGCCGGCGACTTGGCCGGCTTGGCATCGGTCTGGCTTTGGTCCTGGTCCTGCGCGGGCGGGGTCTGGTTGGAGGGTCCGGTCGCCGGGGTGTCGGGCCGGCGGTTGGACAACGCGCCCGGGATGCCGCCACCCTCGTCGCCGTCACCGGTACGGGTATGGGTGGTCTCGTCCTGGCTCAGCACATGGCTGGCGCCGTATTTGACGAGGCTTTCCTTGGTTTGCGAGAAATCGATGTCGGCGTCGGCCGACACCCGAAAGTTGCCGCGTCCCAGCACCGGGACCAAGAGGTCGGTGATCGTCGCCTCATAGCGGCGGGTGATCGCGCGGGAGAGCTCAAGCTGCTGTGGCGCCTGACCTATCCCGTCCTTGCCGTTGGCGCTGAGCGCGCGGCCGGTCTGGTCGACGATGGTGACGTTTTCGCGGGAGAGTCCCGGGACGCTCGACGCGACGAGGCCGACGATGCCGTCGACCTGGGCGCTGGTCAGCTCGGTGCCGGGCCGGAGCCGCAGCAGCACCGACGCGCTGGGCTTGGGCGCGGTCGCGAGGAAATCGGTCTCTTTCGGCATCGCCAGGCTGACCTTGGCCGAGATCACCCCGTCGATGTCGCGCACGGTCCGAGACAGCGCGCTTTCGACGCCGCGCACGTAATGCACCTGCTCGACAAACGGGCTGACCCCGAGGCTCTCGTTATCGAGGATCGCCCACTCGTCGCTGTCCTGCTTGGGCACGCCGTGCGCGGCGAGCTGGAGGCGGGCACGGCCGACATCGGCGCTCGGCACCAGGATGACGCGACCGCCCTCGGTGATCTTGTAGGAGATATTGAGCTTTTGCAGCTCGGCGAGGGTGCGGCCGCCCTCCTCGCTCGAAAGCCCGGCATAGAGGACGGAATAGCCCGAGCCCCACGACCACAGCGCGACGACGGCAAGAAGCGCGAGACCGCAAGCACCGCCGATCATGCCGAGCGCCATGCCCCGCGCGGCCACCAGCGGGCCGAGCCGCGTCATCACGCCGGCCGGCAAGACCCCCTGCAAGAACCTTACGACAGAGCCCACCTACCACCCCTGCGGCGCGCTAGACCTGCATGTTCATGACGTTGGAGTAGGCCGCGACGACCTTGTCGCGAACGTTCGCGGCCATTTGCAGCGACAGGTTCGCTTGCTCCAGCGAGACCATCACGTCACTCAGGGGGATGTCGTGATTGCCGGCGGCGAAGGATTTGGCCGTGCTGTTGGCCGAGGCGATCGTGCCGTCGAGCCGGTCGAGCGCGCCCTTGAGCGTCGACGAGAACGAGGTCGCCCCGGAGGCGCCGCCGGCATCCGGCACGACGCTGTCGGGTGCGCCGAGGGCGCCGCTCGCGAGCGATTGCAGTTCGCCCAGGGTCTGGGCGATCGCGGAAAGAGCCTCGATCATGCGATCTGCCTCGTCGGGGCTGGGTGGAGTTGCTCGCCGCGCTGGCGGCGCTGAGCCAGGAAGGCGAGACGCGCGAATGCTTCGCCGCCCGCCTCCGACATCTCGTCGAGCTCGGCCTGAACTGGACAACCGGCCTCGCCCTCGCGCTCGCCGCAGAACCGGACCTGCGCGTAGAGCACCACGGGTTCGAGAAAGGTGGAGTGGAAGAACAGCTTGAGGCGCACCCAGCCGCCGATCTTGAGAGCCTTGGGCGCATGCCAGAGGATGCGGTCGAGGCTCAGCTCGACCTCGCGCGGCGGGGGCAGGGCCAGTTCGCGATAGGCAAGCCGCCCCAGCACCTCGATGATCATCTCAAGCTTGGTATGGATCGGGGCAAGCGCCTCGGTCAGCCGTTCCTCGGCCGGCCGCAGCGCGGCGTTGACGTCAATCTCGTGCAGCAGAAAGCGGATGACCCCGGCATTCGACCACCGCGCCGCCTCGCGATCCGCGGCGGGAGGCGCGCGATCGAGCGCCTCCCATGCGAGCGGGAGCGCCAGCCGACACGCGAATGTCCGGCGATCGTCCATCAGGCCCGGCCCGAATACCTGGGAGTCACCGCGGCGCCACTTCCCCGATTTGACGAATCGCTGCGCATCCGACCCCCGCGACAAGACGATGACTTGCCGAAATAAGCAAATACGGCAGGTTTGAGGTATCATGTCCTTGAAGCTTTTTGCAAGCGTCGTCAACCGCGACGCTCATCTCCTTGTCGCCCTACGCCGATCCGGACAAGGGAGCCATTCATCTGATTAATCTTATCAATTGCTTGGAATGAAGGTTCTGCATCGCTCAGGTGCCCGATCCGCATTCGCGGAGGGTGTGGTAAAGGCGCAATATTTCCACATTTCGCGCAGCGATTTGCGAAAGCGTGGGACCTCCGCGGGAACGGTGTCGTTGCGGCGGCCGTGGGACCGCGCCACCGGGCGGCGAAAAACTTCGCAGAAAGTCTGTTAGCTTGCTGTAGAAGCCTGGATTAGTATCCGGCCGCCCGGCAGCGGGCAGTAGACTACCCAACGGCGCATCACAACCATGCGCCGCCGATAATCGTTTCGGCGCAATAGGGGGGAAGCATGATTAGGCAGGACATCACCAAGACGACCCGGCGCTCTGTTCTCGCGGCCGGCGGCGCGCTCGTCACCGCCTCGGCGTTCCCGCGCATCGTGCGCGCCGCCGACCAGCCGCCGATCGGCACCTGGCCGGCAGGGTCGCAAGGTAATTCGGTGACGATCGGCGCCAGCGTGCCGCGCACCGGCACCTATGCGGCGGCGGGCGAAGACGAGCTGAAGGGCATCCAGCTCGCGGTCGAGCATATCAACTCGGGCGACCCGCTGATCCAGACGATCTCGCCGAAGACCAAGAAAGGCATCCTCGGCAAAGAGGTCAAACTGGTCGTCGCGGATTCCGAGGCGAAGCCCAACACCGCGGTGCAAGCGCAGTCGCGCTTTATCAGCGAGAACAAGATCGTCGTGATGATCGGCTCGACCTCGAGCGCGGTCGCCGTTGCGCTGAACAAATTGGCCCAGCAGCAGCACGTGCTCTACGTCACCGGCGTCTCCGGCTCGAACGACACGACCGGCAAGGACTGCGTCCGCTACGGGTTCCGCCAGTGCTTCTACGGCCAGACCGCCGCCTCGGCGATCGGCCCGGTGATGCTGAAGGAATACGGCAAGAACAAAAAGGCCGCATACCTGACGCCCGACTACACCTACGGCCACACCGTCCAGAAATCGATGGAGGATTTCCTCGCGAAGAACGGCGGGTGGACCACGGCGACGAACCAGGTCGCCCCGCTCGGCGCGCCCGATTACAGCTCGTATCTGCTCAACGTCGCCAATTCCGGCGCCGACTACCTCCTCAACATCAACTGGGGCCACGACGCGGTGCTGTCGACCCAGCAGGCCAAGCAGTTCGGCGTCCTCGACAAGATGAAGCTGGTGGTGCCGTACCAGACCCCGTTCCTCGCCAAGGAGGTCGGACCGGAGATCACGCAGGGCGTGCTGGCCTCCACCGATTTCTGGTGGACGATCGAGGACAAGTACCCGCTCGCCAAGATGTTCGTCGAGGCGTTCGACAAGAAATACGGCTACAAGCCGGATTGGAGCGCCGAGAACGGCTATTCGCAATTCGCGATCTGGGCGCGGATGGTCGAGGAGGCGGGCAGCTTCTATCCGCCCGACGTGATCAAGGCCTATGAGAAGGGCGAAACCTTCCCGTCGCTCGTCGGCGACGTGCATTTCCGCGGCGCCGACCACCAGCTCGTCCGCCCGGTCATCATCGTCCGCGGCAAGAAGCCCGCCGACATGAAGGGCAAGGAGGATTGGTGGGAAGTCACCGAGGTCGTTCCCGGCGAGTCCCTGATGCAGGCGCCCGACGCGTTCGGTTGCAAGCTCGGCGAATACACCTGAGGAGTTAGGCTGCAGACGCGGAGTGCGTCCTTCGAGACGACGCCCTCATCCGGAGGGGCCGCCGCAGGCGGCGTCTCGAAGGGGGTGCCTCCTCAGGATGGGGAAGATTGCTCGACGGCATCCCAGGCTTTCCTCATCCTGAGGAGTTCGCAAAGCGGGCGTCTTGGAGGACGCATAACGGTTATCCAGCGCATACAAGCACATGATCACCTGGCCTAATTTCGTCTCGCAACTGTTCAACGGGCTGGCGACGGGCGCGCTGTTGGCCCTGATCAGCTCCGGGCTGACGATCATCTACGGCACGCTCGGCGTCTTGAACCTCGCGCATGGCGCGATGTTCATGCTCGGCGGCTATGCCGGCTATGTCGTCTATACGCTGACGGGGTCGTTTCCGCTCGCGGTACTCGCGGGGGCGCTGGCGCTGGTCGTTGTCGGC
>DATAUV010000128.1:0-5609 GCA_036268075.1 Allostellaceae bacterium | reverse complement strand
CGGCAAAAGCGACATGAGGCCCGGCTGCATCCCCATGTCGACGCCGGTAAAGGTCGAGCGATGCCCGCCCGCCTCGATCCCCTGGGCGATGATCGCGTCGATCCCGCGGCGTTCGAGCAGCCGCGCCTCGGCGACCGTCGTCGCGCTCGACGTGATGAAGATGCCGGCGGATTTGAGCGCCTCGATCAAATCGGGCTCGGGCAGGCCAGAGTGAAAGCTGACGACGTTGAGCTTTGCCTCCAACAGCAGGGCCACACGGTCCACAGTCTCGGGAAACAAAGCAATATCGAATTGTCATCAAATCGCCGTGACCGGATCCCGCGTTCAACGCCGGCGTTGACGGCTTTCACCGTGCGCCCTACCCTGCCGATTATGATCGCGCATGTCTTTGCCACCCCGTCGCGACGACGCCGTATTTGCGGCGGGAGAGGCGTGCGTCGATCGGATTGCTGACCACAGGTCTCGATCCGACCACGGCCCGAACCTCGCCAGGCGATTTCCGGCGGGGTTTTTCTTTATCTGCTCGATGAGGATCCAAGATGGCCCAGGGGACCATGATCAACAAGCCCAGCGTGTTCATCGATGGCGAGGCCGGCACGACGGGGCTCGGCATCCGCGCCCGCCTCGAAGCCCTCGGCGAGATCGCGCTGAAAAGCCTGCCCGACGCGCGGCGCAAGGACCACGGCGCGCGGCGGGACATCATGGCCGAGGTCGACCTCGTCGTGCTGTGCCTGCCCGACGACGCGGCGACGGAATCGGCGGCGCTCGCCGATGGGCTCGGCGCCGACGCGCCAATGCTGCTCGACGCCAGCACCGCGCATCGCGTCCATCCCGACTGGGCCTATGGCTTCGCCGAGATGGAGGTCGGGCAGGATGCGCGGATCGCCGCCGCCGGCAAGGTCGCCAACCCCGGCTGCTACCCGACCGGCGCGATCGGGCTCATCCGGCCGCTGGTCGACGCCGGGATAATCCCCACCGACTACCCGCTCACGATCAACGCGGTGAGCGGGTATTCGGGCGGCGGCAAGTCGATGATCGCGGCCCATGATTGCGACGGCGCCCCGGCCTTCGAGCTCTACGCGCTTGGGCTAGAGCACAAGCACGTGCCGGAGACCGAGAAATATTGCGGCCTCTCGCGGCGGCCGATCTTTGTGCCGTCGGTCGGGCATTTTCGCCAGGGGATGCTGGTGTCGGTGCCGCTGCACCTCGACACGCTCGACGGCAAGCCCACCGGCGCCGACCTCGCCGCGATCCTGGCGGCGCGTTACCGCGGGCAGGCGCTGGTCAAAATCGTGCCGGCCGCCAAGGACGGCAAGCTCGAACCCCAGGCGCTCAACGACACCGACGTGCTGGAGCTCTCGGTCCACGCCAACGAGGGCCGGCGCCAGGCGGTGCTGGTCGCCCGGCTCGACAATCTCGGCAAGGGCGCCTCGGGGGCCGCCGTGCAGAATATCCGGCTGATGCTGGGGCTGAATTGAGGTGGTGCGTCCTTCGAGACGCGCCCGTTGGGCGCTCCTCAGGATGAGGACGATTTATTATGCCGCACACCTATGTTCCTCATCCTGAGGAGCAGGCGGAGCCTACGTCTCGAAGGACGCTGTGCCGTCGAGTCATCCTCGCCGCGCTTGCCACCATCCCAACGCTTGGAAACCTGAAAGCCATGGCCGACACCCCGATGAACACCCGCCCGATCCCATCGACCGGCGAGACAATGCCGGTGGTGGGGCTTGGGACGTGGCCGGTGTTCGATGTCGGCGATGGCGGGGGCGAGCGGGCGCCGTTGAAGGCGGTGGTGCGGGCGCTGCTCGATGCCGGCGGGCGGATGATCGATACCTCGCCGATGTACGGGCGGTCGGAGGCGGTGGTCGGCGATCTCGTCGCGGAGTTGGGGATGCGGGATAGGGTGTTTCTCGCCACCAAGGTCTGGACCAGCGGGCGCGAGCGTGGGATCGCCGAGATGCAGCGCTCGGCCGCGCGGATGAAGAGCCCGGTGCTGGACCTCATACAGATCCACAACCTCGTCGATTGGAAGACGCAGCTCGCGACGCTGCGCGACATGAAGGCGAAGGGGCAGGTTCGCTATATCGGCATCACCCACTACACGACCGGGTCGCTCGGGGAGTTGGCGCGCATCCTCGACACCGAGCCGGGGATCGATTTCGTCCAATGCGGCTATTCGCTGGCGACGCGCGACGCCGAGGCGCGGCTGTTCCCGACCTGCCTCGCGCGAAAGGTCGCGGTGATCGTCAACCAGCCGTTCGAGCAGGGCGGTCTCTTCCGCTCGGTGCGCGGCAAGGCGCTGCCGGGCTGGGCCGCCGAATTCGACTGCACGAGCTGGGCGCAGCTATTCCTCAAATACCTGATCGGCGAGCCGGCCGTGACCTGCGTGATTCCGGCGACGAACAAGCCCGATCATATGGCAGACAATCTGAAAGCCGGGCTCGGCCGCCTGCCCGACGCGAAGCAGCGGGAAAAGATCAGACAGTTCTGGGACGGGCTGTAAGGCCGACCTCTTTTTATTTTCGTCGCCCCCGCGAAGGCGGGGGTCCAGGGCGAGCGACGAAGCGTTTGCCCCTGGATTCCCGCCTTCGCGGGAATGACGAGAAGAGGGAGGCGCGGTCTTTATCGCACCTTCGGAAGCTGCAACACCTCCCACACCTCGGTGAAGGCGTGGACGAGGGCGTCGATATCGGCGTCGCTATGCAGCGGTGTCGGGGTCACGCGGAGGCGTTCGGTGCCGCGCGGGACGGTCGGGTAGTTGATCGGCTGGACGTAGATGTTGTGGTCGCGCAGCAGCAAATCCGAGGCCATCCGGCATTTCGCGGCGTCGCCCACCAGCACCGGGACGATGTGGCTGACCGACGGGAACAGCGGCAGGCCGGCGGCGGCCATGCGTTCCTTGACCCGCGCGACGCGCTCCTGATGCTTCGCCCGCTCGACGCCGCTCTCGCGGAGGTGTCGGATCGCCGCCATGGCGCCGGCGGCGACCAGCGGCGGCATCGACGAGGTGAAGATAAAGCCCGGCGCGTGGCCGCGCAGGAAATCGACCATCAGCGACGATCCGGCGACATACCCGCCCATCGTGCCGAACGCCTTCGCCAGCGTGCCCTGGATCACGGTCAGCCGGCGCGAGACGCGGTCGCGCTCGGAGACGCCGCCGCCCTGGTCGCCATACAGCCCGACCGCGTGGACCTCGTCGAGATAGGTCATCGCGCCGAACCGGTCGGCGACGTCGCAGATCTCGGCGATCGGGGCGATGTCGCCATCCATCGAATAGACCGATTCGAAGCAGATCAGCTTGGGCCGGTCGGCCGGGATCGCCGCCAGCAGCTCGGTCAGGTGGGCGGTGTCGTTGTGGCGGAAGATGACCCGCTCGGCCCGGCTGTTGCGGATGCCGGCGATCATCGAGGCGTGGTTCATCGCATCCGACAGCACGACCATGCCGGGCATGCTGCCCGCCAGGGTCGACAGCGCCGCCTCGTTGGCGACAAAGCCCGACGTGAAGACCAGCGCCGCCTCGGTGCCATGGAGATCGGCGAGCTCGCGCTCCAACAGCACGTGCGCGTGGCTGGTGCCGGAGATGTTGCGGGTGCCGCCGGCGCCGGCGCCGGTGCGATGCAGCTCGGCCTCCATCGCCGCGATCACCGCCGGGTGCTGGCCCATCCCGAGATAGTCGTTCGAGCACCACACCGTGACCTCGGCCCCGACCCGATGGTCCCAGGCGCGCGGAAAATTGCCGGCGCGCCGTTCGAGATCGGCGAAAATCCGGTAACGCCCCTCGGCATGCAGCGCGTCGACGCGCGACTTGAAGAAGCTGTCGAAATCCATCGTCTTATTCGGATCAGCGTGGAGGCCGGACGATAGCACATCGCGCCCCGGGCGACAGCGGACGCGGTGTCGCGCCTATTTCTGCGGCACGCAGATAAACGTCGCCCGGCCGGGCAGCAGCACCGGGCAAAGCTGCAGCGCGCCAAGGCCGTAATCGGTGCCGTCAGGGATGGCGCTCATGCCCTTGCCGCAGGTTTCCTGCGCCGCGGCGAGCAGCTTTTCTGGGGTGCTGCGGAATTTGTCGAAGCAGAGGCCGACGCGCGGACGCGGGTCCTTGGCCTCCGAGGGCTGCTTCAGCGGGATCGTCTCGTAGGGGTCCAGCGCGGAGCAGCCGCCCAGCGCCCCGAGGCCAAAGCTCAGCCCGAGCCCGATCACAATCGCGAGAGCGCGCCTCACGACAATGCCGCCAGCGCGCGTTCGAGGAACATCCCGCACGACATCAGCCGCGCGTCGTCACCGATGCGGCCGACGAGTTGGACCCCGCACGGCAGCCCGCCATCGCCCCACAGCCCCGGCACCGTCACCGCCGGCGTGCCGAGCAGCGTCCACATCCGGTTGAAGATCGGATCGCCGGTATGACTGAGCCCCTTGGGCGCGAGGCCGGGCGCGGCCGGCACCAGGATCGCGTCGCACTCGCCGAAAAACCCGCCGAGCCCGGCCCGCGCGGCGGCGGTCTCGGCGAGCGCGGCGTCGTAATCCTCCGGCGTCACGGCGGCGCCGACATCGAGCAGCTTTTGCAGCGGCGGCGACAATTGGCTGCGGCGGTGCAGGTGCTCGTAGGCGAGGCCGCGCGCCGATTCGCACCACATCACCTTGTCCTGCGCGGCGGTCAGGGTCTGGTGCGCGGCCGGCACCGTGATGTCGTCAACGCGGGCGCCGGCGCGGGAGAGCGTCGTGCGGGCGCGGTCGAGCGCCTCGGCGACGATTGCGTCGGCCTTGTCCCACATCGCGGTCTTGCACAGGCCGAAGCGCGGCGCGGACCCGGGCATCGCCGCGTCGCGCAGCCCCGGCCGCCCGGCCAGCACGCCGATAAAGAACGCGGCGTCCTCGACCGTCGCGGCCATCGTGCCGATCGTGTCGAGGTTTTCGGCGAGGCCCTTGGCCCCGGCGCGCGGAATGAGGCCAAAGCTCGGCTTGTAGCCGACGCAGCCGCAAAACGCGGCCGGTCGGATGATCGAGCCGGCGGTCTGCGAGGCAAAGGCGAGCGGCACCATCCCGGAAGCGACCGCGGCGGCCGACCCGCTCGACGAGCCGCCGGGCGTGTGCGCCAGGTTGCGCGGATTGGCGGTCTTGCCGGGGGTGAAGGTGGCGAACTCGGTCGTGACGGTCTTGCCGATCACGACGGCGCCGGCAGCGCGCGCGATCGCGACCGCGGCGGCATCGGAGGACGGGCGGTTGCCGGCATAGATCGGCGACCCGTAGCCCGACGGCATGTCGACCGTATCCAGCAAATCCTTGACCCCGATCGGCACGCCGTGGAGCGGTCCGGCGGCGGCCTTGCGCGCGTTGGCGAGCGCCGTGTCGCGGTCGAGGTATTCCCAGGCGCCGATTTCGGCCTCGCGCGCGGCGATGCGGTCGAGGCAGGCGGCGGTCACGGATTCTGCCGAAAGCCGGCCCGCGGCGATCTCTTGCGCCAGGGCGCGGACGGACAGCGGTGACGGGTCGGGCACGGCGATTCACCTGCGGCGCGAGGGCGATGGGCACCCTAGCGCGCCGCCGCGCGTGGCGGAAGCGCTTGCCGCGCGGGCCCGCGCCCGGCAGGATTTCGCCATGTCGGACCC
>DATAUV010000127.1:0-16338 GCA_036268075.1 Allostellaceae bacterium | reverse complement strand
GCCCTGCTGCCGACCGGCTTTTACGACCTGCTGCCGCCCGAGGCGCAGGTCGAGGCCGAGGTTACCGCCCGCCTGATGGCGGTGCTGGCCTCGCATGGCTACGAGCGGGTCAAGCCGCCTCTCGTGGAGTTTGAGGAGACGCTGCTGGCCGGCGCCGGCGCGGTGACGGCCAGCGACGCGTTCCGCACGCTCGACCCGGCCTCGCACCGGATGATCGGGGTGCGCGCCGACATGACCCCGCAGATCGCCCGCATCGCCGCCAGCCGCCTCGCCCATCGCGAGCGGCCGCTGCGGCTCAGCTATGACGGGCAGGTGTTGCGGGTGAAGGGTTCGGAAATCCGGCCCGAGCGGCAGGTCGGCCAGGCTGGCGCGGAATTGATCGGGGCGGGCGGCTCGGCCGCCGACGTCGAGGTCATCGCGGTCGCCGGCGAGGCGCTGGCGACGGTCGGGGTGCCGCAACTCTCGGTCGACATCACCTTGCCGACGCTGGTGCCGGCGATCGCCGAGGCCTATGGCATCGCCGGCGCGCAGGCCACCGCGCTGCGCGCCGCGCTCGACCACAAGGACGCCGCGGCGGTCGCCTCGCTGTCGGGCGAGGCGGGGAAGCTGCTGTCGCGCCTCGTCGCGCTCGCCGGCGCCGCCGCGACCGCGCGACCGGCGCTCGAACGGCTCGACCTGCCGCCGAAGGCGCGCGCGGAAAGCGACCGGCTCGGCGCCGTGCTCGACGGGCTTAAAGCCGCGATGCCGGCGCTCAGGGTCACGGTCGACCCGGTCGAGAACCGCGGGTTCGAGTACCACAGCGGGATCGCCTTTGCCTTTTTCGCGCGGGTCGGGCCCGAGCGCGGGCCACTCGGCGAGCTCGGCCGGGGCGGCGCTTATGTCGCCGGCGGGCCGAACTCGCCCGAGCCCGCGACCGGGTTCACGCTTTATACCGACGCGATTCTGCGCACATTGCCCGAGGCGCGGCCGGGCCGGCGCGTGCTGGTGCCTCCGGGCGAGGCAGGCACCGCCTCGTTGCGGGGTGACGGCTGGGTGACGGTGGCCGCGCTGACGCCGTCGACGGATTGGAAGAAAGAGGCGCGGCGCCTCGGCTGCGGGTATTTGCTCGTCGGCGGCAAGCCGGTGTCGGTGTGAAAAAGTGATGGGTTTCGCTGCGCTCTACCCATCCTACAAATTCGGCGCCGTAGGATGGGTAGAGCGCAGCGAAACCCATCATCCATGCGCGTGGCGGGAGTAGGAAATGGCGAATGTCGCGGTCGTCGGCACGCAATGGGGCGACGAGGGCAAAGGCAAGATCGTCGATTGGCTGTCGGAGCGCGCCGAGATCGTCGTGCGCTTCCAGGGCGGCCACAACGCCGGGCACACGCTCGTCGTCGGCAATATCGAATACAAGCTCAGCCTCCTGCCTTCGGGCGTGGTGCGGCCGGGCAAATTGTCGATCATCGGCAACGGCGTCGTCGTCGACCCCTGGGCGCTGCTCGCCGAGATCGAGACGATGCGCGGGAAAGGGCTCGACATCTCGCCGAAGACCTTGCGCCTAGCCGACAACGCCGCGCTGATCCTGCCCTCGCACGGGGCGCTCGACCGGGCCCGCGAGGAACGCCGCGGCGACAAGAAGCTCGGCACCACCGGGCGCGGCATCGGCCCGGCCTACGAGGACAAGGTCGGGCGCCGCGCGGTGCGCGTCTGCGACCTCGGCGACCCCAAGGCGCTGGAGGACCGGGTCGATGATCTTTTGTTGAATCACAACGCCCTGCTGCGCGGTCTTAATGCGCCGGAGATGGATCGCGACAAGCTGCTCGCCGATTTGAAGGCGGTCGCGCCGAAGATCCTGCCCTATGCCGACACCTGCTGGCGCCTCCTCGACGAGGCGCGGCGCAAGGGCCGGCGCATCCTGTTCGAGGGGGCGCAGGCGGCGATGCTCGACGTCGACCACGGAACCTATCCCTACGTGACCTCGTCGAATACGCTGGCCGGCAACGCGGCGGCCGGGTCGGGGGTCGCGCCGGCGGCGATCGGCTATGTCCTCGGCATCACCAAGGCCTACACCACCCGCGTCGGCAGCGGCCCGTTCCCGACCGAGCTCAGCGACGCGACCGGCCAGCGTCTCGGCGACGTCGGGCGCGAGTTCGGCACGGTCACCGGGCGGCCGCGGCGCTGCGGCTGGTTCGACGCGGTGCTGGTGCGCCAGGCCTGCCGGGTCGGCGGCGTCCACGGCATCGCCCTCACCAAGCTCGACGTGCTGGACGGGTTCGAGGAGATCAAGATCTGCACCGGCTATCGCCGCGGGTCGAAGAAATACGACTACCTCCCCGCCGGCACCACGCTCCAGGCCGAGATCGAGCCGGTCTACGAAACCGCCGAGGGCTGGGGGCAAAGCACCCGCGGCGCCCGCTCCTGGGCCGACCTCCCCGCCGCCGCGATCAAATACGTCCGCCGGCTGGAGGAGCTGGTCGGGACGCCGGTGGCCCTGCTGTCAACGAGCCCCGAGCGCGAAGACACGGTGCTGGTGCGCGACCCGTTCGCGGATTGACGATAAGGCAGGGGTGGGTCAGACTAGTGTAAGACTAGTCTGAGGTGCGTCATGCAAGTTGGAGCATACGAGGCCAAAACCCATTTGCCGGCCCTGCTGGAGCGCGTTGCGCGCGGTGAGGAAGTGACGATCACGAAACACGGGAAGGCGGTCGCGCGGCTCGTCCCGGTGGAGCGCCCGAGCATAGAGCGTCGGCGAGAGGCGATAGCCCGGATCAAGGAACTTCGCAAAGGGCAAACCCTCGGCATGTCGCTCAGGGATGCGATCAACGAAGGCCGGCCGTGACGGATTTCGTGCTGGATTCGTCTATCGCGCTGTCCTGGTTTTTCGAGGACGAACGTTCGGAAGCGACCGACCGGCTACTTGAGCAGCTCGACACGGCGACGGCGGCGGTGCCCTCGCTGTGGTATTTCGAGATGGCGAACGTCTTGTCGACGAGTGAGCGGCGCCGGCGAACCACAGCCGCGCGGATCGCGGAATTCGTGGCCCAACTGGAAGGTCTCGCGATCGTTCTGGACACGGAAAACCCGGCACGACTTTTCCGGCGAGTTCTCGATCTCGCCCGCCAGGAACGGCTCAGCGGTTATGACGCCGCTTATCTGGAACTCGCGATGCGCCTCGGAATACCGTTAGCAACCAAGGATGTTGAATTGGCTGAGGCAGCTAGACGTCTCGGAGCCGATGTACTGGGCATAAGTTGACGATAATACTCCTATTGAGCATAAATGGCCGATGAAGTCCCGAAAACCCCCCGACGCGCTGCCGTTCCTCAGCCCTTATCGCCACGAATTCGTGCGGGTGGGGGTGGGGGTGCCGACGGTGGCGGTGGCGGAGCCGGCGCGGAATGCGGAGCGATTTCGCGCGATGCTGGCCGAGGGCGACGCGGCGGGGGTGGGGCTGATCGTCTTTCCCGAGCTGGGGCTGTCGGCTTATGCAATCGACGATCTGTTGTTCCAGGCGCCGCTGCTCGACGCGGTCGAGCGCGAGGTCGCGGGGCTGATCGAGGCCAGCCGCGAGCTCAATCCCGTGTTTGCGGTCGGGGCGCCGCTCCGGTGGCGGGGCGCGCTTTATAATTGCGCGGTGGTGATCCATCGCGGGCGGCTGCTTGGGGTCGTGCCCAAGGTGTTCCTGCCGAATTACCGCGAGTTCTACGAGCGGCGGCATTTCACCTCGGGCGAGGCGGTGCGGGGCGAGGCGATCGCGGTGGCGGGGCAGTCGGCGCCGTTCGGCATCGACCTCTTGTTCGCGACGCCGGCCTTCACCTTCCATGTCGAGATTTGCGAGGACGTATGGGTGCCGTCGCCGCCGAGCGCGGCGGGGGCGGCGGCGGGGGCAGAAATCCTGCTCAACCTGTCCGCCAGCAACATCACGATCGGCAAGGCGCAGACGCGGCGGCTCCTGTGTGCGTCGCAATCGCTGCGCTGTCTCGCGGCCTATGCCTATTCGGCGGCCGGGGTCGGCGAGTCGACGACCGATCTCGCCTGGGACGGGCAGGGCGGGATTTTCGAGGTCGGCGACCTGCTCGCCGAGACTACGCGGTTCAGCGCGACCGGCGAGCTGGCCGTCGCCGATGTCGATGTCGGGCGCATCCGGCAGGAGCGCATGCGCACGAATACGTTCGGCGACTGCGCCCGGCTGCTCAACGCCGACGGGCCGGCGTGGCGCCGGGTCGAGTTCGCGTTCGTCCCGCCCAGCGCCCCGACCGATCTGCGGCGCAGGGTCGAGCGGTTTCCGTTTGTCCCGGCCGACCCGGCGATGCTCGCCGAGAATTGCTACGAGGCCTACAACATCCAGGTCCAGGGGCTGGCGCAGCGGCTGCGCGCGACGGGGCTCGAAAAGCTGGTGATCGGGGTGTCGGGCGGGCTCGATTCGACCCAGGCGCTGATCGTCGCGACCAAGGCAATGGAGCAGCTCGGGCTGCCGCGCTCCAACGTTCTCGCCTACACGCTCCCCGGCTTCGCGACCGGCGACACCACAAAGTCAAACGCCTGGCGGCTGATGCGGGCGCTGGGGGTCACGGCGGCTGAGATCGACATCCGCCCGGCGGCGCGGCAGATGCTCGGCGATATCGGCCATCCGCACGCGCGCGGCGAATTGCAGTACGACGTGACGTTCGAGAATGTGCAGGCGGGGCTGCGCACCGATTATCTGTTCCGCCTCGCCAATCATCACCGCGCGCTGGTCGTCGGCACCGGGGACCTCAGCGAACTGGCGCTGGGCTGGTGCACCTATGGCGTCGGCGATCACATGTCGCATTACAACCCCAACGCCTCGGTGTCGAAGACGCTGATCCAGCATTTGATCCGCTTTGTCGCGGCGAGCGGCGATTTGGAAGGGAAGACCGCGGCGATCCTCCACGACATCCTCGCCACCGAAATTTCGCCCGAGCTGGTGCCGGCCGGCGCGGACGGTGTTATCCAATCGACCGAAAGCTTTGTCGGCCCGTACGCGCTGCAGGATTTCACGCTGTACTACGCAAGCCGCTTCGGCTTTCCGCCGTCAAAGATCGCCTATCTCGCCTGGCATGCCTGGCACGACAGCGAGGCCGGGATGTGGCCGCCCAATACGCCCGAGGCGGCGCATCGCGCGTTCGACCTCGGCGACATCAAGAAGTGGATGCGCGTGTTTCTCTACCGCTTTTTCGAGACCAGCCAGTTCAAGCGCTCGGCCCTGCCCAACGGCCCGAAGATCTCGTCGGGCGGGTCGCTGTCGCCGCGCGGCGCCTGGCGCGCGCCGTCCGACGCCCACGCGGCGGTGTGGCTCGACGAGCTGGAGCGCAACGTCCCGGATGCGATCTGACCGCCGATGGGCTGGGCACGGCTGATCGTCTGGGTTCCGACCGCCGCCGTCGTCGCGATGACCGCGATTGCCTGCGTCCTCGCGATGGTTCTGCCCGAGCGGCCAACCCGGCGGCGCTTCGGGGTGCTGGTCGCGGCCTGGTGCGGCGCCGCCGCGATCATCGCGACGGTATGGCAGCAGAGCGACGGCGCGGCCGACGCTTCGGCCCGGCGCGGCGACGCCGCAGCGAATACGGCCCAGCAGGCGAAATACGCCGCTCGGCTCAAGACCATCTGGCAGAAATTGGACACGGCGGCAAAGCCGCTGCCGCCCGCCGCCGACAAG
Source organism: Allostellaceae bacterium (assembly GCA_036268075.1). GTDB lineage: Bacteria > Pseudomonadota > Alphaproteobacteria > ATCC43930 > CGMCC-115725 > DATARH01. The sequence goes on along the minus strand of DATAUV010000127.1, from coordinate 10,682 downwards.
GCGCCGCCGGCGTCGTTCGATACCGTCGATGCCGGGCTGACCGCCCTCTCGGCCCAAGCGGACGATCTCGGCAAGCGCGTCACGGCGTTCAAGGCGGGCGCGCAGGCGCGGGAGGTCGACGACGCGACCGCCGACCAGATGGTCGCCTATTTGAAGCAGCAGCCGGCGCACGGCCGCGTGGTCGTCTCGTGCCTGCCGCAGGATGACGAGGCCTATCTCTACGCCAATCGTCTCGCGACGATCCTGCGCCAGGCCGGGTGGGACGCGACCGGCCCCGAATTCACCGCGATCTTCGGCACCACGCCATCGCTGGCGATCAGCCTCTACGCCCGAGGCGGCGAACCGCCCGACGCGGCGCATGTCTTGATCGACGCCTTTACCCGCTTCAACATCCCGTACCAGGGACGCATCGCCGCGAGCGACGCGATCCCCGACAACGAGACCGTCGAGCTCTTCGTCGCGAAGAAACCCTAGGAGCACCTGAACATGACCGAGCCGCGCGTGCATTTGAGCGTCGACAGCGCCCGCCAACTCGGCGAGCGCGCGCTGCAGGGGATCGGCTACGATGCCGAGGAGGCGCGGATCGTCACCGACCACGTCCTCGACGCCGCGCTGTGCGGGTACGAGTATTCGGGCCTCGCCAAGCTCCTCAACATCCCCGAGCACGGCCGCTGGGCCTTGCCGCGCACGCCGGTCAGGCTGATGCACGAGACGCCGGTCTCGGCGCTCTACGACGGCGGCAACAATGTCGGGATGCTGGCGATGTACCACGCCGCCAAGGCGGCGATCGCCAAGGCCGAGACGCACGGCATGTCGCTGGTCGGCGTCACCAATAGCTGGATGAGCGGGCGCAACGCCTATTTCGTCGAGATGATCGCCAATGCCGGGCTCGTCGCGATCCACACCGCGGCGAGCGGCGCGGCGGTGGCGCCGCATGGCGGGATCAAGCCGGCGCTCGGCACCAACCCGATCGCCTTTGCCGTGCCGACCGAGGACGGGCCGCTGATCCTCGACATGGGCACCTCGGCCTTTATGGCGACCGAGCTCGCGCTGCGCGTGCGGCTCAACCAGGAGCTGCCCGAGGGCGTCGCGATCGACCCCGACGGGAACCCGACCCGCGACCCCGCCAAGGCCCGCGCCGGCGCCTTGTTGCCGTTCGGCGGCGCGCGCGAGGCTTATAAGGGGTTCGGCCTCGCTCTCATCGTGCAGGCGCTCGGCATCGTCGGCGGCGCCGGGACGATCGCGGGCGCCGAGGACGGCTACCTCTTCATCGCCTTCCGCCCCGACCTGCTGGTGCCGTTGGAAGACGTCAAGCGCGAGGTCAGCGCCCTCATCGCGCGCGTCAAGGCCGTGCCCCGCGCCGCCGGTGTCGCCGAAATCCGCATCCCCGGCGAAAACTCCGCCCGCAACCGCGAGCGGCTCCGGCGCGAGGGGATCGACATCGACGGCCTCGTGTTCGACCAGCTCGAACGGCTGGCGGGGAATAACGCTCGTTGACCCGGCGCCGTAGGATGGGCTGAGCTGAGCGAAGCCCATCGGTTTTATTTAACGAAGACCGCAAAGGTGTACGCAAAGTGCGCGAAGGCGGCGGAAACGCGGCGAAGCCGCAATAGATCACAATGAGACAGTGAGACAGTGAGATTTCGGCTTAAGTCACCTCACTGTCTCACTGTCTCACTGTCTCACTGTCTCATTGTCTTATTTCCTATTATTGCGCTGCGCGCCGCTTCTCAGTCGCCTTCGCGCACTTTGCGTATGCCTTTGCGTCCTTGCGCTAAAGAAGAATGATGGGCTTCGCTCCCGCTCAGCCCATCCTACGCGCCTTGATTGCTACTTGCTCGCCATCACCGGCTTCTCGGTACACTCGCCGCATTGGGGCGAGCTGAGCCAGATCGTCGAGAGGTCCTGGTTGATGTAGTGGCTGGGGCTGATCTTCCAGCCGTTGACGTAGCTGCGCAGCGGCACGCGGCGGTACCACCACAGCAGGTAGGCGGTGTGAACCTGCTCGTCCATCACCTCCTTGACGAAATTGAACATGTCGGCGTGCTGCTTTTGCGGATCGGTTTCGTGGAGCACCTTGTCGTAGAGCCCGACCTCTTTCGGGTCCTCGAAATAGCCGTATTGGGCCTTGTAGAGCGATGACGGCAGGTAGGGCTGCACGTCGATTACCGGGTTCACGACGCTGCGGCAGTTGGCGCCGATATTGACGTCGAAATCGCCGCTGCGCTGCGTGGAGAACCAGGGGCCGGTCGGCACGACGTGCTGGGTCGCGTGGACGCCGATCTTGTTCCACTGGTCGACCACCCAGGTGCCGACGTATTTGTAGGGCTGGTCGACGTTGCGGTTGAGCACGTCAAAGGTCAGGTTTTCCTGTCCTGCTTCCTTGAGGAGCCGGCGGGCCTCCGCGCGCGACTTCTCGATGTCGGGCCAGAACCCGGCGATCGTCTGCAATTCCGCCTTGGTCGGGGCCAGCGGCGAGCCAGGGAAGACGATGCCGCCGACCGTCTTGACGTCGGCAATCTTGGAGAGGGCCGGCGCGCTGCCCCAGCGGTCGATCGCCAGCGTCAGCGCGCGGCGCACCCGCACGTCGTCGAACGGCGGCTTCTTGTGGTTGATGATGAGCGTGCTGCCGCAGTTCCAGTCGCTTTCCTGAATCTTGATCTTGTCGCCGAGTTCCTCCTTGAGCTGGTCCATCGCCGAGGGTGGATAGCCGCGGAATTCGGTGGCGGCGCGGTCGGCGCGGATGGCGTCGATCTGCGTTGCCTGCTTGGGTGCGTAGATACCGATAAAGCCGTCGAGGTAAGGGAGGCCCTTGCGGTAGTAGTCGGGGTTGCGCACCCCCTTGATAAGCTGGCCTTCCTCGAACCCGGCGAACTTGAACGGGCCCGAGCCCATGATGTTCTTTTCGTACCAGTGCGGGTCCTTATCGAGGATCTTCTTTTCGTAGATCCAGTTATAAGCGTCGGCGAGCGCGGGCAGGAACGCGGTCGTCGCGAATTTGAGGTGGAAGACGACGGTTTGCGGGTCGGTCGCCGCGACATCCTTGACCATCATGTAATTGCTGGAGCGCGGGCTGAGGATGCCCGCCGGCGGAAAGATGATCGAGTTCCAGCTCGCCGCGACGTCGTCGGCGGACAGCTTGTCGCCGTTGTGGAACTTGACGTCGGTGCGGATCTTGAAGGTGTAGGTCTTGCCGTCGTCGGTCGGCTTTGGCATCTCCGTACACAAATCGCAGACGAAGGCGCCCGGCGCGGCCGGGTTGTTCGGGTCCATCCGGATCAGCATGCTGTAGAACGGCGCCGCCGTGTGGATCGTCGCGAAGGTCTGCTCGTGGTGCGCGTCAAAACTCGGCGGGGCGTCCGCCGGAATCATATAGGTCAAGGTGCCGCCGTATTTCGGCGTTTCCGCGGCCGTCGCGGGCGCCGTCGCCGCCAGGGCAAAACCAATCCCGGCCGCCCAGACACATGCCTGTGGTCGCATCGCTTCCTCCCGTTCGAAACGCCCCAGTTTTCCAGGGTCGTCCCGCATCGTAAGCCAGCGATACGAAAACTGCGTTGCGCTATCGCATAAAAGAGGAGTCGCGGTCAGGTAGGATGGGCTGAGCGGGAGCGAAGCCCATCAACAGCCGGCCCGCGCGAAGCATCGATGGGTTTCGCTTGCGCTCAGCCCATCCTACGGCGTGCGAACGACCGAGCTTAGCGGTTGCACTGGCTCGCCTTGATCTTGCACTGGGCGGAGCCGCGCTTCTGGCAGTCCTGCATCGCGGCGAGCTCGGCGGCTTCGCGGCGGTCGCGGCGGGAGCCGCCCCAGATTTTGCCGTTTTCGGTTGCCGCGATCGCGCCGCATTGCTGCGGTCCGGTGCGGAAGACCACCTTGCAGCCGCCCGACGCGCAGCCCTTGAGCGCGGCGGCGTCGGCTTTGCCCTGGGTCTGCTCGTTGTAGCTGTAGCCGAATTTCCCGGCCCCCTCGTCATAGGCGAAGGCGCCGAAGGCGGCCATGGCGGGGTGGGCGCTCGCGATCACGGCGATCATCGCGAACAGCGCGGCGGCTAACAGCGAGCGGTGGGGCATCGGGCCAAACCTCCAAGTCAAGCGGCGACGGATTAGGTATGGTGGCCGGACCGCCCATGCAACCGCCATGACGCGAGGACGACGATGGAAGACGAAGCCGACCTGCTCGCCAGCGCCCGCCGCTACAGCTTTGGCGGCAGGATGGACGGCAAGGACGTCGCCGGCCCGGTCTTCGTCTCCGGCTACGGGTCCGAGGTCGAGGACGTCACCGGCAAGCGCTGGCTCGATTTCAACTCGGGCCAAATGTGCGCCGCGCTCGGCCATAACCACCCCACCATCGCCGCCGCCATCAAGCGCGCCTGCGACACCCTCATCCACGCCCATTCGAGCCATTACAACATCGAGGAGATCCGCCTCGCCGAGCGGCTTGCCGGGGTGATGCCCGCGGGGCTCGAAAAGAGCCTCTTCAGCCAATCCGGGTCCGAGGCCAACGAGACCGCGGTGGCGATCGCGCGACGCTATACCGGCGGCTACGAGGTCGCGAGCCCGCATGTCAGCTTTCACGGCATGTCCGACGGCGCCCGGTCGCTGACCTTTGCCGGGTGGCGCGGCGGGCAGGACGCGCTGCCGGCCGGCAGCTATGCGATGGTCGCGCCCTATTGCTATCGCTGCCCGCTGCGGCAGAGTTTCCCCGCGTGCAACTACGCCTGCCTCGACACGAGCTTCGAATTGCTCGACGCCCAGTCCACCGGGCGCCCGGCCGCGGTGCTGACGGAGCCGCTGTTCAGCGCCGGCGGGGTCATAGAGCCGCCTCCCGGGTGGCTCAAGCGCCTCCAGGAGCTGTGTCGGGAGCGCGGGATGCTCTTGATCCTCGATGAGGAGCAAACGGGGCTCGGCAAGCTCGGCACGATGTTCGCGTGCGAGGCCGAGGGGGTCGTGCCGGACATGATCACCGTCGCCAAGCATTTCGGCGGCGGGGTCGGGATCAGCGCGGTGTCGACGACGGCCGAGATCGAGGCGACCGTGGTCGAGCGCGGCTACACCGTCACCCATTCGCACAGCAACGACCCGCTCGCCTGCGCCGCCGGGATCGCCAGCCTCGATGTCATCGAGGGCGAAAACGTGCCGGCGAGGGCTGCCGCGATCGGCGATTATTTCAAGGCGCATTTGACCGCGCTGTCGCAGCGCTGGGAGCAGATCGGCGACGTGCGCGGCCGCGGGCTGTTGCTGGGCGTCGAGCTGGTCGAGGACCGCCATTCGCGAAAACCCGCCCTCGCCCTCGGCCGCGCGATCCACCGCCATTGCTTCGAGCACGGCCTCATCTTCAGCCTGCGCCGAGACGGCAGCGTCCTCCGCTTCGTCCCGCCGGCCACCACCACCGAAGCCCAACTCGACCGCGCCGCGACGCTGCTGGATGAGGCGATCGGGGCGGCGGTTTGAATGATCCGCGACAAAAACCAACGTCATCCCGGCGCAGGCCGGGACCCACGGTTCAAGCGCTCGGTCTGCTGACCAGTGGGTCCCGGCCTGCGCCGGGATGACGGTGGTTTTTGACGAGAGCTTCCTAGCTCACATCGATCGAGAGCTGGCACGGGCCTTGGCCGCAGGTGATTGGCTGGCCGCTGGGGTCGGTCAGCGAGACGGTCCAGTGGCCGGGGCTCAGCGCGTCCTTGCGGGTCCAGCTATGCCATTGGAAATGGCCGGTCTTGGCGACCTGGCCGGCGAGCGTCGCGGCGATGGCGGGGCGGCCGACGGAAAGGTTGCTGGTCAGTGCCGGCGCCCTGGAGGCGGCGTTGTCGTTGGTCCAATGGACCTGGATAGAGACCTGGCTGCCGCTCTTGAGCTGGTCGACCGCCGCCTGGCCGCCGTCGAGCACCATCCACACGTAAAGCGGGCGACCGACCGCCGCGGTCTGTGGCGACGGGCCGGTGTCCTTGGGCGAGGTCTCGCTGAACCCCCACGAGCTGACCGTGATCCCCGCAGGCCCCGCCGCGATCGTGGGCTGGGCGGAGGCGGAAGCGGGCGTCGCCGGAGTGGCTGGCGTGGTCGTCGCTGTCGCTTGCGCCGGAGCCGGGGTCGCCGGCGCCGCGGTCGCTTGAGCTGGAGCGGCGGGTGAGGGGGCCGGGGCGGAAGGCGCTTTCGGGTTCGGCCCGCTCGGCTGCATCGGGCTCGCGTGGGCGGCGAGCGGCAGCGCGACCGATACGGTCAGCGCCAATAGCCTCCATCTTGTGAAACTCGGCATAGGCTTCCCTCATCCGGCAGCGAACTGATGCCGAGGAAACGCGCGGCGAGCGTTAAAAAATCCGCGCTTCAGTATCGCGCGGCTCGCCTATGATCCGAGATACGATGCGCCCGCTCGCCGAACTCCCGACCGATGCCAGCCGGCGCGTGGCGTATGTGCTGACCGATATCGACGACACCATGACGAGCGGCGGCCGGCTCGGCGCGGCGGCGTATCGGGCGCTGGAGCGCCTCGCCGAAAGCGGCCGCCGGGTAATCCCGGTGACCGGGCGGCCGGCGGGGTGGTGCGACATGATCGCCCGGTTCTGGCCGGTCGACGCGGTGGTCGGCGAGAACGGCGCGTTCTATTTCCGCTATGACCACGCGGCCCGGCGGATGACGCGCCGGCACTTTCTGTCCGACGCCGAGCGGGCGGAGGGGCGGGCGCGGCTCGACCGGCTCGCTGAGGAGATCCTCGCGGCGGTGCCCGGGGCAAGGCTCGCCGCCGACCAGCCCTATCGCCTCGCCGATCTGGCGATCGACTTCCGCGAGGATTGCGGGCCGCTGCCTCGGCACGATGTCGACCGTATCGTCGCGATGTTCGAGGCGGCCGGGGCGGTGGCGAAGATCAGCTCGATCCACGTCAACGGCTGGTTCGGCGCCTGGGACAAGCTCGCGATGACCCGCATCCTGTTTCGCGAGTCGTATGGCATCGAGCTCGACGCGGCCAAGGACGCGGCCGCGTTTATCGGGGATTCGCCCAACGACGCGCCGATGTTCGAGTATTTTCCGCTCGCCGTCGCGGTCGCCAACATCCGGCCGCATCTCGACCGCGTCGCCGCCCTGCCGGCCTATGTGACCGAGGCCGAGGGCGGGGAGGGGTTCGCCGAATTTGCCGAGGCGCTGCTCAGGTGAGCGAGCGGTTCGACCTCGCCGTGATCGGCGGCGGCATCAACGGCGTCGGCATCGCCCGCGACGCCGCCGGGCGCGGGCTCCGGGTGTTCCTCTGCGACAAGGGCGACCTCGCCGGCGCGACCTCGTCGGCGTCGAGCAAGATGATCCACGGCGGGCTGCGCTACCTCGAGCAGTACGATTTCAAGCTGGTGCGCGAGTCGCTGGCCGAGCGCGCGGTGCTGCTGCGCTCGGCGCCCCATCTGGTGCGGCCGATGCGGTTCGTGCTGCCGCACGCGCCGGGGCTCAGGCCGCGCTGGATGATGCGGGCCGGGCTTTTTCTCTACGATCATCTCGGCGGCGCCGGCGCGTTGCCGGGGACCGAGTCGATCCGCCTCGCCGACGATCCGCGTGGTGCGCCGCTCAACGGGCGGGCGCGGCATGGTTTCGTCTATTCCGACTGCGTCGTCGACGACGCGCGGCTAACCGTCGCCGTCGCCCGCGACGCCGCGCTGCACGGCGCCGAGATCGCCACCCGCACCGCGCTGGTCGCGGCGAGGCGAGGGGCGGGCGCGTGGCACCTGACCCTCGGCGACGGGCGCGAGATCGAGACCGGCATCCTCGTCAACGCCGCCGGGCCGTGGGCCGCCGGGGTGCAGCGCCTCGCCGGGCTCAACAGCGGCGCGCGGCTGCGGCTGGTCAAGGGCAGCCACGTCGTCACCCGCCGCCTCTACGACGGCGACCACGCCTATCTGTTCCAGAACGACGACCGCCGCGTGCTGTTCGTCATCCCCTACGAGCGCGATTTTACCCTCGTCGGCACGACCGACATTCCCTACGAGGGCGATCCCGCCGACGCGGCAATCAGCGATGCGGAGACGGAGTACCTGCTGGCGGCCGCTTCCCGCTGGCTGCGCGACCCCCCGCGCGAGGGCGACATCGTCTGGCGTTACGCCGGGGTGCGGCCGCTTTATGACGACGGCGCCGGGTCGGCGAGCGCGGTGACGCGGGATTACGTCTTCGACCTCGACACCGACGGAGCGCCGGCGCTGTCGGTGTTCGGCGGCAAATTGACCACGTTCCGCCGCCTCGCCGAGCACGCGCTCGACCGGCTCGGCATCCCCGGCCCCTGGACCGCGACCGCGACGCTGCCGCGGGGGCGCGAGGTCGGCGATGAACTCACCGATGCCGATCTGCGCTGGTTCGTCGACGAGGAATGGGCGCGGACGGCCGAGGATGTGCTGTGGCGACGCACCAAGCTCGGCCTCACCGCCGGGCCGGACGCGGCGGCGCGGCTCAGCGCGCGGATGGCGGGCGCAGCCGGTCTTCCAGCCGGGCAAACAGCAGGTCGGTGACGATCGCGAACAGCGCCACCAGCACCGCCCCCTGCAAGACAAACGGCATCTTGTTGCCGCCGATGCCGTCGAAGATCGGGGTGCCGAGGGTCAGCGCCCCGACCGTCGAGCCAATCGTCGCGGTGCCGATGCCGATCGTCACCGAGACGCGGATGCCGGCGAGGATGACGGGCGCGGCGAGCGGCAACTCGACCCGGCAGAGGATCTGCCACGCCGACATGCCCATCCCGGCGGCGGCGTCGCGCACCGATGGAGGCACGGTTTCGAGCCCGGCGACCGCGTTCTCGACGATCGGCAGCAGCCCGTAAAGGAACAGCGCCGCAATCGTCGGGCGCGGCCCGAACCCGAGCGCCGGCACCGCCAGCGCCAGCACCGCCGCCGGCGGAAAGGTTTGTCCTACCGTCGCCAGCGCGTCAACGATCCCCCGGAAATCGCGGCCGGCTGGGCGGGTCACGAACACCGCCGCGGCGACGCCGATGACCGTGGCCGCGAGGCTCGCGACCGCCACGATCCCGGCATGCGAGAGGAACAGGGCGACAAAGCTGTCGCGCTGGTAGACGGGCGGCTCGACCGCCGGGAAGGCCCAGTGGAAGAGGGGCTGGCTGTGCGGCATGGCGAAGAGGAGCGCTGCGAACAGCACGGTCACCCATAGAGTTGGAGCCGTAAGCAAGCGCCCTTTATTCATCGTCATCCCGGCGAAGGCCGGGACCCACTTTTCCGTGTCCCGAATGATTGAGGAGTGGGTCCCGGCCTTCGCCGGGATGACGGGGAGAAACCAAATCCGCCAGTGCGATCGTACCGATCACACTCCCCCCCTCATCCGCCACCGGCAGCGTGCTGACCCGCCGCGCGGTCATTGCGCTCAGCGCATCGCGCAGCGTGGCATCGGCCGAAATCGGCTCGCCCTCGGCGCTTTCGCCTTGCCGCATGCGCTCGGCGACCTTGCGCACCGACAAGAGCTTGAGCCCGATCCCCTGCGTGCCGACGAACTCCCGGACGAAATCGCTCGCCGGGTTCTCCAACAAATCGAGCGGCGCGGCGAACTGCGCGAGGCGGCCGCGGCCGAGGATCGCGATGTCGGTCGCCAGGCGCAGCGCCTCGTCGATGTCGTGGGTGACGAAGACGATTGTCTTGCCGGTGTCGCGGTGGATGCGGGCGAGCTCGCTTTGGAGGGCGTCGCGGGTGATCGGGTCGACCGCGGCAAAGGGCTCGTCCATCAGCAAGAGGTCGGGGTCGGCGGCGAGGGCGCGGGCGACGCCGACGCGCTGCTGCTCGCCGCCCGACAGCTCATGCGGGTATTTGCGGCGATAGGTCTCGGGGTCGAGGCGGAACAGCTCCAACAGCTCCGTCACCCGGTCGCGGATGCGCGGGCGCGGCCAGTCGAGGAGGCGCGGCACCGTCGCGATATTGTCCTCGACCCGCCAATGCGGGAAAAGCCCGGTCGACTGGATCGCATACCCGATCCGCCGCCTGAGCGCCGCGACCGGCAGCCCGGCGACGTCCTCGCCATCGACGCGGATCGTGCCCGAATCGGCCGTGATGAGCCGGTTGATCATGCGCAGCGTCGTCGATTTGCCGCAGCCCGAGGGGCCGAGCAGCACGCAAAACGCCCCCGCCGGCACGGTCAGCGTCAGGTCGTCGACGACCGGGCGGCCGTTATAGAGCTTGGTGACGTGTTCGATCTCGATCATCGGCGCAACGCCGTGGCGGCAAGCTGGAGGACGAAATCGGCGGCGAGCGCGAGGAGGATCGCCGGGAGCGCGCCGAGCAGCACGAGGTCGGCGGCGTCCTCGCCGAGCCCCTCGAAGACAAAGCTGCCGAGCCCGCCCGCGCCGATCAGCGCCGCGACCACCGTGAGGCCGATCGTCTGCACCGTGACGATGCGCAGGCCGGCGAGCAGCACCGGCGCGGCGAGCGGCATCTCGACCCGCCACAATATCTGCCGCCCGGTCATGCCCATCCCGCGCGCGGCGTCGGCCACCGCCGGGTCGATCCCGCCGAGCCCCGTCGCGGTGTTCCGCGCCACCGGCAACAGCGCGTAGAGCACCAGTGCGATCACCGCCGGTACCGGCCCGATCCCGCCGAGCCCGAGCGCGGAAAGCGGCGCGATCAACAGCGCGAAGAGCGCGATCGACGGGACCGTCTGCAACAGGTTGAGCGTCGCGAACACGGGACCGCGCCACCGTTCGCGGCGCAGCGCGAGGAT
>DATAUV010000126.1:0-27012 GCA_036268075.1 Allostellaceae bacterium | reverse complement strand
GCTCGACGAGCCGCCGGGCGTGTGCGCCAGGTTGCGCGGATTGGCGGTCTTGCCGGGGGTGAAGGTGGCGAACTCGGTCGTGACGGTCTTGCCGATCACGACGGCGCCGGCAGCGCGGGCGATCGCGACCGCGGCGGCATCGGAGGACGGGCGGTTGCCGGCATAGATCGGCGAACCGTAGCCCGACGGCATGTCGACGGTATCCAGCAAATCCTTGACCCCGATCGGCACGCCATGCAGCGGCCCGGCGGCGGCCTTGCGCGCGTTGGCGAGCGCCGTGTCGCGGTCGAGATATTCCCAGGCGCCGATCTCGGCCTCGCGCGCGGCGATGCGGTCGAGGCAGGCGGCGGTCACGGATTCTGCCGAAAGCCGCCCCGCGGCGATCTCTTGCGCCAGAGCGCGGACGGACAGCGGTGACGGGTCGGGCACGGCAATTCACCTGCGGCGCGAGGGCGATGAGCACCCTAGCGCGCCGCCGCGCGCGGCGGAAGCGCTTGCCGCGCGGGCCCGCGCCCGGCAGGATTTCGCCATGTCGGACCCTCGCCCCAATCCTCCCGAGCATGACGGCCCTCCCGAGCATGGCGGCCCTCCCGAGCATGACAGCCGGCGCGGCGCGCTGATCGGCCTCGCCGTCATCGCGCTCCTGGTGATCGTCGGCTATTGGCTGGTCAACTCGCTGCGGGAGGAAGGCAAGCGCGAGGATTGCATGGCCAGCGGCCGCACCAACTGCGTGCCGCTGGATATTCCGCGGAAGGATTGAGCGCACAAAGCTCGCTGCGCTCGCGCCCTCACCCGTCACGCTTCGCGTGCCACCCTCTCCCGCAATCCAGGCGAGGGGATTCGCCACGCATACCCTCGCCCGCATTGCGGGAGAGGGGGGTGACCCCGGCGCTAGCCGGGGATCACCGGGTGAGGGCCAGCGCCGCCAGGGCTACTCCGCCGCCGCCCCTTTCGCGGCCTGCGCCAACACGCCGGCGGGGACTCGCGCCAACGCCGCCTGCAAATCCGGCACCCGCACGGGCTTGGCGACGAAATCGTTCATCCCGGCATCCATGCAGCGCTTGGCGTCCTCGCCGAAGGCGTTGGCGGTGAGGGCGACGATCCACACGTCGCGGCGGCCGGCGGCGTGGAGCGCGCGGATCGCGCCGGTCGCGGTGAGGCCGTCCATCTCGGGCATCTGCACATCCATGAAGACGAGGTGATAGGGCGCGAGCCGCACCGCCTCGACGGCCTCTATCCCGTTCGACACGGCGTCGACCCGGCAGCCAAGCTTTTCCAGCATCTGCTTGACGACAACCTGATTGACCTTGTTGTCCTCGGCGATCAGCACGCGCAGCCCCGCGCCGACCGCCGGTCCCGCGGGAACGGGAGTAGCCGGCATGGCGGCGCGGGCCTGTTCCGTGCCGGTCAGCGCCGCGTACAGCGCCGAGGGCGGGCATGGCTTGACCAGAACCGCGCCGATGCCGAGCTCCTCCGCAACGCCGCGGGTCTCGGCGGTGATCGACGAGCTCGCCAGCACCAGCCGCAGCCCGGCCAGCTCCGCCACCGCGCGCACCTGCCGCGCCAGCGCGACCCCGTCGAGCCCCGGCATCGCGTGATCGAGGATCGCCGCGGAATAAGCGCGTCCCTCCCCCACCGCTCGCCGCAATGCCGGAAGCGCCGCGTCGGGGTTGTCGAGCGCGTCGACCGTCGCTTTCCACGCGCCGAGCTGGTGGCTGAGGATCTCGCGGTTGACGGCGTTGTCGTCGACGACGAGGACCCGCTGCCCGACGAGACCCTCGCGATCCTCGGCGGCGCCCCCGGCGCGGGCCGGGGCGAGCGCCGCGGTGAACCAGAACTGGCTCCCCTTCCCCTCGTCGCTGGCGACGCCGATCGTGCCGCCCATCAGCGCCGCGAGCTTACGCGAGATCGACAGGCCGAGCCCGGTGCCGCCATAGCGCCGCGCGATCGTCTTGTCGGCCTGGGTGAACTGCTCGAACAGGACCGGCAATACGGACCCCGGAATGCCGATGCCGGTATCGGCGACGTCGAAACGGACCATGAAGCGCTCGCCGGAAACGCCACGCGGCACTCGCCCGCCGGGCGCGACCGAGATCGCGACGCCGCCCCGCTCGGTGAACTTGATCGCGTTGCCGACCAGGTTGTAGAGGATCTGGCGGATGCGTCCGGCGTCGCCATGCGCGGTCTCCGGCACGCCCGGGGCGCGGAAAAAGCCGAGCTCGAGCCCCTTGCCGAAGGCGCGCGGGGCCATCACGTCGCAGACGCTCTGCACCAGCGGCTCGATCTCGAAATCGCCCTCGTCGAGCACGAGCCGATCGGCCTCCAGCCGCGAGAAATCGAGGATGTCGTTGATCACCGACAACAAATGGTCGGCCGAATCGCGGACGATCTCGGCATAGCGGCGCTGCTCGTCCGACAGGGTCGTGTCGAGGAGGAGGCCGGTCATGCCGACGACGCCGTTCATCGGCGTGCGGATTTCGTGGCTCATCACCGCGAGGAACTCGGATTTGGCGCGGCTTGCCTGCTCGGCCTCCTCCTTGCTCGCGACGACCTCGCGCTCGACCCGTTTGCGCTCGGTGATGTCGCGCAGGATGATCGCGATCTTGCGGGTGCCGGCGTCGAAGAAATCGGCGAAGGCGACCTCCATGTCGAAAAGGCTGCCGTCGGCCCGCCGGCCGCCGAACTCGCGCGGGCCGCCGCCGACGATCACCCCGTCGCCGCCGGCGCCGAGAAACAGGTCGAACGCCTCCGCATCCGCCGGCGCGGCGAGGTCGACGATGCTGCGGCCGGGAAGCTCGTCGGGGGCGAAGAGGAAGATTCGCCCGGCGGCCGGGTTGGCGATCTCGATCGTGCCGAACTCGTCGGCGGTGACGATCGCGTCGGCGGCGGTCTCGATGATCGCGCGGAAGCGGTCGTTGCCGATCTGCAGCGACGACAGGGTTTGCGACAACAGCTCGCGCTCGGCCCTGAGCTCGCTTTCGCGCACGGCGAGCGCCTCCTCCGAGCGCTGCCGCCGCAGCAACTGGCGCACCAGGAGCCCGGTAAACAGCAGCACGACGACCGACAGCCCCGCCGCGGTCGCGAGCAGCCGGATGCGGCCGGTCTTGTAATCGGCAAACAGATCGTTGTCGGAAAGGCCGACGCCGACGATCAGCGGGTAGTCGTGGAGGACGCTGTAGCTGACGACGCGCGACACGTTGTCGAGCGGACTTTCGACGTGGAAGCTGGTGTCGGTCGAATCCTGGGTCAGTTCCAGCCGCACCGTCTCGCCGATCGTCAGGACCGGGCTGTAGGTGGTCGGGTTGGCGGGGTTGCGGGTAAACGACACGCGCACGCGCACGACCCCGTCGCGCCCGACCAGCATCACCGTGCCGCCGGGCCCCAGATCGACCGCCTCATAGAACCGCGCGAGGTAATACGGGTCGAGCGAGACGACCAGCACCCCGGCAAAACTGCCGTCGGGGTTGTCGATCCGGCGCGACAGCGGAATCGACCAGCGGCCGGCGCCGCTGCCGGCGATCGGCTTGCCGATGAACAGCGAATCGTCGGCGTGGTTGATGTGGTAGAGAAAATAATCCTCGTTGCGCACCGAAGCGGCGACCGGCGCCGGCCCCTCGGTCGTGCCGACGATCGTGCCGTTCTTGTCCGCCATCAGGATCTGGACCGACAGATCCTGCAGCAGCAATTCCTTGCCCGGCCATTCCCACAGCTTGAACCGGGCCGGGTCGCTCTGGTACCCGCGCCGCAACACCGAGAGCGTCTGGTCGACCTCCTTGACGGTGCGGCGGATATGCTCCTCGAAGGCGCGCGCCAGATTCGAGGTGTGCTTGCGCGCCTCCTCGACGATCGCGGTGCGCTGCGCGGCAAGCTGCATCACCGTCGCGCCGCAGATCAGCACGACGACGAGCAGGCCGAACAGCGACGTGGCGACCGGCAGCAGAAACCGGCCGCCGCGCCGCAACAGGCTGAGAGCCGGGTCGGGCGCCTCGTAACGCGCCGGATCGGGATACGGCTCGTGGCGCGGGTCGTGGCTCAGGCGCGGGCCTCGCTGCGGCGGCATCGCGCCGGGGCCTGGAACGATGGGCTCCCTTCAGCTATTTGAAACCATGTTCCGTTACGAAGGGAGCGTGCTGAAGGAGTTGGCATGACGGCCAAACCGCGCCTGTTGCTGGTCGAAGACACGCCTTCGATCCTGCATCTTTATCACGAGTTCCTGGCAAAGCTCGATATCGAGCTGATCGACGCGGCTACCGGGGCGCGGGCGAGCGAGGTGCTGCGCGAGACGATCCCCGATGTCGTGCTGCTCGACCTTGAGTTGCCGGACACCAACGGCATCGAAATCCTGCGCACGATTCGCGCCCGCAAGCTGCCCTGCGCGGTGATCGTCGTGACCGCGCACGGCTCGGTCAAGATCGCGGTCGAGGCGATGCGCGAGGGCGCCTACGATTTTATCGTCAAGCCGTTCGCGCCGGACCGGCTGCTCGTGACCGTGCGCAACGCGCTCGAACGGCGCCGGCTCGAAACCCTGGCGGCGGCCAATGAAATCGTCAAAAGCGGCAAGTTCTGCGGGCTGATCGGCGCGTCGCTGCCGATGCGCGGCGTCTACAACGTGATCGAGAACGCCGCCGCGAGCCGCGCCACGGTGTTCATCACCGGCGAAAGCGGCACCGGCAAGGAACTCTGCGCCGACGCCATCCATCAGTTGAGCCCGCGCCGTGACGGCCCGTTCATCGCGGTAAATTGCGGCGCGATTCCGAGGGAATTGATGGAGAGCGAGATGTTCGGCCATGTCCGAGGCGCCTTTACCGGCGCGGTCGGCAGCCGGACCGGCGCGGTCGCCCAAGCCAGGGGCGGCACCCTGTTCCTCGACGAAATCTGCGAGATGGAGCTGTCGCTGCAGGTAAAATTGCTGCGCGTGATCCAATCCGGCGAATACCAGAAAGTCGGCGGCAACGAGGTCGAGCGGGCCGACATCCGCATCGTCTGCGCCACCAACCGCGACCCGTGGAAGGAGGTCCAGGCCGGGCGGTTCCGCGAGGACCTCTACTACCGGCTCCATGTCGTGCCGTGCGCGATGCCCCCCTTACGCGAGCGCGACGACGATATCCTGCTCTTGGCCCGCCATTTCCTCACCGACTATTCGATGGAGGAAGGCAAGGCGTTCGACGATTTCGACGGCGGGGCGGTCGAGCGGTTGCGGCGCTATCCGTGGCCGGGAAATATCCGCGAGTTGCAGAATTTGCTGCGCAACGTCGTGCTGTTCAACCAGGGGACGGTCGTGACCGAGGCGATGCTGTCGCGGCTCGATGCCGGCGCGGCGATCCGCCCGGCCCGGGACTCGCCGGTCGCCCCCCTACAGCGCGCCGAGCGGGCGTCGACGGGTTCGGTCAGGCCGTTGTGGATGATCGAGAAAGAGGCGATCGAGGAGGCGCTGGCACTGTGCAACGGCAACGTACCCCGCGCCGCGGCCCTGTTGGAGATCAACCCCTCGACGATCTATCGGCGCAAGGCCGAATGGGACAAGGAACGCCTCGCCTCGTCGGCGTGAAATTGCCGAAATTCGTCACAAATTAAGATAAAATTAAGCGAAATCGAACATCCTTCGGGCGTCATGGACGCGCCCATCAGCCAGTACCTTACCCGCCCGCTGCGCACGCTCGCGGCCGTCTGCCACGCCCTCGGCCGCGACGATTACGGCCGGGCCTGCACCGAATGCGTGCTGAAGGATTTGTGCGATCCACAGTCGGAGCAGCAGCCCGCGACCCGCGAAGCGGTCGGCGCGCGGCCCGCGACCGTACCGGTTGGCCAATCATAAAACCGACTTGGTCATCATAAAATCGTCATCCCCGGCGAAGGCCGGGACCCAACTTATCCGCCGGATGAAATGCAGAATGGTGGCTCCCGGCCTTCGCCGGGATGACGATATTTGACGCAATCTTGTGGGTGTTACTCTAATCGCCCTTCATCCGCTCCTTGAGCGCCCAGGTGGACGCCTCCGCGAGCCGAGAAACCGTGGCGGCGTCGTGAGCGAACGGGGCGCCCGCCTCGGCGGCGCGCTCGACGGCGGCGGCGGCCTCGGACAATGCCGCGGCGCCGAGTTGGCCGGCGCTGCTTTTGAGCGAATGCGCGGCCCGCCGCGCGGCCTCGCGGTCGTCGGCCGCAATCACCGCGGAAAGCCGCTGTGCCTCGCCGAGAAACAGCTCGACGACCGGGCGCAGCGCGTCGATGCCGATCGCCTCGATCATGTCGTCGAGGATCGCCGTGTCGATCAGCGGCAGATCGCTCATGCCGGCGCGAACCGCTTGCCTTGCCCGACCAGCTTTTCGCGCACGAGATGCACCGAGCGCGCCGGGTCGGCGACGGCATGGCCGATGACCCACGCTTCGCGCCCGTGCCGCTTGAGGATCGCCAGCGTCGCGTCGGCATCGCCCGGCCCCACCGTGACGCAAAACCCGATGCCCATGTTGTAGACCTCGAACATCTCGGCCCGCGCGATCCCGCCGAGCTTTTCGATCAGCGCAAACAGCGGCGGCGGCGGCGGCAGATTGTCGATCACAAACCCGATCTCGGCCTCGACGCGCGGAACGTTGAGGAGGCCGTCCCCGGTTATGTGCGCCAATGACTTGACCGACGAAATGCTATCCAGAATCTCAAGTATCTCGGGCACGTAGATAAAGGTCGGGCGCAGCAGCTCGTCCCCCAGCGTGCGGCCGAGCTCGGGAACGTGGCTGTCGAGCGTCAGCTTGGCCTCGGCCAGCAGCACCCGGCGGGTCAGCGTCATGCCGTTGCTGTGGATGCCGTTGCTGGCGATGCCGATCACAAGATCGCCGGGAACGAGGTCGCGGCCGACGACGATGCGGTCGAGCGCCACGGTGCCGACCGCCGTGCCGACCAGGTCGAACCCGCGGATGACGTCGCGAAGCTGGGCGATCTCGCCGCCGGTGATCGAAATGTTCGACTGCCGCGCGCCCTCGGCGAGGCCGATGGCGATGCCGTCGAGCATCCCGGCGTCGGCCTTTTCGACCGCGATGTAATCGACGAGGGACACGGGCCGCGCGCCGACGCAAATGAGGTCGTTGACGTTCATCGCGATGCAGTCGATGCCGATCGTGTCGTAACGCCGGCACATCTCGGCGATCATCGCCTTCGACCCGACCCCGTCGGTCGAGATCGCGAGACCGATGCCGCCGATATCGATGACGTTGGCGAAATAGCCGATCGGAAGCTGCACCGCGCCAAACCCGGATTTGGGCCAGGTGCCCGTGACGCGGGCGACGATGTTGCGGATGCCGGCATCGGCCTCGCCGATGTCGATCCCCGCCGCCTTGTGCTGGTCGATCGAGGTGTTGGAGACGCTCACGCCGGAATATTTCGCACAGCTACGATCTTGACGCGAGCGGCAAGCTTGGCGGGCAGCCCCTCACCCCCATCGCTGCGCGACGGATCCCCCCTTTCCCCGCATGCGGGGAGAGGGTTGGGTGAGGGGCAATCGCCCGAACTACTTCGCGTGCTTGGCCATGAAGTCGATCACCGGCTGGTGCGTCACGTCGGTGTTTCGCTTGGCGTTATCGAAATACGCGATCTCGATGTCGCCGCCGGCGCCGCGGTAATTGCTGACGAACCGCTCGGGCTCGTTGCCGGCGAAGGTCGAATCGGGGTCGTGATAATCGTGGACCTCGTCGGGGCGGCCCTGGAGCCACAACGCCGGGGGCATCACGACCTTCTCGCCGCGCTCGAGGATCAGCATCGGGTTGCCCTCGGCCATCTCGGCCTCGGTGTGCCAGTAGGTGTCGTGCTTTTCCTTCATGCCGATCGAGAATTGCGGCGGGGTCGGCTCCTGCGAGCGGCGGATCGCGTTGCGATAGCGCGACAGCGGGTTGATCACCGGCCACAGCATGATGACGCCGCGGACGCCGGCGTCGCCGCCGGGCTGGACCGCCGCGTAGCGCGGGTCGTTGGGCCGCATCGCGACCAGCATCGCCAGATGTCCGCCGCTCGACGCGCCGCCGCTGACGACGCGGTTCGGGTCGATGTTGAGCTCCTTCGCGTGCGCCTTGGCCCAACGGATGCCGTAGTTGATGTCCTGGCACGAAGTCGGGTAACCGTCGGCGGCATGGCGGAAATTCAGCGTCAGCATCGCCACCCCGCGGCTGGCGCAATATTCGCCGAGGCCGGTGCGGTCGTTGAGGTCGCCGTTATTCCAGGCGCCGCCGTGCAGGTCGACGTAGAGCGGGGCCGCGCCGCCGCCCGCCGGCCTGAAGAACCGCGCCATGATCTGCCGGTCGCCATGCTTCACGTAAGCGATGTTCTCGGTCGTGAATTCAGCCATGCGGATTCCTCCAGAGTGGCTCGCGCTCGCCGCGCGCGAGGAATGAGTGGGGACAGCGTAGTCTCACGAGAGCGGGGCGGAAAGAACGAAATTGGCCCGATCAAGGCCGCCACAGCGCCCGGTCGCAATGGCGGCGATGTGGCGGAAATCCCGGCCGGCCGTCAGCATCGTCAGCCCGCGGTGCAAGTGAAGGCTACACCCGCCCGAACCGGTCGAGCTCGGCGAATTCATCGTCGCTGAGGCGGATTTGGGCGGCGGCGACGTTCTCGGCGAGGTGAGCGAGCTTTCCCGTGCCGGGGATCGGCAGCATGACCGGACTGCGCCTGAGAAGCCAGGCCAGCGCGATCTGGTTCGGCGTCGCCCCGTGCGCCGCGGCGATCCGGGCGAGCGGCGTCCCCTCGGTCGCCCGCCGCACCAGCTTGCCGGAGCCGAGCGGGTAGAACGCGATAAACCCGATCCCCTTCTCGGCGCAGTAGTCGAGCACCTCGTCATGCATGCGGTTGAAGAGGTTGTACTGGTTCTGCACGGTGGCGACCGGGAAATGGCGGGCGGCGATCTCGATGTCCTCGATCCGCACCTCGCTGAGGCCGACATGACGGACAATACCCTCGTCGATCAGCGCCCGCATCAGCGCGAACTGCGCCTGCCGCGGCACTTGCGGGTCGATGCGGTGGAGCTGCCATAGGTCGATCCGCTCGACCCCGAGCCGGTGCCGGCTGTCGATCGCCTGCTGGCGCAGGTATTCCGGCCGCCCGTCGGTCATCCACCGCCCCGGCCCCGAGCGGGCATACCCGGCCTTGGTCGCCACCAGCATGCCCGGATACGGGTGCAGGGCCTCGCGGATCAGCCCCTCGGAGATGTTCGGCCCGTAGGAATCCGCGGTGTCGACAAAGTTGACGCCGAGCGCCGGCAGCCCCCGCAGCGTCTCGATCACCGCGGCGCGGTCGTCCGGCTCGCCCCACACGCCCGGGCCGACGATCCGCATCGCGCCAAAACCGAGGCGGTTGACGGCGAGCTCGCCGCCGATCGCGAATGTGCCCGCTGCCGCGGCGCCCATCAGCACACCGACCCCATCAGTATCCCAGGCCCTTGTCGATCTCCTGCAGCAAACGCCCGCCGCTTTCGACGCTCCGTATATTCGCGGCGATCTCGTTGGCGAGCTGCCCGACCGTGGGCCGCCGCGCGACATGCGGCATGATCGTAATCTTCGGGTGGTCCCATAGCGGGCTGTCCGCCGGCAGCGGCTCGGGCTTGAGCGCGTCGAGCGCGGCATAAGCGAGCTGCCCGCTGTCGAGCGCCTTGATCAGATCGTCGTACACGACATGCCCGCCGCGCCCGATATTTATCACCATCGACCCCTTCGGCATCATGTCGAAGGTGCGGGTGCAAAAGATGCCGTCGGTCTCCCGCGTCAGCGGCAACAGGCACACGGCGATGTCGGTCTGGCTCATGAACCGCTCGAACTGGTCGTCGCCGTGGAAGATCGGGATATCCTCCTCGCCGCGCGGGTTGCGCACCCAAGCCGAGACCTGGAAGCCAAGCGATTTCAGCACCAGCGCCGGCGCCTTCGCCATCATGCCATAGCCGAGAAACCCGACACGGCGCTGCTCGGGCCGCACGATGGTCGTGCGCCACCATTCATGCCGCGCCTGCGCCGCCTGATGGGCCGGCATGTTGCGGTGAAAGCGCAGCACGTGCATGACCGTGTACTCGGTCATCATCGGGTCGCCGCCCGACGGTTCGATCTTGCCGAGCGGGCATCGCGGCAGCTTAGGGTGGTTGACGAACGACTCGACCCCGGCCGATCGGCTGAACATCGCCTTGAGATTAGGCAGGGTCGGCATCTCGTCGAAATTGGGGTGCATGAAGGCGAGGTAGTGGACTTCGCCCAAATCCTCGTTATCGGGCCAGATGCGCACCTTCAGCTCGGGCATCTGCTCGGCGAAATTGTCGCGCCACGCCTGGGCGTTGCCGATGTACTTGTCGAGGTCGACGATAAGCAACGCCATGAGGTCCTCCGGTTTCCGAGCGGCCTGTTGTAGTCGAAAACACGCGGGTTGGGGAGGATTCCGCCACGTCAATCCGGCTTGCGGTGGCAGCAAACGAGAAGGCCCGGCGTGACGCCGGGCCTTCTGGTTTTTCCGTTTGTTAAACAGCGGCCGGTTATCAACCAGCCGGCAGCGGTCAGCCGGTCGTGCGGGTGACGATGCGCAGGATGGCGCCGCTGAACGTCGCGCCGACCATCAGCAGCGCCGCGCCGACCGCGATGAACCCGACCACCACAAGGATCGCCGAATGCGTCGTTAGCAGCGCAAGGATGCCCAGCACGATGCCGGCGATGCCGACCAGGATTTCCATCCCGCCGGTTCCGGCCGAGCCGCGCGTGGACACCGCCTGCGTGCCAGCCGCGGACAGCGGCACGACCGTGGATGCCGGCATCTCCAAGGCACCGCTCAGCAGCAGCGCGCTGCCGAACACGATGAGGGCGCAGGGAAGCAGGACCGGGGTCGCCGCGACGCCGATCAGGGCGAGGATGCCGAGCACGATGCCGACGCCGCCCGCCACGCAGTCGACCATCACCTCCCCGGTGACGTCCCTCCCGCCGCCGACGGCCGCCTCGGGGCTCATCGGCCGCGCATTCTCGGCGGCGGTGTTGAACCCTTGAACCATCAGCCCAACGCCGATGACGATCGTCGCGATTGCGGTCAGCGTCGCCCCACTCGACGCCCCGGCAAGCGCGATGATCGCCAACACGATCACCGCGATCCCCGCGATGCCTTCGGTCAGAAACCCGACCGGCTCGGCATCGCCGGCAACGCTTCTGTCTTCCACAAAAGTGGCCATCTGATTTCTCCATATTGTTGACGGCGTGTAATTTTCATCGCGCCTCTATCCCATGAAACAGGTAAATATCGATCCGGTTCACAGTTTTCATATTTACCTAACTTAATGTTTTATATCCTCTCATTGCGGAAACTGTCAGAGAACCCCTTCAAAAACATTTTTCGTACCTTATGAAACCAGACGATTAGTAAAAGCCGAAGCTATCTTTCATTGGGCACCGTTTAGGGGAGCGCGGGCAATCCGGAGGACCGGACGTTGCGAGGTCGACCGGCCGAGCGGCGCGCGATGGAGAAGCTCGAGGCTGCGTCCGGGGCGCTGATGCTGAAGGCGATCGAGATGGCGCTCGATGGCGATCCGGTGATGCGCCGGTGCCTCGGGCGCATCATCGTGCTGCGCCGCGGGCGCCGGGTCGCGCTCTCCCTGCCGCCGATCGATAAGGCGGCGGATCCGGCGGAGGCGATTATCGACGGCAAGAACCGGAGGAGGTATTAGGGGGCTACGGGATTTGCATCCGTGGGTCCGCCGGAGCCGCCGCCATGCCGAAACTTCTCACCGACACCCAGGTCGAAACGTATCGCCGGGATGGCTATCTCGCGCCCGTTCGGGTCATGGACGAGGACGAGGCGCGGTCGGTGCGTGCCGCGCTGGAGGCGATCGAGGCCGGGATGGGCGGGCCGCTCAAGGGCGACGTGCGGCACAAGCCGCATCTGCTGTTCCCGGTCCTCGCCGACCTCGTCCGCCACCCTGTGATCCTCGACGCGATCGAGGATGTGCTCGGTCCCGACATCCTGTGCTGGAGCAGCAACTTCTTCATCAAGGAGGCCGAGACCCCATCCTTCGTGTCTTGGCACCAGGATTCGACCTATTGGGGCCTATCCACCCCCGACGTTGCGACCGCCTGGGTCGCACTGACCCCGAGCAATCTCGAAAACGGCGCGATGGAGGTCATCCCGGGGAGCCACCATGCCGACCAGATCCCGCACCGCGACACGTTCGACCACGACAACCTGCTGACCCGCGGCCAGGAGGTCATGGTCGAGGTCGACGACGCCGAGGCGGTGCCGCTGGTGCTGCGGCCGGGCGAGATTTCGCTGCACCACGTCCGCCTCGTCCACGGCTCACCGCCGAACCCCAGCCCCGACCGGCGCATCGGCTTTGCCATCCGCTACATTCCTACCTCGCTGCGCCAGCTCGAAGGCGAGGACAGCGCAACGCTCGTCCGCGGCACCGACCGCTATCGCCATTTCGACCATGAGCCGCGCCCGAACTGCAATCTCGACCCCGAGATTCTGGAGCTGCACAAGCGCCTGACCGAGCGCAGCGCCCAGATCCTCTACCGCGGCACCGGAGTCGCCAGCTACAACGACCCGAGGGCGCTGCGCCAATGAAGCGTTACGAGGGTGGCCGCAGCCTCGCCGGCGCCGAGGTTACCGTCGACGGCCACCCGCTCGACCCGCGCTACGACCTGCGGCGCCTGTCGCCGACCGGGTTCGAATGGACCTACGAGGGCACCGGCCCCGCCCAGCTCGCCCTCGCGCTCCTCGCCGACCATCTCGGCGACGACACCCGGGCGCTCGCCCTCCACGACGCCTTCATGCGCAATGTCGTCGCCAACCTCGACAATTCCTGGGAGCTGACCAGCGCCGACATCGACGCCGCGCTCAAGACGATCGGGAGATAACGAGGCCACTGGTCGCAGCGCACCGATCTTTGCTCAGCGTTCCTGCGGGCTTATGATCGGCGGAGAGGAACCGGGAGGAGGATCGCCCCGATGATGACACCGCGCCAGGCCGCGTTTCGTGCCGATTACCGACCCCGCATCTCGCCCTGGTACAGCGGGATCACTCATGTCGTGCTGATCGCCGTGCTCGGCCTCGCGACGATCGCCTACGCCGCGATCCACGTCCACGGCACGCGCTGGACGGATTGGCTGGTGATCCCCGCGGTGTTCCTCGCCTGCAACGTCTTCGAATGGGCGATGCACCGCTATCTGATGCATCGGCCCGTCAAGGGGTTCATGGGCATCTACAAGCGGCACACGCTGGCGCACCACCAGTTCTTCACCGACCACGAGGTGAGCTTCGACGACACGCGCGATTTCCGCATCACCTTCTTCCCGCCTTATGCGCTGAGCCTGTTCATCTGCATGTCGGCGGTGGGGGGCTTTGTGCTGCACTTCATCTGGTCGGCCAATGCCGGGTGGCTCCTCGTCTGCTCGACCTCGTTCATGTACCTCAACTACGAGTTCTTCCACTGGGGTTGCCACGTCAAGGACGACCGCATCATCCGCCGCATCCCGCTGATGAACACGATCCGGCGCCATCACATCGCCCATCACAACCAGTCGATCATGATGGGCACCAACATGAACCTGACCTATCCGATCGCCGACTGGCTGTTCGGCACGACCGATCTCGACCGTGGGCTGATCGGTCATGTCTTTAACGGCTGCGACACGACCTACGTGAAGCGCGATCTGAAAAAGGCGCGCAACACCGCCGCCGACTCGCGCCTCGCGCAGGCCTGACCATGCCCGAGCGCGTCAAGGTCAAGCGCTCGATGCCGTCGCTGATCGGCGGCATCTTCACCGGCTTCGTCGTCCTCGCGCTGTGGCTGCTGCTCGTCGGCTCCGGCTTCCCGCTGATCCTCGTCGGCCTGCTGCTCGCGATCGGCGTCGGCTGGTGGATCAGGATGGCCGATCTCTAAATAGCGCGTGTGCCCAACCGACTTTGCATGGGACGGAAGAATCTCCTACTGTTCGCGGATGATCGGGATTCTGGCAGGGGCCGATGGCGGTCGCGCCGTTTGACACGCTGAAGCTGGCCCGCGCGCTCCGCGACAGGGCCGGTTTCACGCAAGAGCACGCCGAGGCCGCCGCCGACGCGCTGGCCGAGGTCGTTGTCGGCCAGGTCGCGACCAAGCAGGATGCCGCCGACATCCACGCCGAAATCGGGGCGCTGCGGACGGAGATGCATTCCGAACTCGCGGCGCTGCGGGCGGAGATGCACTCCGAGCTCGCGGCGCTGCGGGCGGAGATGACCGCCGGCTTTCGTGATGTCGAGCAGCGGCTGACGATCCGTCTCGGCGGGATGCTGGTCGTCATCACCGGAATTCTGCTGGCCGCCAAGTTTTTCGGCTAGGTGGGCGCTCACTACCTTTGTTTCCCGAACCCGATGGTGATCCGATGAACGTAACCGGCATCCGTACTGGCATCGTCAACCTGCCCGCCGACGAGCCGCTCGCCGGCGCCGCGGCGAACCCGAACGGCAAGCGCCCGATCGTCTGGGTGCGGCTGGCGAGCAGTGCGGGCGAAGGGATCGGCGTCGCCTATTTCGGCGGCGCGCTGACCGGCACGCTGCGCCACGCCATCGAGGAATTGGGCGCGCTCGCGGTCGGTGAGGACGCGCACCGTGTCGAGGGCATCCACGCCAAGTGGAAGAACGCCGCGGGCGGCTCGGCCGG
The DNA here is from genome assembly GCA_036268075.1 of Allostellaceae bacterium. Taxonomy (GTDB): domain Bacteria; phylum Pseudomonadota; class Alphaproteobacteria; order ATCC43930; family CGMCC-115725; genus DATARH01. Next base: position 12,377 of record DATAUV010000126.1, on the reverse strand, counting down.
ACCCGGCGGTGTCTACAACCTCGCGATTTCGGCGCTCGACATGGCGCTGTGGGACATCCGCGGGAAGGATCTGAACCAGCCGCTGTGGCGGTTGCTGGGCGGCGGCCGCGACAAGGTGCCGACCTATGCCAGCGGCGCCTTGATGCGCGAATTGTCGCTCGACCGGGTCGTCAAGGCCGCCGCGACGCTCAAGGACAAGGGCTGGAAGGAGATGAAGACCCAGCTCGCGCTGCCGGGCGAGACGACCGCGGCGATCGAGGTCGAGCGGATGGTCAAGATCCGCGAGGCGATCGGGCCCGACATCAAGCTGATGTGCGACATCAACCAGCGCTGGCGGCCGGAGCAGGCGATGGATATCGGCCGCCGCGTCGAGGACGCCGGGGTCGGCCTCTTCTGGCTCGAAGACGTGACGACCGCCGACGACTACGCCGGCCTCGCCCGCATCGCCGACGCCCTCTCGACCCCGATCGCCGGGGGCGAGTACGTCTGGGGCATCGTGCCGTTCCGCCACATGATGGAAGCGCGCTCGATCGATATTCCGATGGTCGACCTCGTCCGCGTCGGCGGCATCACCCAGTGGCTCAAGGTCGCCGGCATGGCCGAGGCCTTCAACCTCCCCGTCGTCAGCCATCTGATCCCGGAAGTGCATGTGCACCTGATCGGCGCGACCCCGAACGGGCTGACCGTGGAATACATGCCCTGGCTCGGTCATCTGTTCAAAGAGGTGCCGACCCAGCAGGGCGGCGACCTCGTGATGCCGACGAAGCCCGGCCTCAGCCTCGAATTCGACGACGCCACGCTGGAGCGTTACAAGGCCTGACCACTCCGAAATACACCGCTGTCATTGCGGGATCGCCCGCAAGGGCGAGACCCGGAACTCAAGAATACGGACCTCGCGCCATGAAGATCGCCTCGCTCCAAACCGACATCGTCCTCCTCCCGAACGACGAGCCGCTCGCCGGGTTTTCCGAGAACCCGAACGCGAAAAACCCGATCGTCACGCTCCGCGTGCGCAGCGATGACGGTATCGAGGGCCTTGGGGTTGCCTATTTCGGCGGCGCGATCACCAAGACCCTGCGCCACGCGGTCGACGAGCTCGGCGCGCTGATCGTCGGCGACGATCCGCTCAGGGTCGAGGGCGTTGCCGCCAAATTACGCGCCGCGGCGGGCTCGGCCGGTCCGGCCGGCATCGCCACGATGGCGATGTCGGCGATCGATGTCGCGCTGTGGGACATCAAGGGCAAGGCGCTGGGCCAACCGCTGTGGAAGCTGCTCGGCGGCGGCCGCGACCGCATCGCCACCTACGCCTCGGGCGCGCTGCGCCGCGGGTTGAAGCTCGACGAGGCGGTGACCGCGGGCGAGCGGCTCAAGGCCAAGGGGCATCGCCAGACCAAGATGCAGCTAGGCCTCCCCGGCGTCACCTCGCCGGCGCGCGAGGTCGAGCAGGCCAAGCTGATCCGCCAGGCCGTCGGCCCCGACATGGATTTGATGTGCGACATCAACCAGCGCTGGCGCCCCGAGCAGGCGATCGACATCGGACGCCGCGTCGAGGATGCCGGCGTTGGTCTTTACTGGCTCGAAGATGTGACCACGCACGACGATTACGCCGGCCTCGCCCGCGTCGCCGACGCGCTGTCGACGCCGGTCGCCGGCGGCGAATACCTCTACGGCATCACCCCGTTTCGCCACATGCTCGAGCACCGTTCGGTCGACATCGTGATGATCGACCAGGTCCGGTCGGGCGGCATCACCCCGTGGCTCAAGATCGCCGGCATGGCCGAGGCGTTCAACCTGCCGGTCGTCAGCCACGGCGTCCCCGAAATCCACGTCCACCTGGTCGGCGCGGTCCCCAACGGCCTCACCGTCGAGTACATGCCGCGCCTCTTCCACCTATGGGAATCGGTGCCCGAGCCCAAGGACGGCCTCCTCGACATGCCGACCGCCCCGGGCCTCGGCCTCAAATTCGACGAGGCCGCGTTTGCGAAATACCGGGCCTAGCGCGAGATCGCCTCCAACCGGAGGCGCGTCGTCTTCGGGCCCATGATCGCAATGATGAAGAACACCAGCACCATCGCCCCGGCGATGAAGGTGAAGACGCCGATCGTGCCGTAGTTCCGCAGGCAGAACGCGATCATGAACGGGATAAAGATCGTGCTGAGCCGGCTGAACCCGTAGGTAAAACCAACCGCCCGCGCCCGCACCCGGGTCGGATAGAGCTCCGACTGGTAGGCGTGGAGCGAATAGGCCAGCACCGTGTTCGAGAACGCGATGATGATGCCGATCCCCATGATCCCCAACGGGCTCGACTGTTGCGAGAAGATGATCCCGAACACCGCGATCGAGAGCGCCGAGAAGGCGAGCTGCCATTTCCGCTCGCATTTATCGGCGAACCAGGTCGCCGCCAGCGCGCCGCACGGGTTCGCCGCCGCGATGATGATGGTGTACAGCAAGGACTTGGTGACGTTGATCCCCTGCGCCAGCAGCAGCGTCGGGACCCAGCTCGTAAACCCGTAATACCCGACCGTCTGCAACAGCTGGAAGACGATCAGCATGATCGTGCGGTCGCGATAGGGCGGGCGGAACATCTCGGCGTACGAGCCGGGCTGCTCCTCGATCTCGTCGTCGAGGGCGTGCGGCGGCGGCAAGTCGCGGCCGTGATGGGCGATGACCCGTGCCTCGATCATGCCCATGACGCGCTCGGCTTCAGCCGTGCGGCCGTGTTGCGCCAGCCAGCGCGGCGATTCCGGAATGCCGAGCCGGAGCACCCAGGCGACGATCGCACCGCTCGCACCGATGATCGCGACCCAGCGCCAGCCGTCGACGCCGAATGGCGCATAGGGCACCAGCGCCCAGGCGAAGAAGGCGGTGATCGGATAGGCCGTCGTGCTGATCAGCGAGGTGAAGGCGAACGCGGCGCCGCGCCGCTCGACCGGCACCAGTTCGGATAGATAGGTGTCGATCGTCACGAACTCGACGCCGATCCCGACCCCGGCGAGGAATCGCCAGACGACCAGGCCCGTGTCGGTCGTTTGGAACGCCATCAGGAAGGTGGCGATGCAGTACCAGACGAGCGCGGTCGTAAACACCATGCGCCGCCCGAAGTAATCCGACAGCGGCGCCAGCCCCTGCGTGCCGATCAGCATCCCGCAAAATGTCGCCGACACGAGGCTCGCATAGCCGTGGACATCGAAAAAGCCCTTCGTCGTCGGCACCATGATCCCGGCCTTGTAGAGACCGGGGGCGATGAACGAGATGAGGCCGTTGTCGAACACATCAAAAAACGCGCCCAGCGCCAGCAGCACGATAAAGCGCCGGACATAGGGCGACGGCGGCAGCCGGTCGAGCCGCGCCGCGATGGTCGCGGAGCGCTCGACCCGGGCGGCAATGTTCTCGCTCATGGCGTTCCCCCGACAGCGTTGTATCGGCGCAGCCGAAACGCCGCGCGCTTGTCTGGAACCAGCCTATCGCGGCCTTTGCCCAACCGGCAAGTTCAGCGGAACATACGCCCTTCGGGCGGCAACCCCATCAGCATCTGGCCCACCGTCTCGAAATGGATCGGGCGGCCCTGGCCCTGCTGGGTTCCGGCGTGGATGTCGCGCATGCGGCGTTCGAGCGGGTTCGATTCGAAAATCGCCGAGGCGCCGGCGGCGTGATAGACCGTCGCCACCACATCCCGCGCCTGGTGGATCGCCCAGGTCGCCGCGAGCCGCAACTCGGCGTTATGCTCGGCCCCGATCTCCCCCTTGCGCTGCGCGTCGTCCCACATCTCGCCGACGACCCCGCGCAGATAGGCGCGTGAGGACCGCAGCTTCGCCCAGCATTGCGACACCTGCGATTGGATCACATTGTTGGTGCGCAGCGTGCCCTTCGACCCGCGCGGGGTCTTGTCGCGCGCGATCTCAATGAACGAATCGTAGGCGCCGCGGGCGATCCCCAGCGACACGTGCGAAAAGCTCATCGCGTAGATCATGCCGCTGGTGAATTGATAGAGGGGGCTCGGCTCGCGCCGCTCCTCGGCGTTGTCGCGCATCGCCGTATAGGCTTCCGGCACGAAATGCTCGGCGAGCTTGTAGCTGTCGCTGCCGGTGCCGCGGAGGCCGAGCACCTGCCAGTTGTCGATGACCTCCACGTCCTTTTTCGGCACCAGCATCGTGCGGGTGACCTGCCGGCCGTTCGGGCCGAGGCGCGGGCTGCCGTCCTCCTCGGTCACCGGGCAATGCGCGCCGAGCCAGGTCGCGTGGCGGCTGCCGGTCGCGAACCCCCATTGCCCGGTCGCGCGATAGCCGCCCTTCGTCGCGACGCATTTCCCGGCGCCCGGCAGTTCCGGCCCCCAGGCGAGGATGCCGCGCGGACCGCCGAACACGTCCTTGGCGATCGAATGCTCAAGATAGGGCGCGGTCATCGAGCAGCCCGAATTCTGCCCCAGCGCCCAGGCGCAGCTTCCGTCGCCGCTCGCCAGCCGTTCGAGGACGGCGGTGTAGGTCAGCGGGTCGAGCTCGTGCCCGCCGATCGATTTCGGCAGCAGCATCTTGAAGATGCCGCGCTGAACCATCGCCTCGACAATCCCGTCGGGAAGCTCCCGGCGGCGCTCGATCTCGTCGCCCTCGGCCTTCAGCATCGGCACGATATCGTCGGCGCGGCCGAGCCAATCCCGCATCACCGCATCGCCGCCGCGCGTCTCCACCGTGTCCATCCCCGTCTCCCTCGGCTGTCGCCAGCCTTACGCGCGGCTATTCTGCCGGCATAGCGCCCGCATGTGAAATGCCGAGCGTGCATTGCCGGCCATGCGCAGCAGCGATCACCGCCATCGCGGCTCCGGCAACACCCGGGTCGTCGATCCTCGCACCTGAAGTTTTGCCTGTTACGCCTGTTGTTATCAGCCATTTATCAGGCGGCGCGCTTCTCACGGGCGCATGTGCGTCGAGGCTCTCGGTTGAGCATGCGATGAAAAATATCCGGCGATTGCGGCGATAGTGCCGTCGGTGCGACTGTTTCCGATCGCATAGTGTGGAAAACGCAGGCTCTCTGTGCCACCGTGCGGTCGAGATAATCGGAGGTGTGCGATGAGCCAGTTCGAGGTCGCCGACAACAAATTCGCGGCGGACACGGAGAGAGCGTCGTCGGCCTATGTGCCGTCGCTCGAGCGCACGGAAGGGCAGCCGCCGCCGATCGCGGCGCATGGCGGCCTCTCCTACATGTCGTTCGACCGGGAGGGCGACGCGGGAACCGCCGTGGCGCTTGAGGACGCGCTCGCGGAGATCGCCGGGGGCGAGAGCCAGCGCGTGATCGAGATGATCGGCAAGGCGCCGCCGGGCCCGATCAAGACCCAATGGGGCCTCGGGTTCCGCGACTACGACGAGTGCATGAAGTACATCCGCGAATCGAACAGCATCAAAGCCCCGCCGGGCGGCGTGGCTTTGCCGCTGCCCTATACCGTGCACGAGCGGCAGAGCTATTCCGTGGTGCCGTCGAACGCCGTCTGGCGGGACCCGGCGCGCGCCGAAATCGCGGCGATCCTGCGCACGAACGAGCAGGGCAACCGGCGGCGGGACCTCTATTTCCCGCAGGTGCTGCGCGATGCGCGGCGCATCGGCGAGTACTACCCGGGCCTATCGCCCAATAGCCCGGAATGCATGGACCGGCTCGGTCTGTCGCTGGCGCACCTCGAATCCAAGTGCACGAACATATACGACTCCGCCGAGGTGCGGCGCGTGTACTACCCGGAGATCGAAAAGCTGCTGCTCGAATTCTTCCCGGATGCGACCGATGCGCTGGTCTATAACCACGACGTCTTCGACAAGGACTACAAGGGCGACCGCACCGAAGACCAGGACAGCAACAACCCCGGCGTGAACGCCAATTACGCCAACCTCGTGCACAACGATTTGAACGACAATAGCGGCCGCGTGCGCTGCCGCGAATTGCTCACCCGGAACCTGCGGAATTTCGGGCGCACCCAGCACTGCACGGAGGAAGAGGCCGACGCGAAGATGTCGCGGCGGTTCGTATCGATCAACCTCGCCAGGCCGATAGAGACGATCGAGCAATTCCCGTTCGTGCTCTGCGCCTGGCCGTCCTTCGCCGACCAGCCGTACATCACCAACTACCGGATCTACGACGACCGCGTCGGCGAGACCACCCGCTTCACCTATCGTCCCGACCACGAGTGGTATTGGCTTCCCCGGCAGACGCCGACCGAGGTGTCGATGCTCAAATGTTATGACTCGGTCACCGACGGCTCGGTCTCGCGCTGGTCGTTCCACACCGCCTGCATCGACCCGAACGTGTCGCTGAATGCCCCTTGCCGCAAGAATGTCGTGGTCCGGTCGTACGTCTTCTTCTAGGGAGCTGAATCGATGAAAGCCGGTGTGGTCTACCCGCAGATCGAACTCGGCGGCGATACCGGGGCAGTCAAGGCGTTTGCCCAGGCGGCGGAGGATTTGGGTTACGACCATGTCGTGATCTACGACCACGTCCTCGGCGCCGAACATGCCGGCAGGGAACCAAAGCTGACTGGTCCGTATAAGGAAAGCGATCCGTTCCACGAGCCGTTGGTCACCTACGCCTACCTCGCCGGCGTCACCAAGAAACTCGAATTGGTCACCGGCGTGATCATCCTGCCGCAGCGGCAGACGGCCCTGTTCGCGAAACAGGCGGCGGATGTCGACCTGTTCTCGGATGGCCGGCTTCGGCTCGGCGTCGGGATCGGCTGGAACTGGGTGGAATACGACGGTCTTGAGATGTCCGGGCATTTTCGCCGGCGCGGCAAGCGGCAGGAGCAGCAGATCGCCTTGATCCGCAAGCTGTGGGAACAGCCCGTGGTCGAGCACGAGGACTCCGACCACCGGATAGACAGGGCCGGGATCTTGCCGCGGCCGAAACGGCAGATCCCGATCTGGCTGGGCGGGTCCAGCGAGGCCGCGTTCGACCGGGCGGCGAGGATCGGCGACGGTTTCCTGTTTGGGGGTCGGGCTCAGACCGAGGCGGTCCAGGTCAAGGCGAAAATCGAGGCCAAGCTGCGCGGGCTCGGCAGAGATGTCGATGCGTTCGGCTTCGAGTCCATCCAGCAATACAGTCGCGGCGACAACCAATGGCCCGGCGATATCGCGGCGTGGCGCGAAGCCAAGGGCAGCCACATATCCGTCGTCACGATGGGCGCGAACCTGACCACGGTCGACGGCCATATCGGAGCCATCAAGCGTTGGCGCGAGGTGTACGACTCGGTCCGTTAGGCCCGCACGCGGTCGGATTTGGCCACCACTCACTGCGTCGTTCCGGGTTGCTTTACCCTATTTCTCGTCATCCCGGCCTTCGCCGGGATGACGAGAAGTGGGTAACCCTGATGGGCGGGTCCGACTCTGGAGCCCAGGCGGGTTATCGGAAATGCGGCATCACCTGCTCGGTGAACACTTTCATGTAATGGATCTGACGGTCCAGGTCGCCGCTTTCCGTGCTGAGCCAAAGCCGCGAGGCGCCCAATTCGGCCAGTTCGCCAATGCGCTCGATCCAGTCGCTGGTGTTTCCGGCGAGGGCGAACCGCTGCAGTCCGTATTCGGACAGCCCAAGTTCGGCCATCCGTTTCGGGTTGCGCCCGGCCTGGAGCACGTGGTCGTAGAGCTCGTAGCCCTCCACGTACTCGGCGATCTTGGCCCTGAACTGCCCGGGCACATTCTTGCCTTCGAGACTGAACCGCATCGAATGGTTGAGGATTGAGGACACGGACGCGTGGATGCGTTCGATAGCCTTGTCCCGGTCGGCGTCGAGCGACGAGCGGGTCGTAAACCAGACCTCGACGTCGGATGGATCGCGACCCGCCTCGGCGGCACCCGCCGCGACCCGCTCGATAGTGTCGGAGATCACTTCGGGCAGGAGGCCGGTACCGGCAATCACGCCATCGCAGAGCCGGCCGCCAAGATGCAGGGTTCTCGGCCCTTCGGCACAGAGCGTGATCGGGATACGCGCGCGTACCGCCTCTCCGTGCCAGCGGACACGCTGCGAGCGACCGTCATACGTGCCCTCGCCGGTGGCGATCAGGTCCCGCACGCAGGTGATGTAGTCCGCCATCCGGGCGCGGCTCGCCGGCGCCAGGCCGATGTTGTAGACCGCGCTGTCGCCGCTGCCGATGTCGAGGAAGGCCCGGCCTTCGGTCATGGCGTCGATCGACGCCATGAAAGCCGCCATGATCTGCGGCTCGCGCGTCAGCGGATTGGTCGGATGGATACCGACCTGAGCATTTTCCGCGGTCTGCGCGATGAGTGTCGCGCGGACATAGGCATCGCCGCCGATAAAGCTGGTGTCGTTGGTGCCGATCAATTCGACCCCGGACCCGTCGATGATCCGGATCAGCTCGGCAAATTTGCCCAAGTCGCGCCGGTGCGGAAACGCCGTCCCGCTCAACACCGACACGCCAAAACGAACCCTCATCATCTCTCCCTCCGGCCGTCACCTCAGGACCGGCCGCGGACGGCCGTCTGGACGACGTGGCTCAGTAATATACCGACCGCCCAGCGCCGCCGCCCGCCGCGACCAGTTCGCCGGAGACCGCCCAGGCCTTTTCCGATGCCAGGAAGACCGTGACGAACGCGACCTCGGAAGCATCGACCATGCGGCAGATGGCGTTGCCGCGCGGCGAGTCCGGAGCGAAATCCTGCCGCTCCGCCTCTTCCGCGGATACGCCCAGTTGGCCGGCACGGGCCGCGAGCAGGCTCGGCGTCCGCTCGGTGCGGGTCGTGCCGGGATGGATGCAATTGACCGTGATCCCATGACGGCCGAGCTGGACGGACAGCGTCTTTGTCATGTGCACCAGGCCCGCATTGCGGGCGCCGCCGCTGAGATTGCCGGCGTTGCGGGCATTGCCGCCGCTGATGTTGATGATGCGGCCCCAGCCCGCATTCTTCATGAAAGGGATGATCGCTCGGGAGCAGCGCAACGCCCCCACGTACTTCACGTTGAAATCCTCGATCAAATCCTCGTCCACGACGGTTTCGATCGGGCCGGTCGCCGTGGTCGAGCCCCCTGGCGAGGACCCGCTGTTGACGAGGATGTGCAGTCCGCCGAGCCGCTGTGCCGCCTCGGCGACCATGCGGTCGACCTGCTCCTTGCTGGTGACATCGGCGGAGAGGGGAATGATGCGGCGGTTCGTCTCGGCCGCGAGCTCTCGCGCCGTCGCCTCCAAATCCGCCTTGTTCCGGGCCACGATCGCCACATCCACCCCTTCGCGAGCCAGTTCCCGCGCGATGGCTTTGCCGATGCCCCGACTGCCGCCGGTCACGATCGCATGCTTGTCGTGCAATCCGAGATCCATGGCATCTTCTCCGTGTCAGGGCGACCGCGATATTGCTGGCCCCACTGCTCATTGTTCGTTCTGAGGGAATGTGTTGCAAGGGCCGTCGGGCGGCCCGGCCGCCGGCCCGTCGCTTCAGGAAAACCGGCGCAATTGTTCGAGGCCGTTGGCGAGGTCGGCCTTCAGGTCGGCTGGGTCTTCGAGCCCGATGTGGATGCGGATGCCGGGGCCTTCGGCGGCCCAGGTTGTCGCGGTGCGGGTGCGGTCGGGGTAGATCGGCTGGATCAGGCTTTCGAAGCCGCCCCAGCTCGCGCCGATGCCGAAGAGGTCGAGGGCGTCGATCATCGCGTAGACGGCTTCCTTCGGCGCGGCCTTTAGCACGACGCCGAAGAGGCCGCAGGCGCCGAGGAAATCGCGTTTCCAGATTTCGTGGCCGGGGTCTTCGGGAAGGGCCGGGTAGAGGACGCGCGAGACCTCGGGCCGGGTTTGCAGCCAGGTCGCGACGTCGAGGGCGTTGCGCTGGTGGCGTTCGAGGCGGGCCGACAGGGTGCGCATGCCGCGGAGCGCGAAGAACACGTCGTCGGGCGCGGCGCAGTGGCCGATCTGCGCCGTCGCCTGGCGCACCGGCAGGAAAGTTTCCTCATTACAGATGACGGCGCCGAGCATCACGTCGGAATGGCCGCAGATGTATTTGGTCGCGGCATGGATCGACACGTCGACCCCGTGCTCGAAGCTGCGGAACAGGTACGGCGTGCCCCAGGTGTTGTCCATCAGCACCTTCGCGCCGTGTTTGTGGGCGACCGCGGCGATCGCCGGGATGTCCTGGATCTCGAAGGTGAGAGACCCCGGCGACTCGCAATAGACGACCTTGGTATTGGGCCGCATCAGATCGGCGATGCCGGCGCCGATCAGCGGGTCGTAATAGGTCGTCTCGACCCCGCATTTCTTCAGGATGCCCTCGCTGAAATTGCGCGCCGGGCCATAGGCGGTGTCGACCATCAGGCAATGGTCGCCGGCGCCGAGCAGCGCTTGCAAGGGCGCCGTCACCGCGGCAAGGCCCGACGACATCAGCATCGCCCGATACCCGCCCTCGATCTTGGCGAGCAGCTCCTCGAGCGGAAACGTGCCCGGCGTGCCGTGCAACCCATAGCGCACGCCGCTGAACGGCGGCGCCGCCCGCTTCGCTTCCCACTCGGCCATGTTTTTCGAGAGGATCGTCGAGGCGTGATAGACCGGCGGATTGACGACCCCGAAATTGGCCTCCGGGTTGCGCCCGGTATGGGTCAGCAGCGTGTCCTTGCGGTAATCGCGCGGCCGGTCGTCGTTTTTCATCGCGGCGTGTCCCTCGGCGTCTTGCAATAAAGAGAGCGGGGACTTTACATCGCTTTCGCGGTTCCCACGCAATGCCGAGGAGGCAGGCCATGCTCGATAACCTGACCGTCATCCGCGAGGCCGAGCGCCCCGTCGTCGATTTCCCCGGCGGCGCGACCTATCGCACGCTGATCGGCGACGATAACGGCGCCGACATCCCGCTGCGCACCGGCATCCAGACCTCCGAGCCCGGCTATGCGACGCGCGAGCATTCGCACCCGTATGTCGAAGTTTTGACCGTGCTCTCGGGCAGGGGCGAGGCGTGGCTCGACGGCAAGCCCGGCACCGTGCCGATGGAGCCGGGGGTGACGATCTCGATCCCGCCGAACACGGTGCACGGCTTTCGCGTGCTGGGCGACGAGCGGCTTGTCACCTACGGCATCCACAGCTTTGGCAAGCGCGTCGTCCACTACAAGTAGCCCTCGAAATAACTGCCTGGAACGAGCCGTGGGGCTCGCCGTTCCTCGATATGCCGCTGGCAGTCGAGGAGCCACGCCATGCCGCGCATCCTGTGTGCCTGCCTCTTTGTCGCGATGCTCGCCGGCATCGCCGTGGCCTGGGCGCGGCCGCCGGAGGGCGCGGATCCGACCTATTACGGCTGGTTTGAATCGCTGAAGCAGCCCGGCACCGGCGATTCGTGCTGCTCGATCGCCGATTGCCGGCCGACCGAGTACCGCCTGAGCGCCGACGGCTACGAGGCGCATCTCGATCAGCAATGGGTGCGGGTGCCCGGCGACAAGGTGGTGCATCCGGGGTCGAACCCGATCGGCCGCGCCATCGTCTGCCGCTCGCCCGTCAACGGCGGGATCCTCTGCTTCGTGCCGGGCAGCGAAACCTAGCCTTTCCTTCGCGCCCCTTCCCTTCCCCCCGGCACCGGGCCAAACTGCCCGCTGTCTTATTCAAGAAGGGGAGGGGAATTCATGGCCGACATCCGCCGCATCGACACCACCCAGCCGCCGGGCCCGCGCATGAGCCGCGCCATCGTCCGCGGCGACAACGTCTATCTCGCCGGCCTCACCGCCTCCGACAACAGCCTCGACATCGCCGGCCAGACCCGCCAGATCCTCGACAAGATCGACCACTATCTGAAAGAGGCCGGCACCAGCAAATCCAACCTGTTGACCGCCAATCTGTGGATCAAGGACATGGGCATGTTCGCGCAGATGAACGCGGTGTGGAACGAGTGGGTCGACCCCGCCAACCCGCCCTGCCGCGCCTGCGTCCGCGCCGACATGGCCCGCCCCGAGGTGCTGGTCGAGATCATGGTGACAGCGGCCAAATAGGTCGATCAGCGCTGTGCGTCCTTCGAGGCTCCGCGGCGCGGAGCACCTCAGGATGGGGAATATAGTTGATGCCGTCTGATACCAACCCTCACCCTGAGGAGCGCCCCGAGGGCGCGTCCCGAAGGACGCACCACGCTGATGCAGCAACCTGGGCCGGCCCCCTCGCCGGCGTGCGGGTCATCGACCTGACGCGCGTCTTGGCCGGGCCGTTCGCGACGCAGAATCTTGGCGATCTCGGCGCCGAGGTCTTGAAGATCGAGCCGCCCGGCACCGGCGACGAGACCCGGCGCTTTCCGCCCTTTGTCGATGGCGAAAGCCACTATTTCCTCGGCATCAACCGCAACAAGAAAAGCCTCGTCATCGATCTCCAGCACGACAAGGGCAAGGAGATCCTGCGCCGGCTCGTCGCGACGTCGGACATCCTGGTCGAGAACTACCGC
>DATAUV010000125.1:0-4448 GCA_036268075.1 Allostellaceae bacterium | reverse complement strand
GGCCTCGCTCGATCAGGTGGCCTACATCCGCTTCGCCTCGGTCTACCGCAACTTCCGCGAGGCCAAGGATTTCGGCGAGCTGGTCGATCGGATCGCCGCGGACGGCGATTGCTGAACGATCTGGCCGCCATGCGCGCCGCGCTGGCGTTGGCGCGGCGCGGCCTCGGCGCTACCTGGCCGAACCCGGCGGTCGGCTGCATCATCGTCAACGAGGGATGTGTCGTCGGCCGCGGCTGGACCCAGCCCGGCGGGCGGCCTCATGCCGAGGCCGAGGCGCTGGCCAGGGCCGGCGCGGCGGCAAAGGGCGCCACGGCTTACATCACGCTCGAACCTTGTTGCCACGAGGGACGCGGCCCGCCTTGCGCACAGTCGCTGATTGCCGCCGGCGTGGCGCGGGTCGTCGCGGCGGTCTGGGACCCATTTCCGGATGTTGCCGGCAACGGGTTCCGGCTGCTGCGCGAGGCCGGGATCGCGGTCGAGGAAGGGCTGTGCGCCGCCGAGGCGACCGAAATCAACGCCGGCTTTTTGCAGCGCGTGGGCACCGGCAGGCCGTTGGTGACGCTGAAGCTCGCCGCCTCGCTCGACGGGCGCATCGCGACGGCGAGCGGCGAAAGCCGCTGGATCACCGGCCCAGCGGCTCGCGAGCGTACTCACGCGCTGCGCGCCGGCCACGACGCGATCCTCGTCGGCACCGGCACGGTGATCGCCGACGACCCGGAACTGACCTGCCGCCTGCCCGGGCTGGGAGGCCGGTCGCCGCTGCGCGTGGTGCTCGACCGGCATCTGCGCCTGCCGCCGACGGCAAAGGCCCTCACGCCGCCGTGCTGGGTTCTGACCCTCGCCGACGACGCGCCCGAGCTTCGCGCCCGCGGGGTCGAGGTGCTCACCGCGCCGGACGACCTCGCCGCGACACTGCAAATCCTCGGCGCGCGCGGCCTGACCCGCATCCTCGTCGAAGGCGGCGGCCGCCTCGCCGCCTCGCTGCTGCGCGCGGGGCTGGTCGACCGCATGGTCTGGATGCACGCACCGATGGCGATCGGCGGCGACGGCATCCCGGCGATCGCCGGTCTCGGGCTCCAGCACCTCGCCGACGCCGCCCGCTTCGAGCTGATGTCGAGCGAGGTTGCGGGCGGCGATGTGGTCGCGACCTTTCGTAGGATGGGCTGAGCAACGCGAAGCCCATCAATAAGGATTTACCCCAAGGATTTACCCCAAGGATTTACCACAGAGGACACAGAGGAAAAAGTCTTTGTCGCGCTAGATCGCGGAGGAAACGCGGAGGTCACTGAGGGATTATTGCCGCTCCGCGTCCTCTGCGAAACCTCTGCGTCCTCCGCGTCAAATCTTTTTCTCTGTGCCTCTGTGGTGAACCTAACTTTCTTGATGGGCTTCGCTGCGCTCAGCCCATCCTACGTTGACGGAATTACGGCCTGAACAGATGCGTCGGCCGGTTGCCGCATTCGCGGTCGAGGATGACCGGGATCGCGACGCCGTGCTGCGACGAGCCGGGGGCGAGGTGGGTCCCGACCGTAAAGCTGACCAGCATCCCGTTGAAATCGAGCATCGCCGGCGCCGTCACGGTCCAGCCGCCGCCGACGCTGCGGGCGAAGGCGGAGCAGGGGACGGGCGGGTCGGCCAGGGTCGAGCCGGCCTGGGCGAGGGCCAGGCTTGGCGTGGCGATGAGGATCAGCGCCGCGAGCGCACGGCCGAGATTATGTCTCATGGCGGCCTCCATTCATGATGAGACAGTTACCGGGGCTAACGCCGCGCCGGATGTTTCGGCGCCCGCTCTTGCCTGCGCCCCTCTTGCTTGAGGACGGCGAGGCTCCTAGCCTAGCGGCATGTTCACCGGCATCATCACCGACCTGGGGCGGGTGCGCCGCGCCGTGCGGGGCGACGGGCTCGAATTGACGATCGCGACCGCCTACGACATCGCCTCGATCGAATTGGGCGCGTCGATCTGCTGTTCCGGCTGCTGCCTGACCGTGGTCTCGCTCGAAGAGGGGGCGTTCCGGGTGCAGGCCTCCGGCGAGACGCTGTCGTGCGCGACGCTCGGCGCATGGCGCGAGGGCACGGCGGTCAACCTCGAACGCTCGCTCAAGCTCGGCGACGAGTTTGGCGGGCATATCGTCTCGGGCCATGTCGACGGGGTCGCCGAGATCGTGTCGCGCCGGTCGGACGCCGAGTCGGTGCGGTTCACGATCCGCGCCCCGGCCGAGTTCGCCGCGCTCGTCGCCGGCAAGGGCTCGGTCGCGCTCGACGGCATCAGCCTGACCGTCAACGAGATTTCCGGCCGCGAGTTCGGCGTCAACATCATTCCCTACACCCTCGCGCATACGACCCTCGGCGAGGCGCAGCCGGGGCAGCTTCTCAATTTCGAAATCGACCCGATCGCGCGCTACGTCGCGCGGCTACTCGAGGCCAGAACATGAACGCAGCCCCGCATATCCTGTTGGTCGAGGCGCGGTACTACACGCATATCAGCACGCTGCTGCGGCAAGGCGCCGAGCGCGCGCTGGCCGAGGCCGGGGCGACGTTCGAGGCGGTCGCCGTGCCCGGCGCGTTCGAACTGCCCGGCGCGATCAAGTTCGCCTCGCAATCCGCAGAGTTCGACGGGTATGTCGCGCTCGGCTGCGTGATCCGCGGCGAGACCAGCCACTACGACCATGTCTGCAACGAGAGCACGCGTGGGTTGCAGGATCTCGCGGCGCGCGATGGGCTGGCGGTGGGATTCGGCATCGCTACTTGCGAAAACGAGGCGCAGGCGCTGGCGCGCAGCTCGCCGGAGGGCCGCGACATGGGCGGCAAGGCGGTCAAGGCGTGCCTGACGATGGTCGCGCTCAAGCGCCGCTTTGTGAAAGGTGCTCGTTGAGCCAGGGCAGCGGCAGACGGCGGCGGGCGGCACGGCTGGCGGCGGTCCAGGCGCTGTACCAGCTCGAATTAAACCCCGGCCTCGGCGCCGAGGGGGTGGTGCGCGAATTCGCGAGCCACCGGTTCGGGCGAGAGATCGACGGCGACGATTACGGCGAGGCCGACCCGGCGCTGTTCGCCGAGATCGTGCGCGGCGTTGCCCGCGACCGCGACCGGCTCGACGAGGCCATCGCCGCCTCGCTCAGCGAGGAATGGCCGCTGGCCCGGCTGGAAACGATCCTGCGCCTGCTGCTGGAAGCCGGCGCGTTCGAGATCGTCCACCGCCTGGACATCCCGCCGCGGGTGACGATGAGCGAGTATGTCGGCATCGCCCACGCCTTTTTCGAAGGGCGCCAGCCGGGGCTGGCCAACGGCGTGCTCGACCACCTCGCCCGCACGCTGCGCCCGGCCGAGATCTGAGGCGTGGCCCTCGGCGAGTTCGGCCGCATCGGCCGGTATTTCGCGCCGCTGGCCGGGCCGGGCGGGCTCGGGCTCAAGGACGATGCGGCGCTGGTCGGCTGCGAGGCCGGGCGGCGGCTCGTCGTCACGGTCGACGCGATGGTCGCGGGGGTGCATTTCCTCCCCGACGACCCACCAGACCTCGTCGCGCGCAAATTGCTCCGCACCAACCTCTCCGATCTCGCCGCGATGGGGGCGCGGCCGCTGCATTACCTGTTGACGAGCGCACTGCCGGCATCGCTCGGCGACGAGTGGGTCGGGCGGTTCGCCGCGGGCCTCGGCGAGGACCAGCGCATCTTCGGGGTCGATCTGCTCGGCGGCGACTCGGTCGCGACAAGCGGGCCGGCGACGTTTTCACTGACCGCGATCGGCGATGTCGCCGAGGGCAGGGAAATCCGCCGCGGCGGCGCAAAACCGGGCGACCTCGTATGGGTATCGGGCACGATCGGCGATGCTGGGCTGGGCCTTGCCGTGCTGAAGGGTGGGCACGCGGGGCTCGCGGAGGCGCATCGCCAGGCGCTGGCTGCCCGGTTCCAGCTTCCCCAGCCGCGCACGACGCTCGGGCCGCGGCTGGTCGGCTTGGCCCATGCGATGCTCGACGTGTCCGACGGGCTGCTCGCCGATCTTGGCCATATCTGCGAGGTGTCGGGGGTGGCGGCGACGGTCGAGGCGGCGGCGCTGCCGTTGTCGGAGGCGGCGCTGGCGGTCGGCGGATCCGGCCTGCGCGTCGACGCCGCGACGGCGGGCGACGATTACGAGCTGCTGTTCGCGGCGCCTCCCGAGGCCGAGGCGGCGATCCGCCGCGTCGCGGCCGAGGCGGGGGTGCCGGTGACGGCGATCGGCGCGATCTCGGCGGGGACCGGGGTCAAGCTCATCGACGCGGCCGGGCAAGAGGTCGCAATCGCCCGTGCCGGCTATCGCCACTTCTAGGCGCGGGTGCTAGTGTTGTGACTCTAACGCTTGTCGCCCTCGGGCGACTTTTCCGAGGATATCGGCGGCTGCGGCAGTCCAGACGAAGGGTTTTGGATCGGCATTGTGGTGATCGAGGTAGTCTTGAATAGCGGCTTCGAGTTCGCCGA
>DATAUV010000124.1:0-27983 GCA_036268075.1 Allostellaceae bacterium | reverse complement strand
GGCGGGCTCAGCGGGGCGGTCGACGGGTTTATGAAGGCCGCGAGCTGGGGCACCCCCGACAAAATCCTGCGCGGGCTCGAAGAGCGGCGGGAACTGCTCGGCGAGTTCGAACTCAACGTCGCCTTCCGCTTCGGCGGCACGCCTTACGAGGTGTGCGAGCGCGGGATGCGGCTCTTTGCCAAGGAAGTGCTGCCGGTCCTCAAGGCGCAACCGGCCGCCAAAATCCGCGACGCGGCGGAGTAGGGAGACCCGGAATGTCGGCAAACGGCAGATTTGACGCGATCATCGTCGGCGCCGGCGTCGGCGGTCTCTACGCGATCCACCGCCTGCGCAAGCTCGGCCTCCGCGTGCGCGCCTTCGAGGCCGGCGACGGGGTCGGCGGCACCTGGTACTGGAACCGCTATCCGGGGTGCCGCTGCGATGTCGAAAGCCTGGAATACTCGTATTCCTTCTCCGACGAGCTGCAACAGGAATGGCACTGGCCCGAGCGCTACGGCACGCAACCCGAGATCCTGCGCTACATCAACCACGTCGCCGACCGCTTCGATTTGCGGCGCGACATCGAGTTCAACACCCGGGTCAAGGAGGCGGTGTTCGACGGCCCGACCAGCACCTGGACGGTAAAGACCGACACCGGCAAGACCGTCACCGCGCGCTATTGCATCATGGCGACGGGCAATCTCTCGACGCCGCGCAAGCCCGACATCGCCGGGTTGGAGAGCTTCAAGGGCAACTGGTACCACACCGGCCTGTGGCCGCATGAAGGGGTCGATTTTACCGGTTTGCGGGTGGGGGTCGTCGGGACGGGCTCGTCCGGCGTCCAGTCGATCCCCCTCATCGCCAAGCAGGCCAAGCAGCTTTACGTGTTTCAGCGGACGGCCAATTTCACCCTGCCCGCGCGCAACGTGCCGATGCCTCCCGACAAGGAGCGCGCGCACAAGGCCGAGTACCCGGAGCGCCGCCGCGCCGCCTACGACACGCCGTTCGGGATCGCCGGATATCCGCCGCCGGAAAAGTCGGCGCTCGAGGCGGCCGAAGCGGAGCGGCTCGGCGCCTACGAGGCGAAATGGGCCGAAGGCGGCAGCATCAGCTTTCTCTATTCCTACAACGACCTGCTGCTCAGCAAGGAGGCGAACGAGACCGCGTCGGAATTTGTCCGCCGCAAAATCCGCGGCACGGTCAAGGATCCCAAGACCGCCGAATTGCTGTGCCCCAACGATCATCCGATCGGCACCAAGCGGCTGATCCTCGACACCGATTATTACGAGACCTACAACCGGGACAACGTCACCCTGGTCGATATCCGGAGCAAGCCGATCCGGGAGATCACCCCGACCGGGTTGCGCACGGAGGATGCCGAGTACCCGCTCGACGCGATCGTCTTCGCGACCGGGTTCGACGCGATGACCGGGGCGATGAAGGAGATCGGCATCCACACGGATGCCGGGCTGTCGATCCAGGCGAAGTGGCAGGACGGCCCGAGCACCTATCTCGGGATCATGATCGCCGGCTTCCCCAATCTGTTCATGATCACCGGCCCGCAAAGCCCCGGCGTCAAAAGCCAGATGATCCTCGCGTGCGAGCAGCACGTCGACTGGATCGCCGATTGCATCCGGCATCTGCGCGACCGCGGCCTGACCCGCATCGAGGCGGAAGAGGAGGCCGAGGAAGCCTGGGTCCGGCACAACAACGAAGTGGCCGACCGCACCCTCTATCCCTTGGCCAACTCGTGGTATGTCGGCGCCAACATCCCCGGCAAACCCCGCGTGTTCATGCCCTATGTCGGCGGCATCACCGCCTACAAGAAAAAATGCGACGAGGTCGCCGCCAGGGGTTACGAGGGCTTCCGTCTGGGCGCGCCCGCCGACGCACAGCGGTTTGCGGCCAATTAGAGCGCCCTGGTGGTAAAGCGGGTCAGGCTTGTCTTCCGCGTACAGCGCAAGAACGGGGATGCGCAGCTGGCAATAGGGCGGGCCAGTTCATGTTTTGGTAGATTGAGCGCTACGCGGTTGTCAATCCATTAACCATGAGCGTTTGTATCTGCATTAGATCGCGCTGCACCCGGTGAGTCAGATATCCGCGTACGACGGCCCGATCGCCACTTTGCAATGTAGAGATTCTGGCTCTCTGTTCATCGGTTGTAGCGACACACGTTACGTTTTTCGCTCCCGCCGCTATAGTGAATTGATAGCTATGTGAGTTCACCAAAAATATCTCACCCTCAATTGTCCTCAACGACAATTTGGCGTTCTCGTATACTTCTCTAATGGCGTTACCTTGCGCTACGTTGATAATCAACGGCCGCATTACCCGATCCGGATGACGCCCATTTATTTCGATGGCCTCAAAAAAAGAATTCTGCCGTGGCACTATGGGCGCCACAGCCTCGATAGCATCAAAATTGTTTTCAGCCAGACCCTCCGTAATTTCTCCATCTTGAAGTGTTTTCCGGATAATTTGTGTTGAATCTAAAAAATCTTTATGCGCAGCATCTACATTCAATAATGCGTGTTCCACGTTAATATCCGGTATATTATTACTTCTTATAACGGACAAATCGATTTCCGGCCTCTCTATCTCGATCAACAAACTGGCGTGAGCCATCTCGTAGGTCGGTATGTTGACAATACGACGCAAAATAGACTCATTTACGTTATGCGTTGCTTTCTTTATCCCCGAGGAAAATATTCCCCAAACAGAGCGATAAACTTCGTCTAATGAGTTTTTTATAACCCCAAAAGGAATTGTCCCATTTTTTATATCTCCGCCTCTAAATTTGACCGATAGGTACGCCTCCTTTTCTCTTACGACCGTTTTTTCCAGAATGATGCTTCCAGAACTATATAAACTTCGACCAGTTTTTGGAAGGACGGCTTCTGGTAGACTATCGGGGCTCAGCGTCCACGTCACTCGAACACTAAAGTCGCTGTTGGCCACCTCCGCTACCCACAGCCATGGCTGGAAGATGGCCGACCGCAACGATATATTCCCCTTGATTAGTCTATTGATGATCGAGTCATTGGTGGGAGACACAATGTATTGCGAATAAATATCATCATTATCAGTTTTGTAACACAACACATTTAGCCCCTGAGCCGTTGTTGTTACGAACAACAACGGCTCGTTATCCAATTCATACAACATTTCCTTTGGGCGCAATACTTTGAAGGCGGTCGCTTCATCCTCTCGTATTTGTGGTTCCCAATCAAACGGCATCCCGTACCTCCGCCGCGACAGGGCTATGCACTATTTTGCATATCTTCGAGAAATCGGTGCCATAGTCACGCCAAAAGGTATGATGGTTTGGTCGTTCATTGCTGGGGGTATGTCGTATTACCCCCAACCCTGGAGTTACCGCAAAAGATACAATGCGATATTTTTGCAGATACGGGAAATTCTCTAAATCTAAGGTAACGTCAGCCATGTTTGTCCAAACGGAGGTACCCCACCTCTGGCAAGGCGCATCCGCCGCCTTGTCGCCCAGTTCCCGAGACGAGTAGAAGTCTGCATTCGTTATCGAATTTGGTGGTTTCTTAGACCGCCGATAGAGCATGCCGGTCATGGAGATCGCCGCAGTCGGAGGACAGCCGGCGGGCAAGTCCGGGTGGTATGATGGCACGCTCGCTTCCCCATAACCGCTCGCCCGAGACCGCGGCGACCCATCTTCAATCTATCGTTCGTTGGGGACTAGCGTAACACAACTTCCACGTG
Organism: Allostellaceae bacterium; assembly: GCA_036268075.1. Taxonomy (GTDB): domain Bacteria; phylum Pseudomonadota; class Alphaproteobacteria; order ATCC43930; family CGMCC-115725; genus DATARH01. Next base: position 24,272 of record DATAUV010000124.1, on the reverse strand, counting down.
GTCTCGGCCCAATTTCTCTATCATCGTATCAGATGATCCTGCTTGATAATACCGGCCTAGAGAGCAGGTATGGCTTATCGTGCAGATAAATCGGTGCCGGCGTTCGCCGGGATGACGATTTTGATATCCCGACCGTTTCGCCCTGAGCGGATGGCACTGTAAGCTGCCGGGGGAACCGTCGGGAGAAGTTCGATGCCGAGCGTGCTTTATGTCGGATTGCAGGACGCGGACAAGATCGCGGTCTTCTCGATCGACGATGCCGGCAAGCTGAGCAAACAGGGCGAGGTGGACGCGGAGGGCGGGCCGTCGGTCATGGCGGTGAGCGCCGATCGCCGGATGCTGTATGTCGGCGGGCGCGGCGGCCCGGCTATCACCACCTTTCGCATCGACCCGAACACCGGCGCGCTGACCACCGCGGGGACGGCCGCGCAGCCGCACGCCCCGACCTTCCTCGCGCCCGACCGGACCGGCCGGTTCATGCTGGTCGCGTATTACCAGGGCGGCGGGACGGCGGTGTACCGGATCGCCGGCGACGGCACGGTCGGCGCGGCGTCGCAGGAGTGGCTGCCGACGGCGACCGGCGCACACGCGATCGCGACCGACCGCTCCAACCGCTTCGCCTATGTGCCGCACATCGCCCGCGTGCAGGACAATGTCCTCGAACCGCCGAAGAACATCCCCGGCCCCAACACGATCATGCAGTTCCGGTTCGACGCCGAGAGCGGCACCCTCGCGCCCAACGCGCCGCCGCGGGTCGCGCAGGCGGACCTCGTCGGGCCGCGCCACTTCTGCTTCCACCCCAGCCTCGACCTCGTCTATTTCTCGAACGAGCAGGGCTGTAGCGTCAGCTCGTATCGCGTCAATCCGGGCAACGGCACACTGGCGCCCTTGCAAACGATCTCGACCCGGCCGGCGGGGTTCGACGCGCGCAACACCTGCTCGCAAATCCACCTGACGCCATCCGGGCGGTTCCTCTATGTCGGCAATCGCGGCCATAACAGCATCGCCGGGTTCCGCGTCGCGCCGGACACCGGGCATCTTGTGCCCGCCGGGCATGCGGGAACCGAGGCGGTGCCGAGCGCGTTTTGTCTCGATCCCGAGGGCAGGTTCCTCTTCGCCGGCGGCACCGCGACCGGTCGGCTCGCCTCCTACCGCATCGACGGCGACAGCGAGGCGTTGACCCCGCTCGCCGTCGCCGATGTCGGACCGCGTCCCGCCGCGATGGCTTCGGTCCGCCTGTAAACAACAAAGACAAAGCGAGTTGCAGCGATGAACGAACTGACCGCGATCGATCTGGACGAAGACCGGTTTGCCATCGGGCAGCCGGTGCCGCGGGCGGAAGACCCGGTGCTGGTCCGCGGCGAGGGCCATTATTCCGACGATTTCAGCCGGCCCGGCCAGGCTTACGCCGTCATGGTGCGCAGCCCTTACGCGCATGGGGTGATCCGCGGCATCGACACCGAGGAGGCCCGGGCCGTGCCGGGTGTCCTCGCGGTCTATACCGCCGCCGACCTCGCGGCCGGCGGCATCATCCCGATGCCGGCGCGGCAGGTGATGAACAACCGCGACGGCACGCCGATGCTGCAACCGGTCCGCCACATCCTGTCGACCGACAAGGTGCGGCATGTCGGCGAGGCGGTCGCCTGCGTCATCGCCGAGAGCATCGCCGCCGCCAAGGACGGGGCCGAGGCGGTGGTGATCGACATCGACCCGCTGCCGGCGGTCACCGAGCCGGCCGAAGCCGACGGCTCCGACGCGCCGCTGCTTTACGACGACGTTCCCGGCAATGTCGGGCTCGATTTCCATTTCGGCGACAGCGGCCAGGTCGATGCGGCCTTTGCCGCCGCCGCGCACGTCACGCGGCTGCGGCTGCGCAACAACCGGGTCGTCGTCAACCCGATGGAGCCGCGCGCGGCGCTCGCCGAATACGATGCCGGGCAGGAGCACTGGACGCTCCATGTCGGCTGCCAGGGCGTGTTCGGGTTCCGCAACTACATCGCGCAGGTGATGGGCGTCGGGCGCGACAAGCTCCGGGTCGTGACCGACCGGGTCGGCGGCTCGTTCGGCATGAAGCAGCCGAACATGCCGGAATATTTCTGCATCATGCACGGCGCCCGGATGCTCGGGCGGCCGGTCAAATGGACCGACGAGCGTTCGGGCAGCTTCGTCTCCGACACGCATGGCCGCGACCACGACATGAACGCGGAACTGGCGCTCGACGGAGAGGGTAATTTTCTCGCGGTGCGGCTGACCGGCCACGGCAATCTCGGCGCCACCTACGGCGCGCCCGGCCCCTCGACCCGCAACGCCCAGCGCAACACGCTCGGCGTCTACAAGACGCCGCTGATCGAGGTGAACACCAAATGCGTGTTCACCAATACGACGCCGGTCGGCGCCTATCGCGGCGCGGGTCGCCCCGAGGCCAATTACTACATGGAGCGGCTGGTCGACGCCGCGGCGCGCGAGATGGGGATCGACCAGCTCGAATTGCGCCGCCGCAACCACATCCCGCCCGAGGCGATGCCGTATAAGAGCCCGAACGGCACGACCTATGACAGCGGCGACTTCACCAATCTGTTCGACCAGGCGGTGACGCTGGCGGATTGGAACGACTTCCCGAAGCGCAAGGCGGACAGCGCCTCGCGCGGCAAGCTGCGCGGCCGCGGCATCAGCGACTACCTCGAACTGACCGGCCCGCCGGGACGCGAGATGGGCGGCATCCGCTTTGAGCCCAACGGCGACGTGACGATCATCACCGGCACGCTCGATTACGGGCAAGGGCACTGGTCGCCCTTTGCCCAGGTGCTTGCCGCCCGGCTGGGTATCCCGTTTCGGCGCATCCGCCTGTTGCAGGGCGACAGCGACGAGTTGATCGCCGGCGGCGGCACCGGCGGCTCGAAATCGATGATCGTCAGCGGCAACGCGATCGTCGGCGCCGCCGACAAGGTCATCGAGCGCGGCAAGCAGATCGCGGCGCATGTGCTGGAGGCGGCCGCGGCCGACATTGAATTCCGCGCCGGCCGCTTCGTCATCGGCGGCACCGACCGTTCTGTCGGCCTGATGGAGCTCGCCGCCAATATCAATACCGGCCTCGACCTGCCCGAGGAGCTGCCGCAGACCCTCGACGTGGCCGACATCTACGACGGCCCGCCCTCCGCGTTCCCCAACGGCTGCCATATCGCCGAGGTCGAGGTCGACCCGCTGACCGGCGAGGTCGACGTCGTCAAATACACCTTCGTCAACGATTTCGGCGTCGTCATCAACCCGCTGCTGGTCGATGGCCAGGCGCATGGCGGGATCGTCCAGGGGATCGGCCAGGCACTGCGTGAAAGCACGGTCTACGACGATGACGGGCAGCTCCTGACCGGGTCGTTCATGGATTACGCGATGCCCCGCGCCGACGACGCGCCGTTCTTCGTCCACGAATTCCATTCGGTGCCGGCGACCACCAACCCGCTCGGCGCCAAGGGCTGCGGCGAGGCCGGCTGCGCCGGGGCGCTGCCCTCGGTAATGAACGCGCTGGTCGACGCCTTGTCGGAATACGGGGTCGCGCATATTGACATGCCCGCCACACCCGAACGGGTCTGGCGCGCGATCCGCGACGCGCGGCACTGAGGGGCCAGTCTCTAGGACGATGCCATCGCCTTTGCTGTTGCTGCGGGATGCCAGCCTGACATTCTCGGCGATGCCGCTCTTGTCCGGCGCGAGCCTCACCGTCGCCGACGGGGACCGGATCTGCCTCGTCGGGCGCAACGGCTCCGGCAAGTCGACGCTGCTGCGGATCGCGGCCGGTCTCGTCGATCCCGATTCAGGCGAGCGCTTTGTCCAGCCCGGCACGCGGGCCAGCTACCTGCCGCAAGAGCCGGATTTGAGCGGGTTCGCCACGACCCTCGCCTATGTCGAAGCGGGGTTCGGCAGCGAGGCCACCGATCAGCACCGGGCGCTGTATCTGCTGAAGGCGCTGGGTCTCAGCGGCACCGAAGACCCGGCCGCCCTCTCCGGCGGCGAGGCCCGCCGCGCCGCGCTCGCCCGGTCGCTGGCGCCGCTGCCCGATATCCTGCTGCTCGACGAGCCGACCAACCACCTCGACCTGCCGGGCATCGAGTGGCTGGAGCAGGAGCTGACCTCGATGCGCGCCGGGATCGTGCTGATCAGCCATGACCGGCGGCTGCTTGACCGGCTCTCGCGAACCACGGTCTGGCTCGACCGCGGCATCACCCGCACCCTCGACGAGGGGTTTGCCGGGTTCGAGGCGTGGCGCGACACGGTCCTCGACCAGGAAGACCGCGAGCAGCACAAGCTCGGCCGCAAGATCGCGATGGAGGAGGATTGGCTCCGCTACGGCGTCACGGCCCGGCGCACGCGGAACCAGCGCCGGCTCGCCGATCTGCACACGCTGCGGCGCCAGCGAAAGGAGCACCAGCACGCAGCCGGCTCGGTGCGGCTCGAAGCGGCGCAGGCCGACCGGTCGGGGAGGCTGGTGGCGGAGGCGACCCGTATCTCGAAATCGTACGGCGGCCGGCCCATCGTGCGCGACTTCTCGACCCGGATCATGCGCGGCGACCGGGTCGGCGTCGTCGGCCCGAACGGCGCCGGCAAGACGACCCTGCTCAACATGCTGATCGGGGCACTACCGCCCGATGGCGGCGAGGTAAAGCTCGGCACCAACCTCGCCGCGATGGTGCTGGACCAGCGGCGCGAGACGCTCGACCCGGAAGAGAGCCTGGCGGCGGCGCTGACGGGCGGCGCCGGCGACACCGTCAGCGTCGCCGGCCAGCCCCGCCACGTCGTCGGCTACATGAAGGATTTCCTGTTCCGTCCCGAGCAGGCGCGCACGCCGGTCGGCACCCTCTCGGGCGGCGAGCGTGCCCGGCTGATCCTCGCGCGAGCCTTCGCCCGGCCGTCCAACCTGCTCGTTCTCGACGAACCGACCAACGACCTCGACATGGAGACGCTCGACCTGCTGCAAGAGCGGCTGGCCGAGTATCCCGGCACGGTGCTGCTGGTCAGCCACGACCGCGACTTCCTCGACCGCGTCGTGACTTCGGTCATCGCGAGCGAAGGCAAAGGAAGGTGGGTCGAATATGCCGGCGGCTACACCGACATGCTGGCCCAGCGCCCGGAAGCGTCCGCCGCCGCGCCGGCGGCCAGCTCGCCCCGACCGGCGGCGCGACCCGCGACACCGGCGGCGTCGCGCCCGCGCCGGATGAGCTTCAACGAGCAGCGCGCCTTGCAGACGCTGCCGACCCGCATCGCGTCTTTGCAGGCCCGGGTGGACACGCTCAACAGCGAACTGGCCGATCCCGGCCTCTACGCCCGCGCCGCGGACCGGTTTGCCGCCAAGACCGCGGCGCTCGCCGCCGCACATGACGAGCTGACCGCGGCCGAGGACGAATGGCTGACCCTCGAGGTTCGGCGCGAGGAGATCGAGGGCGTCTGAGCGTCGGCGGCGCTACTTGGCGGCCATCGATACAGAGGCCGCCGCGGGCTGATGGGCGCGCAGGAACGTCCGGATATGGCGGACGGCCAGCGGGATCTTGTCCGGCGTGTCCTTCCACGGGTAAAGGCTGACCTGCGCGTTAGGCGCGAGATGCACGCACTCCATCGCCACCGCGTAGGGATGCGGCGGCACGTCGTCGGGCAGCACGAGGATCGGCGTCCGGCAATTCCGCACGAAATCCCGCGACACGGTGTAGACAAAATCGGCGCGCTCGCCAGTGTACATGTTGGTCAGGAACTTATCGACCGTCGCCATCGTGATGTCGGGGCGACGCTCGCACAATTCCGGGCCCCAGCCCTTCATGTTGTTGGTGTAGGAGAGGCCGGGCATCTCCGGGCGGTAGCCGCTGGGCTGTGCCGGCACGGCCGCGACGACCCGGTCGCCGGCCCGCTTCAGCATGTTCCAGATAAACGGCCCGCCGATGCAGAACCCGAGCGCCATGAATTGCCGGCACCCGAGATGGTCCATCAGCCCGAGCTGGTCGTCGGTATGGGAATCCCACGGGCGATCCGCGTCAAGCGGCCCGGTCGACTGGCCGCCCTTGGCGTTGCGCAGATCCGCCGAGATCACGCGAAACTCGTTCTTGAACTCGTCGAACGGGTTGAACGGGTGGCTCGCGAGCCCCGCGACCGTCGAGTTGAGCCCGCCCCCGGGGACGACCAGCACCGGAAACCCGGAACCGGCCTCTTCGTAATGGATGCGAACCTGGCCTTTTTCATAAAACGGCATGACTCTTTGTCCCTTCGACTACTGCGCGGCGGCGCGCATCGGCACGTGCGACTTCAGAAAGCTGCGCACCTTGCCGATGGTGCGCTGCCGCAGTTCCTCCGGCGCGCGCCACGGAAAAACGGTGATGTCCGAATTCGGCGCCAGCGACGCCACGTCGATCGAGGTCTGCAGCGGGTGTGACGCGGTGTCGTCGGGAAGCACGAGGATCGGCGTCGGGCAATTCGCGATGAAGTCGCGCGGCACGCTGTAGAGAAAGTCCGGCTGCGCGCGCCACAGGCTGTCGAAATACTTCTCGATCGTCTCGGCCGACACCTCGGGCCGCCGGGCGCGGAAATCCGGGACCCAGTTATCCTGGCTGTGCCGGATCATGACGCCGGGGTCTTCCGGCCGGTCACCGACAGACTGGCAGAACACCGCCGCCACGACCCGCTCGGGCGCGCGCTGCAACAGCTTCCCTGCGAAGCAGCCGCCGATGCAGTACCCCATGTAGAAGAACTGGTTGATGCCGAGATGGTCCATCAGCCCGAGCTGATCATCGGCGAACGCGTCCCACGCCTTGTCGGTGGGCACCGGCCCGGTGGACTCGCCGCCATTGGCGTTGCGCTGGTCCATCGTGATGCAGCGAAAGTCGCTCTTGAATTCTTCCATCGCGTTGATGACCGCGTTCGGCCAATTGCTGACCCGCGAATTGAGCCCGCCGCCCGGCGTGACCAGCAGCGGAAACCCGGCGCCGGCCTCCTCGTAACGGATGCGAACATCGCCCTTTTGATAGAACGGCATGGCAGTCTCCTCCAATGTTGCGGCCGCCGCGCTCGTCGCAGCCGTGCTGCCGGATGTTGTATGCCAATAGGGCGAGTGACCGGAAGCGTTTCGCGGCGCGCGGCTGGCGATGCCGCGCAATAGGGCGGAGCCGCGCATCGGTCAGCTCGATTTCCTCTTGTCTCTGTAATGCGCTATTATACATATAACAAATGGAGATCGTGGTCTTATGAGCATCGAGATTTCACGCGATACCGAAGCCCGGCTAGCGGCTGAGGCCAGGCGGCAGGGAATTTCTGTCGACACTTTGCTGGCGCGCCTCGTCGACGAATGCGCTGCGCTGATCCGGCCGGCCCGGACGAAGCCGGAATTGCCGGTCTGGCATCTCGGCGGCGCCGGCGCCCTGCACCGGCGCGATATCTACGACGATGCCGGTTGAACCGGGGTTCGTCGATACGAACGTCCTGGTCTACGCGCTCGATGCAGACGCGCCGCAGCACGCGGCGGCGCGCGCCCTGCTCGACGCCGCGCGGGAGGCGTCCACTACCCTGTATGTGACCTCGCAAATTCTCTGCGAGTTTTATTCGATCGTGACCAACCCGCGGCGGGTTCTCAAACCACGCACCGCGGTCGACGCCGTGAACGCAGTATCCGGTCTGCTGGCGTTTCTCCACGTGCTCCCCGTGCCGGCGCATACGGTTGACGACGTACTGAACCTGCTCCGCCGTCGTCCAGTAACGGGCGGTGACGTGTTTGATCTGCAAATCGTCGCGGCCATGCAGGCCAACGGCATCCAGCGCATCTACACATTTAATACCGCCGACTTCGAGGCTTTCCCCGAACTCGCGGTCACGACGCCTTGAGCGGCTCGCAATGCCGCTATTTATCGAGCCACACCCGCGCCAGATTGTTGCCGAGGAAGTGGCTCGGGCTGATGCTCCAGCCTTTCACGTAGGACCGGTAGGGGACGATCCGGTACCACCATAGGGTCATCAGCTCGTGGGACCACCGTTCCACTTCTCATGCGGCGGATAGGTGCCTGCGCCGGGATGGCGACGTTTAGTGCATCATCGCCTAGAGAGACGACTCACCCCCGCGCGAACAGCTTCTGCCCGATATATTCCCCCTCGCGCGCCCCGGCCGGCACCGCGTAGAGCCCGCCGGCGACGTGGGTGACGAACTGGTTCATCATGTCGAGCTTGGCCATGTTCTCGAAGATCTTGGCGAAGCCGGTGCGCGGGTCGCGCTGGTAGGCGAGGAAGAACAGGCCGGCGTCGTACTCGATGCCCTGGCGCCAGGGCGGCCAGCGCTCGGCGGTGAAATCGGCGCCGTTATTGTAGGAATAGGGCCGGCGCAGGATGCGGGCGCCACCGTTGCTCGCGGCGGCGGCGAGCCGCACATGCGAGTTTTGCGGGATCACCGGGTTGCCGTCCTTGTCGTTGGCGGCGAGGTCGAGGTCGTCGGCCTCGGTTTTCATCCCCAGCGGCGCGCCGGTGCCTTTATGGCGGCCGACCGTCTGCTCCTGGAACGCGGTGTTCATCTTGTCCCAATGCTCAAGCGCGATGCGGATGCGGCGGGCGACGAGATAGCTGCCGCCCTGCATCCAATCCGGCCCCTCCGTCCCGACCCAGACGACCTCGTCCATCGCATTGGGGTCGGCCTGCTTGGGGTTGTTGGTGCCGTCGCGAAAGCCCATCAAATTGCGCGGCGTCTCGCTCGGCCCGCAATTCGGCAGGAAGCCGATCTGCGCCCAGCGCAGCTTGGCGACGCCGTCGGCGAGCCGCGCCAACTGTCGCACCGCGTGAAACGCCACCTGCGGGTCCTCGGCGCAGGCCTGCACCGAGAGGTCGCCGTCGCTGTCGGCCGGCACGAGCTGGTCGCCGGCAAAACGCGGCAGGTCGGCGAGCGCCTCGGGCCGATATTTTTCGAGCCCGTAGCGGTCCTTGCCGTCCTTGACGAAGAGGCCCGGGCCGAACCCGAACGTGACGGTCAGCCGCTGCGGCGACAGACCCGATGCCTCGCCGCTGTCCGGCGCCTCGGTCTTGGTCGGCGTCGGCTCGGCGGCGCTCGTCGTCGTGGTGGTCGTGCTGGTGTCGTAGGAATAGGCGAGGTCGGTCTGCTCGAACGGCGTGATCGGCTGCCCCACGGCCATGCGGGCGGCGGCGGCGGTCCAGGCCTTGAGCAGCGTGATCACCTCGTCGCGCTTGTCGGCGGTCAGGTCGAAGGCGGCGAAATAGGAGTGGCGCTGCGACGGGGTGACGATCCCGCCCTGATGCGCGCCCCAGAACGGCTCGCGGTCGGCGTGGGCCGGAGCGGCAGCGGGGACCTCCGCCTTCGCCAAAACCGGCGCGGCCGCCCCGGCCGCGGCGAACAGCCCGGCGACGCCGCCGAGAAACCCGCGCCTGGTCGCCTTGCCGCTCACCGCACCGCCTTTCACCGCCCCACCTTCATCGCCCCATCTTCATCGCATAGCCTCGACCAACGAGTTCACGTCGTCCTCGACGTAATAGAACCCCTGCCCGTCCGGCGTCATCGCGATGCCGAACAGGTCGCCGTTGCCGGGCGGCGACTGCGCCTGGTTGGTGTCGATCCATTGGGCGTAGAGCTGCTTGCCGCTCGCCGGGTCGATCTCGACGAGCTGCCCGTTCTTGGCGTTGCAGGCGAGGAGGTGTCCCTGCGGGGTCAGCGCCAGCGCCAGCGGCCGCTGCAGCATCCCGTCCTTGGTCACCGGCGTGCCGGTCCCGGCGCTGTCGGCGCGGGTCGCCGCGTTGGGGATCGCGACGATGCGGTTCTCGACCGCGTCCGACACGTAGAGCGTGCCGTTTGGCGCGAGCGCGAGCCCGGTCGGGCCGATCATGAACACGTCGCGGTCGGCGCGCGCGGAGAGCCCGCTCGCGATGATTGTCTGGCTGGTGATCGCCGGCGGCCCGCCCGCCGGAACCGACAGGCCGACGCGCAGCACGGTCGATTTCCGTATCGTCACCGGATACCCGGTCTTGGGATCGGTGACATTCGCCGCCGGCAGCTCGAACCCGGCCATGCTGACAAACAATGTCGCGGTCGTGCCGTTGTCGACGACCGCCATGTTGCCCCACGGCCCGTTGATGTTGGGGCCGGTCCAGGCGGTGACGAACTTGCCGTTGGCGTCGAACACGATGAGGCATCCGGTGCCCTTGGTCTTGGTGGTGCCGTCGGTGCTGGGCGTGCTGCCGACGATGACCCAGCCGCTTTTCAGCATCGCCATCGCCGTCGTCATGCCGACGCCGCCCGGGCATTGCGGCATGCTCTGCGGCAGCTTGGCGAAGAGGGTCGTCTTGTGGGTCGACGGGTTGTAGTCGACGATCGTCGTGCCGGTGCCCTGCAAGTTCGACACGTTGTTGAAATTGTCGACCAGCACGTCGTCCTTCTGGATCTTGCCGGCCGACACCGGGGCGACGACGATCGCATAGGGGTTGAGGTCGCCGTTATCGGTGACGGTCGAGGTGCGGGTGACGTGCTTGTGGATCGTCTCCAAGAGCCCCTGCGTGCCCTCGGCCCGCGCCCCCGCCCCGACCGCGGCCAGCGCGGCCAACGCCAGCGCGGGCAACGCCAGCGAGGACAGTCCCGCCCGAACCCAGGTTATCGTCAGACCCGCCATCGCCTCATTCCTTTTCCCATTCGTCTGCGAATAGGTCGCATTCACGCTACGTGTTGCGCCCCAGCCGGTCAATCGGTCGAGCCAGCGTCACAAAATCGCGGCCTCAGAACTGGATGTTCGTGCGCACGCCCATCACCAGCTCGTCCTTGATCCGGGCGGTGCCGCTGTTGTTGGGCACGCCGCCGCCGGGGTTGAAGACGTACTGGATGTCGGGCTGCACCTGGAGCCACGGGGTCACCGCGTATTGATAGGTCGCCTCGACAAACGTCTCACTGGTCTGCGCCGGGGTGAAGGAGCCGCTGAACGCCTGCGCGTCGCGGTCGAGCCCGGCCACGCGCGGGCTCACCTTGGCCCAGCCGAGCCCCATGCCGAAGGTGTCGTCGTCGCGGTGCAGGAACGGCTCTTTGAACGTGAACCCGGCGTTCAAGCTGAAATCGATCAGGTTGCGGTTGACCTCCGGCGTGCCCATCGCGCGGAAGAACAGGTTGAACGTGCGGTCGGCCTCGTCCGGGTCCTGCCACACCATCTGGTCGGCGACGGCATAGATGCTGTAATTGCCGCGATGCGGCTGGGCGATGCCGGTGCTCCCCGGGTCGGCCAGCGACAGCCCGGTATTGTCGAAGCGCTGGTCGGCAAAGCTTTCGGTGTCGTACCAGATGCCGATCTTGTAGACGCGCGACAAGGGCGCCGACTCGTTGGCGTAGATCATGCTGCCGAGCGCGGGGTACGAGTATTGCAGCTCGGCGATCGCGAGCGTCCCGCCGTTGAGCGGAAACTGGGTCCCCGACGGGTTGATGAGCTGCGCGTCGCCGTTGGTGTTGCGCGCCGGGGCGCCGTTGAACACGCCGGCGAGGACGGTCACCGAGTCGAGCGGCCGCGCCTTGAACCTGACGCCGAGCGCCGACAGCGGATAGGCCGGCCCGCCGCCCGGCATGTCCGCCGACGGCACCATCGGCCAGCCGAACATCGTGTTGACGAACAACAGCGCGCCCTGGCTGACCATGAATTCCTGGTCGAGGCTCTGCTGCCCGATCCTGACGCTGAGCCGATCCTCGTCGAGGAATTTCTGGTCGTACCACAATTCCCAGAGGCGCGTGGCCCGGTCGGCCTCGATGCCGCTCGCCGTTTGCAGGTTCTGGAGGTTGTCGGCGCTGAGGTTGCGGCCGTGATATTGCAGAGCGCTGGCGTTGAAGAGCCCGCCATACCAGCCGAACGCGCGCCTGGTGTCGAGCTGCAGCACCATCGTCGTCAGCCCGTCATAGTCGAACCCCTTCTTCGACCCGCCGGTGACGTTGCCGAGCACTTCGCTCGTCTCCTGCAGCGCAAACGTCATGCCGTACTGGCCGAGCAGCGGCCGCACGCCCCACATGTCGCCGAGCAGGTAGTTGCTGCGCTGGATATTGCCGAGAAAGCCCAGCGCGCCGCCGCTCGCGAGCCCGCCTTCGCTCTGCTGAAGCGTCTCCTCGGTCGGCACCTGAACCTGCGGCGGCGCCGCGAGCGCCACCCCACCGCAGCAGGAAAGCCCCGCCAAGACCGCCGCCCCCAACGCAAACCCCGTCGCCTGACGCATTGTCCGTCACCCATCCCCTGCGTGCGAGCCCACGGTATTGATAATCATTCGCATCTGTCCAGCGAATAATTCTCATTCCGAACTTTGCAGGGCAGCCTTGCGTCGCGCGAACAGCGTGTGGAGCGGCGCGCCTATTCCGAGATCACGGCGCCCTTGGCCGTGTCGGCGTGGTACTCGCCGATGAACGGATAGCGGCCGGGCCCGAGCGGGTGCAGGTGCACGAGCCCCCAAGTGCCGCCGGCGATGATTTTTTCGACCTTGAGCGCGGTCGAGTCGAACTCCTCGGCCGTCGCGTCCTGGTTGGTGATCTTGAGGGTCACCGCCTTGCCGGTCGGCACATGGATTTCGGCGGGCGAGAACTGGTGGTCCTTGATCGTGACCGCGATCGGCGCCGGCTCGTCCGCCCGCGCCGCACGGCCGGCCAGCAGCCCGAACCCGACCGCCAGCGCCAAGGCCATCCGCTGCCGCCTCATCCCGCATGTCCTCTTCGCAGGGCACCTCTTTATTCGTCGCCCCCGCGAAGGCGGGAGTGACGAGGAGAAGAGAGCCCGACTACAACCGATATCGCTATAAAGAGGCGTGCAATTGCAAGTCAATCGCAATGAGCAACAACCGAAATTGTGCGTTGTGCAAGGCAGGCCTATCGTTCGCCCTTTCCCCCACCCGCCGGAGGTTTCCGATGAAATACAAGGACCAGCTCGACGACCTGCAAAAGCGGACGGTCGCTTTCCTCGGCAGCAGCGGCGAGTTCGCCGAGGCCTATAAGCGGCGCGACCAGGGGGTGATGGGCAACGGCGCGCTGACCACCAAGCAAAAGGAGCTGATCACGCTGCTGCTGGGCGTCGTGATGAAATGCGACGACTGCGTCACCTACCACGCCTCGCGCTGCGTCCGCGCCAAGGTCTCGCGCGAGGAAATCGTCGAGGGCCTCATCCTCTGCGCCCAAATGGGCGGCGGCCCCGGCATCGCCTACGCCACCAAAGCCCTCGCCGCCTATGACGAACTGGGCGGGAAGTAGGCCGTCGGCTCCCGTAGCTCCCGTAGGATGGGCTGAGCATCGCGAAGCCCATCACGCATCCGCCGGCGAAAAGCTGATGGGCTTCGCTGCGCTCAGCCCATCCTACGCGCTGAGCCCATCACCCCCCAACAACCCCGCCGCAAACACATCCAAATCCCCGCCGCGGAACAAATGCGCGGGGATGCCGGCGGCGGCGGCGGCTTGGATGTCGCGGGGCTGGTCGCCGACGAGGAAGCTCCCGGCCCGGTCGATCGGCCAATGCTCGAACAGATCGAGGATCATGCCCGGCCCCGGCTTGCGCCAGTCGCTGATCCGCCGGTAGGCCGGGTCGGTGGCCTCGGGGTGGTAGGGGCAATAGCGGAAATCGTCGATATGCGCCCCCGCCTCGGCCAGCTCGGCGGCAATGTGGCGATGCAGCGCCCGCACCGCCTCCTCGCTATAATACCCGCGCCCGACCCCGGATTGGTTGGTTACGACGAAGACCAGATACCCCGCGTCATTGAGGCGCTTGACCGCCGCCGGCGCGCCGTCGACCCAGCGAAACCGTTCCACTGAGCCGACAAACCCGTCATCGCGGTTGAGCACTCCGTCACGGTCGAGAAACACCGCCGGCCTTCGCCGCCGGTATTCGAGCTCGGCCCGCGCCCGTTCCAGCCCCTCGGCGCTCTCGACCTCGACAAAGCACCCGGCCGAGACAAAGCCCAACAGCGCCCCCTGCCGCGCCAGCAGCGGCAGCGCCTCGCGCTCCAGCGACGACACCGGCTTCAGCGCCTCGACCAGCACGCGGCGGAACGCGCCGACGCCGCCATTGACCACCCCGTCGCCCTCGCGCCGCAACGCGACGCTGCCGACCACCCCGCCATCGGCCGCCGCCAGCCGCGCGGCGAGATCAAGCAGGTTGACCGACAGCCAGCTTTTGCCGTCGAGCAGCAGGAATTCCTCGCCGAGCCGGTTGCGCGCCTGCCATAGCGCCCCGCCGGTGCCGGCGCCGTCCGGCGCGGCCATGATCTCGATCTCGAGGTCGAACCGCGCCCGCAGCCGCGTGTCTGCGGCATAGTCCTGGACCGGCCCCGCATCGCCGGCCGCGAGCAGCAGGATCCGGCGGATGCCGTGCCGGCCGATCTCGAACAGCAGCCAGTCGAGAAACGGCGCGTCGGCCACGCGCCGCAGCGGCGCGCCGCCGCCGCACAGGATGACCGCCTGGCCGATCATGCCGCCGAACCCGCCTCCCCGGCCCGCCCCGCTACTGCGCGACCCAGCCGCCGTCGATCGGCAGCGCCGTGCCGGTCATCGTCGACGCGCCGTCACCGCACAGAAACACCGCCAGCGCGGCGATCTTCTCCGGCGTCGTGAATTGCAGCATCGGCTGCTTTTCGCTCAGGAGGTCGGCGCTCGCCTGCTCGACCGGGATGCCCTCGGCCTTGGCCCGCGCCGCGATCTGCTGCTCGACCAGCGGGGTCAGGACCCAGCCGGGGCAGATCGCGTTGCAGGTGATGCCGTCATTCGCGGTTTCGATCGCGAGCACCTTGGTGAGGCCGACGAGCCCGTGCTTGGCCGTGACATAGGCCGCCTTCTCGCCGCTCGCGACGAGCCCGTGCGCCGAGGCGATGTTGATGATCCGGCCCCATTTGTTCCGGGTCATGTGCGGCAGCACCGCCTTCGCCCCGTGAAACGCCGCCGACAGGTTGATCGCGATCACCGCATCCCATTTATTCTCGGGAAAATCGACGATCCGGGCGACGTGCTGGATGCCGGCGTTGTTGACAAGGATGTCGACGCCGCCAAACTCCTGCGCCGCCATCGCGGCGAGGTCGCGAATCTCTGCCGGCTTGGTCATGTCGGCGGAATGGTAGCGAGCACGGATTTTGTGCTTCTCGGAAAGCTCGGCGCGCCGGCGCTCGATCTCAGCCGGGTCGCCGAACCCGTTCATCATCACATCGCAGCCCGCGGCCGCGAACGCGGTCGCGATCGCCAGCCCGATGCCGCTGGTCGAACCGGTGACGATCGCCCGTTTGCCCTTGAGACTCATGCCCGCTCCATCTTCAAACAGCATGGGCTTCGCGTTACTCAGCCCATCCTACAAGTTCGGTGCCGTAGGATGGGCTGAGCAACGCGAAGCCCATCAATCCAGCCCCTACACCACCCGCCGCAACCCGACCGGCTCCGCAAACCCCTTGACCACCGTGCTCTCCGCCGTTGCGCCGAGCCGGGCGAGGCGTTCGGCGACGCCGGGCTCCGCCGCCATCGCCTCGGAGACGACGATGTCGCCGCCGCGGCTTTCGCCTTGCAAACGGGCCGCCAGATTGACCGTTCGGCCGAAATAGTCGAGCCGGTCGTCGAGCGTAGCACGCGCCGGCGCACCCCGGCCGGGATCGACGACCGGCATGCGCGATCCCTCGGCGGCCCCTCGCCGTCTATTTTACAGGCTCGGCCGGCCGCGTCCTAATTCGCCATCGGGCCGGATCGGGTTTGCATCGCCGGCCCGGCCGGGCTAATCAAAGGCCATGCCGCCCAAACGCAACCCCCTGAACCTCAACCCGCTTCAGCTCAAGACCCTGACCCTGTTGCAGGAGCTCGCCCGCACCGCCGGCAAGCCGCCGCCCGACGACGAGCCCGGCGGGCTCGCGATCACCAGCCTCCCCGACCCGCACGGCGACCATTTCCACCTCGGCGAAGCGGTCGTCGCCGCCCGCGACGCCACGGGGCTGCGCAACCCCGCGGTCTGGACCGCCCTCGAACGCAAGGGGCTCATCCGCCCCAAGCTCCCCGAAGCCGTGATCCTGACCCCGGCCGGCCAGGAATACGACACCGGGATGGCCGACGCGATCCTGCACAAAAGCGGGCACTGATCAGATTTCCCCTCGCCCGCATCGCGGGAGAGGGTGGATCGCGAAGCGAGACGGGTGAGGGCTGCCGCGGGCCGAACAGCGACAGGGAGACAGAATGAACCAGATCGACCTCACCAACCGCGTCGCGATCGTCACCGGGGCCGGGCGCGGGATCGGCCGTGCCATCGCCGAGCGGTTCGCGGCGTCGGGGGCCAAGGTCGCGATCTGGGACGTCGACGGCGCCGCGGCGGAAATCGCCGGCGCCATCGACCTCGTCGCCGACGTGACCGACCCGGCCGGCATCGCCACCGCCCTCGCCGCGACCGAAACCCGGCTCGGCCCGCCCGACATCCTCGTCTGCAACGCCGGCATCACCGGCCCCAACCACCCGCTCGACGAATACCCGGCCGAGGCGTGGCGGCAGGTGATCGAGATCGACCTCGTCGGCGTGTTCAACTGCTGCAAGGCGGTGGTGCCGGCGATGCGGCGGCGCGATTACGGGCGGATCGTCAACATCGCCTCAATCGCCGGCAAGGAAGGCAACCCCAACGCCTCGGCCTATTCGGCGGCGAAGGCCGGCGTGATCGCCCTCACGAAATCGCTCGGCAAGGAATTGGCCGGCACCGGCATCCGCGTCAACTGCGTGACCCCGGCCGCGGCCAAGACCGACATCTTCAATCAGATGACCCAGGCCCAGATCGACTACATGCTGTCCAAGATACCGATGGAACGGTTTGTCGCCGTCGAGGAGATCGCGGCGCTCGTAGCCTGGTTAGCCTCCGCAGAATGCTCATTCTCGACCGGTGGCGTGTTCGACATCTCCGGCGGCCGCGCGACATATTAGGCGGCCTCGCGACGGCCGATCGCGGCGGCGCGCTCGGCGAGGCGCCTGACGCGTCCCCAATCCCCGGCGGCGACCGCATCGCGCGGCGCCATCCACGACCCGCCGACCATCGGCACGTTGGGCAGCGCGAGGTAGTCGCCGGCGCTGCGCTCGTCGACCCCGCCGGTCGGGCAGAACGCCACCCCCGGAAACACCGGCGCCAGCGCCCGCAGAAACCCGACCCCGCCGAGCGCCTCGGCCGGAAACAGCTTCATCACGCTGATCCCAAGCGCCCGCGCCGCCATCACCTCCGACGGCGTCGCGACGCCGGGCAGGTACGGCAGATCGGTCGCCAGCGCCGCGCCGGCGAGCTCGGCCGTCATCCCGGGGCTGACGAGAAACCGCGCCCCCGCGGCGCGGGCGCGGGCGACATCGGCGGCGCGCAGGAGGGTGCCGGCGCCGACCGTCACCTGCGGCACCTCGCGCGCGATCGCCATGATCGCCGCGGCCGCCTCGGCGGTGCGGAACGTGACCTCGATGACCGAAAGCCCGCCCTCGGCGAGCGCGCGTGCCAATGGAACGGCGTCGGCTTCCCGTTCAATGGTCAGAACCGGGATAACCGAGGCGCCGCGAAACAACGCATGCATGACGGTATCCTCCTGCCCTCGGAGGGATTGCCGCATTCTACGCATCGGCGCCGGTGGCGACAGTACGTTCGCGGGCGTGGCGCTGTGCTTTGCTCCGGCGCGGGCGGTCAGGCGGCACGACTGAACCGAACCGGCCGAATCGCCGGCGATTGACACGCCGCGCCGCGCGGGGATTTGATCCGCCCCTCATCGCAAAAAGGGAGGCGCCTCGTGGAACGGCGGATGCTCGGCAAGACCGGGGTTGAGGTGTCGCTGCTCGGCTTTGGCTGCGGGGCGGTCGGCGGGCTGATGGTCGGCGGCGACCCGGGCGACCAGGAACGCGCGGTGGCGCGGGCGCTCGAAATGGGCATCAATTATTTCGACACCGCCGCGCAATACGGCAACGGCCGCTCCGAGACCAATCTCGGCCGCGTCCTCAAAAGCCTGAAGCCGAAGGGCATCACGGTGGGCACCAAGGTGCGCCTGCCCCCGACGGAGCGCGGCCAGATCGCCGCCGGCATCGCCAGCGCGCTCGACCAGAGCCTCCAGCGGCTGCAGATGGAGCAGGTCGATCTGTTCCAGTTCCACAATGCGGTCGTCGACAAGACCAGCGGTGCGAGTTTCGGCGCCGCCTCGATGCTGGAAGACGTGGTCCCGGCGTTCGAAAAGCTGCGCCAGCAGGGCAAGATCCGGTTTTTCGGCATCACCGCGGTCGGCGAGACCGCCGCCTTGCACAAGGTCGCCGACTCCCGCGCCTTCGACACCGCCCAGGTCAGCTACAATTTGTTGAATCCGAGCCCCGGCGGCGCCGTGCCGGCCAACTACCCGGCGCAGGATTACGGCAACCTCCTCGCCCACACCAAGGCGGCGAATATGGGGGTCATCAACATCCGCGTCGTCGCCGGCGGCGCGCTCAGCGGCAGCGCCGACCGCCACCCGCTCGGCTCGCCCCCGCCCGACCCGATCGGCTCCGGCGGCAGCTACGACACCGACATCGCCCGCGCCCAGCGCCTCCAGCCGCTCGTCAGCGAAGGTCACGCCGACAGCCTGATCGAGGCGAGCCTCCGCTTCGTCATCGCCAACGACGCGGTCTCGACCGTGCTCCTCGGCTACTCGACGATGGAGCACCTCGAATACGCCGCAAGGTCGATCAACAAAGGCCCGCTTTCAGCCGCTGGAATGGCGCGCGCCGCCGAGTTGCAGCACGGATTTGTTGGGGAAGCCCGCTAGCACCGTAGGATGGGTGGAGCGAAGCGAAACCCATCAATCACCACGAAGACATGAAGGACACGAAGCCCAAGAACGCGAGACTTCGCGCTCTTCGTGCCTTTGTGGTGAAATCTCTATAATCGATGGGTTTCGCTGCGCTCTACCCGTCCTACATTTGCTTCGGCAAAAGAGCGGGCGGGACACCCGCGGTCCTACAGGGCGAAACTCGCCCTAAGCGGCAATTTCCTTCGCCGAAATCGAATACTCGAACCCCGCCGGATCGAGCGAATCGACGATCCGGTCCGATGCCTCCGCGTACGGGTACATCAGGAACCCGATCGGCCCGTCCTCCTGGCCCGGCAGCGTGAAGTCGCGGGCGTAGTTGAAGCCGACCCAGTTCATCTCCCAATGCCCGAACAGCCGCTCGCGCAGCGCCTTCACCTTGTCGTTGTCGAGGGGGACATTCTCCTCCAGCACGACCTTGCGCACATCTGCCGGGTCGACCGGCAGCCAGCCCTTGCCGTCGATATGCACCTCGGCGCGGCAATGCTGGGCCTTGGTGACGTCGCCCGACTTGCCGAGCGATTTTGTCACCTTCGAATCCGCCACCCGCACGCCGAAGAAATCCCGCGCCGGCAGCCCCACCGCCCGCGCGAGGCCGACAAACAGCGAGTTGATATCGGCGCATTTGCCGCCGAGATCGCCCGATTGCAGCATGAACGCGACATTGCCGAGCCCGCAGCCGCGCGTCTCCGCCTTGCGGTAGCTGTTGTCGACGACCCAGTCATAGATCGCCCGCGCCTTGTCGAGCGGGGCGGTGCGGGCGCCGACGATCTCCTTCGCCTTGGCCAGCACGATGCCGGTATTCGGCGAGCTGGCGGTCGGCTTCAAATATTCGGCCAGCTCCTCGGGGCCGGCATCGGGCGAGTAGCCGCTGCGGTCGCGCGTCGCGACCCGCGCCGTCACCGAGACCTCGCGCGGCGCCGTCGGATCGAGCCACGCCGCCGAGACGATCGGCGCCCGCGCCGCCGTCTCCCACAACACAAAGGCCGAGACCGGCGAGTTCCACGTAAGGTCGACCGCGCGCTGATAGTCGAGCGCGTCCTGCGGCACCGGCAGCCACAGCCGCATCGGGGTCTTCTGGTCCTTGAGCGCGACCTTGTAGGTGATCTCGAACTGGCGCCAGCCCGCCGGCGCGGCCTCGGCCCTGCGGCCCAGCGCGGCGACTCCGCCGGAAGCGGCCAGCCCCTTCATAAATGTCCGACGCTGCATACATCGTCTCCCAGACGGCGGCGCAACGCAGAGGCGCGCCGGCGGCTCGTTTCGCGGATCGGGTTGAATCGGATAGATTTCATTGGGAAGGGGCGCGCACGGCGGCCCTTCGGTTCAGGTTTGCCGGAGAACGATAATGCCGGATGGCGCCCCTGTCACGATCGACAACAGCACGATCGACAACAGCATGGCCGACAACACCACGGCCGACAACACCACGGCCGACAACACCACGACCGCGATCGTTCCGACCGGAGAGACGCTCGGCGCCACCGTCTCGGGGATCGACCTCGCCCGCCCGCTCGACGACCGTGCCTTTGCGACGATACTCGCGGCGCTCGGCCGCCACGGCGTGCTGCGCTTCCCGAACCAGAAGCTGACGCCGGCGCAGATGAAGGCGTTCGCCGTCCGGTTCGGCTCGCTCGAAGTCAACATCGCCGGCGCCTATCAGGAGCCCGGACACCCCGAGGTGATGACGCTGTCGAACATCGTCGAGGACGGACTGCCGATCGGCGCGCTCGACGCCGGCCAGGACTGGCACACCGACATGTCGTATAGTGAGACGATCGCCTTCGCCAACATGCTCTACGCGCTCAAGGTGCCGCACCGTGACGGCCAGCCGCTCGGCGGCACCGAATTCGCCAACATGCGCGCCGCTTACGCCGGCCTGCCGGAGGAGATGAAGTCGCGGCTAGATGGGATGACCGTGCTGCACGACTTCAACAAATTCTGGGAGATGATGCGCCTGCGCCCGGGAAGCTGGCGCAAGCCGATGAGCCCCGCCCAGCGCGCCGCGAAGCCGCCGGTGTCGCACCCGATCTTCCTCGACCACCCGATCACCGGCGAGCGCATCCTCTACTGCAACCCGGGCTACGCGATCCGCATCAACGAGTTATCCGAGGACGAAAGCGCCAAGACCCTCGACTACCTCTTCGCCCACCAGCTCCAGCCGAAATTCCGCTACCTGCACCGCTGGACCGAAGGCGACGTCTTGTTCTGGGACGATCTCGGCACCCTCCACAACGCCCAAGCCGATTACGGCCCCGACGAGCACCGCCTGATCAAGCGCTGTCAGGTAATGGCCGACCGGATTTTGGAGCCAGAATTTGTGCGGGAGGCGATGGCGGCGGTGTGACGGCTACGGCAGGCCTGGGAATGTCTCGACCGAGAGCCCGATTTTGAGGGTCGCAAACTTTTTCAGCACCACCCAGGATAGGCCGTCGCCGATATTCGCGTCGCCCGGGAGCTCAAGGAACAACTCGGTCGTGCCGCCCGTCTTGTCGATCTCTTCAAGCAGCGGCTTATGGTTCTTCAGAGTTCCGAGAATGTCCTCGATCGCCATCGACAAGCGGTCGGTATCTTTGTAGTGAAAGACGTAGTTCCAGCAACTGTCCGCGTGCCGGCCCGGCAGCAACCGCCCGGCCGGCGTCGTCCTCGCGTCGCCGGCCTTCCATGCCCGGAGGGCATCGAGGCCCAGCCGTTCCGTGATGAGCGCGGGATCGAGATTGGGATGCCGTATCAGCAGCGCAATGTCGAACCGCGCGCCCCTATCGGCGACGGTCTCGACCACGCCGGCCGCTTGGCCTTCCTGACGCTGTGTAGTCGCCTGCGCTGCCATGCTCGGTCCATGTCCCGTCCGGGCTCTCGGTCCATATAATATCGCCAGGGCCGATGTACACGCTATCTCGTCCGCCGAGACCGAGTTGGTTCATTATTCCGGCATGATCGCCCGACCATTCGGTCTCGTCGATCGGCCTCGACCCGACGGGCGGGCGGTCCGCCATCAGAGCTGCGCCCGCACAAACCCCGCGACCGCCTCAATCAGCCGGCTCAAATCCCCGCGCAGCCGCTCGAACCCCCGCGTTTTGTCGAGGCTGCGCTGGTCCATGTAGAGCGCCCGGTCGACCTCGATCTGGAGGCTGTGGCGATGTTCGGCGGGGCGGCCCTGGCGGCGGACGATCTCGACGCCCTTGTAGCCTTCGTTGACCCGCACGTCGTAGCCCAGCCCGCGCAGCACGCCGGCGACGAAATCGGTGAACTCGGTGTCGCAGCTCGTCCGGTCGCGATCGCCGAGGACGAAATCGCCGTGCTCGCCGGCATGGTGCGGGCGCGACGGCATCGAGTGGCAGTTGATGTGCCACGCCGCCCCGAATTGCGCGTGCAGCCGGTCGCAGGCCTCGTCGAGCGCGCGGTGATAGGGGGCGTGATAGCGCTCGACGCGGGCGATGATCTCGTCGGCGTCGAGGCGGCGGTCATAGATCGGCATCCCCGGCCGCGCGTAACGTCGGATCAGCCCGACCCGGGTCGTCGGGCGCGGGCGCAATTCGGTCGGGAGGGTCCCGTAGATCAGCGCCGGGTCGAGGTCATCGGCGGCGCGGTTGGGGTCGAGGTAGCTGCGCGGGAAAATCGCCCCGATCAGCGTCGCGCCGAAATCGGGCGCCGCGCCATAGAGTTCGTCGACATGGCAATCCTCGGCCCGGCGCAGATTCGACAGCGGGCAGGTAAAGCCGAAATCGTCCGGATACTGCGACCCGCTATGGGGCGAGTCGAAAACGAGCGGGATTTCCGCCGCCTTCGGGTCGCGCCGCCACAGCACACCCGGTATTTCTAGCCCTGCCCCCATGTCGGGGAACACTGTGGCGAAGCGCCTCGCCCCTGGCAACCGCGAGCGGCAACGGGCAATATGCGCCCGCCCAAACCCGCGTATGACGGAAACGCCCGTGCCCGAGATGACCTATACGGTGGAGCTGGTCCCGCCGGACATCGAGCCCTACCGCGCCGGCAACACCGGCATCGACTACGTCACCACCTTTACCGCCGACCAGCCCGGCCCGCATGTGCTGGTCTGCGCGCTGACGCACGGCAACGAGATTTGCGGCGCGATCGTCCTCGACAGGCTGTTCAAGGCCGGCATCCGCCCGCTCCAGGGCAAGCTGAGTCTGGCTTTCAACAACGTCGCCGCCTTTCACGATTTCGACCCGCGCATGCCGATCGCCTCGCGCTATGTCGACGAGGATTTCAACCGGCTGTGGTCGCCGGCGACGCTGGACGGCCCGCGCAAATCCGCTGAGCTCAGCCGCGCCCGCTCGATCCGGCGCATCGTCGACCAGGCGGACTACCTGCTCGACCTCCATTCGATGCAGCACGCGACCGCGCCGCTGATGCTGGCGGGGCTCCTCGACAAGTCGCGCGACCTCGCGCAGCGGGTTGGCCTCCCCGAGCTCATCATGTGCGACGCGGGCCACGCCTCCGGGCCGCGGATGCGCGACTATGGCGGGTTCGGCGACGCCCGCTCGCCCAAAGCGGCGCTGTTGATCGAGTGCGGCCAGCATTGGGAGCGGCGCGCGGCCGAAGTCGCCAACGACGTGACCTTGCGCTTCCTGATCGCGCTCGGCGTGGTCACCCGCGACGACGTTGCAGCCCTTGGCGGGCCTGAATTCGACGCGACGCCGCGCCAGCGCGTGATCGAGGTTACCGAGGCGATCACGATCTCGGGCGAGCGGTTCGACTTTACCGGCCCCTATCGCGGGCTCGAGGTGATCCCGAAAAAGGGCACCGTGATCGCGCGCGACAACGACCGCGAGATCCGCACGCCCTACGACGAGTGCATCCTGATCATGCCGTCGCGGCGCCTGCTGCGGGGCCAGACCGCGGTGCGCCTCGGCCGTTTCGTGACCTGATCCTGGGCCTGATCCTGGACCTGAACACCACGGCCAAGCGCAGCTTTCCGCCGATCGTCGACGGCCGCGCCGTCGCGCTGGTGCTCGGCACGCTGCCGGGCGAGGAATCGCTGCGCCGCCAGCAATACTACGCACACCCGCGCAACCTCTTCTGGCCGATCGTCTTCACCCTGTTCGGCGACGGCGCGGTGCCCGATTACGGCGCCCGCCTCGCCTTCGTCCAATCGTCGCGCCTCGCGCTGTGGGACGTGTGCGGCCTCGCCGAGCGCGTCGCCAGCGCCGACGCGACGATCCGCGCCGAACTGCCCAACGAAATCCCCGCCCTCCTCGACGCCCACCCCGGCATCCGCATTGTCGCCTTCAACGGCGCCACCGCCCGCCGCCTCTACGACCGCCATTTCGAGCGGAGGCCAAGCATCACCTACCTGCCCCTGCCCTCGACGAGCCCTGCCCACGCCAGCCTCGGCTTCGCGGCGAAACTGGAGGCGTGGCGGGGGTTGTGGGAGGCGGTGCGGGGGTGATGGGTTTCGCTACGCTCTACCCATCCTACGGCACATCTCGTAGGATGGGTAGAGCGCAGCGAAACCCATAAAGTATTCACCACGAAGGCACGAAGAAGAA
>DATAUV010000123.1:0-24393 GCA_036268075.1 Allostellaceae bacterium | reverse complement strand
AGATCGAGGTCGTCACGCGGCCGGCGCCGGAGTGGGTACCATTGTTGAGCGAGGAGTAGGCTCGCTGCGCCCACCTTCGCCCACCTCGGGCCCTCACCCGCCGATCCCCGCCTGCGCCGGGGTCGGCCCCCGCGGGCGAGGGGATGGAGCCAAGAATCCCCTCGCCCGCATTGCGGGAGAGGGGGCCGACCCCGGCGCAGGCGGGGATCGGCGGGTGAGGGCCTCAGCGAAGCGAGGTGGGCGAAGGTGGGCGCAGCGAGCCTACTCCTCGCTCAACAATGGTACCCACTCCGGCGCCGGCCGCGTGACGACCTCGATCTCTTCATACAACCCGCGCGCTTCGGGGGCGGGGCCGCGGCGGTCGCCCAGGGCGAGGACGCGGAGCTGGCGGCGGGTTTTGCCGAGGCGCAGCCCGAGCAGATCGCCGGGGCGGATCGCCTGGCTCGCCTTTCTCGCCTTTTCGCCGTTGACCGACACTGCGCCGCCGGTGCAGAGCCGCGCCGCCAGCGAGCGGGTTTTGACAAAGCGCGCGAACCAGAGCCACTGGTCGAGACGGCGGGTGGCGGGGTCGGTCGACTCGGGGGTCTCGTCGGGGCTCAAGCGAATTTCAGCTCCGTGAGCTTGGCGAAGGGGTGGCCCTCGGGCGTCCGGCGCGGGCGGGGCTCGGGGGCGAAGCGGCGGCGCGGCGGGGCGACGACGACCGATCCGGCCTCGCCGGCGGCGACGCGGAAGCCGAGCGCCGCCAGAACGCCCGGCGCCGCCTCGAGCGGGATGCCGGCGACACCGGCGAGTTCGGCATCGACCGCGAAATGCCCGGCGCGCGCCTTGAGCCGCGCCGCGGCGATGAGGCGTTCGAGCCGGTCGGCGCGGATCGCGAGGCCGGCGACGACGCGGCGGCCGATCGCGGCATAAAAGGATTGCGGCAGGTCGGGATCGGCCGGCAGGGCCTTTCCGTGATTGCGCGCGCCGGGAAGCGGCGGCACCGCCCTGCCCTCGCGCACGGCCCAGAGCAGCGCGCGAAAGCGCACCGCGTCGACGCCCAGCAGCGGTTCGAGATAGACGCTGTCGCTGCCGAAACGCAGCCCGAGCCGGCCCAGCAGGCGGCGGGTCGGCGGGTCGAGCGCCCCCACCTGCGCCGCGACCTCGCCGGCCGGCAGACACCCCAGCGCCTCGACGAACTGGAAGACGAGGCCGCGCGCGGGACCGCTGAGCGGCGCCTGCTGCAAGGCGAAAAGCGGCGCGAGGCGGCGCTCGATCTCGCCCTTGGCGAAGGCGGCGAGGCGCTGGCGGACGCGCTCGCGCGGCTCGCCGTCGAGGAAATTGCCGGCGGCGATCTCGACCCGCGGCGACACCAGATTGTCGCCGGCGACAAGCCGCGCGGTCGGGGCGCCGCGCCACAAAACCCCGCCGGCGAGGTCGAGCGCGAAGGCGTCGTCGGGGGCGGCGGCGAGCTCGCGGGCGCGGGTGGCGACCTCGGTGCGGAGGACCCGGTTGGCCGCCGTCATCAGCGTGCGCATCACCGCTTCGGGCGCGTCGTCGGGGACAAAGCGAAAGCCGTCGAGCCGCCCGACCGGCTCGCCCTCGACCCGCACCTGGCCGGAGCGGTCGACCGAGGCGAGCAGGTCGACATCGGCCGCCAGCCGCCGCGCGAGATAGGCCGAGCGGCGGTCGACAAAGCGCTGGGTGATGCTGTCGTGCAGCGCGTCCGACAGCCGGTCCTCGATGCCGCGGGCGCGTTCCTGCCACTCGGCGGCGGCGTCGAGCCAATCGGAGCGGTGGGTGATGTAGGTCCAGGTGCGGATATGCGCGATCCGCGCCATCAGCGTGTCGATATCGCCGTCGACGCGGTCGAGTTGGGCCATCTGGCCGCCGACCCACTGGCTCGGGAGCCGCCCCGCCGGCGCCGCCAGATGGGTAAAGCACTGGCCGAGAAAGCGCGCGTGGCTGTCGCTCATCACCTTGCGGAAATCGGGAATCTGGCACACCTCCCAGAGGAGGCGGACGGCGCCGGGATTGGTCGCCAGCGCCATGATCTCGGCGCTGCGCGACAGGTGATGCAGCGCCCGGTGGTCGTCGGCGTCGCGGGTCGGAATGAGGGCCGGGGTCGGCGGGCGCTCGTCGAGGCTTTGCAATAACGCGGCGACGGTGCGGAAGCTGAGGTTGGTGTTGCGCCAGGAGAGGCGGGTCAGCGGCTCGAAGCGGTGTTCCTCGACGGCGGCGACGATCTGCGGGTCGAGCTCGCCCTCGTCGGCGGTCGTGCCAAAGCTGCCGTCGGCCATGTGGCGGCCGGCGCGGCCGGCGATCTGGGCGATCTCGGCCGGGCTGAGGCGGCGGGGAAAGCGGCCGTCGAACTTGGCGACGCGGGCAAAGGCGACATGGTCCAAATCCATGTTGAGCCCCATGCCGATCGCGTCGGTCGCGACGAGGTAGTCGACCTCGCCGGCCTGGAACATGCCGACCTGGGCGTTGCGGGCGCGCGGGCTGAGGGCACCGAGCACGATCGCGGTGCCGCCGCGCTGCCGCCGCACCAGCTCCGCAAGGGAAAACACGTCCGCGATCGAAAACGCGACGACCGCGCTGCGCGGCGGCAGGCGCGTCACCTTTTTGTGGCCGGTATAGCCGAGGGTCGAGAGGCGCGGGCGGGTCACGTACTCGGCGTTCGGCACGAGCTTCCGCATCAGCGGGCGAATCGTGTCGGCGCCGAGGAACATCGTCTCGACCGAACCGCGGGCGTGGAGCAGCCGCGCGGTGAAGACGTGGCCGCGTTCGGGGTCGGCGCAAAGCTGGATCTCGTCGACCGCGAGAAACTCGACCGGACGGTCGAGCGGCATCGATTCGACCGTGCAGACGAAATAGGCCGGGTTCGGCGGGAGGATTTTTTCCTCGCCCGTGATCAGCGCCACGGCCCGCGCGCCGCGCTTTTTGACGACGCGATCATAGACCTCGCGCGCCAACAGGCGCAGCGGAAAGCCGATCATGCCGCTTTGATGATCGAGCATCCGCTCGATCGCGAAATGAGTTTTGCCGGTATTGGTCGGCCCGAGGACCGCGACGAGGCGCGGCGCTGAGCGGTACAGGCTCATGGGGCAAAGGTGCTGCCCCAATGCCACCAGGGCAAGTGCAAAAGCGCCGCCGTGCCGAACGCGATTAAACCTTCCTTATCGTTCGCCCGGTAAACCCGACGCATGACGACGTTTGGATCACCGAACAAGTTGCGCGAACGCGGCCGCCCGTCGCTGCTCAACGATTACTGCGTGCAGCTCGGCGCGCTGCTCGAACGGCGCCACACCGAGCGCGCGCTGATCACGGCGAAGGAACAGGCCGAGCGCGCCGCGACGCTGGCCGAAGCCTCGATGCGCCAGGCGCAGGAGGCCGACCGGTCGAAAACCAAGTTCCTCGCCAACATGACGCACGAATTGCGCACCCCGCTCAACGCGATCATCGGGTTTTCCGAGCTGATCCAGAATTCACCGAAGCAGAGCGCCGAGCATCCGGCCTATGCCGGGTACATCCACGATTCGGGTACGCATCTGCTCGGCATCCTCAACGGCGTGCTCGACCTCGCCCGCATCGAGGCCGGGCGGCTCGTGCTCGAACAGCATGACGTGTCGGTCGCCGAGCTGATCGACGCCGCCGCCGCGACGCACAGTGCGGCCGCCGGGCGGAAATCGGTGAGGATCCTGCGCCGCGCGCCGTCTCAGCTCACGGCCTGGCTCGACCCCGGCAAGATCAAGCGGGCGCTCGACAATTTGTTGTCGAACGCGATCAAGTTCACGCCCGAAGGGGGCACCATCGAGATCGACGGCGGCGTTTCCGCGTCGGGCGAGCTGGTCATCACGGTCACCGACACAGGCTGCGGCATCCCGGCCGATCATCTCGACCGGGTGCTCGAACCGTTTGGCCAGGTCGAGGATCACCTGACCCGCGAAAACGACGGGATCGGGCTCGGCCTGCCGATCGCGCGGGCGCTGGTCGGCCTCCACGGCGGATCGCTGCGGATCGAAAGCCAGGAAAAGGCCGGCACCACGGTCGAGGTGCGGCTGCCCGCGGATCGCGTGCGGTCGAGCGGCCGGACCGCCGGCGAGGTAGAGGCACTTTAAACGCGGATCGGCGCCGTACGGCGGCATCGGCCGGGGGAAACGAGGATCATGGAAGTCGCTGATCTACAGATGCAGCCCAACATGCGAATCGGCCGCATCATCGCGGTGTCGGCGGCTCAGGTGGTCGGGCTGCTGCAGCCGCGCGACAAGAACGGGCTGCTCGTGCCCTCGACCCCGATCGAGATGGGCGCGCTGGTGAAAATCCACACCCGCGCCTCGACCGTCTACGGCATGGTCAGCGGGCTCAGGGTGCCGCTGCCCTCGGTGGCCTCGTTCGACGACGATCTGAAGATCGTCGAGATCGAGCTGCTCGGCGAGAAATCCAATGGCGCGGTCGGCGAGGCCCAGGGCTTCCGCCGCGGCGTCTCGACCTTTCCGGCGCTCGAAGACCCGATCGACCTGGCGACCCAGCAGGATATCGCCGAGGTCTACGCCCCGCCGCAGGTGGCGACCGCGCCGGTCGGCACGATCCACCAGGACGATTCGGTGACGGCGTACCTGTTGGTCGACGATCTCCTCGGCAAGCATTTCAGCATCGTCGGCACCACCGGCTCGGGCAAATCCTGCGCCGTCGCGACGATCCTCAGGGCGGTGATCGGCCGCATGCCGAACGCGCATGTCCTGCTGATCGACCCGCACAACGAATATTCGGCGACCTTCGGCGAGCAGGCCTGCGTGCTGAGCCCGAGCGACGGGCTGCACCTGCCGTACTGGCTGTTCAATTTCGAGGAATTGGCCGAGCTGATCCTCGGCCGCGGCCACGATGTCGAGCAGGTCAAGGTGCTGGCCGACGCGGTGCTGGCGGCAAAGCACACGCATTTCGTCAAATCCGGGCTCGAGCAGCACGGCACGGTCGACACGCCGGTGCCGTACCGGATGTCGGACGTGATCCGCTTCCTCGACACGGCGATGGGCGCGCTCAATCGCGGCGAAACCGTCGCCGCCTATAATTCAGTCAAGGCGCGCGTCATGGCGCTGCAGACCGACAGCCGCTACGCCTTTGTCTTCGGCGCCAGCCTCAGCCTGCGCGACGACATGTCGGACGTGCTGTCGCAGCTCTTCCGCATCCCGGTCGCCGGGCAGCCGGTGACGATCCTCGACATCTCGGGCGTGCCGTCTGAGGTGTTGAACGTCGTCATCTCGGTGATCTGCCGGCTCACCTTCGATTTCGCGCTGTGGAGCGACAAGCCGATCCCGATCACGATCGTCTGCGAGGAGGCGCATCGCTATGCCCCGCGCGACCGCCAGCTCGGCTTTGAGCCGGCCAAGCGCGCATTGTCGCGGATCGCCAAGGAAGGGCGGAAATACGGCGTCTCGCTGTGCGTCGTCAGCCAGCGCCCGACCGACCTCGCGCCGGGCCTCCTCTCGGAATGCAACACCCTCTTCGCGCTGCGCATGAGCAACCAGGAAGACCAGGAGATCGTGCGCGGGGCGCTGCCCGAGGCGTCGCATGGCCTGATGAACTTCCTCCCCGCGCTGCGCAACGGCGAGGCGATCGCGGTCGGCGAAGGCGTGTCGATGCCGATGCGCATCTGCTTTGCCCCGCTGCCCGAGGAAAACCAGCCGCGCAGCTCCACCGCCTCGTTCGCCCGCGCCTGGTCGACCGACATCGCCGACCGCACCGCAGTCGCCCAAACCATCGACCGCTGGCGCCGCGGGATGAGGGACGCGGCCTGACCCTAGCTGCCCTCACCCGCCCTTCGGGCACCCTCTCCCGCAATGCGGGCGAGGGGGCAGCGTCTAGGTCCCGCGTATAAAATTCCCTCGCCCGCATTGCGGGAGAGGGTGGATCGCGCAGCGAGACGGGTGACGGCCGCGAGCGGAGTGAGCCGAGGGGCATTTCGGCACTTGCGATCCCCGTGCATCCGTCACATATCTCACGGTAATCCTTCCCAGATTTCCGTGCAGAGATGACCGACGAAACCGCGAACCCCGCTGTCGAAACCCGCAGCTTTGAGGCCGAGACCAGTCGGCTTCTCGATATCGTCGCGCACTCGCTTTACAGCGAGAAGCAGATTTTCCTGCGCGAACTCATTTCCAACGCGTCGGATGCCTGCGACCGGCTGCGCTATGCGGCGCTGACCGAGCCCGGCCTGGTCGAGGGCGACGCGTTCTATCGGGTCGTGCTGACGCCGGTGCAATCGTCGCGGACGCTGACGATCGCCGATAACGGCATCGGCATGAACCGCGAGGAGCTGATCGAGAACCTCGGCACGATCGCGCGGTCGGGCACGGCGGCGTTCGTCGACGCGGTGTCGGGCGACGCCAAAAAGGATTTGAGCCTGATCGGCCAGTTCGGCGTCGGGTTCTACTCCGCCTTCATGGTCGCCGACCGGGTCGAGGTGCTGAGCCGCAAGGCCGGCGACAAGGAGGGCTGGCGCTGGGTGTCGGACGGCCAGGGCACGTTTACCGTGGAGCCGGCGGTCGAGGTGCCGCGGGGCGTGCGCATCGCGCTGCACCTGCGCGAGGAGGCGCAGGAATACCTGGAGCCGGCGCGGCTGCGCCAGATCGTCACGACCTATTCCGACCACATCGCGCTGCCGATCGTGCTCGCCGACGGCAACAAGGAAGACACGATCAACACCGCCTCGGCGCTGTGGACCCGCCCGCGCGCGGACATCACCGAGGAGCAGTACAAGGAGTTCTACCACCATGTCGGGCACGGCTTTGACGAGCCGTGGCTGACGCTGCATGCCAAGGCCGAGGGCACGCTCGAATACACCTATCTGCTGTTCGTGCCGGGGGCGAAGCCGTTCGACCTGTTCGACCCGGACCGCAAGACGCGCCTCAAACTCTATGTTCGCCGCGTCTTCATCACCGACGAGGGCACCGAGCTGGTGCCGTCGTATTTGCGCTTTCTGCGCGGCATCGTCGACAGCGAGGATCTGCCGCTCAACGTCAGCCGCGAGATGCTGCAGGCCAACCCGATGGTCGCCCGCATGCGCCAGCAGCTCGTGCGCCGCGTGCTGAGCGAGCTCGGCAAGAAGGCGACCGACGCGCCCGGGGAATACGCGAAGTTCTGGGACGATTTCGGCGCGGTCCTGAAGGAAGGGCTCTACGAGGACCGCGAGCAGCGCGACACGCTGCTGGGCCTCGCCCGCTTCCGCTCGACCACGCGCGAGGGGCTGGTGTCGCTCGACCAATATGTCGAGGCGATGCGGCCGGGGCAGGACGCGATCTATACGATCACCGGCGACAATCTCGACCTGATCGCCAAGAGCCCGCAGCTCGAAGGGTTCCGCGCCAAGGGGGTCGAGGTGCTGCTGCTGACCGACGCGATCGACGAGTTCTGGATGCCGGCGGTCGGCACCTATAAGGAAAAGCCGTTCAAATCGGCGACCCGCGGCGGCGCCGACCTCGCCAAGATCGAGGCGGGCGACGACAAGAAGGACGAGGCGGAGAAGCCCGAGCCGCCGGCCAAGCTCGCCAGCCTCATCGCGATCTTCAAGCTGGCGCTCGGCGAGGCGGTGAAGGACGTTCGCGGCAGCGAGCGGCTCACCGACAGCGCCGTGTGCCTCGTCGCCGACGAGGGCGATATCGACATGCACCTCGAGCGCCTGTTGAAACAGCACCGCCAGCTCGACACCAGCGCCAAGCGCATCCTCGAAATCAACCCGCGCCACCGGCTGATCGAACGTCTCGCGGCGAGTGTCGGCGAGAGCGGCGCGTCGGACCAGTTGTCGGAGTTTGCCTGGGTATTGCTCGACCAGGCGCGGATCATCGAGGGCGAGGCGCTGCCCGACCCGGCCGCCTATGCGCGACGGCTGGCGGGGTTGCTGGAGCGGGGGTTGGCGGGCTGAGCCGTATCGCCCGCCCTGCTCGCTTCGCTCGCGCCCTCACCCGTCACGCTTCGCGATCCACCCTCTCCCGCAATGCGGGCGAGGGGATTTATAGCCGAGAGCTAGACGCTGCCCCCTCGCCCGCATTGCGGGAGAGGGTGGCCGAAGGCCGGGTGAGGGCGCGGCGCGGAGCGCCGCTACGTGCCGTGCGACGGTCCCCAGAATGAGACGATGAGCCCGCCGGCGACGATCAGCGCGCCTCCGACCACGATGGGCAGGCTCGGGATCGCGCGGAACATCGCAAAGCTCATCACCTGCCACAGCACGAACAGGGTCGCGATGGTCCCACCACGCGCTGAAAGGGCAGCGGCGCGAGGTTGAGCATCACCCCATAGCCGAAGAGCAGCGCACCGCCGCCCAGCAGAACCCCCACGCGGGCCATCCGGACCGCTCAAAAAGACCGATCCGGACGATCGCGTCTCCGGTCGTCTCCAGCGTCGTGGCCGCGATCAGGAACGCCCACGTCGCCATAAGACGAACGTCGCGCTCAAGGGAAATACGGCGCCTGGCCCGGGGGCAACGCGACCTCGAATACGTTGAGCGCGTTTCCGATCGCGGTGTAGTAGCCGATGACCGTGCCCAGCTCGACGACGCCCTGCTCGCCGAAGCTGTCGACGGCTTCCTTGAAGCTGGCGTCGGAGAGGCGCTTTGTGTCGATCAGCTCGGTGACGAGGCGGTAGACGAGGGCCTGGTCTTTTGCGGTGAAGCTGGGGGTGGCGCCGGTGCGGATCGCCTCCATCGCCGCGGCCGGAACGCCGCCCTCGACCGCGAGCGGGGCATGGGCGTGCCATTCGTAATTGGCGCGGATGTGCCGCGCGGTGAGGCAGATCGCCAGTTCCGACAGCGCCGGCGAGAGCGAGCTGCCCCAGCGCAGATACTCGCCGAGGCGCGACAGGTGCCGGCACACCTCGGGCGAGCGGTACAGGATTTCGAACGGTCCGCCGAACCGGCCGCGCTTGCCGCCGACGATCTCGTCGACGACGCCTTGCTGGTCGGGGGTCCTATCGGCGGCGGTGAGGGTGCGATAGCGGGCCATTCGCTGCTCCGTGGTGTTTACGCCGGTGGATCATAGTCGAACCATGCTGGGTTACAGCGAATTAATCCGCGTGAAAGCGGCGTGTCAGGCGGCTCTCGCCATGTTGTGGCGCAGAGCGCGGCCGCGAGCGCGGCACCGTTAAGCGGCAGGAGAGAAGGCCCATGGAAAATCCGGAATACGATCGAGATCACCAAGTTCGGCAAAATCGGCAAAATCCCGACGACTGGCGCAATCACCGAATTTGGTGGAAGGGCAGGCGTGGCGTCGCGTTGGCGGCGGGGCTCGGCGCGACGCTGGCGCTGTCGCCGTTTGTCTGGGCCGAGACCACCTCGCCCCCTACCACCCCGAACGCGACGGTCCCGCCGACCACCATGCCGGCGATGCCGCAGCAGAGCTTTGCCCCGCTGGTCAAGCGGGTGCTGCCGGCCGTCGTCAACATCTCGGTCACGGAAAAACCCAGCTCAGACCAGATGTCGGACGGGTCGTTCGACAACGGCACCGGCAACGGCTCGCCGTTCGACAAGTTCCTGCACCGCTTTTTCGAGCAGAACGGGCGCAACGGCTCGCGCGAGTTCGGCGGCCAGCCCAACGACAACGACAACAACGACAACGACAATGACGGGGTGAAGCGCATCGCGCTCGGCTCCGGCTTTATCATCGACCCGGCCGGCTACATCGTCACCAACAACCACGTCGTCGGCCAGGCCGCCAAGGTCGAGGTGATCCTGCAGGACGGCGACAAATACACCGCCAAGATCGTCGGCCGCGACCAGCGTAGCGACCTCGCGGTGCTCAAGATCGACACCGGCAAGACGCTGCCCAGCGTCAAGTTCGGCGACAGCAATGCCGCGCAGATCGGCGACTGGGTCGTTGCGGTCGGCAACCCGTTCGGGCTCGGCGGGTCGGTCACGACCGGCATCATCTCGGCGCGCGGCCGCGACATCCATGAAGGCCAGTTCGACGACTTCCTGCAGATCGACGCGCCGATCAACCGGGGCAATTCGGGCGGCCCGACCTTTAACCTCGACGGCCAGGTGATCGGCATCAACACGGCGATCTATTCGCCCAACGGCGGCAGCGTCGGCATCGGCTTTGCGATACCGTCGAGCATCGCAGCGAAAGTGGTCGACCAGCTCCGCGAGCACGGCAAGGTCGATCGCGGCTGGCTCGGCGTGCAGATCCAGGAGGTGACGCCGGCGATCGCCTCCAGCCTCGGCTTGAAGGACCAGCAGGGCGCGCTCGTCGCCGTCGTGACCCCGAAGAGCGCCGCCGCCAAGGCCGGACTCAAGCAGGGCGACGTGGTGATGTCGTTCAACGGCAACGGCATCAAAAAGCTGCGCGACCTGTCGCGGTTTGTCGCGGCGACGCAGCCCGGTTCGACCTCGAACATGGTGGTGTGGCGCGACGGCCAGCAGGTGACGCTGCCGGTGACGGTCGGCGAAGCGCCCGAGAACCCGCAACAGGTCGCCTCGACCGACCAGACGCCGCAGCAGGAAGAGCACGTCAACTCGTCCGAGGCGCTGGGCATGCATTTCGCCCCGCTGACCAGCGAGACGCGGCGCGAATTACGGGTCGGGCATGACGTGAACGGCGTCGTCATCACCGGCGTGGACAACGGCAGCCTCGCCGACAATCTGGGCCTCAGCCGCGGCGACATCGTGCAGGCGATCAACCAGCAGCCGATCCGCACCCCGCAAGACGCGGCCGAAAAGCTGAAGGCGATCGAGACCTCGCCGCACAAGGACGCGCTGCTGCTGCTGAACCGCCACGGCGTGACCCAGTATGTCGGGATCAGCGTCGCCAAGGAGCATGGGTAGCGCCCAATAACGATGGGCTTCGCGAGGCTCAGCCCATCCTACGACACCGTCGCCGTAGCCGTAGGATGGGCTGAGCGAAGCGAAGCCCATCGCTGCGTCCACCCAAAACAAAAAGGGCGCCCGCGGGCGCCCTTTTCTTTGCCCCTTAACACCTTTCTAGCGATGCCGCCAGTTGGGCTCCGACCGGCTGTCGCCATCGCGCGGCGTGGCGAGGGGCACGCGAGCTTCGAGGCGTTCCAGCTCGATGCGGGTGCGGGCGCCCGCGCGCAGCAGGCGGTCGGTCGCCTCGCGCAGCCCGGCCCGGCTCTCCAGCGTGTCACCGGCCAGCGACGCATCGAACGCCGCGAGGAACGCCGCGATGTCGCCATCGACCCGCGCTCGCAACTCCTGGTCGATAAACGTGCCCGGATCCTTATTGCGCCGGCCCGCATCGTTGTTGTCCATCCCGCCGCTGGGTCCGCCATTGAACCGCTCGCCGCCATTGGGCGGGAACCCGTAGCGCGCCGAGACCGGCCGCTGCTCGAACCGATCCTGCGGCTGCGGCGGGGCGGGCATCTGCGGCAGCGGGCTGGCGGCCGGCTGGCGGAAACCGTTGCCGTTGCCGTTACCGTTATGCTGCGGAGGGGAACCGCCGTTGCCGTTGGCGTGACCGCCGCCGTTCGAGCCGCTGCCGTCGAGCGACAAATGCAGCGTGCGGCGGTTGTCGCCGTTGGTCGGAGCGGCTGGGGTCGGGGCAGCTGGGGCCGGCGGGATCGGCGGTTGCGGCGCGGCGGCCTGCGGGGCCTGATGCGACATGCCGTTGGGGCGCGGCGAGATGCCGCGTGCCAGCGTCGCGGCGAGCCCGGCGTTGCGCTCGACAAAGGCCGGGGCAGGCGGCGACGGCTCGGCGACGGCATCGACCATCGCGACGGCGGGCTCGGCGACGTGAACCTTGACGAGCTGCGGCTCGACCGCCGGGACCGCTGCTTCCGCGGCCGATTGCTTGTCGCGGCTGCGGCTGACGATGTAGCTGATTGCCGGCGGAGAACAGTCGTAGGTACGCGCGATGCTCGCCAGTGTTTCCCCCGTCTCGTACCGCCCCATGATCAGCGGCCAATCCGATTGAGGAATCTTTCCACGTCTACCAGGTTTTTCCATTCGTCGACCCTGAGCTTTCGATGTTCTGTTATCGGATTCGTAGACTGTTCTTTCCACCTCTGCGATCGTGACAACATTGCTGCGGCACAGTGACTGCGCCGGAGACAAAACGATCGCGAGGACTTCGCTATCGCTCGGCTTATCGCCGAGGTATTGCCGTTGGATGATGACCCGTCGGCTTTTTTCTCTTTCGGAGATGGTAGCGGCAACCAAGTGAAGAATGAAGGGTTTTTATTCGAGCGGCAACGGTAAAATCACCATCAGGTTGACATTACCGCCAAGTCAGAGCCGGACGATCTTGCCGGGGTTCATGAGATTGTCGGGATCGAGGGCGCGTTTGACCGTCCGCATCACGTCGATCGCCTCGCCGTGTTCAGCCGGCAGAAAATCGATCTTGCCGTAGCCCACGCCATGTTCGCCGGTGCAAGTACCCTCCATTGCCAAAGCCCGGGTCACCATTCGGTCGTTGAGGCGACTTGCTTCGGTAATTTCTTCGGGCTGCTTGGGATCGATCATAAAGACCAGGTGGAAATTGCCGTCGCCGACATGCCCGACCATCGCCGACGGGATCGACGACTGCGCGAGGTCGCGCTTCGTCTCGGCAATACATTCGGCGAGCCGCGAGATCGGCACGCACACATCGGTCGCCCAGCCCTGGCTGCCCGGCCGTAGCGCGAGCGCGGCGTAATAGGCGTCGTGCCGCGCCTGCCACAATTTGTTGCGCTCCTCCTGGGTCGAGGCCCAGCGGAAATCGCTGCCGCCATTGTCGCCGGCGATTTCCTTGACGATGTCGACCTGCTCGGCGACGCCTGCGTTGGTGCCGTGGAACTCGAAGAACAGCGTCGGCGCGACCTGGTTGTCGAGTTTTGAATATTTGTTGATCGCGTCGATCTGCGCCTCGTCGAGGAGCTCGATGCGCGCGACCGGCACGCCCGACTGGATCGTCGTGATGACCGTATTCACCGCCGCGTCGATCGTCGGGAACGCGCACACCGCCGCCGAGATCGCCTCGGGGATGCCGTAGAGCTTGAGCGTCACCTCGGTGATGACGCCGAGCGTCCCTTCGGAGCCGACGAACAGCCGGGTGAGGTCGTAACCGGCCGCCGATTTGCGGGCGCGGCGCGAGGTGCGAATCACCCGCCCGTCGGCCATCACGACGGTCAGCGACAGCACGTTCTCGCGCATCGTGCCGTAGCGCACCGCGTTTGTGCCCGAGGCGCGCGTCGCCGCCATCCCGCCGAGCGAGGCGTCGGCGCCGGGGTCGATCGGAAAGAACAGACCGGTATCGCGTAGATACTCGTTTAGCTGCTTGCGGGTGACCCCGGCCTCGACCGTCACGTCGAGATCCTCGGCGCCGACGCGCAGCACGCGGTTCATCTGCGAGACGTCGATGCACACCCCGCCCTTCAGCGCGGCGACGTGCCCCTCGAGCGAGGTGCCGGTGCCGAACGGCACCATCGGCGCCTTGTAGCGCGCGCACAGCTTGACGATCTCGGAGACTTCCTCGGTGCTGGTCGCAAAGGCGACCGCGTCGGGGGCGTGCGGTTGGTGGTATGATTCGTCCTGCCCGTGCCGCTCGCAGATCGCCGCCGAGGTCGACAGCCGGTCGCCCAAGAGCTGGCGCAGGCTTTCGTGCAGTCCCGGATCGAACGGGGTACGGGTAAGGGCGGCGAGGGCCATGGATTTAATCTTCTGCTCGAAGGCGACGAAACAAGCATTACCCCCGCATTTTTTGGGCTGCAACGCCTCGATGGGTTTCGCTTTGCTCAACCCATCCTACGGCACCAGGGTTGTAGGATGGGTTGAGCAAAGCGAAACCCATCATTGCGCCCAGCGCAGCCCGATTGAGCCGAACCCGGCCAGCCTGTAACGTGCTGGCGGATCAATGGATGAGGCCGATGATGGCCGTGGCGGCGGTAACCCTCGACGACAAATACGCGCTGGAAAGCGGCCGGGTCTATCTGACCGGCACGCAGGCGCTGGTGCGGCTGCCGCTGTTGCAGCGGCAGCGCGATGTCGCGGCGGGGCTCAATACGGGGTGTTTTATTTCGGGCTATCGCGGGTCGCCGCTCGGCGGGTTCGACCAGGCGCTGTGGGGCGCGCGGCGGTTTATCGAGCAGAACCACGTCAGGTTCTCGCCCGGCATCAACGAGGAGATGGCGGCGACCTCGGTCTGGGGCACGCAGCAGATCGGGCTTTTCCCCGGGGCCAAGTATGACGGCGTCTTTGCGATCTGGTACGGCAAGGGTCCGGGCGTCGACCGCAGCGGCGACGCGCTGAAGCACGGCAATTCGGCCGGCACGGCGCCCCATGGCGGCGTCCTCGCGATCGCCGGCGACGACCACACCTGCAAATCGTCGACCCTCGCGCATCAATCCGAGCTCGCGTTTATCGACGCGGCGATCCCGGTGCTGAACCCGGCGGGGATCGAGGACATTCTCGACCTCGGCATCTACGGCTGGGCGATGTCGCGCTATGCCGGGTGCTGGGTCGGGTTCAAGACCGTGGCCGAGACGATGGACAGCTCGGCCTCGGTGTCGGTCGCGCCGGACCGGGTGACGGTGATTTTGCCGACCGATTTCGAGATGCCGATGGGCGGGCTCAACATCCGCTGGCCCGACCCGCCGCTCGACCAGGAATCGCGCCTCCACCGCTACAAGCTCGACGCCGCCCGCGCCTTCGCCCGCGCCAACCGGCTCGACCGCATCGTCATCGACAGCAAGCGTCCGCGCATCGGGATCATCACCACCGGCAAGTCGTATCTGGACCTGCGCCAGTCGCTCGACGACCTCGGCATCGACGACGCGTTCGCCGACGCGATCGGGCTGCGCGTCTACAAGGTCGCGATGCCGTGGCCGCTCGAACCCGAGGGGGTACGGCGGTTTGCCGAGGGGCTCGAAGAAATTCTCGTCGTCGAGGAAAAGCGCGGGGTCATCGAGCCGCAGCTCAAGGAACAGCTCTACAACTGGCCGGCGAATTTGCGGCCGCAAATCTTCGGCAAGTATGACGAGGCCGGGAACTGGGTCCTGCCGTCGAACGGCGAGCTGAGCCCGGCGCAGGTGTCGCGGGCGATCGGGCAGCGTTTCGCGCGGTTCGACTCGTCCGGGCGGCTCGCCGAGCGCGTGGCCGTGTTGGACGCCCGCGAACGGAAGAACAGCGGCAGCGTCGTGCCATTCGCACGCACCCCGTATTTCTGCTCGGGCTGTCCGCACAACACCTCGACCAAGGTGCCCGAGGGCAGCCGCGCGCTGGCCGGGATCGGGTGCCACTACCTGTCGCAGTTCATGGACCGCTCGACCGCGACCTTCAGCCAGATGGGCGGCGAAGGGGCGGCGTGGATCGGCCAGGCGCCGTTTGTCGAGACGCCGCACGTCTTCGCCAATATCGGCGACGGCACCTATACCCATTCCGGCATCCTCGCGATCCGCTCGGCCGTCGCGGCCAAGGTGCGGATGACCTACAAAATCCTCTTCAACGACGCCGTCGCGATGACCGGCGGCCAGCCGCTCGACGGCGGATTGACGGTGCCCACGGTGGCGCGGCAACTGGCGGCCGAGGGGGTCGGGCCGATCGTCATCGTCACCGACGAGCCGGAGAAATACCCGCCCGGCACCGAATTCCCGGCCGGCGCGACGGTGCGCCACCGCGACGAGCTCGACCAGGTGCAGCGCGAAATCCGCGAGATGCCGGGGGTCAGCGCGATCGTCTACGACCAGACCTGCGCCGCCGAAAAGCGCCGCCGGCGCAAGCGCGGCCGGTTCCCCGACCCGCCCAAGCGCGTCGTCATCAACGACCTCGTCTGCGAAGGCTGCGGCGATTGCTCGACCCAGTCGAACTGCCTGTCGGTGGTGCCGGTCGAGACCGAATTCGGCCGCAAACGGGCGATCGACCAGTCGAGCTGCAACAAGGATTTCTCCTGCCTCAAGGGGTTCTGCCCGAGCTTTGTCACGGTCGAGGGCGGCAACCTCAAGAAGCGCGACAAGGGCGACACCGGCGAGGACGGGCTCCCTGCCCTGCCCGAACCCGTGCTGCCCACGCTCGCCGAGCCCTACGGCATCCTCGTCGCCGGGGTCGGCGGCACCGGGATCGTGACGATCAGCGCCCTCCTCGGGATGGCGGCGCATCTCGAAGGCCGGGGCGTCAGCGTCCTCGACCAGGTCGGGATGGCGCAAAAGGGCGGCGCGGTCCTGAGCCATATCCGCATCGCCGGGACCGCCGGCGAACTCCACGCGGTGCGCATCGCCCACGGCGCGACGCGCCTCTTGATCGGGTGCGACCTCGTCGTCGCCGCCGGCGCCGAGGCGACCGCGACCTTGCACGGCGAAATCAGCCACGCGGTCGTCAACAGCCATGAGACGATCACCGGCGATTTCACCCGCAACCCCGACATCGCCTTCCCCGGCCGCGATTTGCGCCGCGCCATCGTCGAGGCGGTCGGGACCGACCATGCCGAATTTCTCGACGTGACCGCCCTCGCCACCGGGCTTCTCGGCGATTCGATCGCGACCAATCTGTTCATGCTCGGCCACGCCTATCAAAAGGGGCTGGTGCCGGTGTCGGCCGGGGCGATCGAGCGGGCGATCGAGCTCAACGCCGTCGCGGTCGACTTCAACCGCAGCGCCTTTCGCTGGGGCCGGCGCGCGGCGGTCGACCGGGCCTTGGTCGAGGCACGCGCGCAGCCGGGCCAGGCCCAGGCGCCGCACCATCGGCTCAGCGAGACGCTAGACGAGACGATCGCGCGCCGCGTAGCCCACCTGACCGCGTACCAAAGCGCCGCCTATGCCGAGCGTTACGCGGCGCGGGTGCGGCGGGTGCGCGAGGCCGAGGCGAGGGTGGTGACCGGCACCGAGGCGCTCGCCGACACGGCGGCGCGGGCGCTCTTCAAGATCATGGCCTACAAGGACGAGTACGAGGTCGCGCGGCTTTACGCCGGAAGCGATTTCCGCCACCGCGTCGCCGAGCAGTTCGAGGGCGACTACACGCTCAAATTCCATCTCGCCCCGCCGATCCTCGGCAACCGCGACCCGCAGACGGGGCACCTCACAAAGCGCGATTTCGGACCGTGGATGCTGAAGGCGTTCGGGGTTTTGGCGAAGCTGCGCTTTCTGCGCGGCACCGCGTTCGACATCTTCGGCCGCACCCCCGAGCGCCGGGCCGAGCGCGCGCTCGTCGCCGCGTACGAGGCGCAGCTCGACGAGATTTGCGCCGGGCTTTTGGCCGCCAACCACGCGGTCGCGGTCGAGCTGGCGGCGGTGCCGCTCGACATCCGAGGGTTCGGGCACGTCAAGGACGCGGCGATCGAGCGGGCGAAGGCCAAGACGGAAGCGCTCATCGCGCAGTTCCGCTCGCCCAACCCGCCCCGCGCGCTGGCGGCGGAATAGGGGGCGGCCCGGTGAAACGCTGGATCGGAACCACCGCGGCGCTGGCGCTGTTGCTCGGGACGAGCGGCGCGGCCCTGGCCTGCCAGGGCCGCGGGACGCCGATGCTCGACGAGGATTTCAAGAACCCCGATATCGGCTGGGGCAAGCCCGACACGATCGCCTCCTATACCCCGCAGGGGCTGGTGCTGCGCCCGCCGGTCAACGGCAGCGCCTGGCGGTGGAACCGCAACTTCGGCCTCGCCCGCGCCGATCTTTGCGTCGAGGCGGTGAACCCGGCGCCGCTGCCGAACCCGGCCAACGCCGAGAACACCGGCGATGTCGGGCTGTGGTTCTGGGGCCAGGACGCGCAAAACTTCTTTACCGCGACGATCTCGCTCGACGGCACCGCCGGGGTCGACCGGCTCGTCAACGGGATCTGGCAATCGGTCGTCGCGCCGGTCCCGTCACCGGCGATCCGCACCGCCGCCGGCGCGGTCAACGAGGTCGAGCTGGTGGTCAGCGGCAATTCCGGCACGTTCTTCGTCAACGGCAGCCGCATCGCCGATTTCCACGGCCAAGCCCCACAAGGCGGCGGCGCCCCCGGCATCTACGCCGAAAGCGGCCCCGCGATCACGACGTGGCTGTTCCCGAGGGCGACGCTGTATTGAGCGGTGAGCCGTAGGATGGGTAGAGCGCAGCGAAACCCATCAAAGGTTCAGGTTCACCACAGAGGACACAGAGGAAAACGATATACCGCGGAGTACGCGGTGGTTTCGCAGAGGACGCAGGTCGTCTGAATCCCACCGCCATCGCCCTGCTTACTCCTCGCACTCGGCGATGAAATGTTGTTTTCCCTGCCTCTGTGGTGAAAAAGTTGATGGGTTTCGCTGCGCTCTACCCATCCTACGAAGCCATCATACGAGGGCTGAGTCCTTCGCAAATGGATCGGTTCACAATGAGGCGGTGAGGCAGTGAGATTAAGCGGCTCGGCATCTCACTGCCTCACCGCCTCATTGTGAATTATCGCGCATCCGCGCCTCAGCCCTCGCCAAACGGGAGCGCGATGAACCTGGTGTTGCCTTCGCGCTCGACCTGGACGAAGGCGAATTTGCGGCCGCCTTTTTTGGCGGTCCCGATGGCCTGAAGAAGCTGGTCGGGGGTGGCGACGGGGGAGCCTTCGGCGGCGACGATCAGGTCGCCGG
Source organism: Allostellaceae bacterium (assembly GCA_036268075.1). Classification (GTDB taxonomy): domain Bacteria; phylum Pseudomonadota; class Alphaproteobacteria; order ATCC43930; family CGMCC-115725; genus DATARH01. Next base: position 5,902 of record DATAUV010000123.1, on the reverse strand, counting down.
CGCGCAGGCCCTGGGTCGCGGCGGTGCCGTTTTGCGGCACCTCGACGATGACGATGCCCTTGGCGGCGTCCGGCAGTGAGAACTGCTTGCGCAGCTCGGGGCTGTCCTTGGCGATCTTGAGGCCCAGCGCGTCGACGGTCGGCGGCGGCTTGGACTTTTCCGGCTGGGCGGGCTGCGGGGCCGGTCGGTTGGGGTCAAGCGCGGTGACCTTGAGGTCGGCATCCGACCCCTTGCCGTCGCGCCAGATCGTCACCTTGATGGTCTTGTCCGGCGGCGTGTCGGCGACGAGGCGCGGCAATTGCCGGCTGCGCTCGATCGGCTTGCCGTCATAGTTGAGGATCACGTCGCCGGGGCGCAGCTTGGCCTGCGCCGCGGGGCTGTTCGGGTCGATCGCGGCGATCATCGCGCCGCGCCCCTTGTCGAGCCCGATCGATTCGGCGAGCTCGTCGGTGACCGGCTGGATGCGCGCGCCGATCCAGCCGCGCTCGACCTTTCCCTTGGCCTTGAGCTGGTCGATGATCGGCCGCGCCACCGAGGCGGGAATCGCGAAGCCGATGCCGATCGACCCCCCCGACGGCGAATAGATCGCCGTGTTGATGCCGATCACCTGGCCCGAGAGGTCGAACATCGGCCCGCCGGAATTGCCGCGGTTGATCGAGGCGTCGGTCTGCAGATAGTCGACATAGGGGCCGGAATGGATGTCGCGCGCGGTTGCCGAGATGATCCCGGCGGTCACGGTGCCGCCGAGCCCGAACGGGTTGCCGATCGCCAGCACCCAGTCGCCGACCTTGGCCTTGGTCGAATCCCCCCAGCTCGCGGCCGGCAGCGGCGATTTCGGATCGATCTTGAGGAGCGCGAGGTCGGTGATCGAGTCGCGGCCGACGACCTGGGCCTGGAGCGCGGTGTCGTCGCTGAGGGTCACGGTGATCTGTTCGGCGTTGGCGATGACGTGGTTGTTGGTCACGACCAACCCCGACGGGTCGACGATAAAGCCCGAGCCGAGCGAGGCGATTCGAGGTCCGTTGGGGCCGCTCTTGTCGCCGAAGAAATCGCGGAAGAAATCGTCGAGCGAGGATTCCGCCGAGGGCGGCGGCGCCTCGGCGGCGGCCTTCGGCGGCGGCACGATCGCTTTGGTGGTCGAGATGTTGACGACGACGCCGACGAGCTTGCCCGCGAGTTGGGAGAAGATGTCGGCGAACTGGCCCGGGGTTTGCCCCCGGGCTTGAACCTGGGCTTGCCCCGGGGTCTGCCCCTGGGCTTGCGCGATCTGCGGGGCGGGCGGAATGATCGGCGCGTTCGCCGGCTGCGCCCGGACCGGCACGGCGAGCAGCAGCGATAACGTGAGCGCGGCGAAGGGAGGGATCGACTTCCGCAAAACTGGGGACCCGGTAAAGCGATGTCGCGCTGGTCTTTCCGGCGCGGGCGATATGAAATGGCACAGCGAACGACAAGACGGAATAGAGAATTGAACACGCGCGACGCCATCGCGCCGGGACCGTTCCTGCACAGCCTGTTCGGCGCGGCGCTCGCCGCCGCCGCGCCCGGCCGCGCGCTGGCGGGAAGGCTGCCGCCGCCGGTCGCGGGACGCACCGTCGTGACCGGCGCGGGCAAGGCCTCGGCGGCGATGGCGCGGGCGTTCGAGCTGGCGTGGCGGGGGCCGCTCTCGGGGCTCGTGGTGACGCGGACGGGCCACGCCGTCGCCTGCGACCGCATCGAGATCGTCGAGGCGAGCCACCCGGTGCCCGACGCCGCCGGCGAGGAAGCGGCGAGGCGCATCCTCGCGCTCGCCGAGGGGTTGGGCGCGGACGACCAGCTCGTGTGCCTCATTTCCGGCGGCGGGTCGGCCCTCTTGGCGCTGCCGGCGCCGGGGCTGACGCTCGCCGACAAGCAGGCGGTGACGCGCGCGCTCTTGCGCTCGGGCGCGACGATCCACGAGATCAACACGGTCCGCAAACACCTGTCGGCGATCAAGGGCGGGCGGCTCGCCGCGGCGGCCTATCCGGCGCGGGTGGTGACGCTGGCGATCTCGGACGTGCCGGGCGACGACGCGGCGGTGATCGCCTCGGGGCCGACCGTGCCCGACCCGACGAGCTTTGCCGACGCCCGCGCCGTCCTCGCCAAATACGCCATCGCCGAGCCCGCCGCGGTGATCGCCCATCTCGCCGCGGCCGTGCGCGAAACGCCGAAGCCCGGCGACCCTGTCTTCACCGCCGCGCGCTACGAGCTGATCGCCAGCCCGCAGCAGGCGCTGACCGCCGCCGCCGACGCGGCCGAGGCGGCCGGCGTCACCCCGATCGTGCTGAGCGACCGCGTCGAGGGCGAGGCGCGCGACGTGGCGCTGGTCCACGCCGCGCTCGCGCTGCAGCTCAAGGCGGGGAATTTCCGGGTCGGCGGCCGGGCGGTGGCGACGCCGGCGGTGCTGCTGTCGGGCGGCGAGACCACCGTGACGGTACGCGGCAACGGGCGCGGCGGGCGCAACAGCGAGTTCTTGCTGGCGCTGACCGCGGCGCTCGACGGCGCCCCCGGAATTGCCGCAATCGCCTGCGACACCGACGGCATCGACGGAACCGACGACAACGCCGGCGCGATCGCGTATCCAGACAGCGTCAAGCGTGCGGCCGGGCTCGGCGTGTCGGTCAAGGAGGCGCTGGCGCAGAATGACGGTTACGGATTTTTCGCCGCGCTCGGCGACCTCGTCGTGACCGGCCCTACGCTTACCAATGTGAACGATTTCCGCGCGATTCTCGTTTTCTGAACCAGTGTAACGCGACAGAAAGATCGCCATGCGCCGGCAACGCAGCCCCAAGATCGTCGCCACCCTCGGCCCGGCCAGTTCGAGTCCCCGGCGCATCCGCGCGCTGTTCGACGCCGGGGTCGACGTGTTCCGCCTCAATTTCAGCCACGGCACCCACGACGACCACCACGCGCTCTTCGAGGCGATCCGCCAGGCCGAGGCCGAGACCGGGCGGCCGATCGGCATCCTCGCCGACATGCAGGGGCCGAAACTGCGGCTCGGCAATTTCGCCAACGGCAAGATCGAGCTCAAAGCGGGAGCGAAATTCCGCATCGACCTCGATGGCGGACCCGGCGACCAGCAGCGCGCCCCCCTGCCCCACCCCGAGATCTTCGCCGCGATCGAGAAAGACACCGAGCTGCTGATCGACGACGGCAAGGTGCGGCTCCGGGTCGTCAAGTTCGGCGACGGCTATGCCGACTGCGAATGCCTCGTCGGCGGCACACTGTCGAACCACAAGGGCATCAACCTGCCCAACGTGATCCTGCCGCTGTCGGCGGTCACGGAAAAGGACCGCGCCGACATCGCCTTCGCGCTTCAACAGGGGGCGGATTGGGTCGCGTTGAGCTTTGTCCAGCGGCCCGAGGACGTCGCCGAGGGGCGCAAGCAGATCGGCAAGAATGCCGGGCTGATGGTCAAGCTGGAAAAGCCGTCGGCGATCCGGCACCTCGACGAGATCATCGATTTGTCGGACGCGCTGATGGTCGCGCGCGGCGATCTCGGCGTCGAGATGCCGCCCGAGGACGTGCCGACCGTGCAGCGCCGCATCGTCCATGCCTGCCGCGTCGCCGGAAAGCCCGTCGTGGTGGCGACGCAGATGCTCGAATCGATGATCCAGGCTCCGACCCCGACCCGGGCCGAGGCCAGCGACGTCGCCACCGCGGTCTACGAGGGCGCCGACGCGGTGATGCTGTCGGCCGAGACGGCGGTCGGGCAATACCCGATCGAGGCGGTGTCGATCATGGACCGCATCGCCCGGCGCGTGCAGGCGGACCCGCTCTACTTCCCCGGGCTCGAAGCCGGGCTGATGGCGCATGAGGAAACCAATTCCGACGCGATCAGCGCGGCGGCGTGCCAGGTCGCCGCCCAGGTCGGGGCGGCGGCGATCGTGTCGTTCACCAGCTCCGGCGCGACCGCGCTCCGGGCCGCGCGCGAACGGCCGGCGGCGCCGATATTGGCGATGACGCCCAACCTCGGCACGGCGCGGCGGCTGGCGCTGCTATGGGGCGCGCATTGCGTCCACAGCGCCGACATCCGCGGGTTTCAGGACATGGTGCAAAAGGCGGTGCGCGCCGCCCATCGCGAAGGCATCGCCCAGCCGGGCCAGCGCGTCGTGATCACCGCCGGCGTCCCGTTCGGCACGCCGGGCGCCACCAACATCCTGCGCATCGCCTGGGTGGACCGATGATTCCGGAGGATGTCGACCCCGAAAGCCGCTGCCGCCTGCCGTTGCCGCGGCGCGAGGAATTGGACGAGGCGACGCGAACGGTCTACGACCGGCTGGCGACGCCCGGCGCCGGCAATCTGCGCGGGTTGCGCGGACCCGGCGGCATCCAGCTCCACAGCCCCGAACTGTCGCGCCGTTCGCGCCCGGTGAACCATTATCTGCGGTTCGAGAGCGGGCTCTCGGGCCGGGTGCGCGAGCTGGCGATCCTCGTCACCGCCCGCGCCCATGACAGCCAGTTCGAGTGGGCCGCGCACGAGGCCGAGGCGCTGAGGGAAGGAGTGCCCGAAGCCGCGATCGAGGCGGTGCGGCGCCGGCGCGGTGTTGATGGCCTCGCCGAGGAAGATGCGATCGTGATCTCGCTCGGGCGCGAAATGTTCGTGGACAGAAGGGTTTCGCCGGCGACCTTCGCCCAGTCATTGAAGATTTTTGGCCATGCCGGCCTCGTCAACCTGGTCGCGCTGATGGGAAATTACGCCGCCACCGCCGCGTTGCTGACCGCGTTCGACATGCAACTCGACGACGGGGTCGAGCCACCGTTGCCGCTTCCGTGATGGGCGAAAACACACCCCTCGCCCGCATTGCGGGAGAGGGAGGGACCCATCGCGGAGCGATGGGAGGGTGAGGGCGGCGCGACGCGACGTTCGCTCTCCGACACCTCGCTGCGCTCGGCCCTCACCCGGCCTTCGGCCACCCTCTCCCGCAATGCGGGCGAGGGGAGATCGAGTTCGGTGCCGTAGGATGGGCTGAGCGCAGCGAAGCCCATCATCCGTCCAGGCTAGATATTCCACCCGATCCAGTCGCACAGTGCCCGGCCCATCACCAGCTCGAGGTCGCGGCCCTTCAGCCACGGCAACTCCTCGGTGAACATCGTCACGCATTCCTTCCACGAGCACGGCATGCGGGTGATGTCGGTGCCCCAGAAGCAGCGCTGCGGGCCGAAGGCGTCGAAAATCTGCTCCAGATAACCGTGGATGTTCGTGAACGGGTACGGCGCGCTCGAATTGCCCGGCGCGCCCGACAGCTTCACCGCGATGTTCGGATATTGGGCGAGGGTCAAGAGCTCGGCGAGGTTGGCGAAGGCGGCGTCGTCCTTGGTCCCCGCGGGGCGGCCCATGTGGTCGATGATGAGCTTGGTGTCGGGATGCGCCATCGCGATCAGCGCCAGCGCCGGCAGGAACGCGCCGGCGGCGAGCCCCACCGGCAGCCCGGCCTTGGCCGCGGCCGGCCACAGCCAATCCATCGTGCCGTCGCTCGGCCAGCTCCGCTGATGCGGCTGCATGAAGGTGAAGCGGAGGCCAAGCATCCCCGGCTGGTCTTTCCAGTGCTCGACGAGGGCGCGGCTTTCCGGCTTGTCGAGCGGGAAATTGCCGAGGATCGCGAGGCGCTTCGGGTATTTCCGCGCGGCGTCGATCGCGACCTGGTTGGCGTTGGCGTCCCAGCCGGGCGGGTGGATCACCGCGGCGTCGACCCCGGCGGCGTCCATGTCGCGCAGGACCTCCTCGGCGGTGTAGGACGACACCTGCCGGTGCGCCGCGTTCGGCGTGCCCTGGCCCCAGATATGGATTTGCGAATCGACGATCAGCATGGGTCCTCCGATAAGCTGTAGGGCGGAAAAGCGCAGCGCATTCCGCCAATGGCCGCAACCACGGCGGCGGAATGCG
>DATAUV010000122.1:0-42511 GCA_036268075.1 Allostellaceae bacterium | reverse complement strand
GTTCTGCCGCTGCAGGAAATCGCCGACGAGCCGCTGGCTCCGCTCCGCAATCCCCCGCAGCCGCTCAGCCCATTCCGCCGGATCGGGAAGGGTATCGGCGGTCTTGTTCTCGAATTCGGGCATTGCCCCGCTCTCCGTCATCCTGCCGGATCAAATGTAGTGACGCGCGGGCCGGTATCTAATACACCAATGCCACGGTTTTGACGGCGCCTGCCATGACTGCCGCGGGGGCTTCGGGGGGCAGTGGCCGGCGTCGCGGTCGTAGTGTTGGGGCTTAGCCGATGCCGTTCCGTCCTGCCGTAAACATCGCCGTGCTGGCGCTGGTCGCGACGCTGACCGCGTGCCATCCGGTCGAGACGTGGCGCTCGATCACCGGGAACGACAAGGACGATCCCGATCCGCAGACGACGCCCAATTCGCAAAACCTCGCCGCCGGTGAGCAGCAGCCGTATCCGAACCTGGCCACCGTGCCGTCGCCGCCGGTTCCGACGATGACTCAGGTTGAACGCGACAAGCTCACCGAAAGCCTCGTCGCCGACCGCACCAACGCGAAATACAACGAGCAAAAGCTGCTGCCGGGCTTCTCAACGAGTGGCGAGGCGCCGCCGCCGCCACCGTCATCGGGCGGAGCGCCCCCATCGGCTGGTGCATCGCGGCCCCCGAACGGACCGCCGCCCGGCGCCGCGACGCCGGCCGGGCCGGCTGCGCCGTCAGCATCCGCCAAATCCTCGCCGCCGTCCGCGCGGAAGCCCGGCGAGCCGCCTCAGCCGGGGCCGAAGGAATCCAGCCTGCAATCGCCGACGATCAAGGAATCGCCGCTGCCCGAGGTGACCCAGCCGCCACCGCCCCCGCCGTCGCCGACCATGGCGCCGTCGCCGACCCCGGCCGCTTCCGCCGTCGCGCCGACTGCGATGGCGAGCGCCGCTCCCCAGCCTCCGCCACCCCCGCCGCCGATCGCTTCGATCGCGGCGCCGCCCCCGCCGCCGTCGCTGCCGACCCCGGCGTCGGCCGAGCCGAAATCGGCGGGCCGCACCGTTGCGACGATCGATTTCTCGGCGGCGCTGGCAAATTTCACCCAGACCGACCGCGCTGCGATCGACAAGGTCGCCGCCCAGTACCACCAGAAGCCGGGCTTGGTGCACATCGTCGCCTACGCCGCCGCGGCCCCGGGCGGGAAGGAGCAGCTCGACGCCTATCGCGCGGCGCTCGAACGCGGCCAGGCGGTCGCGAGAGCGCTGGCCGGTGATGGCGTCCCCGTCGGCAAGATCCAGACCGAGGCGGCGCCGACGCGCGCGGGCTCGCCGTCCGGCCGGGTCGTGATCCAACTTGCCCCGTGAGCCATATTTCATTGTGAAATAGGCGGGATCCTGCGGTGAATCCACCTCTCAAGATAGCGATCGCCGGCCTCGGCACGGTTGGCTGCGGCCTGTTGCAACTGCTCGAGCGCCAGGCCGACCTGCTGGCCGCGCGCGCCGGGCGCCGCATCGTCGTCACCGCCGTCTCGGCGCGCGACCGCCGGCGCGACCGCGGTATCGACCTCTCGGCGGTGCGCTGGTACGAGGACGCCGCCGCGATGGCGGCCGACCCGGATATCGACGTGGTGGTCGAGCTGATCGGCGGCAGCGACGGGATCGCCGCCGCCGTCGTCGAGACCGCCCTCGGTCACAAAAAGCACGTCGTCACCGCCAACAAGGCGCTGATGGCGCGTCACGGGACCCGCCTCGCCGAGACGGCCGAGGCGGCGGGTCTCTCGCTTGCCTTCGAGGCGTCGGTCGCCGGCGGCATCCCGATCGTCAAGGCGTTGCGCGAGGGGCTGTCGGGCAACCGGCTCGACCGCGTCTACGGCATCCTCAACGGCACCTGCAACTACATCCTGACGACGATGCGCGAGAGCGGGCGCGAGTTCACCGAGGTTCTCGCCGAGGCGCAAAAGCTGGGGTACGCCGAGGCCGACCCGAGCTTTGACATCGACGGTGTCGACGCCGCCCACAAGCTCGCCGTGCTCGCGAGCGCCGCCTATGGCCGGCCGGTCGATTTCGACGGGGTGTATGTCGAAGGCATCCGCCACATCTCGCGCCTCGACATCGACTTCGCCGAGGAGCTCGGCTACCGCATCAAGCTGCTCGGCATCGCCCGCCGCACCGATCACGGGCTCGAACAGCGGGTGCATCCGTGCATGGTGCGGCGCGGCACGCCGATCGCGGCGGTCGAGGGTGTGTTCAACGCGGTGGTTGCCGAGGGCGATTTCGTCGGCCAGATCGTGCTGCAGGGGCGGGGCGCCGGTGCATTTCCGACCGCCTCGGCCGTCGCGGCCGATCTCGTCGACATCGCCGCCGGGCGCATCGTCGCGACATTCGGCGTGCCGGTCGCGGAGCTGCAGCCGCTCGCCGGCGCACCGATGGAGCGGCATCACGGCGCCTATTACATCCGCCTGATGGTGCTGGATCAGCCCGGCGTCATCGCCGATGTCGCCGCCTCCTTGCGCGACCAGTCGGTGTCGATGGAATCGATGATCCAGCGCGGCCGCGCGCCCGGCGAGGCGGTGCCGGTGGTGCTGACGACCCATGCGACCGTCGAGGCCGACATGCGTCGCGCGATCGAGGCGATCGGCCGGCTCGGCACGGTGCTGGAGCCGCCGCGCATGATCCGCATCGAGGATTTTTGAAGTCGACGTAAGCACAATCATCCCTTGGGAGGGAACGATGGCCGAAGAACAGAAGATGGATCGTCATCTCGCGCTCGAGGCGGTACGGGTGACGGAAGTGGCGGCGCTGTCGGCCTCCCGGCTGATGGGACGCGGCGATGAAAAGGCCGCCGACCAGGCCGCGGTCGACGCGATGCGCTCGGCGCTCAACACGCTGGAGATGGACGGCACCGTCGTCATCGGCGAGGGCGAGCGCGACGAGGCGCCGATGCTCTATATCGGCGAAAAGGTGGGGTTGGGCCACGGGCCGAGGATCGACATCGCGCTCGACCCGCTCGAAGGCACGACGATCACGGCCAAGGGCGGCGCCAACGCGCTCGCCGTCCTGGCCTTCGCCGATGCCGGCGGGTTCCTCAACGCGCCCGACGTGTACATGGACAAGCTCGCGGTCGGCGGCGGGCTGCCGGCCGACCTCGTCGACCTCGACGAGACCCCGGCGACCAACCTCAAAAACCTCGCCCAGGCCAAGAAGGTGCCGGTGTCGGAGCTGGTCGTCTGCATCCTCGACCGGCCGCGCCATTCGGACCTGATCGCCGCGGTCCGCGCCGCCGGCGCCAAGATTCAGCTCATCGGCGACGGCGATGTCGGCGGCGTCATCGCGACCTCGGAACCCGGCACCGGCATCGATATGTATTACGGCTCGGGCGGCGCGCCCGAGGGGGTGCTGGCCGCGGCGGCGCTGCGCTGCATCGGCGGCCAGATGCAGGGCCGCCTGCTGTTCCGCAACGACGACGAGCGCGGCCGGGCGCACCGCCTCGGCATCACCGACCTCAACCGCAAATACAAGCTGCTGGAGCTGGCCTCCGGCCATGTCATGTTCGCCGCGACCGGCGTCACCAACGGCACGATGCTGCGGGGCGTGCGGCGGGTGCCGGGCGGGGCGCTGACGCATTCGGTGGTGATGCGCTCAAAGAGCGGCACCGTGCGCTATGTCGAGGCGCAGCACGATTTTGCGCGAAAGGCCGAGTTCGCCCGCTTCGCCAACTAGGCTCCTCCGATGGATGGGGGACCATCGGGTGCGCCCGCCTTTCTGGGGGTTGAACGCTCGGTCGCCGGGCGGCGCTGGCGGGCGCGGTCCGGCGATATGCGTGCGGCGGCGGCGATTTCCGAGCGGCACGGCCTGCCCGAGATCGTCGGGCGCATGCTCGCCCAGCGCGGCATCGGCCCCGACGCGACGCCCGGCTTTCTCGCGCCGCGGCTGCGCGACCAGCTTCCCGACCCGTCGCACCTGATCGACCTCGACCGCGCCGTCGCCCGCATCGTCGCGGCGATAATGGGTGGTGAGCGCGTCGTCGTGTTCGGCGATTACGATGTCGACGGCGCGACCTCCGCGGCGTTGCTGCATCGCTTCTTCACCGCGATCGGCGCGTCGATCGGCATCTACGTGCCCGACCGGATGCGCGAGGGCTACGGCCCCAACGCCCCCGCGCTCGCCAGGCTCAAGGCCGAGGGCGCCGGGCTCGTCGTGACGGTCGATTGCGGCACCACCGCTCACGACGCGCTCGCCGCGGCGGCCGAAAGCGGCCTCGACGTGATCGTCATCGACCACCATGTCGCCGAGCCGCTGCTCCCCAAGGCCTTCGCCATCGTCAACCCGAACCGGCTCGACGAGACGAGCCCGCACGGCAACCTCGCGGCGGTGGGGCTGGTCTTCCTGCTCGTCGTCGCGCTCAACCGGGGCCTGCGCGCGGTTGGATGGTATGCCGCGCGGGCCGAACCCGACCTCCTGCGGTGGCTCGATCTCGTCGCGCTCGGCACCGTCTGCGACGTGGTGCCGCTGAACGGGCTTAACCGCGCGCTGGCGGCGCAAGGCATCCGCGTGGCGCGGGCTGGCGGCAATCCCGGCATGGCCGCGCTCGCCGCCGTCGCGGCGCTCGGCGGACCGATCGACGCCCATCAGCTCGGCTTCGGCATCGGCCCGCGCGTCAATGCCGGCGGCAGGGTCGGCGCGGCCGATCTCGGCGCGCGGCTGCTGTCGACCGACGACCCCGGCCTCGCGGCCGAGTTGGCGCAGCGGCTCGACGCCCACAACCGCGAGCGCCGCGGGATCGAGGCGGTCGCGCTGGAGCAGGCCATCGCCCAGGTCGAGGAAACGCCTCAATCGCCGGCGCTGGTCTTCGTCGCCAGCGAGGGGTGGCATCCCGGCGTCATCGGCATCGTCGCCGCGCGGCTCAAGGACCGCTACAACCGGCCCGCCTGCGTCGTCGCCCTCGACGGCGCGGTGGGGAAGGGGTCGGGCCGTTCGGTACCCGGCATCGCGCTCGGCCCGGCGGTGATCGCCGCGCGCCAGGAGGGGCTGCTCGTCAACGGCGGCGGCCACGCAATGGCGGCCGGGTTCACCGTCGCTGCCGCCCGGGTCGAGGATCTGCGCGAGTTCCTCGCGTCACGCCTCGGCGACGGCCTCGATGTCGCCGGCCTCATGCCGGAATTGTCGATCGACGGCGCGCTCTCGGCCGCGGCCGCCCAGGCCCGGCTGATCGAGCATATCGACGCGCTCGCCCCGTTCGGCTCGGCCAATCCCGAGCCGCGCTTTGCGTTTCCGTCGATCCGCGTCGCCGATGCGCAACCGGTCGGCACCAACCACCTGCGCGTGACGCTGGCCGACCCGCTCGGCGCGGGGCAGCTCCGCGGCATCGCGTTTCGCGTCGGCGACACGCCGCTCGGCCGGTTCCTGACGGAGATGCGGGGCAGGGCGGTCCACGTCGCCGGGCATCTCCGCCGCGACACCTACCGGGGTGGCGACGCGGTGCAGCTCCAACTCGACGACGCAGCGCCGGTCGACCCTTAGCCTTCGAGCGCTTCCTTGAGGGCCTGCGCGAGGTCGGCGCGGCGGTAGGGTTTGCTGAGGAGGCGGCCAAAGGTCGGGATCGATTCTGCCTCGCCGAGCCCCGATTCCGGAAAGCCCGAGGTCAGCACGATGCGCGTCTGCGGCCAGCGCTGCGCCACCTCGCGGGCGAGTGCGATCCCGCTCATCCCGCCCGGCATCACCACGTCGCTCAGCACCAGCGCCACCGGCTCGGCTTCGAGGATCGTCAGGGCGGCCGGCGCGGTTTCGGCCTCGAGCACGCGGTAGCCGAGCTGCTTTAGCTGCCGCACGACGATCTTGCGCAGCCCCGGATTGTCCTCGACCGCGAGGATCGTCTCGCCGGCCCCGGTCGCCAGCGGCGCCGCCCTTTCCTCGACGATTTCGCCTTCGCCGAGCGAGCGCGGCAGATAAAGCCGGAACGTCGTGCCGACGCCGGGCTCGCTGTAGACGTTGATGTGGCCGCCCGACTGCTTCATGAAACCGAACACCATCGCGAGCCCGAGCCCGCTGCCCTTGCCGACCTCCTTGGTCGTGAAAAAAGGCTCGAACACGCGGATCAGCGTTTCCGGCGACATGCCGGTGCCGGTATCCATGACCTGGATCATCGCGAAATCGCCCGGCGACAGTTCGTGATGCTCGGCGGCGTAATCCGCGTCCAGCACGCGGTTGTCGGTGGTGATCACCAGCTTGCCGCCCTGGGGCATCGCGTCGCGGGCGTTGTTGGCGAGGTTCATCAGCGCCGATTCGACCTGCGACGGGTCGGCGACGACCGGCCATAGATCGGGCGCCAGTTCGAGCGAGACGGAGATGTGTTCGCCGAGCGTGCGGCCGAGGAACCGGGTGAGGTCTCCGATCAGCCCGTTAAGCTCGACTTTCCGCGGCTGGAGCGGCTGGCGCCGGGCAAAGGCGAGCAGGTGCCGGGTCAATTCGGCGCCGTGCAACGTCGCTTCGAGCGACAAATCGACCAGCTCGACCGCCTCGCTGCCGGGCTCGACCATCGTCTGCAGCGTTTCGAGGTTGAGGATCAGTGCGCCGAGCAGGTTGTTGAAATCGTGCGCCATTCCGCCGGTGAGGTTGCCGAGCGCCTCCATCTTCTGCGCCTGGCGAAGCTGCGCCTCGGTCTGCCGGTGCTCGACGAGGTGGCCGCGGATGTCGGCTTCGAGCTTGTCCGCGCGGTCCCCGAGCTTGGCCGTCGCCTTCGCCAGCCGGCTGTAGAGCCCGCTCGTCTCCAACAGGATCATCCCGACGACAAAGCTCGCCGCGAGCAGCCCATAGCCCCGCCCCGAATAGAACCCGAGGTCCCAGCGGGCACGGTTGATCCCGGCCGAAAGCGCGATGTCGGCGAGCCAGGCGACCATCACGACGATCAGCCACAGATCGAGCGCCGATCGGTCCCGCCGCCGCCACACCATGATCGCCGCGGCAAAGCTAACCGCCCACACGGTCGAAACGGTCGCGACATAAAGTTGGGTGTAGTCGCCGGCGACGAGCAGCTCGGGCATCAACCCCTTGCCGATCGTGACCAGCCCGATCAGCAGGCTTGCGCCCAGGATCACCGCGACGATCGCCGGTATCGCCTGGTCGGGGTCGATATGGCCTTCGACCGCCGCACCCCGCGCCTCGCGCCGCGTCTGCAAGGCGGCATAGGCGATGACGAACAGCGCGAACCCGCCGTGCCACATCATGTAGATCCAGGCGGTGCTTTGCGGGCCGGCCCACAGCAAGCCCCCTTGCGCGAAGAGGCCGGGGAAGGTCAGCGCGTGCGCGCCGATCATCAGCGCGTCGAACAGATATCCGCAGGCCAGCACCAAAATCGGCAGCGTGCGGAGCTGCACGAACTGTCCGAACATCAAGAGCGCCGCGATCATGTCGATCACGATCAGCGATGCCTCGTAGGCCGGGATAAAGGCCGGCATCGCCGGCAGCATCGTCTTGGCGAACGGGGCGAGCGCGAGACACACGCCGATCGACAGGATCAGCGCGATCCACACCGGATAGCGCCGGCGCGCCTCCAGCGGCGCGGTCGAGAGCAGGAGATCGCGCGGCGTCGCCAAGCCGCCCTCGCGGTCAACGAGGTCGGCGACGAGAGCCAGGCGGTCGACTTCGGCTTCTGCGGTCATGGCGGGCCCGAAATCGTTGTTTATGTCAACATGTTACCGCCTACACGTTAACATTGCATAAACCATAACGGTGCGATCCGGGAAATAATTTGCCCGGTATTCTAGAGAGTTGACGCCGGCGGCGCGGTCGGGCGACGCCGGCATCAAGAGAATCGGGGGCCGGAGCTACTCTGCCGCCGCGGTCTCGCCGATATTCGCGACGGCGCGGCCGCGGGTCTCGGGCAGGGTCATCAGCGTCACGATCATGAGGCCCGATGCGATCACGCTGCAGATCGCGATCGCGTTGCCGAGGCTCCAGCTCTGGCTCAGAAATCCTACTACGGTCGGGAAGAACGAGCCGATCGCCCGCCCCGAATTGTAGCAGAAGCCCTGGGCGTTCCCGCGCAATTCGGTCGGGAACAGCTCCGTCATGAACGGCCCCATCGGCGGGAATTTCATCAGGAGCGCCACGTTGAGCGGCACGCCCATGATCAACAGCCAGGTGTCGTTCATCGGAATCCACATAAAGCACGCGATGAAGATGAGCGAGAAGATTGCCGACCACATAAAGGTCTGCTTGCGCCCGATCGCGTCGCTCAAATACGAGCCGAGCAGGAAGCCGACCAGCGCGCCGAGGATCTGCAGCAGCAGCACCCCGCCGGTCGCGGTCGCCGAGAAATGCCGCACCGTGCGCAGATAGGTCGGCATCCAGATGCCGATTGCATAGCCGGCGCCCTGCGCGCCCGCGACCATGATCGACACCTTGAGGGTGGTCATCAGATGCACGCCGCGGAAGGCCGAGAACAGGTGCGAAACCCCGACATGGCCTCGCGCCTCGCGCGTCGCGTGAAAGACCGCGGAATCCTCGATGTGGCGCCGGACCCAGATCACGAACACCGCCGGCACCAGCCCGATGCCGAACAGCACGCGCCAAGCCAGCCATTCGGGCACGAACCAGAACACCGCCGTGTAGACCAGCGCCGACAAACCCCAGCCGACCGCCCAGCCGGTCTGCACGAGGCCGACCGCGCGGCCGCGGTACTTGTCGCGGATGACCTCGCCCATCAAGACGGCCCCAGCGGCCCACTCGCCGCCAAAGCCAAAGCCGTGCAGCGCGCGGAGGATGAAAAGCTGCTCGAAATTCTGGGCGAACGCGCAGAAGAACGTGAAAACCGAGTACCACAGGATCGTGATCTGCAGCATCCTCACCCGGCCATAGCGGTCGGCGAGCGTGCCGCTGAACCACCCGCCGAACGACGAGATCAACAGCGTCACCGTGCCGATCAGCCCGGCCTCGCCCTTGGTCAGGCTCCACAGCGCGATGATGGTCGGGATGACAAAGCTGTACATCTGCACGTCGAAGGCATCGAGCGACCACCCGCCAAAGCAGGCGAGCATCGTGGTGCGCTCCTTGCCCGTAAGGTCCTTGAACATGCCGAACATAGCTCTCTCCCCGATACCGCCGCCTCTGGCCGGCGCCCTTTGTTGAACCGATATTGGGACAAGTTATCGGGGCGGAGACAAGCATGAATACGGCCCACCGCGACGATGAAGTGTTGCTGGTCGTCGATCCGCAAAACGATTTCTGTCCCGGCGGCGCGCTCGCGGTGCCGCGCGGCGACGAGATCATGCCGCTGATCAACCGCCTCGCCGCCGGTTTCGCGCATGCGGTCGTGACCCAGGACTGGCATCCGCCCGGCCACGCCTCGTTCGCCAGCGCCCATCCCGGCCGCCAGCCCTTCGACACGGTCGAACTCGGTTATGGCCCGCAAATCCTGTGGCCAGACCATTGCGTGCAAGCCACCGCCGGCGCCGAATTCCACCGCGCCCTCGACCTGCCAGCGATCCAAATGGTGATTCGCAAGGGATTCCACCCCGGCATCGATTCGTACTCGGCCTTCCGCGAAAACGACCGCAGGACCCCGACCGGTCTCGCCGGCTATCTGCGCGAGCGCGGCCTATCCCGCATTACCCTCGCAGGCCTCGCGACCGATTTCTGCGTGCTCTACTCGGCCCTCGACGCCCTCGAAGCCGGCTTCGCCACCCGCGTCGCACTCGCCGCCTGCCGTGGCATCGACATAGACGGCTCGGTCGACAAGGCGCTCGCGCAGATGAAGGCCTCCGGGGTGGAGTTCGTCTAACCCCCTCTCCCCGCTAGCGTCCGCTTGCGGGGGGAGGGGGTTCCTCCGAGCTACCGCGGCGGCGGATCGAGCCTTCGGCGGAGCGGACGGCGCTCGACGACGAATTGGCGGGCCGGGGCCGGGGCGGCTGCGGGCGCGACGTGCTCCGCCTCGGCGGGAGCGGCGTGGCGAGCCGGCGGGCGCATCGGGCGGGTCGGCGTGGCGCCGGGCTTGCGCACCGGCTTTTCGCTCGGCCGCACGTCGATGCGCGAGCCGTCGAGCTGGGTTCCGTGGAGGCCGGCGATGGCGGCGTTGGCGGCGCGCTCGGTGGCGATGTCGACCCAGCCGTGGCGCAGCTTGACGCCTGTGTTCGGGTCGCGGGCGATCTCGGCGCTCAGCACGATCCCGAACGGGTCAAAGGCTTCGGCCAGTCGCGCCTCGGGCAGGTCGGACGGCAGATTGGCGATAAACACGTTTCCATGACTGCGCCGGCCGCGCATTTCCTTTGCCTTTCGCGTGTGTCTGCGAACGGCGCAGACCCTGCTACGCTCCGCCGGCCTCGTCAACCGGTCGAGCGGGTTGAAGGTGCAAGGCTGCATTGCATCCTCGCAGGCGATTGCGACAGTTTTTCTTGCGAGAGGCAAACTCGTCGGCCGCGAACAATCCTGCGACGCGGGTGCGCCCGGTTGATATCCTGACAGCTCCAACGGCCTGGAATGAGGCAACCGATGATCCCGCGCGACCGCGTTCCCTATTCGGCGATCGTCGACCGCCCGCCGCTCAAGCTGCCCGACGGCAACCGCATAATCGTCTGGCCGATCGTCAACCTCGAGGTCTGGGACATCTCGCGGCCGATGGCGCGCCAGGTATTGCCGGCGCCGACCGGGCAGGTGCTGCTGCCCGACGTGCCGAACTGGTCATGGCACGAATACGGGATGCGGGTCGGGGTGTGGCGGTTCTTCGACCTGTTCAACCGGCTCGGCATCCGCCCGACCGTCTCGATCAACGCCCGCGTCTGCGAGGATTACCCGCGCGTCGCCGAGCAGTGCCACAAATCCGGTTGGGAATTCATGGGCCACGCCTACGAGCAGGGTCCCATGCACCTGATCGAGGACCAGAAGGGGATGATCGACCGCGCGATCGGGGTCATCGAGAAATTCACCGGGTCGAAGCCCGTTGGCTGGCTCGGCCCGGGCCTGACCCAGACCTACGACACCCCCGAACTCCTCGCCGCCGCCGGGATCAAATACATCGGCGACTGGGTCTACGACGACGAGCCGACCGAAATCCACACCGCAAACGGCCCGCTTGTGACCTTGCCCTATACGGTCGAACTCAACGACATCCCGATGATGATCGTGCAGCACCACGAGTCGGAATACTTCACCCAGCGTTGCATCGACACCTTCGACCGCCTCTACCAGGAGGGCGCCAATCGCGCCAAGATCATGGCCATCGCGATCCACCCCTACATCTCGGGCCAGCCGCACCGGATCAAATACCTCGAAGCCGTCTACGACCACATCAACCGCCACCAGGGCGTGCTGCACTGGAACGGCGTGGAAATATTGGATTGGTATCAACGCGTGAAATGATGGGTTTCGCTGCGCTCTACCCATCCTACAAGTTCGACGCCGTAGGATGGGTAGAGCGCAGCGAAACCCATCACCCGACGCCCGCAGGAAGCGCGAGATGAAACCCACCGAACGCCTCGGCTACTCCCCGTTCCCCCAGCGAAAGAAGCTGACGCTCCCCGGCGGCGCCCGCCTCGCCGTGTGGGTCATCGTCAATGTCGAGGAATGGGACATCGACGAGACGATGCCGCGCACGGTCCTGACGCCGCCCGCCGGCGGGTCGCCGATGCCGGACATCCCGAACTGGGCGTGGCACGAATACGGCAACCGGGTCGGGTTCTGGCGGATGCTGGAGGTGTTCGACGAGTTCAAGATCCCGGCCGTCCTCGCGATCAACGGCTCGGCGATCGCCGGATATGGCGCGATCGTCGAGGCGGCGAAGGCGCGGAACTGGGAATTCATCGGCCACGGGTTTTCGCAGAAGAACATGCAAAAGGTCGCCAACGAGCGCGACGACATCCGCAAGACCGCCGCCGCGATCCGCGCCGTCACCGGCAAGCCTCCGCGCGGCTGGCTCGGCCCCGGCCTCACCGAGACCTGGGAGACGCCCGACCTCCTCGCCGAGGAGGGCTACGATTATGTCTGCGACTGGGTGCTCGACGACCAGCCGGTCACCCTGAAGACAAGGGGCAAGCCGATCGTCAACCTGCCCTACACGCAGGAATGCAACGACGTCGCGATGATGCTGATCCAGCATCACAAGGCGAGCGAGTACCGCGACCGCGCCATCGACCAGTTCGACCAGCTTTATGCCGACGCGGCGAGGTCAGCGCGGGTGATGGCGCTTGTCGTCCATCCCTACATCATGGGGGCGCCGCACCGCCTCAAATACTTCCGCGAGGCGCTCGCTCACGCCGCGCGGCATGAGGGCGTGGTGTTCTGGACCGGCGAGCACATCTTGGACTGGTACTTGACCCGCAGCACCGGCGGCTGAGGCAGGTCGAGCGCGGCGTGCGGCGTCTCGACCCGCATCTGGTCGTGCCCGCTGCCGGACAGGGAATGGTGTCCGCTCAGCACGACGAAAACCAGTGTGACCGCCACGACCAGCGCGCCGACGAAGAAATAAAATCCGTCGCCGCTCGGCTCGCCGTCAGTTCCAAGCCCGTCATCCGATCCGAGTTTGTCGCTCATGGTCAGTGCCCCGGTGTGTGCGGCGTGTCGATATGGACATCGACCTGATGACCGCCGCCGCCCCAGAACCCGTGATGGCCGGTGACGACGACGAACAGCACTACGACGACGACAACCAGGGCTCCGACGATAAAATAGAGCCCGCCGCTTCCGCCCGAATTGTCCGCCATCTCGATCAGCCGCTAAAGTTGCAAAGTTGCCGAGCAAACGCGTGTCGGGGGTTCGGGTTCCCGAGTAACCTATTGTTACAACGCGTATCCTTTGTGTTGTCGTGTTATGCACGGCGGTTACTTGCAGAGGTGGTTTGTGGATATTGCCAATAGCTCGCTGGCCGAACTGCAGGAGGCGCTCGCCGCGCGCAGGATAAGCGCGAGCGAATTAACGCGGGCCTACCTCGCCCGGATCGAGGCGATCGACCGAGCCGGCGCCGCGCTCAATTCGGTGCGCGAGGTCAACCCCGACGCACTCGATATCGCCGCCTCGCTCGACGGCAAGCGGACGAGCAAGCGCCGCCCGCTTGCCGGCATCCCGATCCTCGTCAAGGACAACATCGCCACCGGCGACCGCCAGCACACGACCGCCGGCTCGGCCGCGCTCGCCGACGCCCGGGCCAAGGCCGACGCGCCGCTGGTGGCGCGGCTGCGCGCGGCCGGCGCAATCATCCTCGGCAAGGCAAATCTCACCGAGTTCGCCAACATCATGGCGATCGACATGCCGGCCGGGTACAGCTCGCTCGGCGGCCAGGTCAAAAACCCCTACGCGCCGGCGCTCGACGACCGCGGCAAGCCGATCGTGCCGCCCGGCGGGTCGAGCTCGGGGTCGGCGGTCGCGGTCGCGGCGGGGCTGTGCGCGGCGGCGATCGGCACCGAGACTTCGGGGTCGCTGTTGTCGCCGGCGACGCAGAACGGGCTCGTCACGGTCAAGCCGACGGTCGGGCTCATCAGCCGCTCGGGCGTCATCCCGATCAGCCACAGCCAGGACACCGCCGGCCCGTTGACCCGGACCGTGCGCGACGCCGCGATCCTCCTCAACGTGCTCGCCGCCCGCGACCCGAAAGACCCGGCCACCCGCTACCTCCAGCGCCCGCCCGACTACACCGATTTTCTCGACGAGGACGGGCTCAAGGGCGCGCGCATCGGCATCCCGGCCGACCCAAGCGACGCCGGCCGCGACATTTATTACAAATCGCTCTCCGCCCGCGCCGCCGCGGTGATGGGCGAGGTCATCGCGACGCTGGAAGGGCAGGGCGCGACGATCGTCCGTGAGAACATCCCCAACGCCGGCATCGTCGGCGGGCCGGGTACGTTCATGGGGATCGTCAGCCGCAATCCGGAAAGCGACACGGAGCACGAAATCGTCCACCGCCCGATCGTCTTCGTCTACGAGTTGAAGCACGACCTCAACCTCTATCTCCGCGACTGGGCGACCGAGACCGAGGTCAAGACGCTTGCCGACATCGTCGCGTTCAACACCGCCCACGCCGACCGCGCGTTGCGCTTTGGCCAGGACATCCTGATCGCCGCCGAGGCGACGCGCGGCGATCTCAGCGAGCTCGAATACCGCTCGGCCCGCGCGATGGACATCCGCGCCGCCAAGGTCGAGGGGCTCGACGCCTACATGGACGCGCACCGGCTCGACGCGGTGCTGTTCCCCGGCGGCGCCGGCGCCAGCATCGCCGCGCGCGCCGGCTATCCAAGCGTGCAGGTGCCGGCCGGGTTCATCTCGGGATTCGGCGGCAAGGAAACGCCCGATTACCCGCTCGGCGCGACCTTTTGCGGCCGCGCCTGGAGCGAGGCGACCCTGCTGCGCCTCGCCTATGCGTTCGAGCAGGCAAGCCAGGCACGCCGGGCGCCGCCTCTGGGGTAGAGGGACGCAAACGCCCCGAACATCGTCATGGTTTCGTCAATTTTTGGATGATCAATTTGGCCTCGGCGCCGATCTCGGCTATCACCGGGGCACCGCGCGGCATCGCGGTTGGGGGTAGGGGTTTACCGTGGCTATCATGCGCACCATCGCCCGGCATGGGATGACCAAGGGGGCCGCGTTCTTTTACGCCGTCGCGGTCGGTGCTGCCGCGAATTTCGTCCTTGAATACATTCACCGCCATGAGGAGCTGAACCCGATCCCGATCGTCGCCCACCAGACCGTCGGCACACCGGAGCGCGAGCACCCCGCGACCGCGCCGATAGTGCCCAATCCCGAGGCACGCTTACCCGACCCGCGTCCGGTCGAGCATCCGGCGACCGCCGCGCTGCCCGAAATAAAGCCTTT
Source organism: Allostellaceae bacterium (assembly GCA_036268075.1). Classification (GTDB taxonomy): domain Bacteria; phylum Pseudomonadota; class Alphaproteobacteria; order ATCC43930; family CGMCC-115725; genus DATARH01. The sequence goes on along the minus strand of DATAUV010000122.1, from coordinate 27,746 downwards.
GCCCGAGATCAAGCCGCTCCCCGAGCCGGCGAAGCCGGTGGCGCTGCCGCAGGTGCCGAGTCTGCCCCTGCCGAGCAGCCCCTCGGCGGCGAGCCTGCCGCAATCCGCTGACCTGCCGACCCCGCCGCTGAAGCCCACCGCGGTTCCGACCTTCACCGTACCGCCGGCCGCTCCCGCCGCCGCCTCGGCATTACCCGCACCCGACAAACCGGTCGAGGCGATGTCATCCCCGCTGCCCGCCGTACCGTCCCTCGGCGCCCCGGTCTCGCTATTGCCGCCACCCGACAAACCCGCCGATACGCCGGACCCCACCCCGCCCAAACCGGTCAACCCGGGCAGCGGCACCGGCGGGCTGTATTAAAGGATCGCGGGCGTCTCGCCCGTAAGCAGCGCCGGATGCGGGCGAGACGCCCGCGGTCCAGTCCTGGGTTATCCCTTCCGCCCCACCGCGCAATGCAGCGGGTTGGCCATCATCAACAGCCCGGCGGCCTCGGCCTTCGCCCGCGCCTCCAGCCACACCGCGCGCTCCTCGGCGTCGAGCAGCGCGAGGACATGATCCTCGCGATAGCGCCAGATCGGCCCCTCGGGCCGGTCGAGCGTCAAGAGGAACGGGAAGCACACCAACTCGCCGAGCCCCGCCTGCTTCATGCGGCGGTAGAGGCTCTGGTCCGCGACCCCGCCGCGCCCGACCGATTGCGGCGGCGGCGTCACCTTGGCGCGGATCGGATCGGGCAGGTCGAGGTGCCACCATTGCGGCAGGTCGATCGCCCGCACGACGATGCCGACTCGCCCGCCCGGCTTCGCGACGCGCACCATCTCGGCGATCGCCTTGTCGGCATCGCATTCCTCGAGCACGGTCACCGAGAACACGCAGTCGAAACTCGCATCGGGAAAGGGCAGGGCCTCGGCGTTCCCCGGCGTGAAATCGATCGCCAGCCCGTCCTCCGCCGCCAGCGCCGCCGCCTCGCGCAACAGGTAGGGGCTGGCATCGATCGTGGTGATCGTGTTGGCCCCGCCGGTCCATGTCGCCAACAGCCGGTCGAGCGACCCGGCGCCGCTGCCGACATCGAGGATCGCCTCGCCCGGCTGGGGCGCGAGCAGATCGACGACGCTGCGGAACATCGCCCGGTAGGTTGGCATCGACGCCCGGTCTTCGAGCGCCGCGACCCCGCCGAGATGCCGCCCGCCGAGCCGGATAACGCTGAACCGCTCGGCCAGCGCCGGCACCGCCGCGTCCCATTGCGTCGCCGACAGAAAGAACGGCGACAGGATCAGCGCCGGGCCGTTGCCCTCGATGCGGTACGAGATGCCGGCATGGCTCCCCTCGCCGGAACGTTTCGGCGCATCGGCCGCAAACCCGCCGAGAAACGACGCCATCCGCCCCGCGATCTCGCCGGTGCAGTCGGCGACCACATCCGACCACCCATGCGCCTCGTAATTGTCGAGCAGCAGCCGATCGGCGGCCGGCAGACGGCTCCACGCCCGATTCGTCACCGCCTCGGTCGGCCCGTATTCCCCGGCGATCATCAAGACCCGGTCGGCCACATCCAGCAACGGTTCGGGGTCGAGCCGCACCGGCGCGCACAGCACGATCCCGCCGAGCCGCTCCGAGTGCCCCGCCGCGAGCCCCGCGATATCGCCCGGGATCTGCGTCGCGACATGCGCGCGCGAAAGGCCGAGATGGTCGAACAAGGAGACGAGGCGCTCGACAACCGGGAGCGCGGGCGTCCCGCCCGCTTTTTCCGATCGTAGATGCGGGCGGGACGCCCGCGCTCCTTTGCCGGCGGCGTCTGTCACGCCACCACCCCCGCCGCCCGCAACTCGGCGATTTCCGCGTCGCCGTAGCCGTATTGCCGCAAGATTTCGTCGCTGTTCTGTCCGACGGCGGGCGCCGTGCGCGGCGGCACCTTTTCCTGCCCGGCCATGAAGAACGGGCTGTCGATCGTCCACAAATCGGGGTCGTCGACATAGGGCCTGAGGAACCCGGCGGCCAGCACCTGCTCGTCGTGCCGCACGTCCTCGACCCGGCCGACCACGCCGAAAATGAGCCCGGCATCGTCGATCACCTTGCGCCAATGCGCGAGGTCGTGCTGGGCGAACAGCCGATCGAAGATCCCGACCAGCTCGTGCGAATGGCGGTTGCGCTGCGGGTCGGTCGCGAAGCGCGGGTCGTCGAGCTCGCCGCCGTGGTCGAAGCAGGTCTTGAACTTGTCCCAGCGCCATTCGTCGGCCGCGATCGACAGCAACAGCCAGCGCCCGTCCCTGCACTGGTAATGCACCCGCAGCGCGCTCAGCGCCTCGCGCCGCGGCGGCTGCGGCCGCACCTCGTCGCCGCACAGCGCCGCCTGGACCGAGCACGCATTCGCCCACAGCCCGTTCGCCAGCAGCGACGAGCCGACGTAATTGCCCTTGCCGGTCTTTTCGCGCTGATACAGCGCCGTGACGATCGCGCCATAGGTGCCCATCGCCGACGGGTGGTCGCCCATGCCGGGGAGCGAGCGCGCCGGGTCGGTCTGCTCGCCCGCCCGCACAAGGTCCATGAGCCCGGTGCGCGCCCACCACGCGGTCGCGTCGAAGCCGGGCTTGCTCGCCTCCGGTCCGGTCTCGCCATAGCCGGTGAACGAGGCGTAGATCAGCCGCTCGTTCAAATGCTTGAGGTCGTCATAGCGGATGCCCAGCCGCCCGCGCGCCGGCGGCGGGTAGTTGGTGATGAAGACATCGGCCTCCGTGACGAGCCGATGCAGCACCGCGCGCCCCGCCTCCGTCCGCAGGTCTAGCGCGAGGCTGCGCTTGTTGCGCGCGTCGAAGAAAAACCCCGGGTTGAGCGGCGCCTCGGGTTTCGGCACCGAGCGCCGCCGATACGGATCGCCCATCCCCGGCGGCTCGATCTTGACGACCTCCGCCCCGAAATCGCTCATCACCGTCGCCGCCGCCGGCCCGGCGATAAAGCTCGCGCAGTCGATGACCTTGAGCCCGTCGAAAATGCGTTCCGTCACCTGAATACCCCTTTGATTTATCCACAATGAGGCGGTGAGGCGGTGAGAAGACAAGATTTCGACGCGGAGGCCGCGGAGGATTTCGCAGAGTTCGCTGGGTGAAGGATTGCGCGCTTCGTGCGCTGAAAATTACCTCTGCGTTCCTCCGCGCCTACTCCGCGATCTCCGCGTCGAAATCTTGTCTTCTCACTGCCTCACCGCCTCATTGTGAAAATTCAAACATCCATCCGATAAGCATCCCCATCCCGCACGATGCGCCCGGCAGTGGCGCCGGCGAAATGCGTCCCGATCACCAAAACCGGCCGCGACGACAGCTCGGCCAGCATCCGCTCGCGCGTCGCCTGCGCGACGGCCGGGTCGCTGTCGGCGGCGGAGCACCAGTGGGGGCGGGCGATCTGGCAGGGATGGTGCATGAAGTCGCCGGTGATCAGCGCCTCCTCGCCCTGGGATTTGATGACGACGCTGACATGCCCCGGCGTATGCCCGACGGTCGGAATGAGGCTGATCTCGTTGGTGATCCGGTGGTTGGTCTCGACCAGGTCGACGAGGCCGGCGTCGTGGATCGGCTTGACCGAGTCGGCGAACACGGCGGCCATGTCTTCGCGCCCGTGCTGCTCGCGCCAGTGGCCGAACTCGACACGCCCCATCAGATAGCGCGCCTTCGGAAATGTCGGGACCCATTTGCCGTCGACCAGCATCGTGTTCCAGCCGACATGATCGACATGGAGATGCGTGCACAGCACCGTGTCGATCGAGTCGCGGGCAAACCCGGCAGCGGCCAGGTCGTTGAGAAACGGCCCCTGGAGGTTGTTCCAGGTCGGGATGCGGCGGCCGGTCTTGTCGTTGCCGAGGCAGGTGTCGACGAGGATGCGCTGCCCGTTCGGGCCGCCGCCGGGGGCTTCGATCATCAGCGCGTGGATGCTCATCTTGAGCCGCCCGCGCTCGTCGGCGAAATGGGGCTGGAGCCAGCCGATCGGCAGGACCTCGTCATAGGTCGCGTCGGGCAGGATGAAGCGGCTGCCGCCGACCACCTCCATCTCGACGATCTTGGTGACCGTCACCGCCCCGATCCGCCATTTCATCCGCGCTCTCCCGCCGTCGCGAGAAAGTTTAGGCACGCTCGCGCGGCGGTATCAATCAACAGAATAGTTGATTATCAACCAACTGAGTATGGTTGCCGCATGGATGCGATCGAGCCTGAAGGGGCGACGCTCGACCTGGTCTCCGGTGCGCTGGCCGACCCGGTGCGGCGGGAGAGCCTGAGCGGCACGCTTCGGTCTCAGCCGAAGCGTTTGCCGGCGCGGGCGAGGGCGGCGGTGGTAAGCTCCCGCCCATGATTACCGGATCGATGATTGCCGAGATCGCCGCCCTCGCGGGCGATCCGGCCCGGGCCAACATCCTGTCGGCGCTGCTCGACGGCCGCGCGATGACCGCGACCGAGCTTGCCTACGCCGCTCGCGTCACGCCGCAGACCGCGAGCGCGCATCTCGCCAAGATGTCCGAGGCGGGGCTGATCAGCGCGACCCCGTCGGGCCGCCACCGCTATTTCCGCCTCGCCTCGGCCAAGGTCGCGGAGATGCTGGAGACGATCGCCGCCGTCGCGATCGAGGGCCGGCCGCGTTTTCGCCCGCTCTCGCGCCAGGCGGCGGCGCTGCGCGACGCGCGCGTGTGCTACGACCACCTCGCCGGCGTCCTCGGCGTCCGTATCGCCGACGCGATGACCCGGCGCGGCTACATCATCCTCGAGGACGAGGGCGGCCACCTGACCGACGCGGGGACCCAGTTCCTGACCGGGCTCGGCGTCGACCTCCACGTCGCCGGCAAGGGGCACAAGCGCATGTGCCGCGCCTGCCTCGACTGGACCGAGCGGCGCCCGCATATCGGCGGCGCGATCGGCGCGGCGCTCGCCGACCGCCTGCTCGCGCTCGGCTGGATCGCGCGGGCCAAGGACAACCGCTCGGTCGCCGTCACCCCGACGGGCGAAGACGGCTTCCGCGACGCCCTCGACCTCACCTTCGCCGACGCCGAGAAGGCGGTCGCCTAGCCACCGCTTCATCCCTCTACCCAACCGCAACACCCGAGCTGACCCGCTTTCGGGGGCAGGAGGAGACATGCGTCCGAATTACTTCGACTTCCCCCGGTATCTGCCGCGCGGCGCCTACGACCAATGCTCACCCTGCGAGCAATTTGCCGACCTCATCTGCGCGATCCCTGGCCTCATTCGCCAATGGCACCGGCGAGCCCGGGGCCGCGCCGATCTGATGCGGCTCGGCGTCCGCGACCTGCGCGACATTGGCGTCACCCCGAGCGAAGCGGCGCGCGAGTGCGACAAGCCGTTCTGGCGGGCTTGAGCGCGATGGACCGAGCCGGAGCGGCGGGCTAGCATCGCCCGCGCATCCCCGAGGAGGCACCCGATGAAAGCCGCCGTTCTGCACGCCGCCAATGAGCCCCTGACGATCGAGGACGTGACCCTCGAAAAGCCGAAGGGGCGCGAGGTGCTGCTGCGCACTGCCTTTGCCGGGCTCTGCCACAGCGATTTGCATTTCATGGACGGGCTCTACCCGCACCCGATGCCGTGCGTGCTGGGGCACGAATCGGCCGCGGTGGTCGAGGCGGTGGGCGAGGGGGTTACCTACGTCAAGCCCGGTGACCACGTCATCACCTGCCTGTCGGTGTTCTGCGGCACCTGCTCGCAATGCCTGACCGGCCACCCGAACCTTTGCGAGGACACCAGCGTCAAGATGCTGCCCGGCGTCGCCCGCCGCATGACCTGGAAGGGCGGCGAATTGATGAACCAGTTCATCAACCTGTCCTCCTTCGCCGAGCAGATGCTGGTCCACGAGAACTCGATGGTGAAGATCGACCACGACATCCCGATGGACCGCGCCGCGCTCGTCGGCTGCGGCGTGATGACCGGCGTCGGCGCCGTGTTCAACGCCGCCAAGGTCGAGCCCGGCACCACCGTCGCGGTGATCGGCTGCGGCGGGGTAGGCCTCTCGGCGGTCAACGGCGCCGCGCTCGCCGGGGCGGAGCGGATCATCGCGATCGACACCCAGGCGTCGAAGCTGGAGCTCGCCAAGCAGCTCGGCGCCACCGACACGCTCAACGTCAGCAACATCGACAACCCGGTCAAGGCGATCCGCGACATGACCGGCGGCGGCGTCCACTACTCGTTCGAGGCGCTGGGGGCCAAGGCGACCGCGGAGCAGGCGTTCGGGATGCTGCGCGCCGGCGGCACCGCGACGATCATCGGCATGGTCCCGTTCGGCACCAAGATCGAGCTGCACGGATTCGACTTCCTGCGCGACCGCAAGATCCAGGGCACGTCGATGGGCGGCAACCGCTTCCGGGTGGACATGCCGCGCCTGTTGTCGCTGTGGAAGCAGGGCCGCCTCAAGCTCGACCACCTCATCTCGGGCCGGATCAAGCTCGATCAGGTCAACGAAGGTTTCGCCAACCTCAAATCCGGCGCCCCGGTGCGCCAGCTCATCGATTTCGGGCTGGAATAGAACCCGGCTTACCCGTCGACCTGTCGGACCAGTTCCCGCGGCGATCCGTCACCGAGCGACTTGGCCGTGCGGCGCACCGGCGCCTCGGGAGCTGCGTCGCGGGCGCGGTAGCGCGCCCAGACCAGCGCGGCCAGGCAGATCCCGGCCGTGATCGAAAGCGAGGCCGGCCCGCCATCCGCATTCAACAGGTCGCCGACCAGGCCGCAGGCGAACGGCACGGCATAGATGATGAAAACGGGACTGGCCGCGATCAGCGCGATCGCGGCCAGTCCTTTGCAGCAGTTTGTCAGCATGGTCATCCCGGCGGCCCCGCGCGATCCGTTCGTATTGTCGGCGCGCGGCGTTAAGGGATGATTGCCGTTTCGTGTCAGTCGCCGTCCTTGAACGGCCCCGGACCGGGATAGTCGTCGGGGATCTGGTTGTAGTCCCCGCCGTAATCATGGCCCCAGCCCTGCCGATAGCCCCACGCCGGGGCCGGGACGGGCGCGAAGTAACCATCCTGGCAATGCCAGCGATAGCCGTCGCTTGAGCATCGCACTTGGGCGAGGGCGCCCGTCGTCGGCGCCAGCGCAGCGACGGCCGCGAGGGCGCCGCCGCATAGCAAGGCTGTGATCGATGGTGTCGTCATCGTGACTCGTCCGGTCCGTTAGTTGACCGCCGGCCCCGGATAACGGGGATTGAGCTGGTGGAACTGGCTCGGCGCGGTCGTCCCCTGCTGCGGCTGGACGTACGCGTTCTGCGGCGGCATGGAGCCGTTCGGCTGCGGCGCCGGCGCCATGGCGCCCGGCTGGTCGGCCGAGCCCATGTAACCCGGTGATGGGGCCGCGCTCATGGTACCGGGTGCCGCGGTCCCGTCCGTCGTGTTCGGCATCGTGCCCGGTTGCCCCTGCGCCTGAGCGCCTGAGCTCAGTGAAACGGCGGCGATAACGGCCATCGCACCGGCCCCGAGCAGGGCCTTCATCGAGATTTTTGTCATATCGATACTCCCAGTGTGGGTCCTGGGAGCGTCAACGGCCGATCCGGTAAATCGATCCGGGTGCTGGCGCGTCGGACACATGTGCGCAAGCCCGCGGCGTCAAGCGCCGCGGGCTTGGCTTGCTCGCTTAGTGACCCGAGGGCCGCGGTCCCGGATAGTTGTAGCTGCGCGGGTCGAAACCCCAGCTCGGCGCTGGGATATAGAACCCGGCGGCGCTGCCGCCCGGCGGGGCGATAACGGCGCCTGGAGGCGGGGCGTTCAGGCAGTCCCAGTTGCCGCCGGCCCACCAGCAGGTGGCGTGCGCGCTCGGGGCAAGGACGGTTCCGACGATCATCGCAGCCGCGGCGCCGCCGAGGAGGGTTTTGGTCAAGGATCGCATGATCTTGTCTCCATTAAGGGCAATGTGCCGTGTGGGCCGTCGATTACTGGCTCAGATGGACGGTGTCGGGCCCGGGGAAGTTGCCCGGCACATAGGCCTCGGTCTGCCACGGCGACATCATCAGCAACCCGAAATGCGCCGGATACGAGATGATCGAGCCACCCGGAGGCGGCGGCAGGCACTGCCCGCTCATCGTGGGCCAGGCGCACCTGGTCTGCGCGCTAGCGGCGACGGCGAATGTCGCCACAATCGCGGCGGCAACACCGCTCAACAATGCTTTCTGAAAGGTTTTGGTCATGTGAGGGCTCCGGTCGTGTACTGGCCTCTAAACAGCGGTTAGCCAGATTCGATCCCCACGCCCTTAGGTTTATGCCTGTTTCATCCTTTACGTAAAATTGTCCAAACCGCCGTTGCTCCTGCGATTGAGGCGGCGGAGTCTCAGAACCAGCGCGCCTTGTCGACGACGTTGCGCAGTCCTTCGCCGCGGGCAAACCGGCGGCAATTCTCGCTCAGCACGTCGTAGCGGCGGTCGTCGAGATAGGGGCCGTGGCCCGCGGTATGGGGGGTCAGGAGCACGTTCGGCATCGTCCATAGCGGATGGTCGGCGGGCAGCGGCTCGATCTCGTAGACGTCGAGCGCCGCGCCGGCTATTTCGCCCGCCCCGAGCGCGGCGACGAGGTCGTCGAGCCGGGTCGTCATCCCGCGGCCGATATTGATGAAGAACGCGCTCTTTTTCATCCGCTGGAATCGCGCGCGGTTCATGAAACCCTCGGTCTCGGGCGTGTGCGGCACGGTCAGGATCACAAAATCGGCCCGCGGCAACAGCGCGTCGAGCGCACCGGCGCGATGCAGTTCCGCGACCCCCTCGGGCTTGTCGGTGCGACGCTCGTCGATGCCGATCACGGTGATGCCGAACCCGGCCGCCAGCCGCGAGATCTCGCCGCCGATCCCGCCGACCCCGACGACGAGCGCCGTCGCCTCGGGCAGGTGCACGACGTCGCCGCTCTCCCGCGGCGCCGGCCGCCATTCGCGGCGAAGCTGCTGCGGCAGGTAGATGTGGAGCCCGCGGGCAAAGGCCAGCACATACGCCATCACATGCGCGGCGATGTGGTCGTTGTAGATCTCGCGGAAATTGGTGATCTCGACCGGGTGCGCGATCAGCTCGGGATAATAGAACCCCGCCGGCGGCGCGGCCTGCGGCGCCTGCAGCCAGCGCAGATGCCGCGCCTTGGGCAGCAGCTCGGCCGGGATCGTGCCATAAGCCCCCTCGGCCACCGAAATCGCCTGCTCGGCCCCCTCCCGCGTCTCCGCGACGATCACCTCGAGCTCGGGATGCGCCGCGGCCAGCGCCTGCCCCCACTCGCGCGTCTTGTCCGATTGCGGCGGCAGCATCAGGAACGGGATCGGCATGGCGGCAGCTCCTTTGAAGGGTTCACCAGGGAGACACTGAGAAAGGGCGCGGAGCGCAACGAATTTCACAATGAGGCAGTGAGACAGTGAGGGTGCAGCGCCCCGGCATCTCACTGCCTCACTGCCTCATTGTGAAATTCTTTGCGCGTCGCGCGCCTCCGTGTCCTCCGTGCCTCCCTGGTGAATCTGCCCTCAGATTGCTGCCGGACGCTCGCCTTGACAACCATGAGGCTGTAGGCTCGCCGCCGCAAAGCGGGGAGGGGTCGTGCCGCATCTCGAAGGCAAGGTCGCGTGGGTGACGGGCGCCGGTACCGGGATCGGCGAGGCGGCGGCGTTGATGCTGGCCGAGGAGGGCGCCGCGGTCGTGCTGACCGGTCGGCGCAAGGTGCCGCTCGACCACGTCGCGGCGCGCATCCACCAGCAAGGCGGAACCCCGCATGTCCAGCCCGGCGACCTGACCGACCCCGAGACCGTTCGCCGCATCGGCGACTACATCGCCCGGGAGATCGGCCGCCTCGACATCCTGATCAACAATGCCGGAATCAACATCAACGACCGCCATTGGGACAAGCTGACCCCGGAAACCGCCAAGCTGATGGTCGACGGCAACCTTGCCGCCTCGGCCCAATGCGTGACGGTCGCCCTGCCGCTGATGCGCGCGAACAAGGACGGGCTCATCATCCACACCGCCTCGATGGCCGGCCGCTTTATCGGCGGCTTCCCCGGTCCGCTCTACACCGCGGCCAAGCACGGCGTCGTCGCGATGAGCCACTCGATCAACATGCAGGAATGCGTCAACGGCATCCGCAGTTGCGTCTTCCTCCCCGGCGAGGTCGCGACCCCGATCCTCGACAGCCGCCCCAACCCGGTCGGCCCCGAGGTCCGCGCCCGCATGGTCCAGCCCGAGGATTGCGCGAGCCTCATCCGCTACATCGCCTTGCTGCCGGCCCGCCTCTGCATGAACGAGGTGATGCTGAGCCCCACGCACAACCGCCGCTACGTCGCGGAAATCGAGCGAATGTCGTCGCTGTGAACCAATGACCGTAGGGCGGAAAAGCGAAGCGCATTCCGCCTTCCGGCCCACGCCATCGGCGGATTACCTGCGCTCATCCGCCCTACGCATTGAGGGGAAAGATGCAGACCACCAACCGCAAGAGGATCATGGCGCCGACGACGATGTCGAAGGCGGGATGGGCGCTGATCGAGGCGCGCGACGACATCGACGGCGTGCCGTTCGAGGCCGGCATCCCGACCGCCGATTTCCGCCGGATGCTCGACGGCGTCGCCGGCATCTGCCTCGGCATCACCCCGTTCAGCGACCCCGAACTTGATTCCGGCTCGCAGATGGAGGTCGTCTCGCGCATCGGCGTCGGCTACGACGCGGTCGACGTGCCGGCCCTGACGCGACGCAAGGTGCCGCTGATGATCGGCGGCACCGCCAACTCGGTCAGTGTCGCCGAGGCCGGCGTGTTCCTGGCAATGACCCTCGCGCGGAAGGGCGCCGCGATGGACGCGCTGGTCAAGGAGGGCCGCTGGGCCGACCGTTACAAGAACATGCCGGTCGACCTCTATGGCAAGACCGTCCTCATCGTCGGCTTCGGCAAGATCGGCACGCGGTCGGCCCGGCGCTTCGCGGCGATGGAGACCAAGGTGATGGTCTTCGACCCGTACATGTATTCCGAGACGATCCGCGGCAACGGCTACGAGCCGGTCGCCAATCTCGACGACGCCGTCGCCCGCGCCGATTTCATCACGATCCACTGCCCGAAAACACCGGAGACGATCGGCCTCTTCAACGCCGCCCGGATCGCCAAAATGAAACCCACCGCGTTCCTCGTAAACACCGCCCGAGGCGGAATCGTCGACGAGCTCGCTCTCTACGACGCGCTCAAGAACAACCGCATCGCCGGCGCCGCCCTCGACGTCTTCGTCCAGGAACCGACCCCCGCCGACAACCCGCTCCTGACCCTCCCCAATTTCATCGCCGCCCCCCACGTCGCCGGCGTCACCCGCGAAGCCGTCGACCGCATGGGCATCGTCGCCGTCGAAAACATCCTCTCCGTCCTCGACGGGGCTCCGAACAAGGAAAACGTCGTCAACCGCGAGATCTACGGGTAGGACGCAACCGGCCTCACCGGCTTCCCCTCTCCACCCAATGGGCGGAGAGGGAGAAGTTCTCCCGCACCGGACGGCCAAGCGAGCACCAGCTTGCGGGCGCTGCCGGTCCGGACCATGCTCACGGCTCGGACGTTAGATCGGAGCCGGGAACGATGAGTGAGACCATAGTCGCCGATGCCGCCGCGGACAGCCTGTCGCCGGGGCCGCGCCTCTCGCCGGCCGGCGGGGTCGCGATCACCGGGACCGATCTCGCCCGCCCGCTGTCGCCGCGACAGCGGGCGGGCGTCCTCAAGGCGTTTCTCGGCCACCACGTCCTCGTTTTCCGGGATCAGGACCTCGAAAAACCCGAGCAGCTCGCGTTCACCCGCCAATTCGGCGAGATCGAGGATCACGTCGGCCGCCACTCGGCCGGCGCGCGCTACGGCCTCGTCCACATGGTCACCAATGTCGGCGACGACGGCCAGCTTTCGACCCGGATGACCCAGCTCGGCAACTACCACTGGCACACCGACAAATCGTACCACGCGGTGCCCTCGCTGATGACCGTGCTGCACGCCAAGGAACTGCCGCCGCAGGGCGGCGATACCCAGTTCGCCAACATGGCGATGGCCTATGACGCGCTGCCCGACGCGACGAAGCGGCAATTGGCCGGGCTGCGCGTCGTCCATAGCTGGGCCGCGAGCCGCCGCCGCTCCGGCTCACCGCCGCCCTCCGAGATCGAGATGACCGAGCGCCCGCCGGTCGCCCACCCGCTAATCCGCACCCACCCCGAGACCGGCGCCAAGACGCTGTACATCGGCAACCACGCATCGCACGTCGAAGGGATGGGCGAGGCCGAGAGCGAGGCGCTGCTGCTCGACCTCCTCGACCACGCCACTCAGCCGCAATTCGTCTACACCCACCACTGGCAGCCCGGCGACTTGGTGATGTGGGACAACCGCTGCCTGCTGCACCGCGCCCTCGCCAACTACGAGATGACCAAGCACCCCCGCATCCTCCACCGCACCGTCGTCACCGGCACCGTGCCGGCTTGACACCTGCCGCCATAGCTGGCGGGATCGGCCCTCATCGCTGACACACGACGGAGGGGCTGATGGCACGGCCGAATGGGGTGCGGGAATTGTGGGCGGCGGGCAAGCCCGTGATCAATAGCTGGCTCGGCATTCCGTCGAGCTTCTCGGCCGAGGTCATGGCCCATGCCGGCTGGGATTCGCTGGTCGTCGACATGCAGCACGGCATGATCGACTACCAGGTGATGATCACGATGCTTCAGGGCATCTCGACCACCAACACGACGCCGCTCGTGCGGGTGCCGTGGAACGACCCGGCCTATATCCAGAAGGCGCTCGACGCCGGCGCCTACGGCATCATCTGCCCGATGATCAACAATCGCGCCGAGGCCGAGAAATTCGTGTCGTCGATGCGGTACGCGCCGCTCGGCACCCGCAGCTCGGGCCCGATCCGCGCCTCGCTCTACGGCGGCCCGGATTACCATGCCAAGGCCAACGACATCGTCGTCGCGCTCGGCATGATCGAGACGCGGGAGGCGATTGCCAATCTCGACGAGATCTGCTCGGTGAAGGGGCTCGACGCGGTCTATATCGGCCCCTCGGACCTGTCGATCTCGCACGGCTACGCGCCCGGCGGGGACAAGCCCGACCAGTGGATGATGGACCTCCTGGGCAAGGTGCTCGACGCCTGCAAGCGGCACAACGTGGTGCCCGGCCTCCATTGCGGGTCGCCGGCCTATGCGCTGAAGGGCATCGAGATGGGCTTCAAATTCGTCACGGTCGGCGGCGACACCCGCTTCGTGACAATGGGCGCCGCCGCCGCGGTGCAGGAGATGCGCACCGGAGTCGCCGCCAAGCCCGGCACCGGCGCGTCGAGCTCAAGCCCGTACTGAGCGACATCTCCCGCTGACGGAGATATACGTCGACGCCGACGCCTGCCCGGTGCGCGAGGAGGTCTTCCGCGTCGCCGGGCGGCTCGGCGTCAAGGTCCATGTCGTCTCGAACGGGTCGCGCCCGATCCGCCCGCCCGGCCTCGCCTTCGTCAGCATGGTCGTCGTCGGCGAGGCGATGGACGCGGCCGACGACTGGATCGCCGAGCGCATCACCGCCGCGGATATTTGCGTAACCTCCGATATCCCGCTCGCCGGGCGCTGTCTCGCCAAGGGCGCGAAAGCGATCCCGCCGACCGGCCGCCCGTTCACGGAGGCGAATATCGGCAGCGCGCTCGCCGGGCGCGAGATCGCCCGGCACCTGCGCGAATTGGGCGAGGGCGGTCGCGGACCGCCGCCGTTCGCCAAATCCGATCGGTCGCGGTTTCTGTCGGCGCTCGATACCGCCGTGCAGGCGGCGCTGAGGGGACGTTAGCCGGCGGCCATCGCGGCGATTTCGGGCACGGCACGGCGCAGTTCGGCGACCAGCGACCCGGAATCGACGGTCCAGGCATGGTGGCGGCCGAGCCCGTCGCGGTGGCCGACATAGGCGGCCTCGGCATAGGGCACCGCATCGGCGGCGCGCCCCGCGACCAGCAGCGCGCGCGCCAAATTATAGCGGGCGCGGTTGGTGCTGGGATGGCTCGCCCCGTAGGTCGATTCCCAGTTGTTGAGCGTGCGCTCGCAGAGGGCGAGAGCCGAGTCGATCTGCTTCTGGTTGTGCAGCGTCGTCAAAAGCTGCGCGACGGTCAGCACCCGCATCGCGACGAGGATCGAGCCGAGCCGCCCGCCGTCGGCTTTCTGCCGTTCGAGCGCGGCGTCCACATCGGCCCGCGATACCAACCCTTGCGCGATCAGAATTTCGCCGACCTTCATGGCGGGGTCCCTGCTGCGCCGTTTAGGGATCGCGTCGGCGCTTCAATACTTGCCTACTGTATCGGCGAACTTGGTTGCTAATGCGTTAGCAGAGCCAGGAATTTAAGTTCAATTCAACCGCCGACCGCGCCCTGCGCCTCGACATAGCAGGTGTAGACCGACTGGCTCGCCGCCATGAACAGGCGGTTGCGCTTGCGCCCGCCGAAACAGACATTGGCGCAGCGCTCGGGCAACAGGATGCGGCCGATCAGCGTGCCGTCCGGCGCATGGACCGCAACCCCGTCCTGTCCTTCGCCGCCGGAGAACCCGCTCCACACATTGCCCTGCGTGTCGACGCGAAGCCCGTCGCCGTAGCCCGGCATCTCGTTGAAGAACACCTGGCCGTTCGACAGCGTCTTGCCGTCCGCGGCCACGTCATAGACATACGTCGTCTTGTCGCCGCCCGGCGTGTCGACGACGTAGAGCCGCTTTTCGTCGGGCGAAAAGGCAAGCCCATTCGGCCGCGCCTGCTGCGCCTGGTCGACGACGATCGCCATCTTGCCGGTCTGCGCGTCGAGGCGGTAGACCCGGAACGGCAGTTCCTGCGGCGCCGTGTGGCCGAGATAATTGCCCCGCGTCCCGGCGCCGTTATCCGAAAACCAGATCGAGCCGTCCGACTTCACGACGACGTCGTTCGGCGCGGTCAATTTCTTGCCGTCGAAGCTGTCGGCGAGCACGGTGATCGAGCCGTCATGCTCGGTTCGCGTCAGCCGCTGCGCGTCCATCTCGCAGGTGACGAGCCGTCCCTGCCGGTCGCGCGTGTTGCCGTTGGCATATCCCGACGGCCGGCGGAACACGCTGATCGCGCCGGTCTCCTCCTCCCATCGCATGATCCGGTCGTTGGGAATGTCGCTCCACAGCAGGCAGCGCAAATCCCCAAACCACACCGGCCCCTCGGTAAACAGGCAATCCCCCGCGATCCGCTGCACCGGCGTGTTCGCCAGCACGAGCGAGGCAAAGCGCGGATCGAGGATCTGGAACGCCGCGTCGGGATAGCGGATCGGGTCGGGCATGATTTCCCCCATCGTTCTTTAGCGCAAAGGACGCAAGTGTTCGGCAAGCACGCGAAGGCGACAGAACGCGGCGAAGCCAAGACAGATCACAATGAGGCAATGAGG
Source organism: Allostellaceae bacterium (assembly GCA_036268075.1). GTDB lineage: Bacteria > Pseudomonadota > Alphaproteobacteria > ATCC43930 > CGMCC-115725 > DATARH01. The sequence goes on along the minus strand of DATAUV010000122.1, from coordinate 12,386 downwards.
CAATGAGGCAGTGAGATGCCGAGCTGCGTCCCCTCACTGTCTCACTGCCTCATTGTCGATAAAGGCGCTTCGCGCCAGCCTCGGTCATCTTCGCGTGCTTTGCGAACCCTTTGCGCTAAAGCCTTCTACGAGTTAGGCCCGCGTTCCATCGACACCGGCTGCCAGCGGCGGAGGTCGCCCTTTGCCAGCACGGTCGGGTTGACGCACGACATCGGCCAGCGGCCGGTCAGCGCCAGCGACAGTTCGAGGCCGACGCGCCGCCGGCGGAACGGGTCGAACCGCGCGGTGGCCGAGGCGACATGCGCGGTCAGGATCACGTTGTCCATGCGCAGCAGCGGGTTGTTGCCGCCCGGCGGCTCCTGTTCGAGTACGTCGAGCCCGGCCGCGGCGATCTTCTTCTCGTCGAGCGCCTTGATCAGCGACGCTTCGTCGGTCGTCGGCCCGCGCCCGGTCGAGATGTAGATCGCGGTCGGCTTCATCTGCGCGAAATGCTCGTCGCGGATCATCCGCTGGGCGCTGGCGGTCGACGGCGTGTGCATCGAGATGATGTCGGCGCGCGCCAGCAGCTCGGGGAGGCTGACCGGCTCGACCCCGCGTTCGGTCATCACCATCTCCTCGACATAGGGGTCGTAGGCGACGATGTGCAGCCCGAACGGCTTCGCCCGCTCGGCGACCGCGCGCGCCACATGCCCGAACGCGATGAGACCCAGCGTCAGCCCGCGCAGCCGCGGGATCTTGAGGAGGGCAGGGCGCCCCTCGGCCCAACGCCCCTCGCGCACCATCCGGTCCTGCTCGACGAGCCGGCCGTGCGTCGCGAGGATGAGGCGCATCGCGTGGTCCGCGACCTCCTCGATAAACGTGTCGGGACAATTGGTGACCGGGATGCCCCGCTCGGTCGCCGCGTCGACATCGACGGAATCAACCCCGACCGAACCCAGCGAGATGATCTTGCAGCGCTGCAACCCGTTGATCATCTTGGCGGTGATCCGCCGGCCCTTGGCGTAGAGCGCGTCCGCGTCCTTGGCCGCGGCGACGAACTCGTCCTCGGTGCCGGCCGGAATTTCATATATCTCGGCGTCGATCGGGATCAGCGCTTCCAACTCATACCCGTAGTCGCTGCCCGCGACGGTAAAGCTGGCGCCCGCCGGCGTCGCCACTCTGAATTTGGCCAAGTGTTCCTCCCGATGCACGAAATCCGCGGGGCGGATCAGAGCCGGGCGGGGCGGGGATTGTCAATCGCCGCGGACCGTCTCACCGTAACGGGATGAGCGATGTTCCAAAGCCGACCCGAACCATGGCTTTTCGTCACCGCCTCCGCGCGGCGGCCGCCTATTTCGCGAGAAACGTGGCTTCCGCCTCGTCATCCTCCACGGCGACCCGCCCTTCTACGGCCAGGTCGCCCGCGATGGCGCCGCGCTCAACCTCCGCCACGTCGACTCTCCGCTAATCGATCCCGCTCTCGCCGCAAGCGAAGACTTCCTTGCCGCCTCGATCAACACCGACGACGTCGCCGCCCTCTACCGCGAATTTCAAGTCTCCGGCGCCACCTTGCACCAGCCCCCGCGCCAAGAGCCATGGGGCGCGACCACGCTTATCGTCAAGGACCCAGCGGGGAACCTGATCTTGTTCACGTGATGGTGGAGGCTTATATTCTGTCTAGATACCTAGCCAGGATGATGCGCGATGAGCCGGGCCGAGTGGTCGCTGCAAGACGCCAAGAACAAGTTCAGCGCCGTCGTCGAAGCGGCGTCGAAGGGTGCTCCGCAAACCGTCACTAAACGCGGTAAGCCCGCGGTTGTGGTGCTGTCGATCAGGGACTTCGAGCGCCTCAGTCAGCCGCGGCCACCAAAGCGGAATTTTATCGAGCATCTGTTCGCGATGCCCAAGGACGACGGGTCATTCGAGCGTGCCGAGCTTGAACCCCGCGACATCGAATTCTGATGTACCTCCTCGACACGGTCGTCCTGTCCGAGATGCGCAAAAGGTCACCGGATGAAAGCGTCGTCGGTTGGTTTGCAAGGCGAGATCCGGAATCTCTCTTTGTTTCGACGATCACGATCGGGGAGATCGAACGCGGCGCCGCGCGCCAGCGTTCTCAGGACCCGGTATTCGCGGACGCGCTGTCCTCGTGGCTCGAGCGGCTGCTCGCCGATTACGGCAACCGGATCATCCCCGTCGATATTCGCATCGCCCGTTGCTGGGGTCGGTTGGGGGCGATGGTCGGGCATAGCGGCATCGATCTTCTTATCGCGGCGACGGCCATCGAGCACGGCTTCACCGTCGCGACCCGCAACGTCCGTCATTTCGTACCCACCGGCGTTCCCGTCGAGAACCCGTTCGCCTGAACATCACACTATTTGTTGTGACCAATACGTCGATGGCTGCCGCCCCTATAGATGCAATTGCCCCCTTTTTGTGCTACTATTCGAGTATCAGCAATCGGGGACTGCCGATTTCGAAGAAGGGGGAAACTATGGACGCAATCGGTCACATGAAGGGCTGGATCGGCGGTCTGACCGATATCGGGCTGATGCTGCTCGGTCTCGCGATCGTGGCGGCTCTGCTGGTGGGCGGCAACATGCCGTTCTTTGGCGGCGTGGTTACCAACATCATCGGGATGGTTAAGGAACTGGGCGGTAACGGCTTGGCCGGATTGATCGCCCTCGGCGTGATCCTCTGGCTGTTCTCAAATCGGCGCATGGCCTGACCGGGCCGACGGGGGCGGGGCTTCGGCCCCGCATTCGCTAACGATGCCGAGCATTTTCCTGCGACTCCGCATACTCGGATGGGCCGTCGTCGAGGCGGCGCTGCTCCTCGTCGTCCTGTGTATGCTGCTCGACATCATCATCGGCCCGCAGGCCGATTCGTATATTCCCCAGGTGAGCCATAACGCGACGGCCTTCCTCAATGCCGTGCCCCCGGATACGGCCGTCGGGTTCGCGCTCGTCGTCGCGGTTTACGGGCTGTTCATGACCCGGCTCCGTCATTGACGTAGCCCATCTTCCGGTCGCGCTCGCGCGCCTCTTCCGGGCGGGCGTTGTCGCTGCCGTACCCGCCGCCGCCCGGCAATGCCCAACAGGATCGTGTCGCCCTTGGCCCGCCGACCGCGATCGGCGGCGTCGGGTTGAGGAGCGTCCCCTCGGGCGCGGTCACCGTGATCGGCCGGAACATGCCCTCGTTGTTGGGAAGGCTCGGCAAGAGCGCGCATTTCACCGCATAGGCCCATATTCGCCCAGCGTCGCGAGCACCCGCTTCTCGATCAGCTCGGCCGCGCCGGCGAGCGCCCAGATGTCGCCGATCGTCTGGTCGGGCGTGCGGACATTGGTAGCCTCATCTGGCGCCTGGCCCCGGCACCGACCGGCCGCCGCCGTAGATGTCTTGCGCCAGCACGTCGCGGACCGTGTCGAGGTCGAGGCGGTTGGCGGCGATCAGGTCGGCCGTGTCGGCGACGATCGCGTCGACGTCGCCGATGAGGCTGAGGCGCTTGTAGAGGTCGGGGATGTGGATGCCCATCGCCTCGCCGATCAATTCCATGAAATTGAGGAGCTCGAATTCGACTTCGGGCTGGAACTTGACCAGCTCGCGGTGGCAGCCGTGGAAGATCGAGGCGAAGGTCGTGACCCCGGCCTCGGCCGCGGCGGCGAATTCGCGCTGGCGCAGCTCGGCCTTGAATTGCGGCAAGACCGAAAGGTGGCTCGCCTGGGTGCTGACGACCGGCACGTCGAGCTCGACGACCTCCAGCCCCGGGATCGCGCCGAGCACCTGTTTGACCGCAATCATCACCCCGGGCAGCGCCGAGCGCTCCTGCAGCGCGACCCGCTTCGGCACCGCATGCACGAATAACGGCCGCAAATCGTCGAGCCGCTCGGCGAAAAACTCGGCGATCGGGGCGATGTCGAACGGCATCGTGCCGAAAGACTGCCGGTAGGCGGGCAGGGCGACCTCGCCGATCTGGATCTGGCAGCTCGGGCACCACGCGATCACCCGCGACGCCTTGGGCCGCGCCAGCCGCTCGATCGTGTTGTAGGCGACGCGCCCGGCGGTCTTGGCGTCGCCCTGCTTGAATTGCTGGATGCCGCAGCAGCTCGACGTGCCGCCCATCACCTCGTAGGAGACGCCGAGCGCGTCCAGCACCTCCAATACCAAGAGCGCGATGTGCGGCGTCTTGATGACGTTGCAGCCGGTATAGAACACGATGTCGGGCGTGCCCTCGTACTCGTCGGCGGCGCGCAGCGGCGGGTTGATCTTGGCGATGATTTCGGGCGCGAGCTGCAGCCGCGAGATCACCCGCGTGCCGCGCCCCATCGTGGTGAAATAGCCGTGCGCCGCCCGCCGTACCTCGGCGTCGCCGCGCTTCGCCTTTGCCGCGACGCGCGCCATGTTGACCATGAAGCGCGGGTTCACCCCGTGGTCGCAGGCCGGGATGCACTTGCCGCTGTTGGTGCAGACCTGCGCCCAGCGCTCGGCGTCCTTGGTGCCCGCGCCGCCGGCGATCAGGTCTCGAATCCCGTCGACGATCGCGACCGCGTCACCTTGGTCGAGCCCGGCCGGCTCGACCATCGGGCAGGCCTCGACGCATTTCCCGCAACGCGTGCAGGCGTCGAGCGTGTCCTCGACCCGGCCATGCAACGCTTCGAGAAACAGATCGCCGTTGGTTTCGCTCATGTCGTCGGCTCCGCTAATCGGGCCGAAGCGTAAGCCCCGAAACAAAGATTCGCGATGCCAAATACCAGGACTACCTGGACGCGCCGCTTTTGCGCCCATCGCTCTTCGGAACTCACAGCCGCGTACGGACGTTCGGAGCGGCAGCCGACTTGGCGGGAGGAGCAAATGCTGGTCGTCAGGCCGAACAAGCGGCGCATGCGGTACTTCCGCGATAGCCCCGCCGAGAGTGCCCTGTCCGGCACACGCGGCGATCGGTTCGTCGGCCGGCTGCGATGGGGACGCGTGTTCCTCGCCGCCGGCCTTGCTGGTGTCGTCGTAGTGGGATTGATCATGTTGGCCGCGCACCATTAGCGAAGCGATGCGGTGGCGACTCTGAGCTTATTACCCGTTTTTAGACTTTCTTCCGACACTCTCTGGCCGGAAGGGAAGCGGGGTTACGCGAGGGCGACCACAATACTTCCTGGCCGACGCAGCGTCCGTCGCCGAGCCGTTCGATCACCGCCGCATCGACCGGCAATCCGGTCGCGGCGACGACCCGCTTGGCCTCGTCTTCAAGGCTCTGGAAGGCCCGCTCGAATGCCGCGAGGTCGCCGGTGTCGAGCCGGAACCCGACCGTCGCGACGCGGTCCACCCGCGCCGGCGCGACCAGCAGCCCCCAGGCCGAGGCGACGCCGGGCGAGGGCGGGCAGATCAGCCTGCCGATCCCCAGCTTCCGCGACCCCATGGCCATGCACCGGCCCGCCGCCGCCGGTGCAGACCAGCGCATACCGGCGCGGGTCGCGGCCGCGCTCGGCGATATGGACACGGGCGGCGCCGGCCATGCTTTCGTTGACGATCTCGTGGATGCCCTAAGCGGCCGCCTCCGGCGCGATGCCGAGCTCCCCGGCAAGTCCCGCGACCGCGCGCCCGGCGGCGGCGAGGTCGATCGCGATGCTGCCGTCGGCGAAGAAATCCGGGTTTTGGTCGTGGACGACGAGGTCGGTGAAGGTGCCGCCGATATCAATCCCGAGGGAATAATCGCTCATGGGACCGAGACTCAGCCGATGCCGGCCGCCGTGTAAAGCGGGTGTTCGGCGACGATTCGCCGGACCGGCGCCGTCACGTCCGGTAGCGGCATCTCGTCAACAACTAAGAATCCCACAAATAGAGGGAGTTACCGGGAAGACCACACAACAGGTTGAGAGGCTGGTCGGCTCCGGGCCATCATCCTGTTGCCGTCGACCCGGCAGCGAGGCGAGAGGGCGGTGGCGGTTTTGGGGGAAACCGTCATCTGCTTTGGCGCTTTTGGGGGAAGGCCCATCAACCTCCGCCTCGCGCCCGGTCGGGCTTGAAGATACAGGAGCGCGGGCGTCTCGCCCGCCTTTTTTTGTCAGGATCGCGGGCGTCTCGCCCGCCTTTTTTTGTTAGGTGCGGGCGAGACGCCCGCGGTCCATATTGCCGGTCATGGGCGATCTGATCCTCAAGGGCGGGCGCGTGATCGATCCGGCGAATGGCCGTGACGAGATCGCCGATATCACTTTCGCCGGCGGCAAGGTGGCCGAGATCGGCCGCGACCTGCCGACAGGCGGGGCCGAGACGGTCGATGTGCGGGGCAAGCTCGTCGTGCCCGGGCTCGTCGACCTGCACACGCATGTGTACTGGGGCGGCACCTCGCTCGGCGTCGACGCGGCCGAGGTCGCGCGGGTCAGCGGGACCACCACCTTTGTCGACGCCGGCAGCGCCGGGCCGGGCAATTTCCACGGCTTCCGCCGCCACGTCATCGAGCCGTCGCCGGTGCGCATCCTGCCGTTCCTCAACGTGTCCTATCCCGGCATCTTCGCGTTCGGGGCGACGGTAATGGTCGGCGAGTGCGCCGATCTGCGCCTGATCGACCCGCGCGAATGCGTGCGCGTGATCAACGCCAACCGCGACCTGATCGTCGGGGTCAAGGTGCGGGTGGGGCGCGGGGCAGGGGGCGATTCGGGGTATCAGCCGCTCGACATCGCGCTGGAGGTCGCCGAGGAGACAGGGTTGCCGGTGATGGCGCATCTCGACCACCCGCCGCCGTCACGGCTGGAGGTCGTTTCGCGGATGCGGCGCGGCGACATCCTCACCCATTGCTTCCGCCCGTTCCCCAACGCGCCGGTGCGCGGCGACGGGCGCATCCGCGAGGAGGTGATCGCGGCGCGTGAGCGCGGGGTCGTCTTCGATATCGGACATGGCGGCGGCTCGTTCGGCTTCCGCACCGCCGAGGGGATGCTGGCCGGCGGGTTCCTGCCCGACGTCATCTCCAGCGACGTCCACGCGCTCAGCATCGACGGGCCGGCCCACAACCAGCTCGTGACCATGTCGAAGCTGCTGTCGCTGGGGATGGAGCTGCCCGCGGTGATCCGGGCGGGCACCGCCGCGGCCGCCGACGCAATCGGGCGCCCCGCGCTTGGCCGGCTCGCGGCCGGCGGGGTCGGCGACGCGACCGTGCTCGACCTCGTCGACGGCGACTTCCCCTACCGCGACTCCCTCGGCGAGGAGCGGCGCGGCCGGTGGAAGCTCGATGCGGTGGGGATCGTGGTCAACGGGGCGTGGTGGCACCCGCCCCCAAGGTAGAGGTGGATGGGTGGAGCGGGCGTGCCTACTTGGCGGCCCGCATCGCGTCGGTATCGCGATATATCTGTAATCGGGTGACGCGCAGCCCGGGTACGCCATAGGCGTCGATCGCGCGCTGCCAGGCGAGGAATTCCTCGACCGACAGGTGATAACGCCGGCACGCCTCCTGCAGGCTCAAGGAGCCGTTGCGTACCGCCGCGACCACGATCGCCTTGCGCCGGACGACCCAGCGCTTGGTGTCGGTAGGGGGAAGGTCGAGCGATACGGCGGCGACCGCCGCAGAGCCTTGTAACATGGTATCCATAGCTGCCATTGCTTTGAATAATGATACGTCGTTGGTTCGGCGAAAGTATCGGCCGCTACTTAATGAAACACTAAGTCGTCACTGTACTTCGTCAGGGAAAAAATCTAATCTGGGCTAAAATATTGCTAAAAATTGCCGATAAAATTGTATTGATTTTTCGCCAATCGGATCGGATCAGTACATCTCCAACCACGTCGCAGAGTTGCGGGGGCTGACGCCTCGCCTGGTCAACCGGAGGGCGGGGAGCTATGCGAAAAACGCGCTGAATCAACAGCGTGCCATGTGAATCTGGCGGTTGTCCCGGCCGGGGTCGATTCATATACTCCGCGCCCGTCGAGAACGGGGTTCGGGGAGAGTGATGCGCCTACCATTGCCGCCTGCGTACCGTCCTTCCGACGACGAAGATTTCATGAATCCCCGCCAGGTCGAGTATTTCCGGCAGAAGCTGCTGAGTTGGCGCGCCGAGTTGCTCAATGATTCCTTCGATACATTGCGGCATCTCAAGGAAGAAAGCCTGGTAAAGCCCGATTTGACCGATCGCGCGTCGCTGGAGACCGATCGGGCGATCGAGCTGCGCACCCGCGACCGCGAGCGCAAGCTGATCTCCAAGATCGACGCCGCGCTCGGCCGGATCGATGTCGGCACCTATGGGTATTGCGAGGAAACCGACGAGCCGATCGGCATCCGCCGGCTTGAGGCGCGGCCGATCGCGACCCTGTCGATCGAGGCCCAGGAGCGCCACGAGCGGATGGAACGAACGCATCGCGACGAGTAGAAAATTCCTCACCGGCGAATCACCGTCGGAAAACGTCGTGGTTTAAGTATTCCGTGCGCGTCGGCCGTTCGTTAACGGCAGCTTAACGGCGTGCCCGCGACACTCGCCGCAAATGACGGGATTGCCCGCGATCGACGCCTCCCGCCGCGCGGGGACGGGACGCGTGCGTCCGCGACCGAGGGTTGCCGGCCGGGCCGGGTTGCGGCCCTTTCGGCGGCTTCGTGGTAAACTTCTGACACGGTTGGCTGGGGCAGGGCTCGGATAATGGTGGCGGAAGCGGCAGACGCGCCGCGCTGGACGAATTGGGGCGCCGAGCGCCACCAGCCGTGGTGGATCCGCTGGCTCGCCCACATCGCGCTGGTGTTCGCGGCGATCGGGGTCGGGGTCGGCATCCTCAGCGCCGCCGAAATCATCCCCGGCGCCAACATCGCCGTCACCGCGGTCACGATGACCGCGCTCGCCGGCATCACCGGCGTCAGCGCCTTTGCCGCACGCTGGGTCCATGCGGCGCTTTCGGGCCGCGTCGACATATTGAGCCAGGCGCTGGAGGCCTCGCCCGACGCTCAGCTCGTGCTCGACCCCGCCGGCCGCATCGTCTACGCCAACACCGCGTTCAACGACCTCTTCCCGAACGCCGGGACCGCGCCGCTCGCGCGCATCGCCGAGGCGATCGCCGATTCCGAATCGAGCGACGATTTCGCCCGGCTCCAGGAAAAGGCGATGGCGGGCTCGCGGGCGATCGCCGGCCTGCCGCTGCGCGACGCGCGCGGCGCCGCCGCCGGCTGGTTCAACATCGAGGTCAACCCGATCGTCGGCCGGCCCGGCTACAGCTTCTGGAATCTGCAGGACATCACCGCCCGCCACGAGATGGAGACGGTGATCCACGACGAGCGCAACCGCGTCGTCGACTTCTTCGACGACGCGCCGGTCGGGTTCTATTCGGTCGATGCCGAGGGGCGGTTCCTGTTCGTCAACGAGACCCTCGCGGGCTGGCTCGACAGCACCCCGGCCGAGATCGTCGGCAGCGGGGCGGTGCTGCACGATTTCCTCGCGACGCCGCCGGCGCCCGGCACCGCGCCCTCCGACCCGATCGGCGAAAGCGGCCCGCGCGGCGAGGTCGTGCTCAAAAGCCGCGACGGCCGCAACCTGCCGGTGTCGATCGGCCAGACCAAGGTCGGCAGCGGCGCCGAACTGCGCACCCGCTCGGTCGTCCGCGACCTGACGCCGGAGCGCGAGTGGGAGACCGCGCTGCGCCTTTCGCGCGAACGGTTCCAGCGCTTTTTCGCCAACGCCCCGGTCGGCATCGCCCTGATCGACCGTTTCGGCCGCCTCGAGGAAGCCAACCGCGCCCTCGCCGAACTCTTCGGCGCGGTGCCGCAGGACCTGATCGGCCAGCCGCTGATCGGCTTCGTCACCGAGGACGACCGCCGCGCGATCGCGGTCAAGCTCGCCGAGACCGCCGACGGCCCGGTCGCCGCGGTGCCGGTCGAGGTGCGGCTCAAGGGCCCGCGCGAGCGCACCTGCGTCGTCTTCCTGTCGCGGCTCGACGGGGCGGATGGCGGCGATGGCGGCCTCATGCTGCATTTCATCGAGGTGACCGAGCAGAAGAGCCTAGAAGTGCAGATCGCCCAGTCGCAAAAGATGCAGGCGGTCGGCCAGCTCGCCGGCGGCGTCGCCCACGATTTCAATAACCTGCTGACCGCGATGATCGGGTTCTGCGACCTGTTGCTGATGCGGTTCCGCCCCGGGGACCCGTCTTTCGCCGACATCATGCAGATCAAGCAGAACGCTAACCGCGCCGCCAACCTCGTCCGCCAGCTCCTCGCCTTCTCGCGCCAGCAGACCCTGCAGCCGCGCATCCTCGACATGACCGACGTGCTGGTCGAGCTCTCGCACCTGCTCCGCCGCCTCATCGGCGAGAACATCGAGCTCAAGGTCGTGCACGGCCGCGACCTCGGCCTCGTCAAGGTGGACCAGGGCCAGCTCGAGCAGGTCATCATCAACCTCGCCGTCAACGCCCGCGACGCGATGTCGGGCGGCGGCACGCTGACGATCCGGACCGACAACATCAGCCACGCGAACCCGCTGCGCCGCGGCGCCGAGGTGATGCCGGCCGGCGACTATGTCACGGTCGAGGTCGCCGATACCGGCATCGGCATCCCCAAGGCCAACCTCGCCCGCATCTTCGAGCCGTTCTTTTCGACCAAGGAGATCGGCTCGGGCACCGGGCTCGGCCTCTCGACCGTCTACGGCATCGTCAAGCAGACCGGCGGCTTCATCCATGTCGACAGCGCGCCGGGGAAGGGGGCGGTGTTCCAGATCTACCTGCCGCGCCACCAGCTCGCCGAGACCGCGCTGGCCGCCCGCGCCGAGCCGATGGAGCCGCCGTCCGCCAAGGACCTCACCGGCATCGGCACCGTCATGCTGGTCGAGGACGAAGACCCCGTCCGCATCTTCGGCGCCCGCGCCCTGCGCAACAAAGGCTACACCGTGATCGAGGCCAAGAGCGGCGAGTCGGCCCTGGAACTCATCCGCGGCGCCGAACGCGCCCCCGACCTCGTGATCACCGACGTCGTGATGCCCCGAATGGACGGCCCCGGCCTGATCCGCGAGGTCCGCGAGATCCACCCCGACATGAAGGTGATCTTCATCTCCGGCTACGCCGAGGACTCGTTCCGCCAAAAATTGGATTCCGACAGCGACATCCACTTCCTCCCCAAACCCTTCAGCCTCAAGCAGCTCGCGACGAAGGTGAAGGACGTGATTTCGGGCGAGGTGGCGTAGGGCGGAAAAGCTTAGCGCCTTGCGCCATTCTTCGGGTTCACAGATTCTCTGGCTCAGAGGTTCGTTCCCCCCGCCTCGTCACCCCCGAAGGCGACCAAGCGCCCGTGCCCGATCTCCGTGGCTCTGCGGGGGCCGATTCCGTGCTTCACCCCGACGAACCGATCTTGCATCGGCTATAAAACCGCTCAATTCCCTGGTTACGGCCTACCTGCAATCATCATGGATACGTCAAGATCACCTGATAATCCCTTGATAACAACAGGCGAAACAGGTGCGCGGCGCCGGCGGGCCGGGCGCAAAAGTTGCTATTGTGTTCTCAGAACAAAACCGATACATTCTCCCTCTGAGCACGCCGCGCCGCTGCGCTGGCCTGGACCGATGGAGGGGACTATGACTCAAGCTGCATTGCGCCTTTTGGATCGGGAAACGATGGACAAGCAGCGGGCTTTGGATGCGGCGCTGGGGCAGATCGAACGCGCCTTCGGCAAGGGTTCGATCATGAAGCTCGGTTCGCACGAGGCCGCGACCGAGGTCGAGGTCGTGTCGACCGGCTCGCTCGGGCTCGATATCGCGCTCGGCATCGGCGGGTTGCCGCGGGGCCGCGTTGTCGAAATCTACGGGCCGGAAAGCTCGGGCAAGACCACCCTGGCGCTGCATGTGATCGCCGAGGCGCAAAAGAACGGCGGCACTTGTGCCTTTATCGATGCCGAGCACGCGCTCGACCCCGGCTATGCGAGGAAGCTCGGCGTCAATGTCGACGAGTTGCTGATCTCCCAGCCCGATGCCGGCGAGCAGGCGCTCGAAATTGCCGACACGCTGGTGCGCTCGGGGGCGATCGATGTGCTGGTCATCGACTCGGTCGCCGCGCTGGTGCCGCGCGCCGAGCTCGAAGGCGAGATGGGCGACAGCCATGTCGGCCTCCATGCCCGCCTCATGAGCCAGGCGCTGCGCAAGCTCACCGGCTCGATTTCGAAGTCGCGGGCGATGGTGATCTTCATCAATCAGATTCGCCTCAAGATCGGGGTCATGTTCGGCAACCCTGAGACGACGACCGGCGGCAACGCGCTCAAATTCTACGCCTCGGTGCGGCTCGACATCCGCCGCATCGGCGCGATCAAGGACCGCGACCAGGTGGTCGGCAACCAGACCCGGGTCAAGGTGGTCAAGAACAAGATGGCGCCCCCGTTCAAGGTCGTCGATTTCGACATCATGTACGGCGAGGGCATCTCCAAGCGCGGCGAACTCGTCGATCTCGGCGTCCAGGCCGGCGTCGTC
>DATAUV010000121.1:0-3783 GCA_036268075.1 Allostellaceae bacterium | reverse complement strand
CTTGGACGATCGCAAGATCAGCATCGTGCTGGAGCCCAAGGCGCGCGACTGGCTGGCCGAGAAAGGGTACGACCCGGCCTACGGCGCCCGTCCGCTCAAGCGGGTGATCCAGAAGTCGGTGCAGGATCCGCTGGCCGAGCTGATCCTGTCCGGCAAGATCAAGGACGGCGAGAAGGTCGTGATCTCTGCCGGCAAGCAGGGCTTGGTCTTCAACGGTGCCACGGTCGCTCAGGCGGCGTAATCCCAGGCCCAGGCGCATTCCTCCTCGTCATGGCCGGGCTTGACCCGGCCATCCCGCTTGGGCGAGCACAGTGGTACGATAATCGGGATGACAAGCCCGAGGCCGGGAACACGAGGGAAGGGCGCCCTACCGCCGCGCCGGTTGCGGCGCCGGCGCGACGCCGACCTCGTTGAGCCGCTCGCGTACATGGTCGACAAAATAGCGTGCGGCGGATTTCGGCACGCCGAAGACCCGCAGCGGGTTGAGCCCGCCCGAGCTTTCGACGCTGACCGCGTCCCAGAGCAGGCCGCGCGTGTGAATGACCTCGGCGATATGCGACAGCGGCAGATGCTCGTCGGTGCGCCGCCACGGTGTCAGCCAGAACAGGATGATGTTGGTCGACACGCCGACGTGGTCGGCAATCATCTGGGCCGGAAATACCCAACGGGTGAAACTGAAATGAAACAGCGCCCACCACCGGCTCGATTGCACTTCGAGGCGATCAGGCGCGGTGGACATTTGGGTCACGAAAGCTCCGTCGATTAACCCCTCCCCCTTGTGGGGAGGGGTAGGGGTGGGGGTCGTGAGGCGATCTGCAACCGTCGAGGTCGATGCTTCACCTCCCGACCCCCGCCCCGCCCTCCCCACCAGGGGGAGGGAGTCTAGCGCACCTGCGCGACGTGGGCAGGCTGGGCATTCGCCATCACGGCGTCGAGTTGCTCCCGGTCCTTCTCGAACTGGGCAAGCACCGGTCCGTCCAGCACCCGCCCGCGCGGCAGCTTGATGCGCATCGGATCGACGAAGCGGTCGTTGACGATGATCTCGAAATGCACGTGCGAGCCGGTGGACATTCCGGTCGAGCCGACGAAGCCGATGATCTGGCCTTGCCGGACCTTGCTGCCGACGTCGAGGCCGCGCGCGAACGCAGTCATGTGGCCGTACGCGGTTTCATAGCCGTTGGCGTGGCGCATACGGACATATTTGCCGTAGCCGCCCTTGAGGCCGATTTCCTCAATGGTGCCGTTTCCGGCGGCGAAAATCGGGGGACCCATCGGCGCCCCCCACTCGACGCCGGTATGCAGTTCACTGACATGCAGCAGCGGATGAGTGCGCCAGCCGAACGGCGAGGTCACCATCCCCTCGGCCACCGGTTTGCGGACCAGGAACTTCTTCGCGCTCTTTCCGGTCTCGTCGTAATAATCGTAGATGCCGTCGTCGGCGGTCTGGAAGTGATAATATTTCTTGGTTTCGCCGCCGACGCTGATGGCGGCGTAGCGCACCTCGTTCTGGCCCTCGCCATTTTCGTCGTCGGAATAGAGCACGTCGATCGAGTCGCCGGGCTGCACCTTGCGCTGGAAATCGATGTCGTAGGAGTAGATGCGAACCAGGTCTTCGATCACCGCGTTGGGCACGTTGTTGCGCAGCGCCGTTTCGTAGAGGCTCTGATAGAGCCGCACGCCGGTGCCGTCGTCGTCACTGTCGTCCTCGCCGGGCTGGGCAATGTCGGCATCGACGTTGCGGATATCGACCGAGACGTATTTGCCCTTATCAGATAACGCCGTCGCGGCGGCGATGCCGCTGTTGCCGAGCACGATGACCCGAAGCGGCTGGATGTGGCCGGGGCTGGTCGGCGCCATCAACACCCGCAATCTCCAGCCCTCCTTGAGGCCGCCATCGGCGGCGAGCGGACCGAACACGTCGATGATCTGTTTGATGTCGTCGGGCGAGGCGCCGAGTTCGCGCAGGATCGAGCCCACCGTCTCGCCGCGCTTGACCGTGACGATGCGTTCGCTCCAATCGGTGCCGCCATTGGTCTGGGCCGTGGTTTTCGGCAGCAGCGTGACATTTTCGGGCACGATGCGGGGCGCGAAACGGAAGTCGGGGTCGTGGTCGTCCTCGGCGGCGTAACTGAGCTTGAGGCTGCCGGTGGCGTCGGCGCTGTTGAACAGCGCATTGCTGGCAGGGACGGCGGCCGCCGCCTGCCGGACCCGGCTCAGCACATCCTCGAGCGGCAGCAGCGTCGATGGCTTGACCCTGGGCAGCAATGAACTGAGGTCGCAGACCGACGGCGTCGCCTTGCTGATGCGAGGCGCGGCACCGGCGAGGTCGCAGGTTACGAACGACACTTCGGCGTCCGGCTGCGCCGCGGGTGTCTGGTCATCGCCGGCGACGGCGTCGGCCAGGAGCTTCTGCGGATTGAATGCCGGGATGTTGGCGGAGAGGTCGGAAATGGTCAGCGACAGATTGCCCGAAACCCGGACATAGGCGCGGGTGCGGACCAGTTCGCGGTCCTGGATGCGCGTGCTGGTGGGAACGCGCAAGATCTGGCGGGTCACGCTCGGCTCGGTGACCGCCGGCAACCGGTCGGACTTGCGGAAGCCGCCGAAGCGGTCGCCCAGGCTGGTCAATGCGCTGTGCAGGACCATCTCGACGTGCTCGGGCGCGGTGGCGAAATTGGTCTGGCCGTCGAGCGAGGTAAAAACGGCGCCGCCCATCAAGGCGGCGCCGCAGAGGCCGGTGAGGATCGTGCCGCTGAACCATTGTACCGAGAGCCGGCGCCGGTCGATCGGACCGTTGCTGCCCCCGTCCACCCGCAGCGGCGGCTCATTGCCGAGCTCAATAGCCTCAGCATCGAACCGCCGCCTTGCGCCGCGCAGCCTGCCTTGGTCCAAGACCTTAGTCCCCTGCACTCGCGATCGCGCTTAGGCGTATCGTCCCCCATGGCGGCGGATGGGCCCGACGCCACGCTTGCTCGACGAGCCGGCCTAGACGTGGCCGAAAATCAAGCAACAGCAACGATGCCCCGACCCTTCCGGCCCTTTGCGCGGCCGGCCAAACCGAGGCGAAAGCTTACATGAAGGTGTCGCGACCCCGCTTGCGACCGTCCCCAACACAACTATGTAAAGAACGGCGGAGGAATGTGGCCGCAGTGCGGCGCCTGTTGCATGAAATCGCGCAAGCGACGCGTGGTCCGCGGAGGTTTTGCGCAGGGCGCACGGGCGGTAAAATCGGAGCGCCGAGACGGCGATCCACAGCGCCGATTTTTTGACTTTTAAAGCGTTGACAAGGCCAACTGTAGAAGACTATATACCACCCTCTGGCGCGCCGCTGCTGAGCGGGGGCGTGCCTGCGAAGCCCCTCACTGTTTACACGGTGACCGAGCATCAGGCCATGAAGCCGTGGCCATATGTTCGTCTCTTCCGTGCCGGATGAGCGGACTTCTTTCTCCAGCTTCGGCCGGGGACGGAGCCGCAAGGCTCTGCGCTGTTTGACAAGTGAATCGGAAGAAAGAGAAACGTGGACGGCGGAGTCCTTGCGGGCCGCGTTCGCAGCCGGGAAACCGATTGCGGCGTAGCCAAGGAAGAGACTTCGGCGGTCGACGTTTTAGGTAACACTGTTGGATTTCGCGAAGCGAAAGCCTAGCGGGAAACAAGAGTGGGACCTCGTCAAACGTTGTGATCAGCCGAGATCAGTTCTCTCCAACTTGAGAGTTTGATCCTGGCTCAGAGCGAACGCTGGCGGCAGGCCTAACACATGCAAGTCGAGCGCCCCGCAAGGGGAGC
>DATAUV010000120.1:0-97242 GCA_036268075.1 Allostellaceae bacterium | reverse complement strand
TTCTGACCGACGACGTGACCGTCAACACGTTGGCGGGGAACGGGCCGATCCTGTTCCAGGGCGCCGGGACGATCGACGGCGACGGCGTCGCCGGACGCAACCTGACGCTGACCGCCGGGTCTGGCGCGATCACGGTCGGCGCGCCGCTCGTCGGCGGGACCGGCGGCGCGGTCGGTGGGACCGTGGCGTTGGCGACCCTCACGGCGACCACCACGGGGACGATCACGCTCGACGGCAGCGTTACGACGACCGGGGCGCAGACCTATAGCGACACCACCCTCGATCTTAACGGCCCCAACTACACGACCAAAACGAGCGGCGCCTTCACCGAAACCGGCGCGACGCAGCTCACCAACAACGTCACGATCGATACCTCTGCCGGCAGCCAGAACATCGCGTTCCAATTGCCGGTGGGGACGATCGACGGTGCCTTTGGGCTCACTCTGAATGCCGGCACCGGCGCGGTCACGGTTGCCGGGAACATCGGCGGCGTGACGCCGCTGGCGAGCCTGTCGGTGATGGGCGGCATGGTCACGTTCGGCGGCGGCGTCACGACGACCGCGGGGCCGGTCACGGTCCACGACGGCAGCGCGCTCCAGCTTCCCAACGTGACGACGGCCGGCTTGCTGTCGGTATTCGCGGGCGGGGCGCTGACCCAGGGGCCGGGCACGGCGATTACCGCCGGCAGCCTCGAGGCCGTGACCGAGCTGACCGCGGGCGCGCCGATCACGCTCAGCAGCCCGACCAACCTGATCCCCGGCACTGTCACGCTGAGCGCGCTGAATACCGCCGGCACGGCGACGGCGCCGGGCGCGATCACCTTTGTCGACAATTCCGGGTTCACGGTCGCGCCGATCGCCCTCGGCGGGCTCAACGGGCAGGAAAAGGGCGTCGTCAACGACCCGGCGCCGATCTACCTCACCGTCGACAAGGCGGGCGCCACCTTTACCAATGACGGCGCGATCGATTCGACCGGCGGCGTCCCGGCCCTCGGCAGCGACATCCTGATCCTGGCCGATCTGATGAACCTCCACGCCGGCAGCCCCAGCACGATCAATGCCGGCAACGCGCGCGTCGTGCTCGGGCCCTTCACGCAATCGCCGTCGCAGACGATCACCCTCCAGGGTACCGGCGGCACCGCGGGCGGGGGTCTCAACCTCACCAACGCCGATCTCGGCACGATCACGTCCGGCCTCTTGCAGATCGGGTCGAGCAGCGCGACCTACAGCAACGGGGCGATCACGGTCAGCGGCGCCGTCGTGGTGCCGTCGACCAGCGCGACGCTCGCCCTCGTCTCGTCCGGCGACATCGCCGACGCGAGCGGCGCCGAGACGCTCAGCGTCACCAACCTCGCCCTCAACGCCGGCGGCAAAATCCACCTGAAGGGTGCGAACCCGGTGTCGATGCTCGCCGGACAGAGTGCCGGCGGCGATTTCGACTTCCTCGACGGCAGCGCGCTGCTGACGGTCGGGACCGTGCCGACCACCGATCCGATCGCCGCGATCGGGATCGCGGCCAGCTCGGGCAGCCTCACCAACGCCGCGCTGACCCCGATCGTCGGGATCACGTCGAGCGGCGCGGTCAATTTGACGGCGACGGGCAGCGTGACGATCGCGACCCCGATCTCGGCGGGGACGACCGTCGCGATCCAGGATAGCGGCGCCCTGGCGATCAACAGCCCGGTCGCGAGCTCGACCGTCGCCGGCGGGCTCGAGGCCGAGTTCTTCAGCGACCAGCTCACGATCGGCGCGCCGGTCACGTTCGGCTCGGGCCTGGTGCTGCTGGCGCCGAACACGCTGAGCCGCGGGATCGACCTCGGCGGCAGCTCGGCGACCGCGCTCGAACTGACCAACGCGTCGCTCAACGAGATCACCGCCAAGATCATCCAGATCGGCTACACCAACGCCTTCAACGGCTCGATCACGGTCAGCGGCCCGATCCATCTCGCCGCGACGCAGGAGCTCGGGCTGTTGACCGGCACATTCGGTGGGACCAGCGGGTCGATCAGCGAATCGACCGGGACCCCGGCCGGCACCATCACCACCGGCAGCCTCGCACTGTCGGCGGCGGGCTCGGTGTCGATGCCGAACGCCAATTCGGTGGGGGTCATCGCGGGCCAGGCGGGCGGCTCGTTCATGTTCCGCGACGACTCGACCACGCTGACGATCGGCGCGGTCGGCAATCTGGTCTCCGGCCCGGCCGGGATCGACCCGGATTTCCTCGGGGTCGCCACGGCCAACGGCAACATCATCCTCGAGGCGACGACGAGCGGTAACCTGGTGCTCGCGGACCCGGTCAACGCGGGTTCCATGGCGGTTGCGCTCGGCTCGGCCGGGACGATCACGCAGACTGGGGCGGGGCTCTTGACCGGGGCGGCGCTGGAGACGGTGTCGTCCGACTATACCGAACTGGGATTGGCCAACACGATCGGCACGTCCGGCGCGGCCGGCACTCTGGCCGGGCGGGTGCTGACGGCGGGGCGGAGCTATCTGGTCAACGACACGCTCGCGGGCGGCCTCACGGTCGGCACCGTGAACGTCGTCGATACGAACGGCGTCACGCTATTGAACCCGACGACGCCGGCGGTTTTCGTGGCGCAGCCGGTGAGCGGCGTGGCGACCCAGGACGGCGCCATCCTGATCGAGGCGACCGGCAACCTCGCGCTCAGCCAGCCGGTCGATGCGGGGCTCGACTTTACCCCGACGACGGCGCTGGCGCTGGCGAGCCCGCTGAAGCTGGCCGCGGCGCCCGCGGCGATCGGGCTGTCCTCGGGAGGGCAGATCACGCAGAGCGGCTCGGGCATTCTGGTCGGCGGCGCGGTCGAGACCGTGTCGGTGAACTCCACCGAGCTGGGGCTCGCCAATCTCGTCGGCAACGCCGGTGGGGCGGGCACGCCGGGGATGCTGGCCGGGACCGTGTCGACCGCAGGCCAGAGCTTCCTCTTCCGCGACGACTCGAACAGCCTGACCGTGGGGACTCTCAACGTCAGCAGCACCCCCGGAACGCTGTTCCAGCCGACGGCGCTGAGCGGGGTGAAGACGAACAACGGCAACCTGCTGATCGAGGCGACGACGAGCGGCAATTTGCTGCTGACCCAGGCGGTCGACGCCGGGACCATGGCGGTTGCGCTCGGCTCGGCCGGCACGATCACGCAGAGCGGCCCGGGGCTCTTGAGCGGGACGGCGCTGGAGACGGTGTCGTCCGGCTACACCGAGCTGGGATTGGCCAACACGATTGGCACGGCCGGCGGCGCCGGCACCGTGGCCGGGCGGGTGCTGACGGCGGGTCAGAGCTATCTGGTCGATGACGCGTCCGCGGGCGGCCTTACGGTCGGCGCCGCGACCGTCGCCGACACCAACAACGTCACGCTGTTGAACCCGACGACGCCGGCGGTTTCCGTGTCCCTGCCGCTGAGCGGCGTGGCGACCCAGGACGGCGCGATCCTGATCGAGGCCGCCGGAAACCTCGCGTTCACCCAGGCGGCCGACGCCGCGCTCGACTTTGCCCCGGCGACGGCGCTGGCGCTGGCGAGCCCGCCGACGCTTTCTGCGGCGCCGGGTTCGATCGCGCTGATTTCGGGCGGGCAGATCACGCAGACCGGCTCGGGCATTCTGGTCGGCGCCGCGGTCGAGACCGTGTCGGCGACCTCCACCGAGCTGGGTCTCGCCAACCTCGTGGGCAATGCCGGCGGGACGGGCACGCCGGGGATGCTGGCCGGGACCGTGTCGACCGCAGCCCAGAGCTTCCTCTTCCGCGACGACTCGAACAGCCTGACCGTGGGGACGCTCAACGTGAGCAGCACCCCCGGAACGCTGTTCCAGCCGACAGCGCTGAGCGGGGTGACGACGAAGAACGGCAGCCTGCTGATCGAAACGACGACGAGCGGCAATTTGCTGCTGACCCAGGCGGTCAACGCGGGGTCGGGCTCGGTCGCGCTCGGTTCGGCCGGCACGATCACGCAAAACGCCGTCGCGGGGTCGATCACCGGCGCCAATCTCGAAATCCTGTCGCAGGAGCGCGTCTCGCTCGGCACGCCGGCCGATCCCGCGACGAACACGATCGGCACATCCTCGGCATCCGGGGTGCTCGCGGCGCAAATCGTCAACAGCGGCGAGAGCCTCGTCGTCGCCGACGGCGCGGCCCAGGGGATGACGCTCGGGTCGCTCGACGTCGTCGACACCGGGGGCCTGAGACTGATCGATCAGCGCGCGACGCCAGCCGCCCTGTTGACTGGGGGGCTGTCCGGCGCGACGACGAACAACGCCAACATCGCGCTCCGCACCACCGCGGGGCCGCTGGCGCTGGCGGCGAGCATCGGCGCGGGCGCCGGCTCGGTCGGCCTCGAATCGACGGCCTCGACGATCTCGCAGACGGCGGGGACGATTACGGCGACGGTACTCGAGGCGAATTCGGCCGGGGCGGTCTCGCTGCCCGACGGCAACGCGGTCGCCAACCTTGCGGGCCAGGTCACCGGCAGCGGGTCTTTCATCTTCGTCGACCAGACGAGCCTCGCGATCGACCCGGTCGCCGCGGTGCTCGAACAGGGCACCGGCGCGAGCAGCCCGGGCGCGCCGATGCTGACGATCGCCGGCCTGTCGCAGATCAGCGCGCCGGGCGATGTCGAGGTGACGACCAAGGGAGCGGCGACCCTCAGCGGCACGTACAGCCTGACAGGCACCCGGGTCGCGCTGTCGGCGAGCGGCAATTTCACCCAGACGGGCTCGACCACCGTCACCGCCGACTACCTGCTGGTCGACACCACCGGGCTCGGGGCGGCGGCGCTGGTCGCCGACGTGCCGACGCCGACGATGGCGCTGGCCAGCGTCGCGACCGAACCGGGGCTCGGCCCGCATGGCGCGTCGAACACGATGAACTTTAACGGCACGGTCAGCGCGGCGGGCACCCAGACGGTGCTGTTCGGCGGCCACGGCACGGTCGACAGCGTGAGCGGCGGCCTGCTGGTCAAGGGGCTCCTCGTCTCGGGCGCCGGCGGCAGCGCGGGGCTGTTCGGGTCGATCGGCGGTATCGCGACCAGCACCGCGGCGCAGGAGGGGCTGATCAATCCGAGCTCCAGCAACAACTACCGCTTCAACACATGCGTGATCGGATCGGTGAGCTGCATCCTGCTGCCGGCGCTCATCCCGGTCGAGCCGCAGGCGGCGACCCAGATCGACATTCTGGTCGCGCGCCCCGCGGTCGAAGACCTCGACGCGCCGCTGGTCGACATCTTCGACGAGCAGCGCCTGTGCGAGCAGTTGCTGCGGACCGACCCAAAGCGCGCGCGGGAGTATTGCCAATGACACGCGGGTTTTGGGCAGCCGCCTCGGCCGCGCTGCTGGCGCTGGCCGCATGCGAGAGCCTGCCGCCGGATGTCTACGCCACCGGCGGCAAGGCGGATTCCGCGTCCGCCGTGCCGATCGGCAACAACGAGGTCGGCGAGCCGTGCCGGTACCAGATCGTCTCGGCGGGCGAGGTGTCGGGCGGGCGCGAGGCGGTGATCTATTGCGGCACCTGGGAGCAGCCGAGCGGGCGCGTTACCGAGATCGGCTCCGGGTCCGATGACGCGCAGGTGATGGCGCTGGCGTCGTCTGGCGCCTGGCGCGGCTATGTCGACCAGCGCTTCTCGTGCAGCGCGCCGAGCCCGACGCGGATTCTTGGCGGCTCCCCGGCGGCGCTGATGCAGTGCACCCGGCGCATCGGCGGCTGGCCGCACGTGGCGATGACCGCCGCGGCGGGCGGCCGGATCTACGGCGGCGACGCAGTGCGTCCGGCCCTCCCGGCGCTGGAGGCGACGCTGGCCGCGCTGAGCGGCCAAGCCCCCGCGCCGGCGACCGCCGCCGCGGGGTCGGAGGCGTTGCGGGTCATCGCCCAGCGCACCGGCGGCACCGCCTTCGGGAGCGGCGATGAAGGCCGCTATTTCGAACTGACGCGCCGCGGCGACGCGTACGACAACACCGACGAGCCGGCCAAGGCCGAGGAGGCGTACCGCGAGGCGTTGGCGATCCAGCAAAAGATCCTCGGCGCCGACGATCCGGCCCTGGCCTTGACGATCATGAAGCTGGCCGCCCAGGTCGCGCACCAGCAGAACGGCCCGGATGCCGACGCCTTGCTGAACCGTGCGGCGACGCTGATCGCCAAGGGCGGCGACCCGCTGTTCACCGCGCAACTCGATTATTACCGCGCCGTCACCCGCGCCTATGAAGGCAAGACCGACGAGGCGATGGAGCTGTCGCAGCGGGCCGAGACCGAATTCACCCACCTCGCCCCCACGAACGTGGCGCGGCTCGAGCACGCGCAATTGGCGTCGGCCGGCGCCAGCGGCGTGCTGCGCGGCGGCGGCGTCCAGGATTTGCTCACCGACGAATCGCCGAATGCGACGCAGGAGCGCGCGGCCATCTCGGGCCTCGCGGAATCGATGCGGCTGCGGGCGACGCTGCTGCAGCAGACCGGCAAGGGAGAGGAGTCGGCGGCGCTCGCGCGGCGCACCCAGCAGCTCCTCGCCGCCAACGGCCTGTCGATCTCGTCGACGGCGGCCCGCGCGCTGCTGCTGCTGGCGAGCAACGAGGCGGTCGCCAAGAACTATTCGAGCGCGGCGAGCGACAGCGCCGCGGCGGAACGGATCAGCGGCCGGGTCGTGCCGGGCCAGCTTCCCGAGGCGCGCAACCTGATCAACGAGGGCGTGTTCGAATCCGAGGCGAACCGGCAGGGCGCGGCGCTCGACAGCTTCCGGCGCGCCGGTGCCATCCTGCGCAGCCCGACGGTGTCGGGCGGCGCGCAGCCGGACGCGGTGCTGCGCTGGCTCGACGCGCTCTATGCCTCGTCGGGCGACAAGGCGCATCTCGGCGACGAGATGTTCGAGGCCGCGCAGTTCGGCCGCAGCAGCCTGACCGCGCAGGATATCGCCAAGGCCACGGCGCGGCTGATCGGCGGGGATTCCAAGGTCGCCGACGCGATCCGCGGCTACGAAGACAGCCAGGCCGCGTACGACCGGCTGCAGGGCGAGCGCGACCAGGCCGTCGCCGCCGGCGCGGCCGCGGACCGGATCGCCGCGATCGACCAGCGGATCGAGGCGGCGCGAAAGGCCCGAAACGAGGCGCAGGCCGTCGTCCCGGCAGCCGCGCCGCGCTATCTGGAAGCCGAAGAAAAGCCGGTCGCGGCGTCCGAGTTGCGCGGGCTGTTGGCGCCGGACGAGGCGTTCTTCATGTTCTTTGTCGCCGATGGCGGCAGCTACGCCTTTCTGATCCGGCCGGACGGCGTCTCGGTCTACAAGGTCCCGCTGAACGGGGCCGAGATCCACGCGCTGGTGGCCCACCTGCGCGAGACCACGATTGTCAGGCCCGGCGGCCTGCCGACGCCGGATTTCGACACGGCGTACAAGCTGTATTCGGCGCTGTTCGGACCAGCCGAGGCGAAGCTCGCAGGGGTCACCAAGTATATCGTCGCGGCCACCGGCGATTTGCTGAGCTATCCGCTCGAGGCGCTGGTTACGCAGCCCGGGGTCAAGGTGGCGGACGTCGATTACCGGCAGGTCCCGTTCCTCGTCCGCAAGGCGGCGCTGAGCTATGTTCCGGCGGCCCGGGTCCTGGTCAATCTCCGCCACGCCCACTCGACCCAGGCCGGCACGAAGCCGTTTATCGGCTTTGGCGATTTCCGCCCGGCCAGCGCCGCCCAGCTCGCCGCGTCGTTTCCGCCGGGGCGCTGCCACGACGATTACGAGGCCCTGCGGCAGCTCGAGCCGCTGCCCAAGACGCGGGATCAGGTCACTACCATCGCGCGACAGGTCGGCGCCGGCCCCGGCGACGTCGTTCTGGGGGATGCCTTCAACAAGGCCCGGCTGAAATCCCCGGACCTTGCCCAGTACCGGATCATCCTGCTCGCCACGCACGCGTTTCTGCCGGACACGCTCGGCTGCTTCAACGAGCCGGCGATCGTCCTGTCGCCGCCGCCGCGCGCCGCGAACGCGGACGGCGAATTCGAGCGGGCCGGCGAGATCGGCGATCTGAAGCTCGACGCCGATCTGGTGGCGCTGTCGGCCTGCGACACCTCGGGTGCGGGCGGCAAGGGCGAAAGCCTGTCGGGATTGGCGCGCGCCTTCTTCCGCGCCGGCGCCAAGGGGCTCCTGGTCTCGCACTGGGATGTCGTCACCGGGGCGTCGGTGCCGCTGATGGTTGGCACGTTCGGCGCGGCCGAGCACGATTCCGCTCAGGCACTGCGCGCGGCGCAACTGCGTATGATCGACACCGCCGGCAGCGATCCGCAGAAATCGCCGATCGAACTCTCGCACCCGAACTACTGGGCGGCATTCGTGCTGATCGGCGACGGCGTCAGGAACGCGCCGGGGGCGTGACGCCGTTCGGCCGACCGGCCGGTCAATAGAGGGCGCCGCCGTCGCGGTTTTTGCTTCTTTAATGAGTGCGGCGGAAGCGGAAAGATCGGTTGCTTTTGTTGCAACTGAGGGTAAAGCTATATCGCCTCTTGAATGGCGCAACGGTTGCGCCAACATCTTGAGCAGTATAGGCTAACTCGCGGGAATGAAGCGCGATTTGGGGGAATGCGTCCCCCGCGCTTGGAGCCGCCGGGAATTAAGGAGGTTAAGGATGGTCGCGGTCGACCTCAGGTCGCTCGTGAGCAAGATGAATGAAAGCTGCCGCCATGCCCTCGAGGCGGCGGCGGGCTTCACCCTCTCCCGCACCCATTACAACGTCGAGGTCGAGCACTGGCTTCTGAAGCTGCTCGACACGCCGAATAACGACGCCGCCCGGATCTTCCAACGGTTCGGTATCGACGCCGGCCGGCTGACCGCCGACCTCACCCGGTCGATCGACCGGTTCAAGACCGGCAATTCGCGTCCGCCCGCGCTGTCGCCGGATCTGGTCAGCCTGGCGCGCGAGGGGTGGCTGATCGGCTCTCTCGACGCCGGCGCCGCGCGCACGCGGTCGGGACACCTGATCGCGGCCTTGCTGGCGGATGACAGCCTGTCGCGCATCGCCCACCAGGCCTCACGCCAATTCGCCGAGATATCGCCCGAGACGTTGCGGCGGGAGCTTGGCGCGATCTGCGCGGGCTCGGTCGAGGACGCCCCGGCCGATCGCGGCGGCGAGCCCGCGGCGGCGGCGGCGACGCCGGGCCGGGTGGCTCCGTCGCCGGCGCTCGATCAATACACGATCGACCTTACCGGGCGGGCCCGCGCCGGCGCGATCGATCCCGTCCTCGGCCGCAACGCCGAGATTCGGCAGATGATCGACGTGCTGATGCGGCGGCGCCAGAACAACCCGATCCTCACCGGTGAGGCCGGCGTCGGCAAGACGGCGGTCGTCGAGGGCCTCGCGCTGGCCATCACGCGGGACGAGGTGCCCCCGCCGCTGCGCCACGTTTCGGTCCGCACCCTCGATCTGGGGCTGCTCCAGGCGGGGGCGGGGATCAAGGGCGAATTCGAGAACCGCCTCAAATCGGTGATCGACGAGGTGCGGGCGGCGCCGAGCCCGGTGATCCTGTTCATCGACGAAGCCCATACGATGATCGGGGCCGGCGGCCAGGCGGGCCAGAACGACGCGGCCAATTTGCTGAAGCCGGCCCTCGCCCGGGGCGACCTGCGCACGATCGCGGCGACCACCTGGGCGGAATACAAGAAATACTTTGAAAAAGACGCTGCGCTGAGCCGGCGCTTTCAGGTGATCAAGGTCGAGGAGCCGAGCGAGCAGGCGGCGGTCGCAATGCTCGGGGGGCTCATCGAGACCCTCGAAGCGCACCACAAGGTGCGCATCCTGCGCGAGGCGGTGACCGAGGCGGTGCGGCTGTCCCACCGCTATATCCCGGCACGCCAGCTTCCGGACAAGGCGGTCAGCCTGATCGATACCGCTTGCGCGCGGGTCGCGGTCAGCCACACCGCCGTGCCGCCCGCCGTCGAGGATCTGCAGCGGCAGATCGCGACGATCGCCGGCGAGATCGCCGCGCTCGAACGCGAAAGCGCCGTCGGCGCCGACCATGCCGCCGCGCTGTACGAGCTGACGGGCCGGCGCGACGGGCTGTCGGTGCAACTCGCCGCGCTCGAAGACCGTTGGCACCGCGAGTCTGGGCTTGCCGCGACGATCGAGGAGCTGCGCGGCAAGCTGATCGTGTCCAGGCCGCCGGAGAGCGAGGACGCACGCGACGCGGCCGCGACACGGGAAAAGCTGGCCGGGCTCGAACGCGAGCTGGCCGCGCTCCAGGGCGACAACCCGCTGCTTTACACTCAGGTCGACGGCCAGGCGGTGGCCGAGGTGGTCGCGAGCTGGACCGGGATACCGGTCGGCCGCATGGTCGGCGACGAAATCCGGGCCGTCCTCAACCTGCGCGAGCGCATGTCGGAGCGGGTCATCGGCCAGCCGCAGGCGCTGGCGGCGGTGGCGGATGCGATCCAGACCGCGCGCGCCGGCCTCACCGACCCGCGCAAGCCGATCGGCGTCTTTCTGATGGTCGGCACCAGCGGGGTCGGCAAGACCGAGACCGCGCTGACCCTCGCCGAGACGCTCTACGGCGGCGAGCAGAACCTGACCGTCATCAACATGTCGGAGTTCAAGGAAGAGCACAAAGTCTCGATGCTGGTCGGCGCGCCTGCCGGCTATGTCGGCTACGGCGAGGGCGGGGTCCTGACCGAGGCGGTGCGCCGCCGCCCCTACAGCGTCGTGCTGCTCGACGAGATGGAAAAAGCCCATCCCGGCGTCCAGGACGTGTTCTACCAGGTGTTCGACAAGGGCTCGCTGCGCGACGGTGAAGGCCGCGACATCGATTTCAAGAACACCGTCATCATCATGACCTCGAACGCCGGCACCGATTTGATCGCCAAGCTGTGCGCCGATCCCGATACGATGCCCGACGCCGCGGGGCTCGCCGAGGCCCTGCACCCCGAGCTGTTGAAGACGTTCAAGCCGGCATTTCTCGGCCGCGTCACGGTGGTTCCCTATTTCCCGCTGTCGGACGAGATCATCCGGCGCATCGTCGTGCTGCAGCTTCGCCGCATCGCGGCCCGCATGGCCGAGACCTACAGGGCGACCTTCGAATGGGAGCCGGATCTGGTCGAGTGGGTGGCGAGCCGCTGCCGGGAATCGGAAAGCGGCGCGCGCAACGTCGAGCAGATCCTGGCGCGCGGCCTCCTGACCGAGTTGTCGGCCCATTGCCTCGAGCGGATGAGCCTCAACCAGCCGATCCGTTCCGCTGTCGTTTCAGTAGACCCCGCAGGAGGATTTTCGTACCGGCTCGAATGAGGGCCGTGCCCTCCGGCCACCCCCGTTAACCCCCGCCGCAGAGCGGCCTTTTGAAGACGAGTGGAGGAAATTCAGATGTCGATCTATATGCAATACACGGGCATTACCGGCGACGCGACACAGAGCGGCTTTCAGCAGTGGGTCCAGCTCGAAAGCTTCCAGTTCGGGGCGGGGCGGGCCATCACCACCTCGACCGGCGCGGCCACCAACCGCGAGGCGCATGAGCCGTCGATCGGCGAGATCGTCGTGACCAAGGCGCTCGATTCGTCGTCCGGTCCGATCTTTCAGGCGCTGTGCACCGACAACAAGGGCGCGCAATGCGTGATCGCCTTCGTGACCACCGGCAACCCGGGCCAGACCTATCTGAAGTACACGCTGCGCGACGCGATCTTCTCGCATCTGAGCATGAGCAGCGGCGGCGACCGGCCGGTCGAGACGCTGTCGCTCAACTTTACCGAGATCGCGCTCGAGCTGACGCCGCTGCAGGGCTCGAACGCGGCCGGCAGCCCGTTCCACTACACCTACGACGTCGCCACGGCGGCGACGGGCTGAGCGCAGGCGCGGA
Source organism: Allostellaceae bacterium (assembly GCA_036268075.1). Lineage (GTDB taxonomy): Bacteria > Pseudomonadota > Alphaproteobacteria > ATCC43930 > CGMCC-115725 > DATARH01. Next base: position 85,434 of record DATAUV010000120.1, on the reverse strand, counting down.
CCGCCCGGTGCGCGCCGCCATGAGACGGGCGCTCCGGGATGGTCCCGGCCGCGAACCCTTCTCGCGCGACAGGATGACGGCCAGTGCCGGATGAAGGGCAGATCACCGAGGGCACTTATCGGCTCTGGCTGAGCGCGCCCGGGTTCGGCGACGACGACCTGATCCTGACCGGGTTCAACGGCAGCGAGAGCCTGTCGCGGCCGTTTTCCTATAGCCTCGACATGATCTCGCCGCTGTCCTACATCGATCCCGCCCGGCTTCTCGGCAAGCAGGTTTCGTGGGCGGTGCGGTCCGCCGAGGGCGACCGCCCGTTCTCCGGCATCATGCGCCAGCTTGTCCGCGGCGAGCGCTGGGCGCGCGGCTATTACGCCTACCACGCCGAGATCGTACCGTGGCTGTGGCTGCTGTCTCGCCGAGCGGATTGTCGGATTTTCCAGAATAAATCGGTAAAAGACATTATCGAGCAAGTCTTCAAGGCCAATGACAAGGCGCTGTTCGACCTGTCGGGAATCAAGGGTTCTCATCCGACACGCGAATATTGTGTTCAGTATCGAGAGACGGACTTCAACTTCGTGTCGCGGCTGATGGAAGAAGAGGGAATCTTTTATTACTTCAGACACGATAAGATGTCGCACAAGATGATGCTCGGCGACGATCTTTCCGCGTTTTACACCTGTGAGGACGCAGAGGTCGAATACCGCACCAACCCGGACCTGACGCAGCACATCTCGGCCTGGAACGCGCGCAACGAGTTTCGCACCGGGGTGTGGACCCAGAACGACTACGATTTCGAGCACCCGTCGCGCAACATGCAAACCAACAAGAACACGCTGCTGGCGGTCTCCGATTTTCGCAATTACGAGATCTACGACTACCCCGGCGGCTATGTCGACAAGAGCGTCGGCGACACGCTGACCAAGCTGCGGATGGAGGAGGAGGAGGCGCCCTTCGACGAGATCGACGGCCAGGGCACCTGCGTCCACTTCTCGCCCGGCGCCAAGTTCAAGGTGGTCCGGCACGAGCTGGTGAAGGAGGAAGAGGCGTATACCCTGCTCGCCACCAACCATCACGCCACCGACAACACGCACATGGCGGGGCAGGGCGGGTCGCCCACCTACGCGAACAGCTTTGTCTGCGTGCCGTCGCGGGTGCTGTTCCGGCCGCCGCGGATCACGCCCAAGCCGGTCATCCACGGTCCGCAGACCGCGGTCGTCGTGGGGCCGAGCGGCGAGGAGATTTATTGCGACGAATACGGCCGCATCAAAGTCCAGTTCCACTGGGACCGGCTCGGCAAGAACGACGAAAACAGCTCGTGCTTCATCCGCGTCGCGCAATGGGTCGCCAGCAAGCAATGGGGCTCGGTGTTCACCCCGCGGATCGGCATGGAGGTGATCGTCCAGTTTCTCGAGGGCGACCCCGACCGGCCGCTGGTGATCGGCACGGTCTATAACGGCGACAACATGCCGCCCTGGGCGCTGCCCGACAACAAGACGCAAAGCGGGTTCAAGAGCCGCAGCTCGCTAAAGGGCGGCGCCGCCAACTTCAACGAGCTCCGCTTCGAGGACAAGAAGGGCAACGAGGACGTCGTCTTCCACGGCGAGAAGGATTTTCACCGCTCGGTCGAGCATGACGACGTGATCGAAATCGGCAACGATCAGACCATCACGGTACAGAACAACCGCACCGAGACCGTCAAGGAAGGCAACGACACGATCACGCTCGAGCAGGGCAACCGCTCGCTGACCGTCAAGATGGGCGACCGGACCACCGAAATCAGCATGGGCAGCGATACCCTCGAGGCGATGCAGAAGATCACGCTCAAGGTGGGCCAAAGCTCGATCACGATCGACCAGACGAGCATCACGCTCCAGTCGATGCAGATCAACATCACCGGCCAGTTGACCGTCAACATCAACGGCATGATGACGACGGTGGACGGCAGCGCCGTGCTGAGCCTCGGCGGCGGCCTGGTCACGATCGGCTAGAAGCGATGGCCCAATCGATCCCCGCCGTGCCCCCCGCCGGGCCGCCGGCCGAGCTGAAAAAGATCGGCAGACCGCCGGCGGAGATTTGTGCGCTGTTCCCGCTGTCGGATGAGGGGCGCGCGGTGTTCGACCCCGCCTTGCCGCCCCGGGATTTTGTCGACCGGTTGTGCGCAGGCGGGCTCTTTCCCGACGCCGTGCGGTTTCTCGCCTATGCGCTGCCAAAGCGCGAGGCGGTATGGTGGGCGTGCCTCGCGGCGCGCGCGGCGCTGGGCGAGGGCGCGCCGAAACCGCAGGCCGACGCGCTCGCCGCCGCCGAGGCCTGGGTCTACAAGCCCGAGGAGGACAGCCGCCGCGCCGCGATGGCGAGCGCAAACGCCGCGGGGCTCGACAACCCGGCGAGCTGGGCCGCGGTCGCGGCATTCTGGAGCGACGGCAGCCTCGCCCCGCCCGACGCGCCGGTGGTGCCGCCCGGCGACACCCTCACGGCCGGCGCCGTCGCCGGCGCGGTGCTGCTCGGCGCGGTGCAGCGCGAGCCCGACCGGGCGCCGGAAAAATACCGCCTCTTCATCGCCCAGGCGCTCGACATCGCCCGCGGCGGCAACGGCCGCGTCGACGCGCCGGGCTGACCGGAGCCGCCAAAGATGGGCATGCCCGCCGCGCGCCTCACCGACATGCATGTGTGCCCGATGGTGACCGGGGTCGTGCCGCATGTCGGCGGCCCGATCGCCGGACCCTGCGCCGTCACCGTGCTGATCGGCGGCCTCCCGGCGGCGCGGATCGGCGACATGCTCGTCTGCATCGGTCCGCCCGACGTGATCGCCACCGGCAGCGGCAAGGTCATCATCTGCGGCAGCCCCGCCGCCCGCATCGGCGATTCGACCGTGCATGGCGGGGTCATCGTGGTGGGGGACCCGACGGTGCTTATTAGCTAGGGCGCGCGGTAGGTGGCTCGAATTCCCGGACCCATGGGGCGGGGTCACCCCGACGATGTGCCGGATGACGGCACTATGGTGCGCCTGCTGTCGCCGAGGCCGGGACCTCTGGCACCCCGGATTGGTTATGATCCCCCACAAAAGCTGAGGGGCTGGCATGGGCGGCGATCTCAGTCGCCGCCCGGCGCGATTTCGCATCCTGAAGATCGGATGCGAGATGCTTACCGGACAGCACCGATTCGCCTGCCGGCCTTCAGGCAGGGCAACGCGGCGCCGGCGATCAAGAAGATCCAGGTCATGCTCAATGCCTGCGACAGTAGCGGTCTCGTGGTGGATGGGGTTTTTGGTGCCCGTACCCACGAAGCCGTTCTCGCGTATCAAAAAAGCGCGAAGCTAACCGCGGATGGCGTAGTTGGAGTTCGGACATTAGGCAGCTTGGTGGTGGCCCGAGAGGGGCCGTCCACGAGCCGCCCAACCTCAAGCAGCAGTCCCACTGGACCGAGCGCATCGCCGACTTGGTCATCGTTGAATTTAACCGCCGGCGTCGCCCGCCCGGCAAACGTTCATGAATGGCCTTTGTCTGATGTCGTCGCTGAAGTCCTGAAACTCACCGGAAATCATCTTCCCGAGGCGGTCCACGCTGAATGGGACCAAATGATTTCGCCGACATCGCTTGCCGCTATAACTGCCACCATACTTGTCGCTCTCGCAGCCCAAGCTACACCCCTGGGCCCAGTGGTCGATGTAGGGCTTCTCGCTTTCGGACTTCTGTCTGCTGGGGTTGTCGCCTTCGAGGGCCTTCAGCAACTCGGTACCTTCTTTGTAATGGTAGCGCACGCCTCGACTGAACAGGACCTCGACACCGCGGCGCAGCACCTCGCGCAAGCCATCGTATTGCTCGGTGCAGCAGCAGTTATGGGGCTTCTTCTCAAGCGCGCAGCAGCGGATGGAAATGAGAGTGGTACGGCTCTGAGTAAATCCAGCGTCGACAGCGATCCGATCGCCCTGCGCAGCCAACCGGAGGCACCGCTCAAGGTGACGCCGAGGAGGAGTCCTGCAGCGCCCCCGGAGATTGATTCACGCCCTTCAGCGCCGCCCGAATCGGGAGAGTTTCAGGCTCATGGCTTGAAAGTCGATCCTGACAGTCTCCCCGTCGGCCGGTCGCTGCAAGCCGATTTAAAGGCCGGCGACCCTACGGCGAGCGCTGCATACATTAAGGGCCAGGCAAGGTCTCTTCTGCGTAGCGGTACAGCGCCTCCAACGATGCGGGCGGTGTCAGATCCAAGTGAACAGTTCTTTAAAATCGTGAAATCGGGTAGTACGCCGAGCGACATTACAAAATACTGGATCACCAAGGATGAACTCTTATCTCTCAAGAATAGTCCGGATTTAGCAACCGATAAGCTTGGGTTGCCAAACGCGAGCGTCGGGGAACATTATGACGTGTTCGTAGTTAGTCCGAAACCCGGCCTCACGCCGAATGTCTACCAGAGCGTGATTGCGCGAACCACCGAGGGTAGCATATCCCGCGCTGGCGGCGCCAATCAGGTGTTACTGCCAAATCGAAGCGCATTTACCGCACCGGCCCTAGTCGGGAGCTTATAATGGATATTGGTGATCTACGGAGAATCGCTAAAACACTGAAACGGCGTCTTGAGGATATCCGAGTAACAGAGCCAGATGCAAGTATATGTTTATCGGCGCTGGGGCCTATATTTGATCGGGTTTTTACTCAAGATATGGTCCCATTGTATGAAGATGTTCCATGCGATTATTATTTTTACGAAGGCGCATTAAGTAAATATAAAGATGTAGGGGAATTGTATTCAGTATTTTCGTTGACAATTTTAGGAATTAAATGACGTAATTCATGCAACGCATCGTGCTTTTCGCTTATTCATGCTATAAATATTTGTGAAGAAATGGTGAGTGCATTGTCGAAGTAACAACACAGTCGGGCTAACCACGCCTAACGCGCTGCCGTGATTTCAAACGACCTGTTATCGTCCCGTTTCGATCCGGTCGCCCCTAAAACACCAGCTTCGTCTGGATGAAGTCGTAGGCGTTATCGGCGTTGAGGACCCGGTTGTAGAACGAGGTCACCTTGGCGTCGGTGGCGCGCAGGCCCGAGAGGGCGTTTTGGGTTGTGCGGGAGTGGCCGGTGGCCTGGTCGGCGAGGCCGGCGTAGCCTTCGAGCGACAGGGCGATCAGGTGGGCGCCGGCCGGCACGATTCCGGTGAGGGCGCGCAGGATCGTCATGCTGCCGATCAGCGAGAATTTGGACGCCTTGACCTCCCACGGCGCGTTCGAGGCGGCGATCGCCTTGATCTCGCCGGTCTGCTTGGCCAGGTCGATCGCGACCGACGCGAGCAGCAGCGCCCCGCCGAACTTGTCGAGCTTGTTCAGCGCGTTGGTCGAGAAATTGTAGATCACCCGCGCGTTGGCGTTGATCACCACGCCGCGCAGGTCGCCGGCCACGTTGTATGTCGGAATCTGGCGCAGCCAGTTGTAGCGCCGAAACGCCTCGGACCCCGAGAAAAACTGCACGCCCTTCAAGGCGGTCTGTCCGGAATCGACCGCCGACGCGACGTGGTCGGCGACGACGGCCACGACATTCGGTTGACCCGGGTGGGTGGGCGCTGTCTTGTGGTTGACACTGTTGGCCATCGGGGGCGCTCCTCCCATCCCTGCGCCTGTCTCATCGAGGTCGGACAAACGCTGTGGTTGAGTTTAGCCGGCTATTGCGCCGCCCGCCAGCACGCAGCGAGCCGCGGGAGAAAATCCGTCGCCCGGCCCCCGCGCATCGTGTAGAACCGGCGGTAACGCGGTCGGTCAGGGCGGAGAAACGATCCGTATCGGCATGGACGAGCTGAACCTCACGATCACCGCGTATCAGGGCAGGTCGTGCCCGCCACAGTCGCGGCAAGTGGAGCAGGCGCGCTTTACCATCGGCCGCGGCACCGAGTGCGACTGGGAGCTGCCGGATCCCTCGCGCCTGCTGTCCCGCGTGCATTGCACGATCGAGCGGGTGGGCAACCGCTTTACGATCACCGATGTCAGCACCAACGGCACGCGCCTCAACGGCGCGCGCGAGCCGCTCGGCCGCAACGTCAGCGCCGAGCTTTCCGGCGGCGACCAGCTCGAACTCGGCGAATACCGCATCCAGGTCGAGCTGAATACCCAGGCGGCAATGCCGGCCTCGCCGCCGTTCGGCGGGAGCGAGCGGCTCGATCTGTTTCCGCCGCTGCGGCCGTCGCCCGCGGTGGCTGCGCCGCCGGAGAACCCGTTCGCGGGGCTGATGCCGGGCGCGGCGGGGTCGCCGTTCGGCCTCGACATGGCCCGGCCGGCCGCCGGGCCGTTCGATGTGCTGCCGGACCGCCTGCCGCCCGCCGCCGATCTTCCGCCGTTGGCGCCGCCGTCCGGCGCCGGGCTGCAATTCCCGCCCGGGATCGACCCGTCCCCGGCGGTCAACGCCAATTTTCGCCCGCCCGACATCCGCCCGCCGCTGATCCCGACGGATTGGAACGCGCCGCAGCCCGAGCCGGCGCCGCCATCTCCGCTGCCGGAGCCGCAGCCGCGGGTCGCGCCGGCGCCCGAACGGATGCGGCCGGTCGATCCGCCGACGGTTCCGCCGATGCGGTCGGGCGCGGCGGCCGAGGCGATGCGCGCCTTTCTCGACGGGGCCGGGCTGAGCGGCGCGGCCCCGCCGTCGGGTGACGACCTGGCCCGGCTGCGCGCCTACGGCGTGCTCTTTCGCGAGCTGGTGGCGGGGTTCCGCGAGCTCGTTGCCGCGCGCGCGCTGGTCAAGTCGACGTTCCGGATGCCGCAGACGGTTGTCGCCGCGCGCGACAACAATCCGTTCAAGTTCAACGTCGATGTCAACCAGGTAGTGGCGGCGATGCTGATCTCCGACGTGCCGGGCTATGCCGAGCCGATGGCGGCGCTGCACGAGATGGTCGCGGACCTCAAGGGGCACGAACTGGCCCTGGTCGCCGCGCTGCAACAGGCGCTGAATGCACTCGTCGCGAGCTTGTCTCCCGACACCGTGCGCCGGCTGGCCGACGCCGGCGGGCTGCTCGCCAATCTGCTGCCGGCGGCGCGCAAGGCGGCGTGGTGGGACAGCTATGAGACCGAGTTCCGCCGTGCCGCGGAGGGGATCGAATCCGACCTCCCGGGCGGGTTTCGCCGCGCCTTCATCGACGCGTATATCGAGCAGGTCAAGAAGCTCTGACCCGCCGGCCAAACCGTTGGTTGACACCGCGGCGGCGCGCAAATAATAGAGGTTGGCGCGATACATGCGCGCCATATGCGAGAGCGCGACGGCGTCGCATCGGGGGGGTTCGGATGAGGCCGCTGACGATCCCGTGTTCGTCAGTCATCGACGGCTCGATCCTCTGCGTGACCCCGCGCGAGCGGGCTTCCAGCCGCGCGCGATAGCCGGCGGGGCGGGCGATGTCCTGGGACAGCAAGGTCATATGGTCCGAGGGCATGTTCCTGCGGACCCAGCATTTTCAGCAGCAGGACCGCTATGTCGAACGGCTGGTGCGCGGCCGGACGGAAAACCTGCGTCCGCACCCGTGGGGCGTGACCTCGCTCGTGCTCGACCGCGCCCTGCTCGGGACCGGCCAGTTCGCCCTGGCCGAGGCGGCCGGGGTGTTTCCCGACGGAACGCCCTTCGCGATCCCGGGAGACGTAGACCACCCGCCGCCGCTGGCGCTGCCCGAGGATACCCGCAACGCGATCGTCTACCTGACCGTCCCCGCCCGCCAGCCGGGGGCCCGGGAATTTGGCGACCGCGACCGTGACGACCGGATCACGCGTTACGAGGCGGCCGATTTCGATGCCGCGGACGTGGTCGCCGGCGCCGAGACGCGGGCGCCGCTGCGCATCGGCAAGCTGCGGCTGCGCTATGCGCTCGAAACCTCCGACCGGTCGGGCTATCAGTCGATCGGCGTCGCCCGGGTCGTCGAGGTCAGGCCCGACAAAAGCGTCGTGCTCGACGACGGGTATATCGCGCCGTGCCTTAATTGCGCGTGCCAGCAACCGCTCAGGAGCTTTGCCGACGAGTTGCTGGGGCTGACCCACACCCGTGCCGAGGCGGTGGCCGGCCGATACAAGCAGACCGGGGACAAGGACGTCGCCAGCGTCCACGATTTTCTCCAGCTCCAGCTCCTGAACCGGCATCAGCCGGTCCTCGCGCACATGGCCGCCGATTCGGGGCAGCTTCATCCCGAGGCGTTTTACGCCCGGGCGATCGAAATCGCCGGCGAGCTTGCCACCTTCGCGAGCAGCACGCGGCGCTCCGCCCAGTTCCCGGCTTATCGGCACGACGATTTGCAGGGCACCTTCGGTCCGGTGATCGCCGAGCTGCGCAACCTGTTCAGCGCGATCATCGAGCAGACCGCCGTGCTGATCCCGCTGCAGCAGCGGCCCTACGGGATCAAGGTCGCGCTCGTCAACGACCCCAATCTTCTCGCCTTCGCCAGCTTTGTCCTCGCGGCGCGGGCGGAAATGCCGATCGACCGGCTCCAGGCGACGCTGCCGCGCAACATCAAGATCGGCCCGGTCGAGCAGATCGCCGCGCTCGTCAATTCGGCGCTGCCGGGGGTCGAGGTGCACGCCCTCGCCGTGCCTCGGCAGTTGCCGTTCCGCGCGAATACATCCTATTTCGAGCTCGACCGCACCGGGCCGTTCTGGAAGCAGCTACAGCGGCCCGGCGGCACCGGCGGCCTCGCGCTGCATGTCGGCGGCGATTTCCCGGACCTCGAACTCGAGCTCTGGGCGATCAAGGGCTGAGCCGATGTCTGTCGAAGGCCCGTTCGGCGACAAGACCACGATCATCCGCCCGAACCCGGGCGGGCGCCGGCCCGAGCCGGGCGAGCTGCCGGCCGAGGCGTACGTCCCCCGCCTCGGCGCGCTTTCTCCGGGGTCGTCGGCGATCCTCGACCTGTCCAGCGGGCTCGGCCCGATCTCGGAAGCGGCGGCCGCGATCCTGGCGCTCGTCTCGCGGCTCGGCTCGACGATCGCGCACGACAATGTCGACGAGCTGCGGCTGCGCCTGCGCGACGCCTTTTCGGCGTTTGAAAAGCGCGCCGCGGCGAGCGGGCTGCGGCCCGAGGTGCAGCGGGCGGCCCATTACGCGCTGTGCGCCACCGTCGACGACGTCGCCGCCAACACGCCGTGGGGCGCGCAGAACGTCTGGGCCAGCCAGAGCATGGCCCGGAGCTTCCACAACGACACGTCGGGCGGCGAGCGCTTCTTTCAGCTTCTCGATCATTTCGAGCGCGATCCGGAGAGCTACGGCGAGGTCATCGAGCTTTTCTATCTGTGCCTGTCGCTGGGATTCCAGGGCCGCTTTCGCATCCTGCCGCAGGGCGCCGCCGACTTGGCGACGATCCGAGGGCGGCTCTACCGGCTCATCCGACGACGGCGGGGCGAGACCGCGGCCGAGCTGTCGCCGCACTGGCGCGGCGTCGCCGCCCCGCACCGGCGGCTGGGATCGCGCATCCCGCTATGGGTGATCGGGCTGTCGGCCGTCGCCTTGCTGGTGCTGATGTTCGTCGGGTTCCGCCTCGCGCTGGGATACGATTCGGATGCGCTTTTCGCCAATCTCGCCGGCGTGCCCAAGATCGTCCAACCGCGGCTTCAGGCCGTCGCGGTGCCGCCGCCGCCTCCGCCGCCGGCGCCGCATCGGGTGGCCGGGTTTCTCGAGCCGGAAATCCGCGAGGGTCTCGTGACCGTGCAGGAGACCGGACAGCAGGTGCTGGTGCGGCTGCGCGGGACCGCCCTGTTCAAGCCGGGCAGCGCCACGCTGGAGCCGCGTTTCCTCGCCGTCATCGACCGCATCGGCGCCGCGCTGCGCGACGAGCCGGGGCCGGTGACGGTGATCGGCCACACCGACAACCAGGCCATCCACACGCTCGAATTCCCCTCCAACTACGAGCTGTCGCTGGCGCGGGCGACCGCGGTCCGGGCCCAGCTCGCGCAGGCGTTGGGCTCACGCGACCGCATGGCGGTCGACGGCCGCGCCGACAGCGAGCCGCTCGAAGACAACGCCACGCAGCAGGGGCGAGAGGCCAACCGGCGGGTGGAAATCCTCGTCTTCCGGACCAAGGCCGACCGATGAGGCGGGTGTTCGAGGCGCTGACGACGCGGTGGTTCATCACCCTGGTCGGCGTGCTCGCGCTGGCGCTGATCATCTGGTTCGTCGGACCGCTGATCGCGGTCGCCGACTTTCGGCCGTTCCAGGCCGACATGGTGCGCGCCGGGTTTATCGTCGCGGTTCTCGTCGGCTGGGGGCTGTTCAATATCCACGGCCACGCGCGCGCGGTCGGCCGCAACGAGCAGATGATCGGGAGCATCGTCGGGGCCGGCGCCGCGGATGCCGAAGGCGCCGACGGCGAGCTCGCCCAGCTTCGCGCGCGGCTCGAGGATGCGCTGCGCGACTTGCGGCGGCTGCGCGGCACCAGCCGGCGCGGCCGCGCCTACCTCTATGAATTGCCCTGGTACATCCTGATCGGGCCGCCGGGGTCGGGCAAGACGACGGCGCTGACGCATTCCGGCCTCACCTTTCCGCTCGCCGACCGCCTGGGGCGCGGCTCGCTCAAGGGAGTTTCGGGCACGCGGAGCTGCGACTGGTTTCTGACCGACGAGGCGGTGCTGCTCGATACCGCCGGGCGGTATACCACCCAGGACAGCGACGAGGCGGCGGACCGGGCCGCCTGGCTCGGCTTTCTCGACCTGTTGCGGCAGTTTCGGCCGCGTCAGCCGATCAACGGCGCGATCATCGCAATCAGCCTCGTCGACCTGTTCGCCCTGCCGGAGGCCGAGCGGCATGCCCATGCGCGGGCGACGCGGCAGCGGCTTGCGGAACTGCAGGAGCGGTTCGGCGTCCGCTTTCCGGTCTATGTGCTGTTTACCAAGGCCGATTTGATTGGCGGGTTTGTCGAAACTTTCGAATCGCTGTCCCGCGAGGACCGCGAGCAGGTGCTGGGGATGACGTTCCCGCTCGAGGCGGGCGAGGACGACGAGCCGGCGGTTTCCCATTTCGACCCGGAATTCCAGGCCGTGCTGGCGCGGCTCGACGAGCGGATGATCGATCAGGTCCAGCAGGAGGCCGACATCCGCCGGCGCGGGCTGATCTTTGCATTCCCGAGCCAGCTCGCCTCGCTCGCCGCCAGCGCGCGGGAGTTTCTCGACGAGATTTTCCGGTCAAGCCGATATGAAAACCGTCCGCTGCTGCGCGGCGTCTATTTCGCCAGCGGGACGCAGGAGGGGACCCCGATCGATCGCCTGGTGGGTGCGCTGGCCGAGCGGTTTGGGGTCGTTCCGGGGCGCCTGCTGCCGCATGACGGCACGGGGCGCAGCTATTTCCTGACGCGCCTCATGCGCGAGATCGTGTTCGCCGAGGCCAGCATCGTCAGCGCCAACCCGCGGGTCGAGCGGCGGCAGCGCTGGATTCGGGGCCTGGCCTACGGCGTCACGGCGATCGTGCTGGTCGGCGCGGCGGCCGCCTGGACCGTCAGCTATCTCGAGAACCGCGCTCTGGAACAGCGCATCCACGCCGCGCTCGACACGGCCAAGCCGGGAGCGGCCGCGCTCAACGCGCCGATCCTGACCGATGCCGAGCCGTCCCGCGCGGTGCCCGAGCTCAACCTGCTGCGCAGCCTCCCGGGCGGCTATGAGGCAAAGGCGGGCAGGGTGCCGGTGTCGATGACCTTCGGGCTCTACCAGGGGCAGAAGCTCGGCTCCCAGGAGATCGCCGCCTATCGCCGCGGGCTGAACGTGCTGCTGCTGCCGCGGCTGCTGTCGCGGCTGCAGCAACAGCTCCAGGCGAATGCGAACAAGCCCGACTACCTCTACCAGGCGCTCAAGATATGCCTGATGCTCGACGGCCAGCATCCGATCGACCGCGGCATGATCAAGGAGTGGATGGGCTACGATTGGGAGGCCGCCTATCCCGGCCCGGTCAATGAGGCGACGCGGGCGGCTCTGAAGAAGCATCTCGACGCGCTGCTCGAGGAGCCGCTCGCCGCCTACGATCTCAACGGGGCGACGATCGAGCAGGCGCGGCGGGTGTTGCGGCAGGTCTCGCTCACCAGCCGCGCCTATGCGCTGCTGCAGGAGCGGGCCGCCGCGGCCAAGCTGACGCCGTGGCGCGTCAGCGACCATGCTGGGCCCGGTGCGGATCGGGTGCTGACCCGGGGTTCGGGAAAGCTGCTGTCGGACGGGCTGCCGGGCCTCTACACACGGGAAGGGTTCTACGGCTTTGTCGTGCCGACGCTGCCGGACGCGTCCCGGCTGGTCGAGGAGGATAGCTGGGTCCTTGGTGACGCATCGGGCGCCGTCGGGCAAGTCGCGCCGTCCGGCGACGATATCCTCAAGCTCTACTATGCCGATTATACCCGCCTGTGGGACGAGCTGACCGCGAGTGTGAGCGTGGCGCCGACGCGGGGCAACGAGCAGGCGGCCGAGTCGCTTAACCTGCTCTCCGGCCCGAATTCGCCGCTGCGCGTGTTGTGGCGCGCGATCGCGGACGAAACCAGGCTCAGCCAGCCGATCTCCCCCGCGGCGGCGGCGCCGGCGCAGACCGAACCGGCGGCGCAGCCGCAAAGCCGGATCGGCGCGGTCCTGGCGCCGACCGTCGCCGCGGCCCAGCCGCATTACGGCGAGCCGGTCGACAAGCACTTCCGCGACTTCCAGGATTTCGTCAACGGGATCGCCGGCGGCCAGGCGCCGATGGACGAGTTCCTCAAGGATCTGAGCGACCTCTATCAGCAGCTCAACCGGACCCCGGGTTCCGGCGGCGCCGTCGCCAGCGCCGGCGATCTCGCCGCCGCGGCGCGAAAGGTCGAGGCCGACGCCGCCCGCCTGCCGGCCTCGGTCGGGGCGATCGCGCAAAAGGTGGCGCACGGCGCCGCCGGAGCCAGCGCGGGAGGCACCAGGACCCAGATCAACGACGATTGGCAAAAGGTGCTGCCGCTCTGCCTTGGCGCGCTCGACGGCCGCTATCCGCTCGACCGCAATGCCGACGCCGACGTGACTCCCGACGATTTTGCCAGGCTGTTTTCCCCGGGCGGCCTGATCGACGCGTTTTTCAAAAGCGACCTCGCCCCGTTCGTCGACACCTCGCGCACGCCGTGGCGGGGCCGGGGGGCGGAGCTCGGCGGGGTTGCGATCAGCCCCGATGCGCTGGCCGAATTCCAGCTCGCGGCGAAGATTCGCGACAGTTTCTTCGGCACCGGCGCGGCGCCGGTGGTCCGGTTCGAGATCACGCCGCTGCAGATGGATTCCGGATCGAAGAACGTCATGCTGTCCGTCGATGGGCAGGAAGTCCCCTATGAAGGCGGCACCGCGCGGCCGATGGTGGTGCAATGGCCGGGACCGGGCGGGATCCGGCAATCGGCGATCACGTTCGAGAACGCCGCCGAGCAGAAGGCGACGCTGTCGCGGCCGGGCACCTGGTCGTGGTTCCGGCTGCTCGACGCGGGGCAACTGGACAGCCTGGGCGGCCCGGACCGCTGGCGGGCAACGTTCACGCTCGGAAACCATAAGGCGGTTTACGAAATCCACGCCGGCAGCGTGATGAACCCGCTGGCGACCCGCGACCTCGACCGATTTCGCTGCCCGCGGCGGTTGTAGCGCGCCCGGCGGAACGTCGCCGCGCCGATTCCGTTCGTCCGTTCATAACCATGCCGGCTTTCATAACCATTCCGGTTAACCGTGGGTTGTTCTTTCGCGAAGACACTTCTGTGCTGTCGCTTCGGTAGTGGAGGAAGCGTTGGCAAGTCGTGCTATGCTATGGAGCCCGGCGAATTTCTGGGCGGATGTGTGGACGTCGCTGGAGCGGCGGCAGCGCGAGTGGACCGGCACCTTGGCGTGGTCTGAGCAGACGGGGGAACCGGGCGTGGAAGCGACGATCAGGCGGCGGCGCCCAGCTCCGCGCCTGTCCATCTGTTCCGCCGCGGAAACGCATTCCGGCGTGGTTCGGGAGCTGAACGAAGACGCCGTGCTCGACCGCGGCCAGATCGGCCTCTGGGCCGTGGCCGACGGGGTCGGCGGGGCCGACGCGGGCGAGCTCGCCAGCGAGGCGGTCGTCGATGCGCTGTCGCGCCTGTCGCCGGCGGATGCGGCGGGCCAACTCCACGACCAGGCGGCGGACGCCCTGCAAGGGGCCAATCGCCAATTGTGCCGCGAGGCGGTCGAGCGCGGGTCGTCGCGCGGCATCGCGGCGACCGTCGTGTGCCTGGTGATCCACGATGCGCGGTTTTCCTGCCTGTGGGCCGGCGACAGCCGCCTCTACCGACTGCGCGCCGGGCGGTTCGAACAGCTCAGCCGCGATCACACCGAGGTCCAGGCGCTGCTCGATTACGGGCTATTGACCGCCGAGGAGGCCAAGCACCATCCCCGGTCCAACACGATCACCCGGGCGGTCGGCGCCGGCGACGAACTGCAGCTCGACCAGGTCGAGGGCGAGGTCGAACCCGACGACTGCTTCCTCTTGTGCAGCGACGGGCTGACCAAGGTCGTCGACGACGACGAAATCGCGCTTATCCTGGCGCAGATGGAGCCGACACGGGCGGTCCATCGTCTGATCCGCATGACCCTTGAGCGCGGAGCGCCCGACAACGTGTCGGTCGTCGCGGTGCAGGCGGCGGCGACCGGCTACTGAGCCCAGGCCGGTGTCGGGATCAGAAAGCGATAGCGATCGCACCGTCACCCCCACCGAGACCCTGCGTCCCGGCACGGTCGTCATCAACACCTACAAGATCGAGGAGTTGATCGGCACCGGCGGCATGGGTGCCGTCTACCGCGCCAAGCATGTCGCGCTCGGCACCGACCATGCGATCAAGTCGATCCTGCCCGAGTTGGCGCGGGATGCGACGATGATGCGGCTGTTCCGCGAGGAAGCGCGCAAACACAGCCGCACCACCAACGACGCCATCGTGCAATATCAGCACTTTGTCTCCGACGAGCGCGGAGCCTGGTACCTGGTGATGGAGTTCGTCGACGGCGACTCGCTCGAAAAGATATTGGCGCAGCGCCGGTTTGACCCCTCCGAGGTCCGCGCCCTCCTGTACCGGCTCGCCCAGGGACTCGCGGCGGCGCACGATATCGGCATCACTCATCGCGACATCTCGCCGGGCAACATCATCCTGCCGGGCGGCTCGATCAACCGCGCCAAGCTGATCGATTTCGGAATCGCCAAATCGTCCGACCCGGCCGACATGACCGTGATCGGCAGCGACTTCGCCGGCAAATACTCCTACGTCTCGCCGGAGCAGGCCGGGCTGTACGGCGGCACGATCACGCAGTCCTCCGACATCTACAGCCTCGGCCTGGTGCTGGCGGCCGCGGCGCTGGGGCAGGGCCGCAAGATCGACATGGGCGGGTCGCTCGGCGCGATGGTCGAGGCGCGCAAGCGGGTTCCCGATTTGAGCGAGATCCCGTCCGCCGTGCGCCCGATCATCGAACACATGCTGCAGCCGGATCCGAAGGATCGGCCCCCGGACATGCGAGCCCTGATGGAGGAGGCGCGCGGCGCCTCGCAGCCCGCCCCCGCGGGCGTCGTCGTCGCGCCGCCGTCACGCTCGCGGTGGCCGATCTGGGCATTTGCCGGGGTTGCGGCGGCGGTGGCGGTGGTCGCCGGGGTCGTCATGACCCGGCGTGCCGAGCCGAGCATCGACCAGGTGAAAACCACGCTGGCCGCGACCTTCCAGCACTATGGCTGCTCCGACCTCAACTACGCGGTGACCTCCGACCGCGAGACCACGGTCTCGGGGTTCGTCGCCAAGCCCGAGGATATCGACAGCCTGCGTCAGGCGATTGCCGACGTCCGCGGCATCGGTAAGCTCGACTTTCTGGTAAAACTTCGCATTTGGCCTTTTTGCGATGCAATTGCCACGCTGAAGCGATTCCAGTCGCCGGAGGGGCCGCGCACCCCGGTGCTGTCGCTGGCCGCCGCCGACGGGCAGGCGCATGTCGGATCCCCGCTCCGTGTCGACGTGCGCGCTCCGCCCTTCGACTCGTATGTTTACGTCGATTATTTTACGGCCAAGGGTGAGGTCGTGCACCTGCTGCCGAACGACAAGGATGCGATCTATCTGCGGCCGGCGCGCAACAATTTCGTGCTCGGCCGGTTTCCGATGGCGGGGTGCTGGCCTCTCGCCGGCGATCCGGGCCAGGGGCTGATCACGCTGGTGGCATCGAGCGACCGGCTGTTCCCGACGCCGCGGCCGCCGGCCGAAAATGCCAAGGACTATCTGCCCGAGCTTGCGCGGCTTCTCGCCGGCGCCAACGCACAGCCGATCGCGGCGACGACCCTGATGTTCAATCTGCGTCCGGGAGATACGGCCGCCGCGGAGCGGTGCCCCGCCGGATAGGCCAGCACGCACCGCGCGCGGCGGCACCAGGGGCCGGCCGCGCCCGCGCCGGCCCCCGGATTTTCGCGATCAGCTCGCCTGGTTGATGACGATGACGCGGCGGTTCTCGGCGCCGCGCGGGTCGCCCGGATCGGCGGGCTGGCAATAGCTCCGCCCCTCGGTCTTCAGCCGGGCTTCGGGGACGTGCATCTCCTTGACGAGATAGTCCTTGACCGCCTGCGCCCGCTGCACCGACAGGTCCTCGTTGTAGCTGAAGCCGCCGACCGCGTCGGTATGACCCTGGATCAGGTATGCCGCCTGGTCGCCCGCGTCGCGGTTCAGCGCCTCGCCGAGTTTCTGCAGGGTGGGCATCGCCTCGGGGCTGATCTCGGCCGAGCCGAACTGGAATGTGATCAGGTCGTTGTGGAACGTCACCTTGCCGGCCGGCTCCGGCGCGCCGGAGTTGGCGGCCGCCGGGCAGCCGCTGAGCATGGGCGCGGCCGCCATGGCCGGCGCGGCCCGCTGGCGCGGCGCCGGGCGCGGCGTGCCGGCGATGTCGGCGCTCGACGCCGATGCCGGGATCGTCACCCTGGAATTGCCGCTCGGCGCCAGTGCGCGCACGGAATCGCGCGTGGTCGGCAATCCCTGGTGGCCGTCCTGCAGGTAGCCCGGAACTGCGTGCAACGGGTGGAGCTGATCGTAAATCTGGTCCGCAGTCGGGCCGGTGCCCGTGGTCTGCGCGCCCGCGGAAGCCATCATCACCATACCGGCGCTGACGCCGACTACGAGATAAAGTGCGCCCCTCATCAAGTGCCTCCTGCTGTGCTTGGCGCACAGCGGCTGGTTAGCCCGATTAACCGGACAATTTGCGGCGGAGCATGCACCAACGCGCTCGCGCCGACCGCGAAATTAGCCTGATTGGAAAAAACCTGCAAGACACACGGCAACATTGTAAACAGACGAAACATCTCGGTTCTTGCGGCGTCGCCCGTCAACTTGGCGGATCGGGGCCGGCGAGACCCGCGACGCCTTGCCCCGCCTGGCCCCGGCCGAGAAAAAAGCGGCTGTCGACAAGCGGTTGCCGCGGTGATAGAGATTTCCGGATCGCCGTAAGGTTGAATCTCGTGCGAGGCAGACATCGGAGGTCGCCCGGTGCTTAGCCGGCTACCAGACCGGATGGTCGCGGCATGGGTCGCGATTCTCGCCTCGGTTTGCCTCGGGCCGGGTGGGAACGCGCAGCCCGCCGCCACGCTTTCGGCCCATGAGGCATTCGTGCGGGGCGACTATGACGGCGCCGAGGCCGGGTGGAAGCCCGCCGCCGACCGCGGCGATGCCGACGGCGAGCTCGGCATGGGCGAGGTCTACGAGCAGGGCAAGGGCGACTACAAAGAGGCCGAGCTTTGGTACGCAAAGGCCGCCGAGCAAGGCAACAGCAACGCCGAGTACCGCCTGGCCCTGATCGCCGCGGCGGGCAACTCCAACACCGCGCCCGACTTCGTCAAGGCGTATAAATGGGCGGTGATCGCCGCGGTCAACGGCGACACATGGGGCGACCGCGCCGGGACGCTGCGCCAGATGCTCGACGCCCATGTCAGCCCCGCCGACCAGCTCGAAGGCAAGAAGCAGGCCGAGGCGTGGCGCGAGCGGCGCAAGCGGGGGCAGGTGGAGCTGCGGACCGCCGCGGTCGAGCCGCCGTTGCCGGTGTTGCCCGGCATCAAACCCTCGGGCGGATGCCCCGGCTGGCCGTTCCCGAACCTTCCGTGCCGCGACACGCTGCCGCCCATCCCCGGTGAGAAGGCCCTGCCGCCGCCGATCGCGCTGCCCCAGATCGCGGCGCCGCCGGCCGCGAGCCCGGTCGCGGTCGTGGCTCCCGCGCCGGCCCGGACCGGCCCGCCGCCGACGGCGGAGCTCGACGCGGCATTGCAGCGGATCGACTGCGCCTCGCTGCGGGAGGCCGCGGCGCCCGGCAAGCCTATCGAGATTTCCGGCACGGTTCCGGACGAGGCCGAGCGCGACAGACTCGTCCGGACCGCCAACCGACTGGCGGGGGGCACGCCGGTCGAGGTCAAGGTCGATTTGATGGGCGCTCCGCTGTGCCGGTCGCTGGGGGCATTCGACGATATACGACGGGCCGGGCTGGCGCAGGCGGCCGGGCTCGACGCGCATCTGCGGGGCAACGCGACGGATCTGAGCGAGGGCGACCCGATCCGCGTCGAGGTCAAAGGAGGAGACCGGCCGCTCAATCTGCGGATCGACTATTTCGCGCTTGAGGGGGAGGTTCTCCACGTGCTGCCCAGCAAGCTCGATTCGGCGGCCAGGCTACCGGCGGGCGCGGTCAAGATTTTCGGCGCGGCCGGCGACGTCAACGCCGGCGGCGCGCCGTTCGGAAACGAATTCATCGCCGTGGTCGCGACCGCGGCCCCGCTCGATCTCGGCAACCCGCCGGACGTCGAGCAGGCGGGCGATTACCTCGAGCGGCTTAAAAAGGCGCTGCGCCAGGCCCAGGCCCAGGCCCAGTCGAGGGGCGGGCCGGCGATCGTCGCCACCTTTGTCGTGCACACGCACGCGCGCCAGTGATGCCCGCGCCTCGCCAGTCCCCGCCGATCGTCGCGGTCGAGATCGAGCGCCGGCGGTTTCTGCGAGCCAGCGTCGCCGCCGCCACCGCGCTGCTGGCCCCGCCGGCCTGGGCGGCGGGATTTCCCGATCTGCGCTGGGTCAAGATCGTCTTTTCCCACACCGGTGAGCACTACAACGGCGTTTATTTCGCCGACGGCGCCTATATCCGCACGGCGGTCGAGCAGTTCTCCCATACCTGCCGCGATTTCCGCGCGGACAAGGTGATGCTGCTGCACCCGTGGCTGATGGACATCCTGTTCGTGATGCACTGGCGCTATCAGCAGGACGAGATCAGCATCTTCAGCGGCTATCGCACGGCCGAGACCAATTCGCAGCTCGAAGGGGCCGCGCTGAATTCCCAGCATATCCGCGCGATGGCGCTCGATGTCCACATGCCGGGGCTCGATCACAACCTGGTCGCCCGCGACGTCGCCTCGTTCGTCTATGGCGGCGTGGGCATGTATCCGGGCCAGCAATTCGTCCACTTCGACTTCGGCCCGCTGCGCCGCTGGGTCGGCTGACGCGGGACGACCGAGGCAGCTCTCCGGCTCGGCGGCCGAACGCCGTGGGATAGCCCTCGATGGGCCAAAATCATTCCCACTCGATTGTTTTCCAATCGTATAAGGCTACGGAAAACCGGAAATAATCTCGGTGCGACTGGCACTCTTCAGCCCAATCCAAATTGGAGCCCAGCACTCACGGATTGGGGATCATGCGGGAAAGCCGGCCGATCGACCCTCTCGCGCCGACCACAAGCAAAACGACGCCGATTATCATGCCGGCCGCGGCTGCTTCTCCCGGACGTAAGCCGCCCGTCAGGATCACAGCCGATACCGCTTTCATCGGTTGCGCAGGTATTGGCAACCCGTAGCGCAGCCCCGTCGAGATCAGGAAGATCCCGAAGCCGAACAGCACACGCACCGGAGCCAGTCCCGCTACGGTGATTGCGCCGATGACGTGGGGGATGAACGTGCCAAGGTCGCCACACGCGCCACCGGTTTCTTGGATGATCGAGCGGGCGCGATGAGCGGCAATATCGGGCACGGGACGGCCCAGAATGCTGAGTGCTCCCCCGAATTGAGCACGAGGCGATCAGCCTTGGAATGCCGAGCGGGTATGTCGACCGCCCAACGACTGTAATCCATCAAGGCATTGTGGTAAGGTGGGGAATGGGAAAGCGCGCATTAATCACCGGAGTGACCGGGCAGGACGGTTCATACCTCACCGAATTCTTGCTCGCAAAGGGGTATGAGGTCCACGGGCTGATGCGCCGCGCCAGCCTATTCAACACGGATCGCGTTGACCATTTGTACCACGATCCCCATCTCGGCGGCGCTAATCTGACCCTGCACTACGGCGATTTGACTGAGGCGGGCGGGCTCCGTCGATTGTTGGAGACGGTGAACCCGGACGAAGTATACAACCTTGGCGGGCAGAGCCATGTAAAGGTGTCGTTCGATATCCCCGAATACACGGCCGAGGCCGTCGCGGTCGGCACCTTGCGGCTAATCGAGGCGCTGCGCGACCACATCCAGCATGGCGGGCGCCCCGC
Organism: Allostellaceae bacterium; assembly: GCA_036268075.1. Taxonomy (GTDB): domain Bacteria; phylum Pseudomonadota; class Alphaproteobacteria; order ATCC43930; family CGMCC-115725; genus DATARH01. The sequence continues at coordinate 64,988 of DATAUV010000120.1, read as the reverse complement.
ACGTTACTACCAGGCCGGCTCGTCGGAGATGTTCGGCGCATCCCCCCCGCCGCAAAACGAAAGGACACCGTTTTATCCACGAAGCCCTTACGGTGCCAGCAAGGTCGCGGCGCATTGGTTTGCGGTGAATTACCGCGAGGCGTATGATCTTTTCATTTGTAATGGGATTTTATTCAATCACGAGAGCCCTCGTCGCGGAGAAACCTTTGTCACCCGCAAAATTACCCGCGCAGTCGGGCGGATCTCTCAAGGCTTGCAGCAGAAACTTTACCTGGGAAACCTTGATGCGAGACGTGATTGGGGGTTTGCCGGGGATTACGTCGAGGCGATGTGGCTAATGCTGCAGCGGGAGAAACCGGACGATTACGTTATCGCCACCGGCACGGCACACAGCGTGCGCGAATTGGTTGAGATCGCCTTTGCAGAGGGCAATCTCGACTGGCGCCATCACGTCGAGACTGACGATCGATACCTGCGCCCGACGGAAGTCGATGCCCTACGCGGTGATCCCGGTAAGGCACGCCGAGAGTTGGGGTGGGAGCCGCGGCTCGGCTTTCAGGAGCTCATCCGAATGATGGTCGCCCATGACATTGACTTGGCGCGGCGTGAGCAAGTGGTAAGCGGGGCTGGGTTCGACGATCCAGCGCGTGGCGCGGCGCTCGATCGAGGGAATCGACCGTGAAATCGCAGATCATCTTTCCGCTGACTGGGCGGCGCATTTTCGTCGCGGGCGATCGCGGCATGGTGGGCTCGGCGATAGTGCGCCGGCTGGCGCGGGAGGATTGTCAAATTCTGACGGCCGGCCGCGAGTCGGTCGACCTGCGCGATCGAGCGGCAGTCGATAACTGGTTCGACGACCAGCGACCGGAGGCAGTGTTCCTCGCTGCGGCGCGCGTCGGCGGCATTCATGCAAACGACACTCGTCCGGGCGAATTTCTCTATGACAATTTGGCGATCGCGACGAACGTGATCGAGGCGTCGCGTCGGACCGGGGTCGCGAAGCTGATGTTCCTTGGTTCGTCGTGCATCTACCCGCGTCTTGCTCCGCAGCCGATGCCGGAGAGCTGCCTGTTGGCCGGTCCCCTGGAACCGACAAATCAATGGTATGCTATTGCCAAGATTGCCGGACTCAAGCTCTGCCAGGCTTATCGGCGGCAGTATGGCTGCGACTTCGTTTCGGTGATGCCGACAAATCTGTACGGTCCCTATGACAATTTCGACCTTTTATCGAGCCATGTCCTGCCGGCGCTGCTTGCCAAGACCGACGGGGCCGTGCGCGAAGGCAGGGATTCCGTCGAGGTCTGGGGTTCGGGCACTCCCCGCCGTGAGTTCCTCCATGTCGACGATCTCGCCGACGCCTGCGTATTTCTGATGAAGACGTGGTCGGCGGAAGAGCCGATCAATATCGGCACCGGCGAAGACGTGACGATTGGGGACCTCGCGCGGTTGATCGCTGATGCTGCAGGCTTTAGCGGCCGGTTCGAGTTCGACACGTCGAAGCCCGACGGTAGTCCGCGCAAGCTGCTCGACGTCACGAAGTTGAACGCTTCTGGATGGCGCCCGAGTATCGGTCTCGCCGAAGGAATACGCCAAACCTGTGAGTGGTACCGAGCTGCTATGCTGTCTCCATGAAGAACGGCTGAGCGGCTCTTTTTAGGGGATTTCGGTCGCGGCCAGTAGGGGTTGCGAGAGGGCCTGGATGAGGGCGCGCAAAAATCGCCTGAGCCAGCGCAGGAGGAGTGGGAAGTTGTAGTCGTCTGTGAAGAACCGCTGAGGCTGCGCAGGTGAGCCTCTACTTCCCCGGCAGTCGAAAACACGGGGCTTCCCGGTTCGGTCAGGCTGCGCCGATCGGAGGCGAGCTTTATCAGCATAATCCGCGGATTTTGGTAGCGCTCAAGCCAGGTGGCGGTGTTGTCGAGCCATTCCTCCATGTGCCGCCGCAGTGCACGCGTTTGGGGGTGTGACGAGCCCGCTTCAGCTCCGTGAGCCGGTTCCCGAGCAATTCCATCTTGGGGACCATTTCCCGGGCAATCTCCCGTTCGCCGGCGTAAACGGCGTCCGCGAGTTCGCCCAGCTCGTCAGGATTGCTTCCTTGATCGCGGCACGAAAGGCGGCTTGCTTTTTCGGCAGACCGGCGAGCTTCGCAGGGACGCCAGCGGCTCCGTCTTCCTGGCCAAGCGGGAGTCCGGTGAGCAGCGCGAGAGGTGGGATCAAGCATCCTGACAGGGCAAGCGCGCTCAGCATGGCGGGTAGCGTTCGATTTTCCGGGCGATCTGTACCACAATGTGCGCTCGCGAGGCGGAGGCTGCAAGGACGGGGGAGGATCGCTGATGACCCAGGACGCCGCGACCGACACCCAAATCACCCACGACTCCGCCTACGAGACCGTCGCGGCCGATGATTTCGCGGCGATGGTGGCGGTCGAGCGGTATGGGAGGCGCAGCGATGCGTTCGACGGGATCATCGGCGCGACGCACGACCATTTCTGGGACCCGTACAACCCGGCCTATCTCGATTTCACCCAGGGCTGGGACCTCGACCACGAGCCGCTTTTGCCGCTCGAACGGTTCCCCGAACTGAATTGCGGCGCGACCGAGCATCTCGACGAGGGGCAGAAAATCCGCCTCGCGAACCAGATCCAGCGCTGGACGCTGTCGAACATCCTGCATGGCGAGCAGGGGGCGCTGTCGCTGTCGGCCTCGCTCTGCGACATCCTCCTCGACCCCGGCGCGCAGGAATACGCCGCCAACCAGGTGCGCGAGGAGGCGCGCCACGTCGCCGCGTTCGGCCGCTACGTCAAGGCGCGCTGGGGCACGCCCTATCCGGTCGGGCCGGTGCTCGGCGAGTTCCTGACCGACATCGTGCTGTCGCCGGTCGTCTACAAAAAGCTGATCGGCATGCAGATGCTGCTGGAGGGGCTGGCGATGGGCGCCTTCGCCAACCTCCACGCCCATGCCCGCGACCCGCTGCTGAAGCGCCTCGTACAGCTCGTGATGACCGACGAGGCGTTCCATCACCGCTTTGGCAAGATCTGGGCCGACCGCACGATCCCGCGCCTCTCGCGCGAGGAGCACGAGCAGGTCGAAGACTGGACCGCGCGAGTGTTCGAGATCCTGCTCTTCAACCTCTCCAGCATGGCCCAGCGCGCCTATGTCTACGAGGGGTTCGGGCTCGATGTCGGCAAGCTGCGCGACTCGGTGCGCGAGCGCTTCCACGGCGGGCGCAAGAACTCGCTCAAGGAAGGCACCAATGTCTTCCGCGTGTTGGTCAAGACCCTCTTGAAGGCCGGCATCGTCACCGACCGCACGATCCACATCTATTCCGCCTGGGTCGACACCAACGAGCTCGCCGCCGAGGGCGATGCGATGATCGGCGACGCGATCGCCGCCGACGGCATCGAATACCTCCGCGCGATCAACGAGAAGCGCCGGGTCATCGGCCAGAAGATCGCCTGACCCGGATCGTTCTCGCGATCCGACCGTTCGCCGGGCAGTAGAATGGGAGAAAGCGATGGACGACCACATCTACCGCGTCATTCAGATCGTCGGCTCGTCGGAAAAGAGCATCGACGACGCCATCCGCATGGCAATCGCCCGCGCCTCTAAGACCGTGCGTGAACTGCGCTGGTTCGAGGTCGCCGAAACCCGCGGCCACATCGACAACGGCAAGGTCAGCCACTTCCAGGTGACGCTGAAGGTCGGCTTCACGCTCGACTGACGACACGCGGGAATCTCACAATCGTCATACCGGCGCAGGCCGGGACCCACTTTTCAGCTTTCCGAACGCTCCACACGTGGGTCCCGGCCTGCGCCGGGATGACGGGCAAGGGCTGTTGGCGCTTACCGCCGCCGCTGCCGGCGCAGGAAGTCGACAAAGGTCGCCGCGAGGAGACCTTCCTTGGCGTCCCAATCGGCGAAAGCCTCATCGAGCGTGGCGGCCTGCTGCGTCACCACCTCGACATATTCGGCGTTCGGCATCAGGCGATGGGCGGCTTGGCCGGCGGCGAGCGGGTGAACCGGGTCCTTGCCGGGGACGATGCACGCCGGCATCGCGAGGCCGCGCAGCTCGGCCGGGCTGAGGCCGATCACCGGGTGCTCGGCGCCGGCGTCGAAGCTGTGCCGCCACCGCTCCATCCGGGCGATGAACTCCTCCGGGGCCAGCGCCGTCAGCGCGGCGCGGCTCTTGGGGTTGGCGGCAATCACCTCGGTCCAGTGCTCCATCGCGCAGACCGCCGCCATGCCGCCGGATTTCGCCGCCGCGATGTGCGAGGCGTAGTACTGGTTCGACAAATGGGTGGCCGCGTGCTGGCCGCCGGTGACCCGCCACAGCAGCAATCCGCGCACATCGGCGGGGTGGCGCAGCGCCAGGATCAGCGCCAGCCGGCAACCCGACGAGCTGCCGCCGACATAGGCCGGCGCCGCGTCGAGCCGCATCAGCAATTCGTGGAGGTCCTCGGCCCACTCCTCGTTCTCCGAGGCGCCGTCGATGGCGACGCTGGACGCGCCGCAATTGCGCCGGTCGTAAATGAGGACCCGGTTGCCGGCCTCGGCGATCCCGGCGGCGAGCCGCTGCAGCGAAGCCCCCGCCCGCCGTCCGCCCGGCTGCAGCGCAACCCACGGTCCGTGCTCGCCGAGAACCTCGTAGTTGATGTCGATGCCGCGAATCTGGGCGACGGGCATGTTGTGCTCCCTGGTCGAATGTCGCTCATGTTAGGGCGGTTTTCGCGCGGCCGCCACCAGCGTGGCCCCCACCCCAACCCTCCCCGGCAAGCGGGGGGGAGGGTTGGGGTGGGGGATTTGGGGGAACAAAAAATACAAACCGGCCGCTTCTTCTGGCCCTCCACTCCTCAACTCGGCTAATTAGGCTCGATGCCATTATTCAACGCCAAAACCCTCGAAGCTGCGCTGCAAGCCTTCGACTTTACGCCCAGCAGCGCGCAGCAGGACGCCGCATCCCACTGGGCGATGCTGATGCGAGACGAGTTTCTGCTGAGCCGGAAGGAAACCTCGCTCGAGGCGGATTTCAACCGCTATGTCGTGCAGGACGTATTGGGCTATCGGTCTTTCGACGCTTCTGGAGCGGCGACAGTTTCGGTGAAACAGGCGGTGGGCGCGGGCGAAGTCGACCTTGCCCTCGGTCGGTTCTCCGCCGATCATTCGGATATTCTTGCCCCTTTTGAGCTCAAGGGGCCTTCCCTCAAAAACCTTGATGCGATCATGCCCGGGCGTGCCAAGACGCCGGTGCAACAGGCATGGGAGTACGCTAATGACGCGATCGGCGCTCGGTGGGTAATCGTCTCCAATCAGCGAGAGCTGCGCCTTTATGCGGTCGGCCGGGGTCGGCGCGACTATGAGGAATTCGATCTTAGTGCGCTCGATCAACCTGCCATACTCAAACGTTTCGTTCGGTTGCTAGGAGCACAGTTTCTGCTCAATGGCGAGACGCAGAGCCTTCTGGAGCGCAGTCTCCGTGAAGATAAGGATATCACCGATAAGCTCTACCAAGAGTATCGTGAAATTCGTGAAAATCTATTCCAATTCATACGAAGCCAACACGCTGAGATACCGGCTGAACATGCCATCCGTTTGGCACAAAAAATTCTCGACCGGATTATATTTATAGCCTTCGCCGAAGATACCGTACTGCTTCCCGATGACAGCATTCGAAATGCGGTCAATTTTACCGACCCGTACAGTGAACCCAAGCCAAAATGGGAATATCTTAGGCGCCTGTTCGACGCGGTCGATCACGGTAATCCGAGACTGAACATCCCGCCATACAATGGGGGCCTATTCGCGGCCGATCTGCAACTGGATTCGCTGGCCATCCCGGATCATCTCACTGACCAATTCAGCAGCATTACCCAGTACGATTTTCGAAGTCAGGTTTCTGTAACGATCCTTGGTCACATATTCGAGCAATCAATTACCGATATTGAGCAAAAACATGCAGAAATACACGGGCAACCGCTTCCAAGTATTACAAAGAGAAAACGCGATGGCGTCGTATACACGCCCGATCTTGTCACACGTTTTATCGTCGAACACACCATTGGCGCACATCTTCGCGAGCGTTTTCAGGTGCTCCTTGCGGAGCATGCCAATGCCGAGGATGCGACCGGCGCGATTATGTGGCGTGGCAAGGACGGGGAATTATTGTTCTGGCGAGCCTATCTCGGATGCGTCGCCGGACTTCGGATCCTCGATCCTGCCTGCGGCTCGGGCGCGTTTCTGATCGCCGCTTTTGATTTCCTGAAGGCCGAACAGACCCGCGTGCGCGAGCGATTGAGCGAGCTTGAGCCGGGGCTGCTGGTACATTGGGCGGGCGACACCGATGTCGAGATCATCACCCGCAATCTCTATGGGGTGGACGTGAATTCGGAGTCGGTGGAGATAACCCGGCTTTCCCTATGGCTCAAGACAGCGAAGAGAGGGCGCCAACTCGAATCGCTCGACGAAACGATCCGCTGGGGCAACAGCTTGATCGAGGATGCGGATTTCCATCGGCGTGCGTTCGACTGGAAATCGGCGTTTCCCGAAATCTTTGCGTCCGATGGTTTCGATATCGTTATTGGAAACCCTCCTTACGTACGCATGGAGTTGATCAAGCCGTTCAAGCCTTATCTCGAAAAGCGTTATGAGGTGGTCGCGGATCGCGCGGACCTCTATGCCTATTTCTTCGAACTCGGCGTGCGGTTGCTTAAGCCTGGCGGGAGGCTCGGCTACATCTCCTCGTCGACGTTTTTCCGCACCGGCTCCGGCACCGCGCTTCGGCGCCACCTGATCGACAAGGCGGAAATCGAGGCGGTCGTCGATTTCGGAGATTTGCAGATTTTCCCAGGGGTGACGACCTACCCCGCCATCGTCACGTTGCGCCGGTCAAATGGGCATACCGGCAACGGCGATTTGCGATTCTTGAAGCTGAGCGCTCTGCCCGACGACCTCACGAAAGCGTTCGTCGCCTCGTCGCGCCCGATGCCCCGTGCCCGCCTGGGCGCCGGCTCATGGCGCTTTGAGGGCGATAGGCTCGATGCGATCCGCAAAAAGATGGCGGCGGGTCGCAAGACTTTGGCGGAGGTGTACGGACCGCCGCTCTACGGAATCAAGACCGGGCTCAACGAAGCATTCGTGTTGAGCCGTGAACAACGCGATGCGCTGGTCGCCCGTGACGTCCGCTCCGCCGATCTGCTGAAGCCGTTCCTGGTCGGCGAAAACCTGAAGCGATGGCATGTCGAGAGTGACGATCTTTGGCTCATTTACACGCCGAAAAACCGCATCGATATCGAGGAATATCCAGCGATCCGCGATCATCTCGCCCCGTTTCGCAAACTGCTAGAAAAGCGCGCAACGAAACAGAATTGGTGGGAGCTTCAACAAGCTCAGGCGGCATATGAACCAAAATTCAATCAAAATAAAATTATCTATCCTCATTTCAATGATAAAGCCAATTTTTCGTACGACAATAAGAAATTTTACTCAAATGATAAATCTTATATTATTCCAATAACTGACACGGGTTTTGGTGCATATTTGAATGCAAAGTTACTGTGGTTCTATTTCGCTGGCCTCGCCCCAGCGGTCCGTGGGGGCTTCCGCGAAGCGCGCGTGAATTATATGGGGCAGTTACCAGTAGGAAGCGGGCCGGAAGCATTTTCTGATATCGAGGTAAATATCTGTTCCGCCTCGGTCGCGCGGTTCAAAACCATAAATGAGGTTATTCATCGCCTGGCCGATATTGGTACGCCGGCGAGGTCTTTCCGGGATTGGTATGGGCTGGACTTCGCGGGGCTCCGTTTGCGGCTGGCTACTCGATTTAAGATCGAAATCCCGGTCGGTGAGCGCGACGAATGGGAACGCTATTTCAATGCCCGCAAGGCGGAGGTGAAACGTCTTTCAGACCTCATCGCCGACGCGGAGGCCGAGATCAATGACCGCGTATATCGCCTGTTCGATCTTGATCGCGACGAGGTGGCACTGATCGAGGAGGCGATCGCCGGCCAGTATTGAAGCTGGCCGCGGTGGGCGGGGACGAATTTGGCGCCGCGAGAATCGCGTCGGAGGCCGCCCGCAACAACGCGGTTCTCGCCATGCGCGGAAGCGGTGTAAGGTCCTGCCCCGAAGACGCGGGTGGGGCGACCGGCCCGGGTCGACAAGGTCAGAAGACGGGTGAGGGAGCCCCACATGAAATTATGTTATTTCGACGATTATAAGCTCGGCGTGGTGAAGGGGGGCGACGTCGTGGACGTGTCCGCCGTCGTCCAGGACATCCCGCACACCGGGCCCGGCGACCTGATGAACGGGTTGATCGCGCAGTTCGACACCTACCGCTCCAAGATCGAGGCGGCGGCCGCGAGCGGCAAGGGCGTTCCCCTGTCGAGCGTCAAGATCCGCCCGCCCCTGCCCAAGCCGACGACCATCGACTGCATGGCCGTCAACTACATGGAAGACGGCACGCGCAGCGCCCCGGCGCCGATCAACGCGTTCCACAAGACCCCGAGCGCGATCATCGGCGAGGGCGACACGATGGTGCTGCCCGACGTGCCGGCGCCGATCTTCGAAGGCGAGGCCGAGATGGCCGTCGTCATCGGCAAGACCTCGACGAGCCTCACCGAAGACCAGGTCATGGACCACATCTTCGGCTACACCAACTTCATCGACGGCTCGGCCCGCGGCCTGCCGCCTCCGGGCAACGTGTTCTTCCAGATGAAGAGCCGCGACACCTTCGCGCCGATCGGCCCGTTCCTCGTCACCAAGGACGAGATCAAGGACCCGCAAAAGCTGCAGATCAAGCTGTGGAACAACGGCCAGCTCATGCAGAACTTCAACACCGACGACATGGGCCACAGCATCAAGAAGTCGGTCGCCTGGCTCACCTCGATCCACACGCTGGTCCCGGGCGACATCGTCGCCACCGGCACCAACCATCGCGGGCTCAACCCGTTCATGGACGGCGACAAGATCGAGCTCGAAACCGAAGGCCTCGGCAGGCTGACCTTCTCGGTCCGCGACGACCTCAAGCGCACCTGGGCCCGCAAGACCCGCCTCGATTGCCACAACGAGGCGAACGAAAAGACCCCGGGCGCCTACCCGGACTTCACCAAGCAGCTCACCGGCAAATACGCCAAGTAAGCTGTACCTCCGCTACCTCTCCCTCTGCGCGCGCGCAGAGGGAGAGCGCGGCGCTCAATGGCGTCAAAACAGCCATTTCGGGTTTCGCCGGGATGGTTCTTTTGGAAATAACATCGGTTCGGACGCAAGCGCGGCCCTAACCAAATGGCGACAGACCGAGCAATGTCGTTTTTTGCGGCACAGGCCTGCGCCCGGCATCAATTGCCGGTGGCCTCGACGGAACACTAGCCTCTTCCCCGACACACAGCCGAACCAGGAAAACGGGGACCGGGACCATGCTGGAATTGTTGGACCGCCAGCAAACATTGACGCGGAACCAGCGCAAGATCGTGTTCGCCGCCATCCTTGGCGACATGCTGGAGTTCTTCGATTATTTCCTGATCGGCTACGTCCTCGCCTTTATCGTCGGCCCCTGGCACCTGACTTATGGCGAGTCGGCGATCATGCTGCTGTCGTCGGGTGTCGGCGCCATTCCCGGCGCCTGGTTCTGGGGCTGGATGGCCGACCGGGTCGGCCGCCGCAAGATCTTTATCGCGACCGTACTGACCTTCTCGATCTCCACCGGGTTTCTGGCCCTGACGCCGGACCAGGGCTGGATTTACATGAGCCTCTTCCGGCTGCTGGTCGGGTTTGGCGTCGGCGGGCTTTACGTCGTCGACCTGCCGCTGGTTCAGGAATACGTGCCGACCCGGATGCGCGGCATGATCGGCGGCTTGGTGACCGCCTGCATCCCGATCGGCACCGGGCTCGGTGCGGTGTTCGGGGCGTACCTGGCGCCGGCGATCGGGTGGCGCGGGCTGTTCGCCGCCGGTCTGCTGCCGGCGCTCTTGACCCTGCTCGTCCGCGCGTGGGTCCCGGAATCGCCGCGTTGGCTCATGCGCGTCGGGCGGTTCGAGGAGGCCCGCAAGTCGCTCGCCTGGGCCCTGCACATGAACCCCAAGGACATCGTGCTGCCGGCCGTGCTGCCCGAGCCGCAGCGGGCGCGCATCAGCGAATTGTTCCAGCACCCGCGGAGCCTTCTCGTTACCTGGATCGGCATCCTCGGCGAGCAATGCGGCGGCTACGGCATCACGCTGTGGTCGACCACGCTGTTCGCTCTCCTGCTCAAGATTCCGCCGGCCGAGGCGGCCTATCTGATGATCTGGACCAGCGTCGGCGAGTTTATCGGCAGGCTGAGCTTCGCCTATCTGTCCGACAAGATCGGGCGGGTGCCGTGCTGCATCGCCGACGGGTTCGGGGCGGTCGTCGGCCTTGTCGTCGCGGCCTTCTACTACAACTCCTTTATCGGTTCGGCGTCGGTGTTCTGGCTGGCGATCATGTTCGCCCGGTTCTTCTCGGGCGGCGGCTTTGCCGCGATCGGGCCTTACGCGGCCGAGGTCTGGCCCGCGCATCTGCGGGCGACCGGCATGGGCTCCGCCTATGGTTTCGGCAGCCTCGGCAAGATCATCGGCCCGGCCGGTCTGGCGCTGATCGTCGGCTCGTCGAATGTCGTCAGCCCGAAAGCGACGGTCGACGCGATCCTCCCCGCCTTCCTCTTTCTCGCCGCCTGCCACTTCATCAGCGGCGTCGCCTTCTGCTTCGGGAAGGAGACCAAGGGACGCTCGATCGAGGAGATCGACACCGACCTCGCGCAACAGCCCCGGGGCGCCGACTAAGCGCCTCTCGGCAGTGCGCGCAGTGCGGGAGGGGTGATTCTAAATTCAGTTTTACCCTCGCCCGCATCGCGGGAGAGGGGACCCGAAGGGTGGGTGAGGGCCGAGCGCAGCGAGCGAGCTACCGGCACTCCGGCAGCGCCAAGAGGCTCTCCGGCTGGAGCCCGTCGGCGGCGGTCTTGAGGTACGGTATCCCATAGCGGCTGGTGGCGATGACGATGTCGCGGTCGCCGCGGTCGGTGGCGACGAAAAAGCTCCAGCGGCGGGCTTCGATCCCGGCGATGGCGTCGGCCTCGGTCAACTTCCACCACGACCCGTCGGGGTTGACGCCGCCGACGCGGCGGAGGCGCTGGTGGTGGTTCATGAACGCGGCTTTGGTGACGCAACAGATTTGATGACGCGTCGGCATGGCTGTTCGCGGCGGCCCTATTCTCGACGAAACGTGACGACGAGCACGTCGCGGTGCCCGGGTCGGGCCGGGTCGAGCGGCGAGACCGGGGTTACGCCGTGGTAGACGCGGTTGTCGTCGGTGAACGCGGCGTCGAGCGGATCGGTCAGCGTAAAGCTGCCGAGCTCGTTTTTGCCGAGGTCGTGGACCGAGGTCTCGCCGCTGGCGATGTTGATGCGGTTGACCAGCAGCACCAACACCCAGTCTACCCCGTCGCGGTGCATCCCCTCCGGCGTCGGCTTGCCGGATTGCCCGGTGCGCGCCTCGATGCGGAACTGGTGGATCTCGACGTGCCACGATTCCGGGCGCACGTCCGCCGGCGTCACCCGGTCGAAGAGGTCGCGGCAGGTCGCGAGGATCGCCCGCAGCGCGGGGTGCGCCCCGACGGGTTCGGTCACCGCGTCGAACCAGCGCTCGATCCCGCCGTTGAGCGGGTTGTAGTCGCGGCTCTGGTAATGCGGCTGGTGCGGCTTGCGCAGGACCGCCTCGGGGGTCGCGCGAAACGCCGCGAACCGCCGCCGCCGATAGCGCCCGCCATCGGCCATGAAGGTGTCCACGCCGAGGTCGTCCCAGCTCGCGGCAAAGCGGTCCCAGTCGGCGAGGCCGTTCTGTTCGAACAGTTTCCGCATCGCCGGGGCGCGCAGAAAGGCAAAGCCGTCGCGCCGGATCGCCTGGGTGAGGGAGCTGAGCTTGTCGGGCATCGCCCTATCCTAGCGCAAATCGGCTCGCTTGAGTGGCCGCCGCTCTTGCCGCACGATGCCGCATGGCTCCTTCCGGAAAGGGTGCGGCGATGAGCGACGATCTGGATTACGAGGCGGCGTTGCGGCGGGCCGGGGTTCTCGTGCCGCCTGAGCGCGACGCGATCATGCGCGACGCCTATCGCCAGATGCAGGCGTTGCTCGCCGTCCTCGAAATCCCGCTCGCCTACGAGGACGAGCCGGCGCAACTGCCGCGCTACGACCGCGGGGTGAAGCGATGATCCCGACCCTCGCCGAGGCCGGCCGCCAGCTCGCCGCCGGCAAGGTGTCGCCGGTCGAGTTGACCGAGATGGCGCTGAGCCGCGCGGCCGCGCTCAACCCCAAGCTCGACGCCTTTATCGAGATCACCGCCGACCGCGCCCGCGCCGCGGCCAGGCGGGCCGAGCGCGAGATTTCCGGCGGACGCCGGCGCGGCCCGCTGCACGGCATCCCGTACGGGCTCAAGGACATCTACGACGCGGCGGGGCTGCGCACGACCGCGCATTCGCGGCTCCTCCTCGACAACATCGCCGCCGCCGACGCCGAGACGACGGCGCGGCTCGAAGCGGCCGGGATGGTGCTGGTCGGCAAGCTCGCGACGCACGAATTCGCCACCGGCGGCCCGGCCTTCGACCTGCCGTTCCCGCCGGCGCGCAACCCGTGGAACACGGCGCATTTCACCGGCGGGTCGTCGAGCGGCTCGGGCGCCGCGGTGGCGGCCGGGATCGTCGGGCTCGCGATGGGCTCCGACACCGGCGGGTCGATCCGCCTGCCGGCCGCCTATTGCGGCACGGTCGGGCTCAAGCCGACCTATGGCCGGGTCAGCCGGCGCGGCGTCGCTCCGTTATGCTACAGCCTCGACACCGCCGGCCCGCTGACCTGGACGGTCGAGGACGCGGCGCTCGCCTTGCAAGTGCTCGCCGGGTACGACCCGCGCGACCCCGGCTCCGCCGATGTGCCGGTGCCCGATTACATCGCCGATTTGCGGCGCGGCGTGACCGGGCTCCGCATCGGCTATGCCCGCGCCTTCAACAAAGACGGCCGGGTCGGCGCCGAGCAGGCCGCCGCACTCGACAAGACGGCGGAGGTGCTGAAAGCGCTCGGCGCCGAGGTGATCGAGGTGGAATTGCCGCCGAACGATCATTTCCAGGCCTGTGCGAGAACGATTTCGCACAGCGAGTCGTTTGCGATACACGCCGAGGATCTGCGCAAGCGGCCCGAACTTTACGCCCGGGTCACCCGTGAGCGCCTGACCCTCGGCGCCTTCGTCACCGCGCGCCAATACGTCCAGGCCCAGCGCCTGCGCCGCATCCTGACGAATAAGGTCGATGCGCTGTTCGAACGCTGCGACGCGCTGCTGGCCGCGATCATCCCCGGCCCCGCGCCGGTGCTCGAGGACACCGACACCAACCCGTGGCGCAACCCGCAGCCGCTCGCCTCGGTCTTCAATGTGACGAGCCACCCCTGCGTCGCCCTGCCCTGCGGCTTCGCGGCGAACGGCCTGCCGCTATCCGCCCAGTTCGTCGGCCGCGCCTTCGACGAGGCGACAGTGCTCCGCGTTGGCCACGCCTACGAACAAGCCGCCGGGTGGATCGCCAAACGCCCGGCGCTGTGACACAGTTTTCCCAGGTACGTTCAGCTCCCGCATCGGAGGACGCCATGCATCGGATGTATTTCACCAAGCAGCCGCAGGCCAAGCCGGCCTCGCCGGCGGCGGAGTAGGGCGATGGCGGTCTCCATCGTCGGCACCTGGAAGCTGGTCGGCGCCACGGCCAAGGGCGCCGACGGCGCGGCGCTGCCCGAGCCCTATGGCGGCCAGGGCATCGGCCGGGTCACCTTCACCGCCGACGGACGGATGCAATCGGTCGTGTGCGACGGCCGCAAGGAATTGCCGGCGGGCGTGGCGCGCGATTACGCCTCCTATTGCGGCAACTACACCTTCGACGGCACGAAGCTCGTGACCCGCGTCGACGCCGCCTCCGACCCCGCCCGGCTCGGCAGCGACCAGGTGCGGGGCGTGCGGTTCGAGGGCGAGCTAGTCGTGCTGACCCCGCCGCCCCGCCAATCGGGCGGCGTGCAGGAATATCGCGAGCTCACCTGGCAAAAGATTTCCGACGATTAAATGGGTTTCACCGCAGAGGGCGCAGAGTAACGCAGAGGATTCGAGTGTGAGGGAGAACGAAGTCGGCGAGGCAAAGACCGTCCAGACGATCTTGCCGATCCATAAGGCCCTAGCTACTCAGCTATCTGAAACTGGGTCGCTATAGACTCGGATACCTATTGAATTTCCATGTGGCCCATATGCGTGACGGCATCACGCGGATGGTGAATGACCTGTGAGCCATCAAATCCTCCGCGTACCTCTGCGTCCTCACATCCTCGAACTGCGCCGATAACGGCTCTGCTCAATCCCCTGTGTCGCGCAGCCACCGATTCCGGCCGGGGTATTGTCATAGGTGAAAGACGCGCGGCGACGGCGCCGGTAGAGCGCTTGTGTCACCGTTCCGGGCCAATTCGGGCCGGCAGAGCCTGTGATCGGGGCGGGTTGGCGAGGCTTCATGTTGCCGAGCGCCGAGCGGGATCGCCGTTTGGGGCGGTCCCGCATCTTCGCTGGGGTCGGAGGCATCGATGCGTCGAAGCCCGCGAAACGGGCACCTCCGCCTTGGCGCTCTCGTCTCCCGCATCGACCATGCGGCGGGGGAAATCAATCCGTTCCTTGTCGTGATCGCGGTCGGGCTCGTCGTACTCAATCTGATCGTGATGGCGATGCTCGCGCCGCGCTTGCGGGGGACGCGGACCGGGGTCAACCGGACTGCCGCCGCCGCTGCCGCCCCGGCGCCGCGGCTGGGCGGGCTGCAATAGGCATCGCCCGCGCGCCGAACAGCAGCAGCGCCGTCTCGGCCAGCAGCAGCGCCAGCACGACGTAGGCGCCATAGGCGGCGACCGCTGCTCTGAGCGCGCCGAGACTTGGCGAGGCGACGACCGGACAGCGCGCCACGAAGGCGAGGGTGAAGGCGTAGAACATCCCGAAGGTGAAGTTGCGCGCCCATTGCGAGACATCGTAGACGAGCACCGCCGCGCGCCAGCCGGCCGCGCGGACGCGCGCGGCCACACGGGCAATTTCGATCGCCTCGACGGTGACGAAAATCGCCGCCGCCACCCCCCACAGCGCCAGGATCGCACCCGCGCCGAACCGTCCGCTGACGGTTGCGGTGAGGCCGGTGATCGACAGCGCGCCGTGGAGAATGCAGTTGCCGTTGGCCCAATCCGTGGCGAGGGCCCAGCCGCCGCCGGCATAGCGCCGCACGACGAGAAACGCGGCGAGGGCGTAGCACAGCACCCCGAGCGCCATCAGCCCGGCCGCCGCGAGCCGCACGCCCGGCGCGGCCGGAAATAGCCGCAGCGCGATCAGCGCGACCGCCTGGGTCGCCACGGTCGCCAGCAGGATGATGCCGTTCGGCGGCAGCCGCGTCCGCGCGAGGCAAACAAGGTTGCGGACCGCGCGCGGCATGAACCACAGCCACAACCCGGCCGCGAGCGCGAACAAGACGCGCGCCGGCCACGGGTCGTCCGGCGTCGCCAGCATCAGCACCCGCGCAAACACCGCGGTGCCGGCGACCCAGGTGCCGATGCCAAAGCTTTCGACCACCGGCCCCGTCCGCCGCGCGAGCCCGCCATGCCGCGCCGTCGACACGGCGAGCCCAGCGGCGACCGCGATCCAGGCCAGCGCCACGACCGCCGCCGCCACCCCCGCCAGAAACCCGGGAAACGGCAGGCGCGGTAGCGAGGCGACGGTAAAAATCCCGGCCGCCATCACAATCGCCCCGGCCGTATTCGGCGGGTCGAGGCGGGCCGGTTCAGTAGGCGACGTAATCCACCCCCTCAGCACCTCGGCCACCTGCGTCCCCCCTGTATTAGCGGCAAGATAACCGGTGGAACCCGTTGGACCTCTTCGGCCGCCACGGCTTTGCCCCATCAGCCGGCAGGTTGACACCCCCGCTCAGGAATAGAACAAATCGAGTACATTGGTCAATCGGGAATGCACGGGATTATTTCGGCCAGGCGCTCGTAGAAGGCAAGCCCGGCGGCATGTCTCGGGCCGGAACACAAAGAGGCCCGCGCAACCCGCGGGCCTCTCGATCCCAATATTGACGAAAATCTACCGCGTCGCGACGCGGGCCGTGATCTGGGCCGGACGCCGGGTGACGGCGCGCTTGGCGGCGGGGCGGCGATGCGGGGCGGTTTCGGTGTGGTGCCGCACGGCGCAGGCCTCGGCCATGATGTGCTCGGCGCGGCGGTCGGGGATCGCGCCGATCAGCCGGCGCAGCGCGTCGCGGCCGCGTGACAGGCGCGAGCGGACCGTGCCCACCGGCACATCGAGCACCTCGGCGACATCCTCGTAGCGCATGCCTTCGAGCCCGACCAGGAGGATCACCTGGCGCTGCTCGTCGGGAAGCTGGGCCAGCGCGCTGTCGAGGTCGCGCAATTCGAGCCGCCGGTCCTGCCGTGGCGCCTGCGTCAAGAGGGGTTCGGATTCACTCAATTCGACGGCCGCGCCTTCGCGCACGGCGCGGCGGATGCGGTTGACATGCTGGTTGTGGAGAATTGTAAACAGCCACGCCCGCAGATCGGTGCCTTCCTGCCACAGATGCAGTTTGGCGAGCGCGCGGGTCAGGCAATCCTGTACGAGATCGTCAGCCGCCGCGACATCGCGGCACAACGCTCGGGCATAACGCCGCAAGCGCGGGATTTCGGCTTCGATACTCTGGTGCAGACGGTCCATAAGGGACTCCTCTCGACGGCAGAAGCAAACCCCGTGGGGCGTCTTCCGATGGAGGGGAGTGTAGGGATGGCGTGTAATCCGATGATGGCAGCGCCCCCGGTTTTGTGTAAGAAATTGTAACCGTGTGTAGCGTGCGGCATATTCCTCTGGCGGAGTAGCGCGTAGGGTGGAGACGCCGCTGCTAAGCACCTTGTCCGCTAGGGGTTTTTGGGTGTGAGCGACAACGGCCATATCCTGATTGTCGATGATCAGAAGGATGTCTGCGACGTCGTCGAGGAGTACCTCACCGGCGAGGGCTACCGCGTCTCCACCGCCCAGAACGGCGACGAGATGCGCCGCGTGCTGGCCCAGTCGCAGGTCGACCTCGTCGTCCTCGACCTGATGCTCCCGGGCGAGGACGGGCTCGCGCTCGCGCGTTTCCTGCGCAGCGAGAGCCAGGTCGGGATCGTCATCGTCACCGGCCGCGGCGAGCTCGTCGACCGCATCATCGGCCTCGAAATGGGCGCCGACGACTATCTGCCAAAGCCGTTCAACCTGCGCGAGCTCCTGGCCCGGGTCAAAAGCGTGCTGCGCCGCATCCAGGGCGCCGCCGAGGCCCGCCCCGCGACCGGCCCGCGCTCGCGCGTGCGCTTCGCCGGGTGGGAGTTCGACCTCGGCAGCCGCGAGCTGACCTCGCCCGCCGGCGAGCCGGTGCGTCTCACCACCGGCGAATACGACCTCCTCGCCGTCTTCGTCGCCAACGCCAACCAGGTGCTCTCCCGCGACCGCCTCCTCGACCTCGCCCGCAACCGCGAAGCCGGCCCCTACGACCGCACGATAGACGTGCAGGTGGGGCGGTTGCGCCGGAAGATCGAGGAAGACCCGCAAAACCCAACCATGATCAAAACAGTGCGGGGCGGGGGGTATACGTTTTCGCCGGTGGTGGAGGCGGTCTGACCCCGGAGCCGACACCCACATAATGTCCGGCCCTGCTCGGGTGCCGAAGGGTCCGTTTTGGGGCGGTTTTCGGATTTTGGCCTGTCCGCACCCCGACGACGAGGTAGCGGCGACAGCGGCCGTTTGTTGGGTCCCAAGCCCGTATAGCGGTCGTCCGCGGGGGCCAGTGGCGCAGGTTAATCGGGTCCGCGGACTCCTCGTGATAGGTTGCGCGGCGTCCCTCTGGGCGAGGGTATTGAATGAGACGACGTAAACTTTTGGCCTTACTGGGCAGTGCGGTGGCTCTCCCGCGGGTGGCGGCGCGCGCACAGCGGAACGCTATGCCGGTGGTCGGCTTTCTCAGCACCCGCTCTCCCGGCGAGGACCCGCAATATCTGGCGGCGTTCCGTCAAGGCTTGGAGGAAGGCGGCTGGATCGATAGTCGCACCGTTGCGATCGAGTACCGCTACGCGGAGAACCAATATGATCGGCTCCCCAGACTTGTCGCCGATCTCGCCGGCGACCAAGTCGCCGTCATCGCGACCAACGGGCCCGCTGCGCGCGTCGCCAAGGCGGCGACCGCCACGATACCGATCGTGTTCGTCGCCGGGTTCGACCCGGTGCAGGCGGGCCTCGTCGCCAGCTTGAGCCGTCCTGGCGGCAACGCCACCGGGGTCAGCGTCTTCGACGTGGGACTCGGGTCCAAGCGCCTGGAGCTGCTGCACAATGTGGTTCCCACGGCGAGCGCGATCGGCGTGCTCGTCAACCCGACCAGTGCTTCGCGCGCCGACGCCATATTGAGCGAATTGCGACCATCGGCGACGGCACTTGGGCTCCAGCTCGTCATCCTGAATGCCGGGAGCGACGAGGGAATAGAGGCGGCCTTCGCCAGCATCGATCGGGAGAAAATAGGTGCGCTCCTCATCAGTGGCGACCCGTTCTTCACCGGCAAGGCCAAGAAGCTTGCGAGGCTGGCGCTGCGCGACGCTCTTCCGGCGATTTTTGGTTGGCGCGAGTTCGCGGATGCGGGCGGGTTGATGAGCTACGGGACCAGCCTGACGGAGGCGTTCCATCTGGCCGGCGGCTATACCGGCCGCATTCTCAAAGGCGAGAAGCCCGCCGGGCTGCCGGTCCAGCAGCCGACCAAATTCGATCTGGTCATCAATCTCAAAACCGCCAAGGCACTCGGCCTGACCGTGCCGCAAGTATTGCTGGCCCAGGCCGATCAGGTGATCGAGTGAGGCGTCGGCGCTATATCTGATGGATGGCTGCTTTCTAACTGCACCAGGGCTGGACAAAGGTCGGCTTCGGGGCAGGATGAGCCGACCGGCGCTGCACCGCTGAAGCTCGCCTTAGGGTCGCAGGCAGCCCCGACCGGCCTTTATCGGTTCATGACCTAGCCTAAACCGTCAAATACCCCCGCACCGCGGTCTCGTCCATCTCCCCGCCCCGCCCCGACAGCACCACTTCGCCACGCTGCATCACGTAATAGGCGTCGGCGAGGTCGCGGGCGAATTCGAAGTATTGCTCGACGAGGAGGATCGCCATGTCGCCGCGGGTGGCGAGCCCGGCGATGACGCGGCCGATATCCTTGATGATCGACGGCTGGATGCCCTCGGTCGGCTCGTCGAGGATCAGGAGGCTCGGGCGCATCACCAGCGCGCGGGCGATCGCGAGCTGCTGCTGCTGCCCGCCCGAGAGGTCGCCGCCGCGCCGTCCGAGCATGTCCTTCAGCACCGGGAAGAGGATAAAAATCTCGTCCGGCAACTGCCGCTGGTCGCGCGGCAATATCGCGAACCCGGTCTCCAGGTTTTCCTGCACCGACAGGCGCGGAAAGATTTCCCGCCCCTGCGGCACCAGCGCGAGGCCCGCGCGCGCCCGCTCATGCGTGCGCAACCCGTTGAGCGACTTCCCGTCCCACCTGATCTCGCCGCCGCGGATCGGCTGCTGCCCGGCGATCGCGCGCAAGAGGCTCGTCTTGCCGACCCCGTTGCGGCCGAGGACGCAGGTCACCTCGCCCTTCTTCGCGGTCAGCGCCACCCGCCGCAGCGTATGGCTGGCGCCGTAATAGAGGTCGACCCCATCGACTTCTAACATTTGACGTCATCCCGGCGCAGGCCGGGACCTATGGTTGGGCAATGCTCGACCGGGACGACGGGGGAGGGGGGTGGCGCCGATACCGTCATTACCGCCCCAGATACACTTCGATGACGCGCGGGTGGTTCTGCACGTGGTCCATCGACCCCTCGGCCAGCACCGAGCCTTCGTGCAGCACCGTCACCCGCGCCCCGAGGCTGCGGACAAACGCCATGTCGTGCTCGACGACGACGATCGTGCGGTCCTTCGCGAGGTCGAGGATGAGTTCGGCCGTCTCCTCGGTCTCGCGGTCGGTCATCCCGGCGACCGGCTCGTCGAGGAGGAGGAGCGAGCGGTCGTGGATCAGCAGCATGCCGATCTCGAGCCATTGCTTCTGCCCGTGGCTCAGCGCGCCGGCGGGAAACCCGGCGCGGTCGCCGAGCCCGATCCGCGTCAGCGTCGCCGCGATCGCCTCGCGCTGCGCCCCCGATTGCCGCGCGAAGAGGGTCAGCCAGGTGCTGCGGCTTCCCGCGAGCGACAGTTCCAGATTCTCGAACACCGTCAGGTTTTCGAACACGGTCGGGCGCTGGAACTTGCGGCCGATGCCGAGATTGGCGATCGCGCTTTCGTCGAGCCGGGTCAAATCCTCGCTGCCCTGGAAAAACACCTCGCCGGCATCGGGGCGGGTCTTGCCGGTGATGACGTCCATCATCGTCGTCTTGCCGGCGCCGTTGGGTCCGATGATCGAACGCAACTCGCCCTTCTCGACGATCAGCGACAATTCGTCGAGCGCCTTGAACCCGTCAAAGCTGACCGTGACGCCGTTGAGGTAAAGCAGCGTCTCGGCCGGGCCGGTGCGGGTCTCGGCGACATTCACGCCCGTTCCTCCGCGGCCACCGGTGTCTCCGCCGGCCGCGCCCGCCGCAGCCGCAGCTTGCGCAACAGGCCGACGATCCCGGTCGGAAACACCAGCGTCGTCAGCACGAAGAGCCCGCCGAGCACGAACAGCCACGCCTCCGGAAACGCGCCGGTCAGCCAGCTCTTGCCGAAATTCACCAGCACCGCGCCGATGATCGCGCCCACGAGCGTCCCGCGCCCGCCGACCGACACCCAGATCGCGATCTCGATCGAGTTGGCCGGCGAAAACTCGCTCGGGTTGATAATCCCGACCTGCGGCACGTAGAGCGCCCCGGCGAACCCGGCGAGCAGCGCCGACACCGTAAACGCGAGCAGTTTGGCGTTGGTCGTCGAATAGCCGAGAAACCTCACCCGTCCCTCGGCGTCCCGCAACGCCAGCAGCACCCGCCCCAGCTTCGAATTGGTGATGTACCGGCACACGAGATAGGCGAGGCCCAGCCCCACTGCCGTCGCGACGTAAAGCCCGATCCGCGTCGACGGCAGGTGCAAATCGTAGCCGAGGATGTCCTTGTAGTCGGTCAGCCCGTTATTGCCGCCAAACCCCATGTCGTTGCGGAAAAACGCGAGCAGCAGCGCATAGGTCATCGCCTGGGTGATGATCGACAGGTAGACGCCGCTCACCCGCGACCGGAACGCCAGCCACCCGAACACATAGGCGAGGAGCCCCGGCACCAGGAACACCATCAGCGCCGCCCAGGCGAAATGGTCGAACCCCCACCAGAACCACGGCAATTCCTTGTATTGCAGGAACACCATGAAATCCGGCAGCACCGGGTTCTGGTACACGCCGCGCGTGCCGATCTGGCGCATCAGGTACATGCCCATGCAGTACCCGCCGAGCGCAAAGAACGCCCCGTGCCCGAGGCTCAATATCCCCGCGTACCCCCACACGAGGTCGAGGCTGAGCGCCAAAATCGCGTAACACAGATACTTGCCGAGCAGCGGCACGATGTAATCCGGCACCGAGAACGCCGAATCCGGCGACATCCACAAATTCAGCGCCGGCACGACCAGCACCAGCACGAGCCCCGACAGCGCGAACTGAACCCAGAACTTCGCCGACCACGCCGGATGCGAGCCCGAATTGGCGAGCCGCATCATTTCTCCTCTCCGCCCATTGGGGGGAGAGGAAGGGGCCCATCGCAAAGCGATGGGAAGGTGAGGTGGGCACGCTGAACCATTGAGGGTTCCCACCTCACCCCAACCCTCTCTCCCCAATGGGCGGAGAGGGAGCAGAAAACAGGGGGCTGCGCTGTCATCCGCCTAACCCTCCTGCTCGGCAGTACGGCCCCTGAGCGCGAAGAGGCCGCGCGGGCGCCGCTGGATGAACAGGATGATCATCACCAGCACGACGATCTTGCCGAGGATCGCCCCGGCGAACGGCTCCAGAATCTTGTTGATGACCCCGAGCGACAGCGCCCCGATCAGCGTGCCCAGCAGATTTCCCACCCCCCCGAACACCACGACGAGAAAGCTGTCGACGATATAAATCTGCCCGAGATTGGGACTCACATTGCCGATCTGGCTCAGCGCCACCCCCGCCATCCCGGCGATGCCGGAGCCGAGGCCAAAGGTCAGCGCGTCGACCCGCGCCGTGCGGATGCCCATCGCCGCGGCCATGCTGCGGTTCTGCGTCACCGCCCGCATGTGCAGGCCAAAACTCGTGCGGTTGAGAATGAGGGCCAGCGCCCCCAGCACGACAAAGCAGAAAATGATGATGACGATGCGGTTCCACGTCATCGAAAAGTCGCCGACCACCGTGAACCCGCCGGTCATCCAGCTCGGGTTCGAGACCGCCTTGTTCGGCGACCCGAAAATCGACCGCACCGCCTGCTGCAAGAGGAGGCTCACCCCCCACGTCGCCAAGAGCGTCTCCAACGGCCGGCCGTAGAGGAAGCGTATGAGGCACCGTTCGAGGATCACCCCCAGCAACCCGGCGAACAGAAACGCCACCGGCACCGCGACCAGCAGGTACGCGTCGAGCCAGCTCGGCGGCAGCGCCGCGATAAACACCTGCTGGGTCACATAGGCGACATAGGCGCCGACCATGATCATCTCGCCATGCGCCATGTTGATGACGCCCATCACGCCGAACGTGATGGCGAGCCCGATCGCCGCGATCAGCAAAACGCTTCCCAGGCTCAGCCCATAAAACAGATTGGCCGCGATCCCGGTGAGCTGGAGCCGCCGGTCGATCGAGGCGATCGCGGCGTCGGCGGATTTTTTCAGCGCGGGGTCGAGCCCGGGCTTGCCGCGGTATCCGTCGAGCAGGCTGCGCACCTGCGGGTCGGTGCTGGCGCCGAGCGCGGCGATCGCGGCGCGCTGCTCCTCGACCGTGCCGGCAAAAAGCTGCGACGCCTGCAGCGCCCGCTCCATCGCCGCGCGCACCACGTCGTCCGGCTCGCTGGCGATCACTTTTTGCAGGACTTTCGCGGTATCCGCCGACGGGTGTTTCAGCGCGTCGTTGGCGGCGGCGAGGCGGGTGTTGCGGTCGGGGCTGAACAAGGTCAGCGACCCCATCGCCGCCTCGATGGCGCCGCGCAGCCGGTTGTTGACGATGACCCGGTCGAGGCTGCCCGGGTCGAGCCCCGTCACCTCCTGCCCGGTCACGGGGTCACTGAACTTGGCGGCGTCGCCGGCATTGACGACCACGATCCTGCCGTCGCCGGCCGTGCGCAGCCGGTCGTCGCCGAGCGCCTTCAGGATCGGCACCGCCCGCGGGTCGCCGAGCTTGCCGAGCGCGACGATCGCCTTTTCCTTCGCCGCGAAGCCCTCGCCGCCGAGCCCCGCGACCGCGTCCGCAAACTCGTCCGCCCGCGCCTGGAACGGTGCAACGGCGAGCACCAGAAGGAGCCCGACAAGAAAGATGCTGCGGCGGATCATCGACCGATCCCGTAAGCCGAACACGCGCCCTGCGCAAGCGCTTGGAACGACGATGACGTTTTCTGCCGGATACGCGCCCACTCGCGACCACCCATTCTCGTCGCCCCCGCGAAGGCGGGGGTCCAGGGGCGAGCGACCGAACGGCTGCCCTGGATTCCCGCCTAGGCGGGAATGACGACCTAGAAACTCCGATATCCCCCCGGCAACCCCACCCCCGCCCAAGCGAGGGTGGGGCGCCGTCCCCCCAATGCCTACCCAACTAGTCCTTGAACTTCGGCGCGGTGCAGTTGCCGCAGGCCCACGGATAGCTCCAGTCGGCGACCTTGCCCTTGTCCTCGGCGAGGAACGGGCTCCAGGCGTCGGCCTTGATCGTGCTCTTGGTCTGCCACACCACGTCGAACTGACCGTCCGGCCGGATTTCGCCGATCATCACCGGCTTCGACAGATGATGGTTGGTGTTCATCACCTCGACCGGGCCGCTCGGCGCCTGCACCTTTTGGCCGTACATCGCCTGGCGCACCGCGTTGACGTCGGTGGTGCCGGCCTGCTCGACCGCATGGGTCCACATCTTGAAGCCGATATAGGTGGCTTCCATCGGGTCGTTGGTGGTGCGGTTCGGCTTTTTGATAAAGTCGTGCCACTGCTTGATGAACGCTGCGTTGGTCGGGTTCTTGACCGACTCGAAATAGTTCCACGCGGCGAGGTGCCCGACCAGGTTCTTGGTGTCGATGCCCGCGAGCTCTTCCTCGCCGACCGAGAACGCGACCACCGGGATGTCGCTCGCCTTGACGCCGGCATTCGCCAGCTCCTTGTAGAACGGCACGTTGGCGTCGCCGTTGATCGTCGACACGACCGCGGTCTTCTTGCCGGCCGAGGCGAACTGCTTGATCGCGGCGACCTCGGTCTGCCAATCGGAGAAGCCGAACGGCGTGTAGTTGATCTTGATGTCCTCGGCCGCGACGCCCTTCGACTTCAGAAAGGCTTCGAGGATCTTGTTGGTCGTGCGCGGGTAGACGTAGTCGGTGCCTTCGAGCACCCAGCGCTTTACGTTGCCGCCGTCGGCGCTCATCAGGTACTCGACCGCCGGGATCGCCTGCTGGTTCGGCGCGGCGCCGGTATAGAACACGTTGTTCGAGCTCTCCTCGCCCTCGTATTGCACGGGGTAGAACAACAGGCCGTTCAGCTCCTCGAAGACCGGCAGCACCGATTTCCGCGACACCGAGGTCCAGCAGCCGAACACCACCGCGACCTTGTCCTTGGTGAGCAATTCGCGCGCCTTCTCGGCGAAAAGCGGCCAGTTGGACGCGGGGTCGACCACCACCGCCTCGACCTTCTTGCCCAACAGGCCGCCATGCTTGTTGAGGTCGTCGACCATCATCAACACGGTGTCCTTGAGCGTCGTCTCGCTGATCGCCATCGTGCCCGACAGCGAATGCAGCACGCCGATCTTGATCGTGTCCTGCTGCTGGGCCGAGGCAGCCCCCGCGATCCCCATCATCGCCCCCGCGAACACCGCCGCGCGGGCTATCCCCGAAACGAGCTTCATCTCTCCCTCTCTCTTCTGCTCTGCGCGGCGGTCGACCCCCCGGCATGGAGGGGAGGGAGCAAGATCGAGGCCAATAGTTCACGAGCCTGTGACTCGGCGGTTGGCGAGGGGAATTTTCGCGCAATTGCTTATTCGTTGCGCAGTCGCGGTGCGCGCCTCGCTCCGATGATGAAAATTTAGGCGCTTGGCGTTTTCCACGCCCTCCGTCGCGTCTCCCCGGGGCTTACCCTCGGGCTTGTCATTGCGAGGAGCGGAGGGACGCGGCAATCTCGACCAAGCTGACACCGGAGGCCCGAGATGACCGATTCCGACGCCGTGCTCGCGGCCAATCTAGAATTCTACCGCGCCTTCACGACCCGCGACCTCGCCGCGATGGACGAGCTATGGGCGCATGAATCCCCGGTCGCCTGCCTTCACCCCGGCTGGCCGCCGCTCGTCGAGCGCGACGAGATCGTCGAAAGCTGGCGCGGCATCCTCGCCAACCCCAACTCGCCGCGCATCACCTGCTTCGACGAGCGCGTCTTCCTCTACGGCGACACCGCCTTCGTCATCTGCGAGGAAGAACTCGAGGGCGGCACCCTCATCGCCAGCAATTACTTCGTCCGCGAAGCCGGAAACTGGCACATCTGCCACCACCAGGCGGGACAACTCGCCGCCCGCCGCCCGGAACAAAGGCCGAGCCGCCTGAACTGACCCGCCTCGCTACGCTCGGGCCCTCACCCGTCACGCTGCGCGTGCCACCCTCTCCCGCAATGCGGGCGAGGGGATTAGGACTTTTTCCCTCGCCCGCATTGCGGGAGAGGGGGGACCCGAAGGGTGGGTGAGGGCGCGCGCAGCGCGTACTTGGTCAATTCATCCGCCGATAAGCGTTGAACCTTTCCCGCCGCTGCCGCGCGAGCTTGTGCCGCACCTCGTCGTAAGCCGTATGCACCTCGCCCAACCGCGCCGCGGTCTCCGCATCCAGCCGCCCGTCCCACCGCTCCGGCCGGAACCGGCGCTGAAACGCCGCGAGCGCCGGCTGCTCGTTCCCCGGCACCACCTCGTATCCGATCCGCGCCAGGCTCCCGAGCGCCGCCGCTCGCGCGACCACCCCGACCCCGCGACCGCGCAGCGCGGAAAACTCCTCCGCCGGTTCCGGCCAGATGCCGATCCCGGCCCGTGCCAGCCGCGGCCAGTCGAACAGCTCGCCCGGGTCGGCCTTGCGTTCCGGCGCGATGTCCGAGTGCCCGACTACCCGATGCGCCGGGACGCGGTGCCGCGCGACCAGCTCCCGGCACAACCCCTCGACCGCCGCCATCTGCGCCTCGGGAAACGCCCGATACCCCCATTCATGCCCCGGATTGACGATCTCGATTCCGAGCGACACGTAGTTCAGCTCGCGCCCGCCCTCCCAATACGAGATTCCCGCGTGCCACGCCCGCCGGTCGTCGGGCACCAGCCGCCACACAATCCCGTCCTCCTCGACGACATAGTGGCTGCTGACCTTCGCCGCCGGATCGCACAGCCGCTCGATCGCCGCCGCGCCGCTTTGCATGCCCGTGTAATGCAGCACCAGCATGTCCACCCGCGGCGGCTCCCCCCGCCCATCCTGGTTCGGCGACAACCGCTCGCGGATATCGAGGAGGGTCGAGCTCATATTGATTCGTCATCCCCGCGAAGGCGGGAACCCAGGGGCAACCGCTCCGTCACTCACCTTGGACCCCCGCCTTCGCGGGCGACGAGGAAGGAGGAATCGGCGATCACACGGAAAGCCAGCGCGGTGACGCTGGTGCGGGCTTCCTCTTCGGTCTTGCCATAGGCGAGGACGCCGGGCAGGGCAGGGACCTCGCCGATCCAGCGGCCGTCGGTCTCGCGGTCGATCTCGATCTTCAGCACGGCGACACCTTACCCCTTCACCAGCCGGTCGTGCGCCGCGTTGATGCGGGCGACGCGGGAGTTGGCGAGGGCAATGCATTCGGGGGGCAGGCCCTGGGCCATCAGCAGATCGGGGTGGTTGTCGCGCACGAGGCGGTGATAGGCGGCGCGGATTTCGTCGTGCGAGGCGTCGCGGTCGATGCCGAGGATGTGGTGCGGGTCGTCCGCGGCCTCGGGCGCGTCCACGTAAAGCGCGCGGATGCGCGTATACTCCACCGACGTGAAGCCGAAATAATGCGCCACCTCGCGCAGATACTGGTCTTCCGGCGCGCAGACCTCGCCATCCGCCAGCGCGATGTGGAAGAGCCCGCCGAGCAGATCCTCGAGCACCGGCTTGTTCTCGGCAAAGAGGCGCCCGACCTGCCGCGCATAGCTTTCGAACCCGTGCGTGCTCTTGCGCGCCAGGTCGAAGATCATGCGCACATGCTCTTCCTCGCCCGGCGGCACCTGGAACACCTCGCCGAACGCGGCGACCTCGTCGCGCGTCACCTCGCCGTCGGCGCGCGCCATCTTGGCGCCGAGCGCGATGACGGCGATCGTAAAGGCGACGCGCCGGCGCGGGTCGTCGGCCGGGCGCTCGTGGTGCAGGTGCGGCAGGTGCGGCAGGTGGCTCGCCGCGCGGTCGAGCAGCGCGCCGATCGGACCGCCGTGCGACCAGTCGGTCGCCCCGAGAAAGATGCGGCTAATGACGCTCATGCGGTCATTTTAGCCGTCTCGCACGTGCGAAGATAGCGCTACGGCGCTGAACTTGTCGTGAGATACGGAAGCCGCCGCTCCTCGACCGCGTGGCACGCGACGAGCGCGCCCTCGGCCGCGATCAGCTCGGGCCGCTCGGTGCGGCAGCGTGCGTTGGCGAACGGACAGCGCGGATGGAAGGCGCAGCCGGGCGGCGGGTCGATCGGGTTCGGCACCTCGCCCGCGACCGGTTCCCGTTCCCCATGAGGGTCGAGCCGGGGGATCGTCTCGATCAACAGCCGCGTGTACGGGTGCAGCGGCCGCGCGAAAAGCCGGTCCGACGCCGCGATTTCCACCAGCCGGCCGAGATACATCACCCCGACCCGGTCCGACACCTGATAGATCACCGCCAGATTGTGCGAGATGAACAGATAGGTGAGGCCAAAGCTGCGCTGCAAATCCTTCATCAAATTGAGGATCTGCGCCTGCACCGACACGTCGAGCGCCGAGGTCGGCTCGTCGCAAATGAGGAACTCGGGGTTCGAGGCGAGCGCCCGCGCGATCGAGATGCGCTGGCGCTGTCCGCCGGAGAATTCGTGCGGAAACTTGTCGCCATCCGCCGGCGACAGGCGCACCTGTTCCAGCAACTCGGCGACCCGCCGCCGTAATTCGGCGTCGTTCTTGACGAGCCCGTGCGTCACCAGCGGCTCGGCGATGATCCGCCGCACCCGCCAACGCGGGTTGAGGCTCGCATACGGGTCCTGAAAGATCATCTGCAGCCGCCGCCTGAGCGGCGCCGCCGTCCGGTGACGGTTCAGCGCCGCGAGGTCGATGTCGTCGAACCGGATGCTCCCCGCGCTCGGCCGATAGAGCCCGACAAGGCACCGCGCCACCGTCGATTTCCCGCACCCGCTCTCGCCGACCAGCGCAAACGTTTCGCCCCGCTTGATCTCAAAGCTGACCCCGTCGATGGCCCTCACCCACGCCCGCTGCTTCCCCTGCAGCACCCGCTCCAGCACCGGCGGCGACACATCGAAATACCGCGCGAGGTTGGAGACCTCTACGAGGGGGGCGGGCTCAGACATGGCGAGCAGCGCAAGATTGATGGGCTTTGCGATGCTCAGCCCATCCTACGGCGCCGAACTGGTAGGATGGGCTGAGCGCAGCGAAGCCCATCATTTCCGCCTCACGCACCGACCCGCTCCTCCGTAAACAGCCAGCACGCCGCGTCGCCGCTTCCCGCGTGCATCAGCTCCGGCCGCTCCCGGCGGCAGCGGTCGAACACCTGGGGGCAGCGCGGGTTGAACGGGCAGCCGGGCGGGATTTCGTGGAGGCGCGGCATCGCCCCGTCGATCTGGCGCAGGCGCCCGCGCGCGCCGCCGATGCGCGGGATCGATTCCATCAGCCCCTTTGTGTACGGGTGCTGCGGCGCATCGACGATGTCGCGCACCGGCCCCACCTCGACGATCCGCCCGGCATACATGACCGCGACCCGGTGCGCGGTCTCTGCGATCACCCCCATGTCGTGCGTCACCAGCATGATCGCGGTGCCGTGCTCGCGCCCCAGCCGCTTCAACAGGGCGATGATCTGCGCCTGGATCGACACGTCGAGCGCCGTCGTCGGCTCGTCGGCGATGATGAGGCGCGGGTTGGCCGCGAGGGCCAGCGCGATCACCACGCGCTGCCGCATTCCGCCGGAAAACTGGTGCGGATAGTGGTCGAGCCGCTGCGCCGCGCCGGCGATCCCGACCTCGCCGAGCAGCGCCAGCGCCCGCTCGCGCGCGCCCGCGGCGCCGAGGTCGAGATGGGTGCGGATCGTCTCGGTCAATTGCCGCCCGATCGTGTAGAGCGGGTTGAGGCTCGTCAGCGGGTCCTGAAAGATCGCGCCGATCTCCTTGCCCCTGATGCGGCGCATCTCCTCGTAAGGCAGGTTGTCGATGCGCCGCCCGCCGAGCGCGATCCGCCCGCCGGCGATCCGCAGCGGCGGCTCCAACAGCCCGATGACCGCCGCCCCGGTCACCGACTTCCCCGCCCCGCTCTCCCCGACGATCCCCAAGACCTCGCCCGGCGCGATCGAAAAGCTGACATCGTCGATCGCCGTCAGCACGCGCCGCCGCGTCGGCAGCTCGACGCGAAGGTGTTCGACCTCGAGTAACGCGGTGGCCACGCCACGCCCCCACCCGTCATCCCGGCGAAGGCCGGGACCCACTTGTCCGCCGCTCGGGCAGCGGAAGCGTGGGTCCCGGCCTTCGCCGGGATGACGGGTGAACGAACAACTTCATCGCAGCTTCGGATTGAACGCGTCGCGCAGCCAGTCGCCGAGCAGATTGACCGACAGGATCAAGAGCGCGAGCCAGATGCCGGGGAAGATCGAAATCCACCAGTCGCCCGACATCAGATAGTCGTTGCCGACCCGGATGAGGGTCCCGAGCGACGGCTCGGTCGGCGGCAACCCGACGCCGAGAAACGACAGCGTCGCCTCGGTCACGATCGCGACCGCGAGGTTGATCGTCGCCAGCACCAGCACCGGCCCGATCACGTTCGGCAAGAGGTGCCCGACGACGATCCGCCATGGCCTGACGCCGATCACCCGCGCGGCCTGGATATATTCCTTGTTGCGCTCGACCAGCACCGACCCGCGCACCGTCCGCGCGAAATACACCCAATGCGACGACGCGATCGCCACGATCAGCACATAGACCGCGATCTCGGCCTGCACGTCGCGCGGCAGGATCCCGCGCGCCGCCCCGTCGATCAGCAGCGCGATGAGGATCGCCGGAAAGCTCAGTTGCACGTCGGCGACGCGCATGATGATCGTCTCGGTGAACCCGCCGCGCCACCCGGCGACGAGGCCCAGCGCGACCCCCAGCAGCATCGCCGCCATCACCGCCGAGACCCCGACCGTCAGCGACAGCCGTGTCCCGTAGAGCATCGTCGACAAGACGTCGCGCCCCAGATTGTCGGTGCCGAGCGGATAGTCCCAATTGCCGCCGTCGAGCCAGGCGGGCGGGTCGGTCGCGTCCATCAGGCTGACCGAGGCGAGGTCGTAGGGGTTGTGCGGCGCGACGAGCGGCGCCGCCAGCGCGCCGAAAATGATCAGCGCCGCCACGACCGCCGCGGCGACCGTCACCGGCGACCGGCGAAAGCTGTAGAGTATGTCGCTGTCGAAAAACCGCCGCGCCCGCCCCGGCGGCGTGGGTGGATTTGCCGGGGGGCTCGCGGCCGGGATCGGCGAGACGAGGTCAGCCACCGGCCGTGTGCTCCCGCTCGATCCTGAGGCGCGGGTCGACGACGTAGTAGAGCAGGTCGACGACGAGGTTGATTACGACAAAAAACGCCCCGACCAGCACCAGATACGCCGCCATCACCGGGATGTCGGCAAACGTCACCGCCTGGATGAACATCAGCCCCATTCCCGGCCATTGGAACACGGTCTCGGTGACGACCGCGAACGCGATGACCGCGCCGAGCTGGATGCCGGTCACCGTGATCACCGGCACCAGCGTGTTCTTCAGCGCGTGGCCGAAATGGACCGCTCGGTTGCTCAGGCCCCGCGCGCGGGCAAACTTGATGTAGTCGGTGCGCAGCACCTCGATCATCTCGGCCCGCACGAGGCGCATGATCAGCGTCATCTGAAACAGCGCCAGCGTGATCGCCGGCAGGATGATCGCGCGCCATCCGCCCGCGGTCAGCAGCCCCGTACTCCACCACCCGATATGCACGACCGGCCCGCGCCCGAACGACGGCAGCCACCCGAGGACGACGGCAAAGATCAAAATCAGCAGGATGCCGATCAGAAACGTCGGCAGCGAAATCCCGATCAGCGACCCGGTCAGCATCGCCTGCGACACCAGCGATCGCCGGTGCAGCCCGGTATAGATCCCCATCGGCACGCCAAGGAGCAGCGCGATCATCGCCGCGACAAAGCTCAGTTCCAGCGTCGCCGGCGCCTTTTCCAGGATGATCTGGCCCACCGGCCGCGCCTGCTGATAGCTCAGCCCGAAATTCCCCTGCGCCGCGTGCCCGACAAACCGCGCGAACTGCACGATAAAGCTCTGGTCGAGCCCCAGTTCGTGGCGAAGCTGCACGCGCTCGGCCGGCGTCGTGTCCTGCCCCACCATGTTGTTGATCGGGTCGCCGACATAGTTGAACAGCGCAAACGCAATCAACGCCACCGCCAGCAGCACCAGCACCGATTGAAAGACGCGCCGGATGACGAAGGCGGTCATGCGCAGCCGACAAGCATCAACTTTGTAGCCACAAGCATCGCCCTCAATTCACTTCATCTTCACAAACCGAAGCTGGAAGTAGTTATCCCCCGTGATCGCGAGATCGACCTTATCGTCGGTGGCCCACACCACCACCTGCTGGTGCAGCGGGATATACGCGAAATCGTCGCGCGTCAGGGTCAGCGCCTGGTGCAGCAGGTCGTCGCGCTTGCCCTTGTCGAGCTCGACCCCGATCTGTTTGTCGAGCGCGTCGATCTTGGGGTTCGAGTAGCTGCCGGTGTTGAACACGCCGTCCTTGCCGTCCCGGGTCTGCACCAGGTTCTTCAGCGAGTTGAGCGCGTCATACGTCGCCGGCGTCCACCCCAGCATGTAAAAGCTGGTCTCATAGCGCGGCGCGTTGATCTTGCCGAAAAACTTGGCGCGGGTCTGCGCCAGCAGGTTCGCCTTGATCCCGATCTTCGCGAGCATCGCCGTCACCGCCTGGCAGATCGCCTCGTCGTCGACATAGCGGTCGTTGGGGCAGTCGAACCCGACCGAGAACCCGTCCGGATAGCCCGCCTCGGCCAAGAGTTTTTTCG
The DNA here is from genome assembly GCA_036268075.1 of Allostellaceae bacterium. Lineage (GTDB taxonomy): Bacteria > Pseudomonadota > Alphaproteobacteria > ATCC43930 > CGMCC-115725 > DATARH01. The sequence continues at coordinate 32,506 of DATAUV010000120.1, read as the reverse complement.
CCGCCGCCGGGTCATAGGGGAACCGCTTGTCGAGCGCCGTGTCGTACCCGTTGACGCCGGGGCCGACCATCAGCGCGGTCGGGTGGGCATAGTTGTTCATCACCTTCGCCGCGATCGCGCTCTCGTCGATCGCCTGGTAGAAGGCTTGGCGCACGCGCTTGTCCTTGAACGGGTTCTTGCCCTTGACGCTCGATTCCAGCAGCTCCGGCCGCGACTGGTCGAAGCCGAGGAAGATCGTCCGCAATTCGGGTGTCTTCCACACCTTCATGTGCGGCGTCCCGGCGATGCGGCTGATGTCCTGCGGCGGCACCGTGTAGACCATGTCGAGCTCGCCCGAGAGCAGCGCCGCCACCCGGGTCGAGGCGTTGGCGATGCGGCTGAAATCGGCTTCGTCGATATCGATCGGTTCGTCCTTCAATCCCCACCAGTTCGGATTTTTGACCAGTACGGTCCGCACGTCCGGCTCACGGTCCTTGAGCATGAAGGGGCCGGTGCCGTTCTCGTGCCGCGTCGCGTAGCTCTCCTCGTTTTTGGTGAGGTCGGCGGCGCGGGTCGTGTTGTGCTCCTCGCACCATTTCTTCGACATGATGTCGATGACGGTCAGGTTCATCGGCAGGATCGGGTCCGGCCCGTTGGTGATGAAGTCGACCGTGAAATCGTCGATCTTCCTCACCTCCTTCACGGTCGAAAGCGGGCTCGACAAATTCGAGCCGGGATGCGTCGCCCGGTCATACGAAAACACCACGTCGTCGGCGGTAAACGGCGTCCCGTCGTGGAACTTGACCCCTTGGCGCAGGGTGAACCGCCAGGTCGTCGGGTCGGTCTGCTTCCATTCGGTCGCGAGCCCGGGTTCGAGCTCCATCTTCGCGTTACGCCGGATCAGCGGCTCGTACATGTTGCTGTCGAAGGAGAGCAGAAACGTCTCCTCGCGGGCATACGGGTCCATCGAATTGGAATCGCCGTCATTGGCCCAGCGAAAAATCTTCGCCTCCGCCCCACGCGGCGCGACGACCGCCAGCGCGACGAGCGCCCAGGCCGCGAGAACCAGCCTCAAAACCCGTGTCGCCATCGTGTGCCTCCCCCTTTTGCGCCTCTCTTAGCAAGCCTCGTGCCCACCGGGCAAGGAGAGCGGCGGCCGCGATGCTGAACTAGGCGTCCGTTACGAAAATGACTGCTCCTGTTTAATTCTAGATGTGTTCTGTTACGGAACCGCGATTTGCTTAGTGGTGTTAAAGGTCATGAGAATTAGCTTTGGGACGGAGAAGCAAAATGGCTAAGATGTTAAGAAATCGTCGGTTGGGTGTTGTCGCGACTTTCGCGGTTGCCGCCCTCGGTTTGATCGCCGTGGCGGTTCCGATGCAGTCGGCCCACGCGGACGGCATGTATGCGGGTTGGGATTTCGGCAATGGCTTCGGCATCGGCGTCGGCACCCCGCCTTCGGCCTATGGCTACCATTATTGCGGGCCGGTCGCGACCTATCGGCGCTGCTACTAGTCGCCATCGACCCGCGCCGATGCTTCTCTTGCGGCCCGTCTGGTCTATGGTCTAGCTGGTCTATGGTCTGGCTGGCCTATGGTCTAGCTGGCCTATGATCTAGGCGGGTCGCGGGGGAGGGGCGGTTGCGGCAATTCGATGCGATCGTGATCGGCGGCGGGCTGGTCGGGGCGGCGATCGCCTACGGCTTGGCCCGCGCCGGCATGACGCCGGCCCTCGTCGACGAGGGCGACATCGCCTTTCGCGCCTCGCGCGGCAATTTCGGCCTGGTCTGGGTGCAGTCCAAGGGGCTTGGCGCGCCGCATTACCAGCGCTGGACCCGGCGATCGGCCGACGAATGGCCGTCCCTCGCCAGGGAGCTGCTCGACCGCACCGGCGTCGATGTCGGGCACGAGCGCCCCGGCGGCCTCCACCTCTGCCTCAGCGACGCCGAGTTCCATGAGCGCCGCATCCGCATGGAGCAGATGCGGGTCGAGGCGGGCAATTTCGGCTTCGACTACCGGATGCTGCGTCACGACGAGGTCGCGGAGATACTTCCCGGTATCGGCCCCGCCGTCGTCGGCGCCTCCTATACCGAGTATGACGGCCACGCCAACTCGCTGAACCTGCTGCACGCGCTGCACCGTGGCGTCACCGGGCTGGGCGGCCGCTATTTCCCGAACCGCAGCGTCGTCGACGCCGTCGCCGCGCCGCGCGATTTCTGCATCGGCGGCGACCTCTCGGCACCGGTGGTGGTGCTCGCCGCCGGCCTCGGCAACGCCCGCCTGGCACCGATCTTCGGCCTCTCCGCGCCGGTCGAGCCGCAGCGCGGCCAGATCCTCGTCACCGAGCGCGCCGGCCGCGTCTTCGACCGCCCGACGACGACCGTTCGCCAGACAATCGAAGGCGGCATCATGATCGGCGACAGCATGGAGGATGTCGGCTTCAACACCGGCCAGCGTCCCGCCGTGATGGCGGCGATGGCCAGGCGCGCCGCGCTCTCCTTCCCCTGGCTCGCCGAGCTCCAGGTCGTCCGCGCCTGGGCGGCGCTGCGGGTGATGCCGCCCGACGGCATCCCGATCTATGACGAAAGCGGGAAATTCCCCGGCGCCTTCACCGCCAATTGCCACAGCGGCGTGACCCTCGCCGGCGCCCATGCCAATGCCTTCGCCCCGATGGTCGCGGCCGGCGCGCTCGACCCGATGCTGGCCCCGTTTTCGGCAAAGCGCTTCGATGTTCCGCAAGCGGCCTGACAGCCCCGCCGCAACGGTCACCGTCGCGGTCGAGGGCCGCCCGGTCCGCGTCCCCGCCGGCGCGTCGGCCGCCGCCGCGTTCCTTCTGGCGGGCCTCCCGTCGATCCGCGAAACTCCCGCCCGCGGCTCCCCCCGCGCACCTTATTGCCTGATGGGAACCTGCTACGACTGCCTCGCCGAGATCGACGGCACCCCCAACCGCCAAAGCTGCATGGTTACGGTGGCGGATGGCATGCGCATCGCGCGCCAGCACGGGAAAAGAACGGCAAATCTCCCCTGACCCGAGCCGTTAGCTTGGACCGCGGGCGTCCCGCCCGCTCTTTTTTCGGAGATGCGGGCGTCCCGCCCGCAATCCGCCGAAGGGGCGGGCGAGACGCCCGCGGTCCAACGCGAACACGAGCCGCCGAACTTCGCCTCGCCTTGCTCCGTTAGCCCGCCATACACACCACAGCGAGGAACTCCGCCATGAAACGACTCTCGATTGCGCTGGCCGTCGCCGCCCTGGTGGCGGGCGCGGCGCTCCCCGGCGCCGCCAATGCCGCCGGATGCCTCAGAGGCGCCGCGATGGGCGGCGTCGCCGGGCATTTCGTCGGCCATCATACGCTGGCAGGCGCCGCCGTCGGCTGCGCGATCGGGCATCACGAGGCCGCCAAGCGCGCCCGCGAGGAGCGCGATTACCGCTACCGGTAATTCTGCTTCCCCCGACCGGCCGGTCGCGTGATACACCGCAGGGATGGCTGACCCCATCGACCTCGCGGTGATCGGCGCCGGTCCGGCCGGGATGGCGGCGGCGACCCTCGCCGCCGAGCTCGGCCTCTCGGTCGCCGTCCTCGACGAGCAGGACGCGCCCGGCGGCCAGATCTACCGCGCGATCGAGCGCGCGGCGCCCAATTCCCCGCTCGGCCCCGACTATCTCGCCGGCCGCGACCTCGCCGCCGCCTTCCGGGCGAGCCGGGCCGTGTACCGTCCAGCCACGACCGTCTGGCACATCGACCCCGACGGCGCCGTTTCGATCCTCGCCGGCGGCCGCAGCGAGACCTTCACCGCCCGCCGCATCCTCCTCGCCACCGGCGCCTACGAGCGCCCAATCCCGATCCCCGGTTGGACCCTCCCCGGCGTGATGACGGTCGGCGCCGCGCAGATCCTGCTCAAGACCGCCGATCTCGTCCCGGGCGAGCGCACGGTGCTGGGCGGTCAGGGGCCGCTCCTGTTTCTCGCCGCGGCCCAGCTTCTCCGCGCCGGCGCCCCGCCCGCCGCGATCCTCGAAACCGCGCCGCACGCCAATTATCACGCCGCCGCCGCGTGTCTCGGCCCCGCCTGGGCCGGCCGCCGTCAGGTCGTAAAAGGGCTCGGCCTGATCGCCGAGTTGCGCCGCGCCGGCATCCCGATCCGCCGCAACGTCCGGGGGCTGCGCGCGCTCGGCCGCGACCGGGTCGAGGCCGTCGCGTGGGACGGCGGCGAGCTTCCCGCCGACCACCTCCTGTTGCACGAGGGCGTGATCCCCAACACGCAGGTCAGCCTCGCCCTCGGCCTCGCCCATGATTGGGACGAGGCGCAGCGGTGCTGGCGTCCGAGCCTCGACCAATGGGGCAATTCGAGCGTGCCGACGATCGCGGTGGCCGGCGATGGCGGCGGCATCGCCGGAGCCGCCGCGGCGCCGTTGTCGGGCCGTCTCGCCGCGCTCGCCGCCGCGACGATGCTCGGCCGCCTCGACGCCGCCGAGCGCGAGCGCCGCGCCCGCCCGATCCACCGCGCGCTCGCCCGCGAGCTCGCCTTTCGCCCGTTCCTCGACGCGCTCTACCGCCCCAGCCCCGCGATCCTCACGCCGCCGGACGACACGGTCACGATCTGCCGCTGCGAGGAGGTGACCGCCGGCATGATCCGCCGCGCCGCCCGCCTCGGCGCGCAAGGTCCGAACCAGGCCAAGGCGTTCACCCGTTGCGGCATGGGCCCGTGCCAGGGCCGCCTCTGCGGCCCGCTCGCCACCGCGATCATGGCGGAAACCCTGGGCCGGCCGATCCCCGAGATCGGCACCTACCGCCCCCGCGCGCCCTATAAGCCGATCACGGTCGGCGCGCTCGCGGGGTTGGCCGAATAACGCTCGCCAAGGAGCCTTATGATATGCGCCGCACCTTCCGCACGCTGCTCGCCGCCGCCCTGGTTTTCACCGTCGCCGCCACCGCCCAGGCCGATCCCGATTCGAGCATCCCCGCCAAGATCAGCGACCAGATCGTCGCCGCCCTCGCCAAGGGCGATATCGACGCCACCGGCGCCATCGCGACCAAATACATGGGCCCGCGCGCCGGCGACACGGTCAAGACCGGCTTCACCTCGATCACGACGCTCGGCAAGTCGCAATACACCGACCTCGTCTATTCGCGCGACTTCGGTAAGACAGAGAAGGACATCATCTACAAGATCGATTTCGAGAAGGCCTTCGCCTTTGTCCGGCTCGTCTGGCACGTCGACAGTGGCGAGTGGCACCTGATCCACCTGAACTACAAAACCGACAACAACCTGCCCTTCCCGACCGGCTGGGAACACATCTATCCGAAATAAGCGCCAGTCTTTGGACCGCGGGCGTCCCGCCCGCACTTTCAGGTCGGCTTAGTGGCTGATCACGCCGAGGAAGCCGCGAGCCGTCACGATGCTGGTGCGGCCGTGCCGCGCCAGCGACAGCAATCCCGCCTTGTCTCCGGACACAAGGTAGTCGACGTCCCCCGCCTCGCACATCGCTAAAAGGAAATCATCCGTCGGATCACGGGATCGCTGTACAAAGGGCAAGCGGCGGACCATGTCGGCGTGCAATCGGATTTGATTAACAACGTGTCCAGCCTCGGCGGATCGCAGTGCACTGCGCAATTCCGGCCTCCTGGAGACCGCGCGGAATTCATCCAGCTGTATCTCGTGCGTGATGAGGTCAAAGTGGCCACTGGCCCAGGCCCGAAGGACTTGACCGGGCACGCTGTCCCGTCGAATGAGCGCGCTGATAAGTATATTGGTATCAAGAACGACGCGCATCGTGGCGGTCTAATCCCACCAGCGGCGATCCTTCCAAAACTCCACGCGCACTGCGGCACATGCGTCATCAATTAATTGCTGCAATTCCTCGCCCGGAATGTCCGCGTTGCGGTCTTGGATGTCGCGTATCGTCGCCCGTAGCACTTCCTTCTGCACCGCGTTCTCGATGAATTTAGATAAGTCGCCTTTCTTGCCGCCATGCTCAGCGAGATAGGAACGGACAGCGACATCGGTGTCCTTTGAGACAACAACGGTCCAGCGGGTCAGATCGCTCATCGAACACCTAACATCATAAGCGTTTATGCGTAGATCATGACGGAAATGGCGGCGCTGGCAAGCACCATCGGAGGCTTGCGCTCCCCGCCGTTTGCCCAAAGGATGCGCCTTCCCGTTCGTTTCCAGCGTGAATGGCCCCGCCGATGACCGAATTACATCCGCTTTCCTCGCTCCTCGCCCCGAAATCGGTGGCCATTTTCGGCGCCTCGAACGACCCGACGCGGATCAGCGGGCGGTCGCTGCGGTATTTCCGCGAGGCCGGGTACAAGGGCGGGCTTTATCCGATCAACCCGACGCGCGACACGGTGCAGGGCCTCCCGGCGTTTCCCGATCTCGCCTCGGTCCCGGGCGACGTTGATTTCGGCCTGATCGCGGTTCCGGCCAACCTTGCGGTCGAGGCGATGGAGGCGTGCGTCGTCAAGGGCGTCAAGGGCGTCGTCATGTTCACCGCCGGCTTTGCCGAGATCGGCGAGGAGGGGCGGGTGCTGCAGGAGCGCATCACCCAGATCGCCCATGACAGCGGCATCCGCCTCTGCGGCCCGAACTGCCTGGGCCTCTTCAACATGCGGATCGGCCACACCCCGACCTTCAGCTCATTCCTCGAGGAAGGGCCGACTCCGGCCGGCCCGCTCGGCATGATCACCCAGTCCGGGGCGTTCGGCACGCATCTCCTCGCGCTGACCGCACGCCGCGGCATCTCGGTGGGCGTGTGGATGTCGACCGGCAACGAGGCCGACGTCGCGGTCGCCGACGGCATCTCGTTCCTCGCCGACGACCCCGACACCACCGCGATCGCCTGTTATGTCGAGGCGATCAAGGACGGCGCCCTGTTCGCCGAGGCCGTGACCCGCGCCCGCGAGAACGGCAAGCCGGTCATCCTGATGAAGGTCGGTGGCTCGACCATCGGCGCCGCCGCCGCGGCCTCGCACACCGCCTCGCTCGCCGGCTCCGACGCGGTCTACGACGCGGCGCTGCGTCAGCTCGGCGTCGAGCGCGCGAAGACTCCCGAAGACCTCGTCGAGATCGCCTATGCCTGCACCCGCGGCCGCCTGCCGCGCTCGCGCCGCCTCGCGGTCGTGACGATGTCGGGCGGCGCCGGCGTCCTGATGGCCGACGCCGCCGAGGAGCAGGGGCTCGACCTCGCCCCGCTTGCCGAGGATTCGCAAAAGGAAGTCTTGAGCTGGGTCCCCTTCGCCGCGCCGCGCAACCCGGTCGACGTCACCGCCCAGGCGCTCAACGACCCAAGCATCCTCGACAAGGGCTTCGACCTCCTGCTCGGCAAGGAAAAATTCCCGTCGATGGTCGGGTTCTTCACGACCTGGGCGTCGTCGCCGCAGATGGCAGAGCCGCTGTACAAGGCGATCAGCGGCGCCGCCGAGCGCCATCCCGACGCCTATATCGCCCTCTCCGCGATCGCCGCGCCCGAGATGCAGCGCCGCTACGAGGCGGCCGGCATCGGGTGCTACGAAGACCCCTGGCGCGCGGTCGAGTCGATTGCCGCGGCGGTGCGCTGCGCCGAGCGGATCGACACCCCGCCGCTGCCGATCCCGGCGGTGCCGTCGATGCCGGCGCTGCCCTCGGGGGCGGTCGGCGAGTACGAGGCGAAGCGCATCCTCGCCGAGGCCGGCATCCCGATCCTCGGCGAGATGCTCGCCACCAGCGCCGCCGAGGCCGCCGGCGCGACAAGGCTCGGCGACCGCCTCGTCTTGAAGATCGTCTCGCCCGAGATCACCCATAAGACCGAAATCGGCGGCGTCATGCTCGACGTGCCCGCCGCCGAGGCCGGCGCCGCCTATGACAGCCTCGTCGCCCGCGTCAAGGAGCGGGTGCCGAACGCCAAGCTCGACGGCGTCCTCATCTCGCCGATGGTCCGCGGCGGAACCGAGATGATCCTCGGCGTGCAGAACGACGCGGTGTTTGGCCCGGTGGTGATGCTGGGGCTCGGCGGCATCTTCGTCGAGGTGCTGCGCGACGTGACCTTCCGCGTCGCCCCGTTCGGCGTCGAGGAGGCGCGCGCCATGATCGCCGAGCTCCGCGGCGCCGCGATCCTCAAGGGCGCCCGCGGCCAGCCCCCCGCCGACACCGACGCGCTCGCCGAGACCGTGTCGAACCTCTCGCTCTTCGCCGCCGCCCACAAGGACAGGCTCAAGAGCGTCGACGTCAACCCGCTCCTGGTCCGCGCGAAAGGGGAGGGGGTCGCCGCCCTCGACGCGCTGATCATCACCTAATACTCGCCCCTCGCCCGCAATGGGGGGGAAAAGGGACACTCGCTTCAACCCCCAAATTAACCCTGACGTAATCGATTCTTAACCTCGTCGGCCTATCCAGAAGGCCTGCGTCGGAAAAGGAATGTCGGTTGCGCATCTTTTTAGCCGCCTTGCTGGCCCTCATTGCGCTTCCGGCGTGGGCCGCGGACCTGCCCACCATCCATTTGAAGGTCGCCGGCGGGCTCGGCCAGACCGACCAGTTCAAGGAATTCGAAGAGCCGTTCTGGACCAGGCAGCTTTCCGCCGCGTCCGGCGGGAAGATCACCGCCGAGGTCTCTCCCTACGACCAGGACGGCATGAGCGGGGCCGAGCTGTTGCAGTTCACCCGGCTCGGCGCGATCACCATCGGCGACGTCCCGCTCGCGCAGGTCGCGAGCGAGGACCCCGAGGTCGCCGGGATCGACCTCGCCGGGCTCAACGGCGACATCCACCAGCTCCGCGCCAGCATCGCCGCCTACATGCCGACCCTGACCCGGCTCTACCGCGAGCGCTACAACATCGACGTCCTCGCGGTGTGGACCAACCCGGCCCAGGTCGTCTTTTGCAACCGCCCGATCTCCGGCCTCGCCGATTTGAAGGGCGTCAAGGTGCGGGTCGCGAGCGCGGCGCATGGCGATTTCGTGCGCGGGCTCGGCGGCATCGACATCACCACCCCCTACAACGCGCTGATGGACGCGCTGCGCAACCACGTCGCCGACTGCGCGATCACCGGCGCGATCTCGGGCTATCGCCTCGGGCTCCAGCGGGTGACGACGCATGTCGACCCGGTCACGGTGAGCTGGGGTCCCAACATCCTCATCGTCAACCACACCGCCTGGCAGATGCTCGGCGAGCCGGCCCGCGCCTTTCTGCGCCAGCAGATCGATGCGCTGACCGAGCGGATCTGGGCCTCGGCCGACAGTACCTCGGTCGAGGGCATCGCCTGCGTCACCGGCACCGGCCCGTGCCCCGAGGGGCCGCCCGGCGCCCTGACGCTCGTCCCCGTCACCGACGCCGACCGCGCGCTTGAGCGACAGGTGTTGAGCAAATCCGTCCTGCCCCGCTGGGCGCGCATCTGCGGCGCGGTCTGCACCGAGCAGTGGAACGCCACGATCGGCCGCCTCTGGGGCCTCGCCGCCGCCACGAGCGGGTCGTGAGGGGCGCGATGATGCGACGGGGCCAGCTCCTTTCGGCGATCAGGCGGCGGATCAAGCCCCAGCACGTCGTCGTCGCGCTGAGCGGGCTGTTGGTGCTGGCCTATGGCACGAGCACCTACATGGCGCTCGAACGCGCCCACCGGCAGACCCTCGACGATGCCGTCGCCGCCATCGAGAGCATGACGCGCTCGATCGAGATCGGCTCCAACCGCGCGATCTACGAATCCGACATGGTGCTGCTCGGCATCTCGCAGATGCTCGCCGAGATCCTGCCCGACAAGCCGCTCGACGACCCGACCGTCAAGGCGCTCTTGCGTCAGCTCAACGACCAGAACCTTGTCGTCCGCGACCTCATCGTCATCGACAACAGCGGGCGCGAGATGAACACGGCCGCGTCGACCGCCGGCCCGGCGCGCGACGATTCCACGCGCGCGTTCTTCACCGCCCACGAAAACGAGATCCTGCCGGCGCTCTATGTCGGTCCGCCGGCGCGGAACCCGCGCACCGGGATGTGGTCGATCATGCTGAGCCGCCCGCTCTTGCGCGGCGAGACCAGGCTCGGCGTCGTGGCGGCCGAAGTGCCGATTTCGGTCTTCGCCAATTTCTTCAAATCCGTCGTCACGACCAACGCGACCCAGGTCGCCCTCTTGTTCGACGACGGCACGCTCGTCGCCAGCGACCCCCACCGCGAGGAGCTGGCCGGCCATGTGGTGCCCGGAGTCGCACCGATCCTCGCGATGGCGCAAAACCGGCCGACCGGGCTGATCCGCCACTCCGACGGCGTCGACGGCAAGGAGCAGCTCGTCAGCTTCCGCAAGATTCCGGCCCGCCCGCTGATCATCACCGTCGCCCGCGACCGCGACGCGATCCTCGCCCGCTGGTGGCAGGAATGCGCGGCCTCGGTGGGCGCCTTCATGCTCTTTGCGCTGACCGCCGGCATCCTCACGGTGCTCGTCGTGCGCGGCCTCAACCGCCAGCAAAAAATCACCGCGGGCCTGCGCCTCAGCGAGGAAAACCTCAAGCAGCAGACCGATTTGCTGCAGCTCACGCTCGAAAACATGGGCGAGGGGCTCAGCGTCTTCGATACCGAGGGGCGGCTCGTCATCTTCAACTCGCGTTTTATCGAGCTTCTCGACCTGCCGTCCGACCTCAGCACCGGGTGGACGCTGCACCGGGTCCTCGAATACCAGCAGGCGCGCGGGGATTTCGGCCTGTCCGAGCCCGATGTCGACATCCAGCAGCGGTTCGAGCGGATGTTCCGCGAGCTGCCGATCACCCGCGAGCGCACGACGCTCAGCGGCCGCACGCTGCAGATCCGCCGGCAGGCGATGCCGGGCGGTGTCGTCTCGCTTTATTCCGACATCACCGAGCGCAAGGCCGCCGACACGCGCATGGCCCAGGCCTGGGCCCAGGCCGAGCTCGCCAACCGGTCAAAGAGCGACTTCCTCGCCAATATGAGCCACGAGCTGCGCACGCCGTTGAACGCGATCATCGGCTTTTCCGAATTGCTCAAGGGCGAGCATCTCGGCCCGATGCGCAACGCGCATTACCTCGAATACGCCCACGACATCCATTCGAGCGGCCATCACCTGCTGTCGATCATCAACGACGTGCTCGACATGTCGAAGATCGAGGCCGGCAAGCTCGAAATCCACGAGGACGACGTACCGGTCGCCCCGCTGATGGCCAGTGTCGCCCGCATGGTGCGCGAGCGCGCCCGCGAAGCCCGCATCGAGCTCGTCGCCGAGCCGCCCGAGCACGATCTCGTGTTCTGGGCCGACCAGCGCGCGATGCGGCAATGCCTCCTCAACCTGGTCTCGAACGCGGTCAAGTTCTCCAACGAGCACGCCCGCGTCGTGCTCGAGGCCGGGATCGACGAGAACGGCTCCGTCGTCTTCACCGTCACCGATGACGGCATCGGCATGAGCCCCGCCGACCTTGAGCGCGCGTTGCAGCCCTTTGGCCAGGCCCAGGCCGCGACGACCCGCGCGCATGGCGGCACCGGTCTCGGCCTGCCGATCACCAAGGGCCTCGTCGAGGCCCATGGCGGCACGCTCGACATCTCCACCAACCCGGGCCACGGCACCCGCATCCGCCTGGTCCTGCCGCCCGAGCGCACCCGCACCCACCACCAATCCAGGGCGGTCGCCCGAGCCTAAGCTTGAAACGACGATGGGCTTCGCGTTGCTCAGCCCATCCTACGGCACCGAACCTCGTAGGATGGGCTGAGCGCAGCGAAGCCCATCACCCTTTGGGGGAGGGCCGTCTCTTACGATGCGGCCAGTTTCACCGCGCCGGCGAGCGCGGGCGCGCCGCCGCCCAGGCGCCGGAGCAGGGTGATCGCGATCGCGTTGGGGAGGGCGAGGGAGCAGAACCCGGCCGCCCAGGCCCAGCCGCTGTGGGCGCCGCCGGCGAGGTCGAGGATCGCGCCGAACGCGGTCGGGGCGAACAGCCCCGCGCCGTACCCCAGCATCGCGTAGACGCCGAGCGTCGCCCCGCGCATCTCGGCGCCGGCGACCGCGACCGCGCCCGCCGCCAGCGCGCCGGCATCGGCCATCATCGTCGCGTAGTACCCGCCGAGCAGGATCACCACGACCCACATCGAGATGCGCCACGAAAACCCGGTCGCGATCCCGAACACGATCCCCGCCGCCATGATCGCGACGATCAGGTTGATCCGCCCGAACCGCTTGGCGAACTCGTTGCAGCCGATGCTCGAAAAGATGCCGCCCAATGAGATGATCGAGGCGAGGGTCGGCGCTTCGAGCCCGCCGACGCTGCCGCCGGTCTGCGCCGCGGCAAAGGTGAGGAACGCGACCATCCACGCCCGGATGCCCTGCACCTCCCAGCAATGCGCGACATACCCGCAGATGTATCCGGCCGCCGGGCGGTTGGCGAACACCATCTTGAAGCTCTTGAAGAACCCCGGCCGCGGTCCGGCCGCCGCCGGCGTCTTGGGCGCCATCAGGCACAGCACCAGGAGCCCCGCGATCAGCGGCCCGACCGTCGCGAAGGCAAACGCGAGGCGCCAGCTCGCATGCGTCGCGATGATCCCGGCGAGCAGGTACGACCCGGCGAGCCCGAACCCCGACAGCGACATATAGCAGGCCGTCGCCCGCGGTTGCAGCTCTTCGTGGATGCGGTCCGACAGCGCCTTAAGCCCCGGCATGAACACGCCGGCAAAGCCGATCCCGAACACCGCCTGCGCGATCAGCGCGCCGACAAATCCGTCCGCGAAGATCGCGAAATAGGCCGAGCCGCAGGCCGCCACGACCGCCGAGACCAGATAGATGCGGCGCGCGTCGATGCGGTCCGTCACGCTTGTCAGGAGGGGCACCGCCGCGACATAGCCGAGGAACAGCACGCCGCCGATGAGCCCCGCCTCGGCATTGCTCATGCCCCACGTCGCGCGCAGCATCGGCAACAGCGCCGGATAGGTCGCGAACCCGGCCATGCACAGGATTTCGGCGATGCACATCACCGCCGCGAGGCGGGCGCCGCTGAGGCCGCGGATCATGCCCTCACCTCCGCGGCCACCGTGCCTAGATCGGCGCCGCGCGCCGCCCACGACGCCACCAGCGTCTGCAGGATCGTCGCGTCGATCGCCGGCTCGGCCGTCAACGCGTCGGTCAGGTCCAGGCTGTAGTAATATTGCACCGTCCGCGACCGGTCGGCGACAAAGCGCAGCTCCGGCCCGCGCGCAAAGCCATAGCGGCGGTAGTGCCGGTGCGCGTCGAGCAGCTTGATGTCGCTCCACAGCTCGACCGCCCGTGACCCGCGCTCGCGCGCCTCGCGCTCGACGAGGCTGCACAGGAACGAGCCGAGCCCGTTGCGGCGCATCGAATGCGCGACGTACATCTTCTGCAATTCGACGATCCTGGGGTCGTGCGCGTTCGGCTTCAGCGCGACGGTGCCGATGATCTCGCCGCGCGCCTCGACTACCCAGAACCGGCCGTCGCCCTCGGCATAGGAGGTCCACGGGGCGAGGAGTTCCGGCATGTCGCGACCGGCCGCCAGCAGCTTTCCGGGGTATTCCGACCACACCGACGAGATCAGCGAGATGATCGCCGCGGAGTCGTCGTCGCGGACAAATCTCAGCGTCACCCCGCCATGGGCGCCGATGACGCCGCCCGGGGAAAAACGCACAGTTTTACTGGCCACCGGCGCAAATGACGCCGGCGCCGGACAGTATTCCAACATCGATAAAAACCCCGCCAACCTGGCGCGACCCCCCGCGCCGCCACGGTGCTTGAAATCTATTCAATATTCATAAAAAGTCAATCAAATTTGGTCAGTAATAGAGTTAATGGCAACACGATGATGTGTCCCAGAGTAGGGTTCCGGTGTTGGTTTGCTACCTCGCCTCGACCCGAAACCGGCGATTTCCGGCCCTGTTCTGAGCCTGGTCTTAACGCGTCGAAAAGGGCCGGTTCAGCAAGATGTAGATGCTGCGTCTAATTATGACGACGAGCAGTTGTGTTCACCGCCGGCCGCAACTCCATCCCGCACCACGCCTCGGCGCCGCTCCGGTAAGGCCGATGCACCACCGCCGACGATGCACCCCGCGCATGGCCGCCACAGGCATAAAGCCGACCTTCGCCGGCACGCTGTCCGCGGATCGCGAAAGCTGCCGCCCCGTCGATCCCGGTGGTGTTCTTTACCGGCGCCGACCCGGTTGCGGATGGTCTGGTCGCCAGCCTGGTGCGGCCTGGCGGCAACGCGACAGGCATCACGGTCTTCGGCGACAAGCTGAACCCGAAGCGTCTGGAACTGGTAACGGAGCTGATTCCGCACGCCCGTACGGTCGCGGTACTGGTGAACCCGAACGGCAGCAATGGCCCGGGCCTGTCCCCCGGATTGCCGGAGGCGGCGCGGGCGAAGGCCGTTCGGTCGCGGGAGATAGCGGCCGGTTCCGTAGACGAGATCGACCGCGCCTTCGCGGCGCTCGCCCGGCAGCAGGCCGATGCGCTGATCGTCACCTCCGATGTGCTTTTCTTCAGCCGGCGGGAGCAGATCGTCGCCGCGGCGGCGCGCGCCGGCATCCCAACCATCTATTACCGGCGCGAATTCGTCGCGGCCGGGAGCTTGATCGCCTATGGTCCGAGTTACACCGCCGGCTACCGCCAGGTCGGCGCGCTGACAGGCAAGGTCCTCGGTGGGGCGAAGCCGGCCGACCTGCCGGTCGAGCAGCCGATCGAAAATTAGCTTTCGATCAACCTCAAGACGGCGAAGACGCTCGACCTTGCCGTCCCGTCATCGATCCTCGGCCGTGCCGACGAGGTCATCGAATAGGGAACACAGAAAGCTCTCCCACCCTCCCGCGCAGACCGGAACCGCCCGGCGGACATGACGAGGTTAATCCCTCGTTTACGGGTCAAGCTTTAGGCTTTACCTCGCGGCAAAGCGGGGTCGAGCGGGTCCCGTCGCGCCGATGTGGAGGCGCGGTTGAACCAGCTGGTGCTGATGGCGACGCCGAGCGGCAAGTGGGTATTGCCGGCGAGCGACGAATTTTTGGGGGCGCTCGGCGACCCCAGCCCCGATTACGACGGCCCCGGCTTCGCGATCCGCAACCTCGGCTTCATCAAGCTGCAGATGACCGACCACACGCTCATCGAGATCGAGCTGCACCCCCGCAACGTCGCCAAGCGGGCGTTGCGGGCCGTCATCGAACAGATCACGTCGACCGAGGTAAAGCTGTTCCGCATCAAGTATTTCGACGGACACTGGCGATCCGAGATATCGGCCTCGGCCGAGCACACCGTGTCGCGCCTCGAGGAGTTGTGCGCGCCGGTGTTCCGCCCCGTGCCGACCAGCCGCTTTGAGGTCGAGGGCCGCGATTTCGCCGCCCTGATCGACGCCCCCGAAAACGAGCATCACGGCTTTCGCCCGCTGGCCCAGAAATGGCGCGTCGCGTTCGGCCAGTACGACCCCACGGTCCTCAATTTCGCGGTCGGGCACGAGGTATTGCCGCTGCTCGCGATTATCGGCGTGCCGGCGAAGGGGCAGGAGCCGGTCTTCCGCTTTCTCGGCCCCGGCCACAACTGGGCCGGCAAGGATCATGAGGTCAACGCGATCGGAATGCCGGTGGGCAACCTGCCGGATCGCGAATACGGCGCCTGGGCGGTTGAGTTTTTCCGCTCGGTCGCGGTGTCGGGCCAGCCCCGCTACGACATCGTCAGCGCCGCGATGCGCTACCAGGCCGAGCCCGGGGTGCCGCAGCGCCGCGTGCTTTACGAGCGGCTGCTGCTGCCCTGGCGCGCGTCGTCGGACGAGGTTTTCGTGACCTCCTGCGCGAGGATCGTTGAAAAGGACGGGGTCGACAGCCCTTCCAAGAGCTCGGTCGCCAAATAGGTTTCCAGGTCGTCGGCCGTCTCCTGGCCCGACGTATAGGTCAGCACCAGCTCGCCGAACGGCAAATCCGGGTATTCGACGCTGTAGCCGAAATGCTTCGCGCCATACCCGGCCGCGATTCCCTTGCTGACCAACAGCTTCGTCACGTACCCGATGACCCAGTCGAGGGGCCAGCGCGACAGGCCATAGGCCCGCGCCAGCCGCGGCAGCAGATGCGATAGCTGCCGCCGGCGGTAATCCGGCCGCACCCACGTGCCCCCGGCGCTCAGCACCACGCCGGTGATCTCCTTTGCCGCCGGGGTCGTGATGATGCAGCTCTGGCCCTCGTCGCGGCCGTAGAGCATCGTCACCGCCTGGCGCTCCAGCGTCGTCCCGTGCCAGTCGTAGATCCGCGCCGCCGAGGTCGTGACGATCTCGCCGTCGTCGTTCTCGCCCGAGATCCAGAACGCGTTGTCGGGCCGCACGTCGGTCTTGGCCGGGTTGAACATGTCGACGAGCGGGTACCAGTTGCCCAGCGCCGACTGCTCCCTGTTCAGGCGGTTCAGCGCCTCGTAATCGTGCCGCACGCGCAGCTTCACGCCGCAATGCCGCGCCAGCTTGTCGCCTTCGAGCACAAACCGCGCGAGCAGCGCCGCCGGCCCGTGCTCGATGGTCAGCGCATCGGGCAGCCGCAGATTGTTTTCGGGGACCGTATTCGGATAAAAATCGTGCGCCACTACATCCTCCCGAGAGGTGGGGAAAATCCCGCGGGGCGGAAACCCAGTCGAGCCAAGGACTGCCTGCAAGTAGATAAAATCTACCTCAATAGTCGCCCAAATCCAAACGAATGGATGGAAGGCCGGACGGTCAACGGCCTGCCAGCCACACCCCGATCCACACCAGCACCACCACCACCGCCGCGCCGTAAAGCCCGATCGCCGCCCACCGCACCGTCCGCCGATGCCGCGCCGACACCAGCGCCCCCGACACGAACAGCGCCATCGCCAGATACATCAGCCCCTGCACCAGCCGCTCGCGATCCATGTGGCCCTCGCAAAGACGCCGGGGCGTTGTATCATCCCCGCGAACCGCCGGGGGAAGCCCATGACCACCAAGGAAGCGCTGAAAGAGGCCGTGTGCGAGGCGATCGACCGCCGCGGCAACGAGATCATCGAGCTTGGCGAGACGATCCTCCATCACCCCGAAACCGGCTTTAACGAGGTGAAGACCTCCGCCCTCGTCGCCGAGACGATGCGCGCCCTCGGCCTCGAACCCCAGACGGGCCTGGCGCTCACCGGCGTCAAGGGCCGCCTCCGCGGCGGGAAGCCCGGCCCTCGCGTGGCCCTCATCGGCGAGCTCGACAGCCTCAGAACCTCCGACCACCCCGACGCCGACCCGCACACCGGCGCCGCCCATTCCTGCGGCCACAACGCCCAGGTCGCGGGGATGCTCGGCGTCGCGATGGCGCTGTCCGGCGGCGACATCCTTAAAAACCTCGCCGGCGAGATCGTCTTCATGGCGGTCCCGGCCGAGGAGTTCATCGATGTCGAGGAGCGCCTGCGCCGCAAAAACGCCGGCGAGATCGAGTTCCTCCTCGGCAAGCCCGAGATGGTGGCGAAGGGTCACTTCGACGACATCGACATGGCGATGATGATCCATGTCGGCTCGCACGATCAGATGAGTAAGCGCAGCTACATCGCCGATTCGTCCAACGGCGCCCTCGTCAAGCAGATCCGCTTTCTCGGCCGCGCCAGCCACGCCGGCGGCGCGCCCCAGCTCGGCATCAACGCGCTCAGCGCCGCGATGATCGCGCTCAACGCGATCCACTCCCAGCGCGAGACCTTTTACGACCGCGACACGATCCGCATCCACCCGATCATCACCAAGGGCGGCGACGCGGTCAGCGTCATCCCGGCCGAGGTGACGATGGAAACCTTTGTCCGCGGCGGCAGCCTCGAGGCGATCATCGACGCCAACATGAAGGTCGACCGGTGCCTGCGCGCCGGCGCGATGGCGATGGGCGCCGAGGTAGAGATCAACACGATCCCCGGCTACCTCCCCCAGCGCAACAACCGCGCGATGGGAGAACTCTTCGGCAACAACGTAAAATCAATGTTCGGCGAAGATCAGTTCGACATAGGCGGCCACCGAACCGGCTCCACCGACATGGGCGACATCGCCCATTTGATCCCCGTCATCCATCCCTACGTCGCCAGCGCCCGAGGCAAAACCCACGGCGCCGATTTCCGCATCAACGAACCCGAACACGGGTACCTCACCCCCGCCAAGCTCCTGGCCATGACCACCATCGACCTCCTCTACGGAGACGCCGCCCCCGCCCGCCAGATCATCGCCGACTTCAAACCGGCGTTCACCAAGGCGAGCTACCTGGAATTCGAACGCGGCCTCTTCAAAAAGGAACGCTACGGCGGACAAGCCAACTAATAGTAGAATCCTGGTCTTCGAGATTCCGTCGGTGTGGTAAACAGGTGCAGAGCGAAGACCCCCTAAGGGAGGCAGTTTCCCGCTTCGGCGCGAGCCTGAGGCCAAAGTTCGCGGGGATCGGCGCGGTTGGAGCGCCCGAGGATCAGCTTCGCGGGCCGCTCGACCAGCTCATGCGGGACGCGGTGGCCGTGTTCGGGTGGCCGCCGAACGTCACGCTCGTCGGCGAATCCAGCTTGCGCGACTTGAAGACGCGCCCGGACTTTGCCGTAACGAAGCAAAACCTTTTGGTCGGCTTCATTGAAATCAAAGCTCCCGGCAAGGGAGCCGATCCGCGGCGCTTCCAGGACCCGCACGACAAGGAGCAATGGCAGAAGCTCAAGGCCCTGCCGAACCTCCTCTATACCGATGGCAATTCCTTCAGTCTGTGGCGAGACGGCGCTCTCCAAGGCGAGATCGTGCGGCTGGAGGGGTCGGTGGAAACCGCCGGCGACGCTCTCCGTGCTCCGCCCGGGCTCCTCCGAACGTTGCGATACTTCCTCGATTGGGAGCCCATCCCGCCCAGTTCGGCGCCACAGCTTGCAGAGATCAGCGCCCGGCTTTGCCGCCTCCTGCGCGACGAAGTCGTCGAGCAGATGGAGCTCGGCAGCCCCGCTCTCACCGGCCTGGCGACGGATTGGCGGCGAACGCTGTTTCCCGATGCCTCCAACGAGACCTTCGCCGACGGCTACGCCCAGGCGGTGACGTTCGGCCTGCTGATGGCGCGCGCCCAGGGCATCGTGCTGGCGGAAGGGCTCGACCGCGTTTCGCGCGTTCTGCGCCACACCAATCTGCTCATAGGTACGGCGCTCCGGGTTCTCACAGACGATGTTGACAGCGAGGCGGCCCTGAAGACGTCGCTCGACACGCTGACGCGTGTGCTCGACGTGGTGCATTGGCCCGCGATCAGCAAAGGCAGCCCTGAGGCGTGGCTGTACTTCTACGAGCTGTTCCTCAGCGTCTACGACAACGCGCTGCGCAAGCGGACCGGCTCGTACTACACCCCGCCCGAAATCGTCACCGCGATGGTGCGGCTGGTCGATGAGGCGCTGCGCGACGACCGTCGCTTCGGCGTCGCGCAAGGGCTCGCGTCGCCTGACGTGACGCTCGCCGATCCGGCGATGGGCACCGGTGCGTTCCTGCTCGGGGTCTTGCGCCACATCGCGGAACGGGTTGCGGCGGACGAGGGCGAGGGCGCGGTGCCGGGTGTCATCGGTGCCGCCCTGGCGCGTCTGATCGGGTTCGAAATTCAGTTCGGCCCGTTCGCGGTCGCGCAGTTACGGCTGACCGCCGAGGTGGTTGATCTGGCACGGGCGACCTTCGCCGAACCTGAACACATGGCGCCGCGACTGTTCCTCGCGGACACCCTCGGTAATCCCGACGAGGAGCACGAATACATCCCGCAAATGCTTTCGCCGCTGGCCCAGTCCCGGCGCGACGCCAATGAGATCAAACGGACCGAGCCGATCTTTGTCGTCATCGGAAATCCGCCCTACAAGGAAAAGGCGCGCGGCCGTGGCGGCTGGGTCGAAAACGGCACTCCCGGCGCCTCGGCGCCCCTGCGCGAGTGGATGCCGCCGAAGGACTGGGGCGTCGGCGCGCACGTCAAACATCTGCGCAACCTCTACGTCTACTTCTGGCGCTGGGCGACGTGGAAGGTCTTCGGCGGCAGCGTCACGGTGCCCGACAGCGGGGCGGTGACGCCCCGACGCGGCGTCATCTGCTTTATCACCGTCGCCGGCTTCCTGAATGGTCCGGGGTTTCAGAAAATGCGCGCCGACTTGCGGCGCGACACCGACGAGATTTGGATCATCGATTGCTCGCCCGAAGGACATCAGCCCGAGGTTCCCATGCGGGTCTTTCAGGGGGTGCAGCAACCCGTCTGCATCGTCCTGGCCGTCCGCCTCGACGGTTGCGATGAGGCCGCGCCGGCGCGCGTACGCTTTCGCTCGCTGCCCTTAGGGCGGCGCGAAGACAAGTTCGCCGCCATCGCCAGCGTTACGCTCGACAGCGACGGTTGGGTCGAATGCCCGGCCGACTGGCGCGCCCCGTTTCTGCCGACGGCGGCACGCGAATGGGGCGAATTCCCTGCGCTTGACGATTTCTTCGTCTACAACGGGTCGGGGGTGATGCCCGGCCGCACCTGGGTCATCGCACCGGACTCGGACTCGTTGCGCAGACGGTGGGATCGGCTGATTCACGAGATTGATCCGACACGGAAGGAGACGCTGTTTCACCCACATATGCCACGCGGCGAACTCGGCGATCGTCACGTGGCAAAGGTGCCGTCCGAAAGTCTCGCGGGATATGAAAAGCGAATGATGTCGGTGGAGGCGGACAAGGCATCGGCGGTCGCTCCCATCCGTTACGGCTTTCGGTCGTTTGACCGGCAATGGATCATCCCCGATTACCGGTTACTCAACCGCCCCAATCCGACACTCTGGGAAGCGCGCGAACCGGACCGGGAAGGTCACCGGTCGCGGCAGATTTACCTAACGGCGCCTCACGACAGGACTCCAACGAATGGGCCGGCCTTAACTGCCACCGCGCTAATACCCGACCTACACCATTACCACGGACGTGGCGGCCGTGCGTTTCCGCTCTGGGCCAATGTCGCCGCGACGGAGTCTAACCTCAATCCAGCGCTGTTGGCCCGGCTCGGCGAAGCCTATGGCCGGCCAGCGGCGCCCGAGGATGTCTTCGCCTACCTGGCGGCCGTGGCCGCCCACCCAGCGTATACCGCCCGGTTCGCGGCCGATCTGATCCAGCCGGGTCTTCGCATTCCACTGACCGGCGATCCGGCGCTGTTCGCCGAGGCCGCCACGCTCGGTCGCGAGGTAATTTGGCTGCACACGTTCGGCGAGCGCTTTGTCGACCGTTCGGCCGGCCGCCGGGCGGGGCCTCCACGGATGACGCACTCTGGGCCGCGGGTGCCGGCGGAAGGTGCGATCCCATCCGACGCAGAGCATATGCCCGACACGATCTCGTATGACGGGGCGAGCCGGCGGCTCTGGATCGGTGCTGGCTATGTGGACAATGTCCCGCCCGCCGTCTGGGCCTACGAGGTATCGGGCAAGCAGGTACTGACCCAATGGTTCAGCTATCGGCGGCGCCACCGCGAACGCCCGATCATCGGGGATCGCCGTGCGCCCTCGGCGTTGGGCGATATCCAACCCGAGGGCTGGCTCGCCGAATACACGACCGAATTGCTCAACGTCCTGAACGTGCTCGCGCGGCTGGTAGCCCTTGAGCCGGCTCAGGCGGACCTCCTCGAACGCATCTGCACCGGCGCCACGCTAAGCCGGGATGCGCTGGGATTGCAGTGAGTCGCGAATCATCGCTTGATGGACCGGCGCCGCCGGTCCTATCGGGGCCAGTATTTCAATGCGATTCCCGGTTCGTTTGACCGCCCCTCGCAACTCGACGACGCTCCGAGGACGCGGAATAAGGGGGGCCGACCATTTCGGGCCAGACTGATCTATTCGGGCATGGACCGGCGCAGGGTAGCCTGTTCGGCGACGGCGAGAACCAAATGCAGCCGCCGGCGCGCTCCTACCTGCCCGACCCGGCGCAGGTCCGCCAGCGGATGCTTGCCCTGCTCGAAAAGGCACGCTCCGCAAAGACAATGCCGTGGTCCGACAGGGACGCGCGGATGTGGGAGACCGTGTTTCCGAACATGGCGAACTGGCTGCCAGACGAAGAGGCCAATCAGTTCCGCCTCGAGTTCGCGCGGGAGATGGAGCGGCTGAGCCGCGCCGCGTAAACAGTGCCACCAAAATCGCCACATTGTTCTTGTATTGTTCTTTCTCCAAATCGTGCCGCACATGGCGGCGCGGGTAGGAGTGGAGGACGAATTGGCTGATAAATCTATTGGTGATTTCGACGACGAGGCGATGGAGTCGCCTCCTGTTTCCGAACGCGATAACAGGAGGGTAACAGGAGGTGAGCCTCCTGATAATTCGATGTTTGGGCATGATGCGGCGGCGCGCGACGGGCACGGGCGGTTTTTGGCGGGTCGGTCGGCCAATCCCGCGCATCGGTTTCGGCCGGGCCAGTCGGGGAACCCGGCGGGGCGGCCCCCAGGACGCACGACAGGGCGGTTTCGGGCGGGGGCGCGGGCGGCGGCGATGCTGCTCGACGGGAGCGCCGAAGAGTTGATGGCGACGTTGATCGAAGCGGGGCTGGCGGGAGACATGGTCTCGGCCCGGTTCTGCGCCGGACGCTCGCTCGGCACGCGGCGCGGGCAGCCGGTGATGCTCGACGACGATCTTGGTTTCCCGGAGGTATCGGGGCCGGGCGATCTCGGGGCCGTCGTCGCCGCGATCACCCGTTCGCTCGCCGAGGGGCGGGTGACGCCGGAGGAGGCGCTCGATCTGTCGCAGATGATCGACGGTTTCCCGCGCGTGCTCGCCGCCGCCGCCGCGGAACCGTTGGCCGAGGAGGGGGACGACCCGCTGGAGGAGCTCGAACGCAGGCTCACGCGGCTCGCCGCCCGGCTTAAGGAAGACGAAGCGGCCGCCGCGCGGGAGGCCCAGGAGGCGGGCGGCGCCGAGGCCGCGTCGTCGGTCGTTGGGGTGAAGGCCGAGGCCGCCGCCTAGCTTGGCGAGAGCTACATCGCCGTGTGGGCGATGATCTCGGCCGAGCCCTCCCAGATCATGCGCAGCGCGACGAGGGCGATGATCGCGAGGCCGAGCCAGGCGATCCACATGCGGCGGGCGAGGAGGCGGGCGACGAGGCTCGACGCCACCCCCATCAGCGCCACCGACAGCACGAGGCCGGCCACCAGCACCCACGGCGTCGACTGGGTGCGCGCGACGCCGGCGACCGCGATGACGTTGTCGAGCGACATCGAGAGGTCGGCGATTGCGATCTGGACGAGGGCGCGGGTCACGGTCTTGCCGCGCGCCAGGGGGCTTTCGGCGGTGGCCTCGGCGGTGCGGCGGGCGTGGCGGGCGCGCGACAGCTCGCGATAGAGCTTCCACGCGACCCAGAGGAGGAGGATGCCGCCGGCGAGCCTGAGCCCGATCACCGCGAGGAGCCGCATCGCCAGGAACGCAAAGCCGATCCGCAGCACCGTCGCCACCGCGACCCCGCCGGCGATCGCCCGGTTGCGCCGCTCGGCCGGCAGCCCCGCCGCCGCCATGCCGATCACGATCGCGTTGTCGCCGGCGAGCACGATGTCGATGATGACGACCGACGCGAGCGCGCCTAGTTGGTTCAGAAGGCCCAGCATACTCGCCGACATGGGCACGAACCCGCCGGTCGTCGAGGCCGCGTCGGACAAGACTGGGTTAAGACGGCGCCGTCCCGGTTGCGCTCGTGTCGCGCCGGTTGTTTGATACCCGATACGGCCGATAACGGCGCGCATCGGGGAGGGCGGCATGCAGGGTCTCGGGATATTCCTGGCGCTGGCTCTCGCCGCCGCGCTGCCGGCCCAGGCCCAGAGTCAGGCGCGGGCTCCGGCCTATCCGCCCGACGGCCCGGCGATCCCGGCGGTGGCCAATTCCGAGGACGCCTCGGGGGCGTTTGGCCAAGAGTTCAAGGCGCCGCCGCCGCCCAAACCGTGGGACCGGGAATCGATCTGGAACATGAAGGTCGAGGGGTTCGACGACAACCAGGGGAGGCCGATCTACCAGCCGCTGGTGGTGCACCAGGGCAGCCGCGAAATCCTCTACCTCGGCAATCTCGGCGGCAATCTGCTCAACCCGCTGACCGGCAAGACCGAGGCCAACGGCACCTCGATCATCGACGTGACCGATGTCGCCCACCCGAAATTCCTCCATCACATCCCGGGCCCCTCGGGTCCGGTGGCGGCGGCCGGGGCGCAGATGGTGCGGGTGTGCGGCGGCGATGTGCTGCCGCGCGGCGAAAAGGGGAAATGGTATCTTCTCCGCGCCGCCGGCAATGTCGGCCCCGACGAGGCGCAGCAGGTCTGGGACGTGACCGACCCCACCGCGCCGTCGTTGCTCACGACGATCGTCTCCGGGCTCAGCAACACGCACAAGAATTGGTGGGAATGCGACACCGGCATCGCCTACCTCGTCGCCGGCAGCGCGTCGGACGGCTGGCACCAGAGCGGGTCGAAGCAGCACCTCAAGATCTACGATCTCAGCGACCCGAAAAACCCGGTCTACATCCGCGATTTCGGGCTTGTCGGCCAAGAGCCCAGCGCCGATGTGGCGACGGCTCAGCCTTGCGCCAAGGCGCCCGGCCCGAATTGCTACGAGGGCAACATGAACCCGCCCTCGGGCATTCACGGCCCGATCTCGACCGGGGTGACGGCAAACCGCGTCTACATGCCCTATGGCGTCGGCGCCAACGGGGTCATTCAGATCGTCGACCGCAAGAAACTCCTCGAAGGCTGCAAGCACCCCGGCGCCTCGCCCGATTGCGCCAAAAGCCCGACCCAGGCCGATCTGCTCTACCCGCAGGTCTCGTTCATCGCGATGAACCGCGAAAACGGCGGGCACAGCGCGGTGCCGGTGCTCGGCGTGCCGATGCCCGAGCAGCAGTCGCACTATGCCGACGGTACGCCGCAGAAGAAAAACCTTCTGGTCGTCGCCTCCGAGGAAACCGCCAACAACTGCATGGGGCAGCAGCCGCACGAGGCCTGGATCCTCGACATCACCGACGAGGCCGCGCCGTGGCCGATCGCCTCGCTCAACGTGCCGCCGATGCCGGGCGATTTCTGCGAGAAGGGCGCGCGGTTCGGCGCCCATGCCGTCACCGAGGCGATCTATCCGCCGTATTACGGCCGGATCGTCGGCGTCTCGTGGTTCAATGGCGGCGCCCGCATCTGGGACATCCGCGACCCGAAAAACCCGCTGCCGATCGCCTATTACATCCAGGCCCCGAACGCCAACACGATCGCGTCGTGCGCCACCATCGACGGCGTCTCGAAATGCCGCAACGCGGCGCAGAACGACTATGTCGAATTCGACGACCGCGGCTACATCTATGCCGCCGACCGCTCCGGCACCGGCGTCACGATCCTGTCGCTGACCGGCGACGCGGCCAAGGCGGTCGGGAAATGACCCGGCGTCTCGCGCTCGTCCTGCTGGCGCTGTGCCTGTGGCCGCTCGCGGCGCGGGCCGGCGACCCGCTCGCCGCGATCGTGCCGGGGCGCACCACCAAGGCCGAACTCACCGCGCTGCTCGGCGCGCCGTGGCGGGTCGTGCAGTTCGACGATTGCGGCGACGAGATGCCGGGCCAGGCCGACGAGACCTGGGAATACCGCGGCAAGGATTCCGCCGGCCCCTACCGTCTCCACGTCGAATTCGACGATGACGGCACCGTCCGCCTCGTCGCCAAGGTGCCCGACGGCGGCAGCAAGTCGGCGACCGCCAAGGTCGCGCCGGCGCCGTCGATGAAAGGGATGACGATGTGAGCGGCCGTCATCGCGAGGAGCCGAAGCCGACGCGGCAATCTCGGTCGGGCACGCGGGGCCGGCGCGAGATTGCCTCGCTGCGCTCGGAATGACAGACTCGGGGACAGCTTTTCCGGCGGAGGGCTCGGCCATGAGGTGCGCGTGGAGTCATCAACCCAACGCTTTGCGCGACGGACCGCCGTCGGGGTCGACACCTACCGCACGCTCAAGCCAAGCGATGCCTTTGCACGGATGACGGGTTAGCAGACCTCCCATGAGCCCCTCGGACGCCGCGTGGCGGCAATTGATCTCCGCCGTGCAGGGCTCCGGCCCCAAGGCCGCTCTCGCGATCACCGGGGGCGGCAGCGGGGCGATCGGCGAGTTGCTGCGCGTTCCGGGCGGCTCGCGGCTCTTGATCGAGGCGCAGGTGCCCTATGACGAGCTGGCGCTTGAGGCGCTGCTCGGCTTTGGCCCGGCCCAGGCGAGCAGCGCCGACACCGCGATCGCCATGGCGCACGGCATGCGGGCGCGCGCGGCCAGGCTGATGCCGGCCGGCACCGACCTGGTGGGTCTCGGCGCGACCGCGGCATTGGTGAGCGACCGCCCGCGTCGAGGCGAGCATCGGTATCACATCGCCTTCGCCAACGCCGCCGGCGTCGGGCACTGCACCGGCGTCCTGGCCAAGGGCCGCCGCGACCGCGCCGGCGAGGAAGACCTCGTGTCGTGCGCGATAATCCTGTGGCTGGCCCGCGCCTGCGGGGTCGCCGCGCCGTCGCCGCGGAGCCTCCTCGACGCGGACGAGCATTATGCGGAGACGGCCGCCGCGCCCGCGGACCCGATCGACCGGCTCCTCGCCGGCGAAATCGACCGCGTCACCGTCCGGCCCGATGGCCAAATGACGCTGTCGGCGCCGTCGCCCCTCGTGCTGTTCCCGGGGTCGTTCAACCCGATGCATGCGGGACACGCCCTGCTGGCCCGGATCGCCGAGGAACTCAGGCAGCAGCCCGTCGCCTTCGAAATCTCCGTCACCAACGTCGACAAGCCGCCGCTGGCGGCCGGGACGGTCAGGCACCGCCTCGCGCAATTCGCCTGGAAGGCGCCGGTCGAGCTGACGCGAGCCCCCACCTTCCTCGAAAAATCGCGCCTCTTTCCCGGGGCGATTTTCGTGATCGGCGCGGATACCGCGGAGCGCCTGTTCGTGCGGAAATATTACGGCGACGACGAAGCGCGGATGCACGCCGCCATCGACGAAATCGCCAATTCCGGCAGTAGCTTCCTGGTCGCCGTGCGCCTCGACGGGGCCGGCCGCATCCGCGCCCTCGCCGACATCCCCGTACCGCCGCGATACGCTGAGCTGTTCAGCGAAATCCCCGAGCATCGTTTCCGCTTCGACACGTCGTCGACCGAGATCCGCGCACGCCGCGCGGCCGGCAACTCGTAGCAGGTCCCGAGCTTGTAGGATGGGTAGAGCGAAGCGAAACCCATCACCTCAGGCACCACGCATCGATGGGTTTCGTTTCGCTTCGCTCTACCCATCCTACAAGCTACTCTTCCGCGAGACGACGCACGGAGCACGCCATGAAGCTGATGTGGTTCCACTTGATGCCGTACACCGAGCTTCCCGACGATTTCCGCGAGAAGCATCCGTCGGTCTGGGTCGACATCCATTCGTCGCTGTTCGACCCCCGGCGCGCGCATCACATGTACAACGACTTCATGGACGAACTCGAATTCGCCGCCGAATGCGGGTTCGACGCCGTTTGCGTCAACGAGCATCACTCGAACGGGTACGGGCTGATGCCGTCGCCGAATTTGATCGCCTCGTCGCTGGCGCGGCGGACGACGGATACGGCGATCTGCGTGATGGGCAACAGCCTCGCGCTCTACAACCCGCCGACCCGCGTGGCCGAAGAATTCGCGATGATCGACTGCATCTCGGGCGGTCGCCTCATCGCCGGGTTCCCGGTGGGCACGCCGATGGACACCTGCTTTGCCTACGGACAGAACCCGTCGATGCTGCGCGAGCGGTATCTCGAGGCGCACGACCTCGTCATGAAGGCGTGGACCGCGCCCGACACGTTCGCCTTCAACGGCCGCTACAACCAGCAGCGCTACGTCAACATCTGGCCGCGCCCGATCCAGCGGCCGCACCCGCCGGTGTGGATCCCGGGCGGCGGGTCGGTCGAGACGTGGCAGTGGTGCGCCAAGATGGACTACGTCTACGCCTACCTGTCCTATTTTGGGTACAAGGACGGCCAGGCGACGATGACCGGGTTCTGGGAGGAGATGAAGCGTCTCGGCAAGGACCTCAATCCGCACCGCGCCGGTTTCCTCCAATTCGTCGGCGTCGCCGAGAGCCGCGAGCAGGCGATGGAGCTTTATGCCGAGCCGGCCGAGTATTTCTACGGCCGCTGCCTGCGCGTCGACGCGAAATGGGCGAACCCGCCGGGCTACATCACCGAGGCGACCCAGCGCGCCGGCATCCAGGGCCAGATCGGCCGCGCCGCCAGCCTCGACGCGCGGCAGAAGGCGCGCGCCACGACCAGCATGGAGGACATCGTCGATCGCGGCTATGTGATCATCGGCTCACCCGACGAGGTTGTAGAACAGCTCACCGAGGTGGCGACCAGCCTCAATGTCGGCCATCTGATGATGCTTTTGCAGTTCGGCAACATGGGCAAGGAGCTGGCCAAGTACAACACCAAGCTGTTTGCCGAAAAGGTGCTGCCGCGGCTCTCCCACATCCATTCTGAGTGGGAAGACCATTGGTGGCCGCAGCCGATGGCGCGGGTCGACCGGGCCGAACTGCCGGCCTTTGCCGCGCACGCGGCGGAGTAGCGATCGACAGGAGCGCGGGCGTCCGGCCCGCCCTTCGTTAAGATGCGGGCGACACGCCCGCGCTCCAACAAGGGAGGGTACCGTGATGAAGCTCGGTGTTGGAGTAGCGGCCGCCGCGATGGCGCTTGCGGTCCTGTGCGCACCGACAGCCAAGGCCGAGGTGCTGACGCTGACCTCGTCGGCGATCCAGGACAACGGCACGCTGGCGGTCAAGAACGCATGCGGCGACAAACAGCGCAGCCCGAACTGCGTCGGCGAGAACGTGTCGCCGCCGCTCGCCTGGTCCGGCGTGCCGGCGGGAACGAAGAGCTTTGCTCTCCTGCTGTTCGACCCCGAGGGCCGCGCGCCGGCCGGCGTGTCGCACATGGTGCTGTACGGCATCCCGGCGGATGTGAAGGGGTTTGCCGAGGGCGAGCTCGGCAAGCCCTCCGACAAGTTTGTCGGCGGCAAGAGCACGATGGGCGTCGGCGTCTATACCGGCCCCGGCACACCGCCCGGCACCGACTGGCACCACTACACTTGGACGCTGATCGCCACCGACCTCGACCCGAAAGCCCTGCAGCCAGGCATGACCCGCGAAGAACTGGCCACCGCGCTTGGGGCCGGCACGCCAACCAGCCACGTCAAGGGTTCCGCCGGGCTGGTGACGCGGTTCAAACACCCGACCTGAGGGTGCAAGCATCGATGGGTTTCGCTGCGCTCTACCCATCCTACAAGTTCGGTGCCGTGGGATGGGTAGAGCGTAGAAACCCATCAAAGGGGTTCACCACAGAGACACAGAGGGGCCGGGAATCTTCCTGTCCTCTGTGTCCTCGGTGGTGAAACAAGGCTTTGGCGCTGACGCAAGTATCGATGGGTTCCGCTGCGCTCAACCATCCTGCAATCCCGGGCTCGTAGGATGGGCTGAGCGACGCGAAGCCATCACCGCATTTGTGCAGTGCAAAAAACGCCGACCAGATCATAAGCCTCACGTATTATATGCCTCCGCAGTTATTGGGGCGCATGCGCCCGCCGCGGAGTAGGTTTTTTGAGCATCCTTGCCTGGGATCGGCCGCGCGGGCGGCGGCTTGCGGATACTGCGGCGCAGCAAAGCGCGGCGCCGGCGGTGCTGACGCCGCTGCGCATGACGCTGGTCGGCGCGCTGCTGATCGCGGTCGGGCCGCTGTCGATCAGCCTTTATACCCCGGCGATGACGATGCTGATCGCCGCGCTGCATACGAGCGAAAGCGGCGTCCGGGCGACGATCACGGTTTATCTGTTCGGGTTTGCCACGGCGCAGCTTTTATGCGGGCCGCTGTCGGACCGGCTCGGGCGGCGGCCGGTGCTGCTCGCGTGTCTCGCGCTCTATGTGATCGGGTCGGCGATCTGCGCCGGGTCGAGCTCGATCGGGATGCTGATCGGCGGGCGGCTGGTGCAGGGGATGGGCGCGTGCGGCGGCGTCGCGCTGTCGCGGGTGATGGTGGTCGACCGCTTTGCCGGCAATGGCGCGGCGCGGATCATCTCGCTGATGAGCCTTATCCTGTCGGTCGCGCCGGCGGCGGCGCCGATCCTCGGCGGGGCCCTCATCACGGTGACGACGTGGCGCGCGCTGTTCGCGATCCTCGCGGTATACGGCGCGGTGCTGCTGGCGCTGGTGTGGTGGTTCCCCGAGACCAACCTGCATCGTGACGCGCGGGCGACGCGGCTGCGCTCGATCGTCGTCAACTACGCGACGCTCCTGACCTCGCGCGGATTTGTCAGCCAGGTCGTGCTGACCGCGCTGTCGATCGGCGGGTTTTACGCCTCGCAGACGCTGGCGCCGTTTGTGCTGATGGGGAAGCTCGGGCTGTCGAGCCCGGTTTTCGGCTGCGTGACGGCGACGCTGATGGTGTCGTATCTGCTCGGCTCGCTCGCGACCAACCGGCTGTTGCGCTACGTGACGATGACGCGGCTGGTGCTGTGCGGCGCGCTGATGGTGCTGAGCGCGGCGATCGCGCTGACGCTGAGCATCACCTTCCTCGGCATCGGCATCGTCCAGATCATCGCGCCGATGTGCGTGTGGATGCTCGGCTTTGCGTTCATCATGCCGGGGGTGACGACCGCCGCGCTGGCGCTCTTCCCGCGCAACGCCGGGTCGGCCTCGGCGCTGATGGGCAGCCTGCAGATGGGGATGGGTTTTGCCGGCACGGCGCTGTGCTCGCTCTTCGCCGACGCGACCCAGGCGATCGCCGTGGTGCCGCCGGCGATGGGCGCGCTCGCCGTGATCGCCTATCTCGCCGCCAACTGGCGCTCGTTCAGGACGGCGCGGCCCGATCGATGACGCCGTCGCGGCGCAAGGCCGCGATCTCCGCCTCGCCATAGCCGAGCAGGTCGCGCAACACCTCTTCCGTATGCTGGCCGAAAATCGGCGGGGCCGTCACCGGGCGCTGCGGCGCGCCGGGAAACTTGATCGGCCGGCCGACGACCTTGATCGGCCCGATCGTCGCGTGCTCGGCCTCGACCACCATCTCGCGCGCCAGCGCCTGCGGATGCGACAGCGCGGCGGTGATACCGAGGACGGGTGCGTTCGGCACGTCGTATTCGGTCAGGCGCTGCTGCCATTCGGCGGTCGTGCGGGTGCGGGTAACGTCGCCGATCGCCGCATCGACCTCTTCGCGCCGCTCGCGTCGCAACGCCGGGCTCGAATAGCGCGGGTCGTTGGTGAGTTCCGGCCGCCCCAGGCATTCGCACAATTTGCCCCAGAACGATTCCGACAGCACCGCGATGATCACCGCCCCATCCGCGGTCGGAAAGCTGCCATAGGGCACGATGTTCGGGTGGCTCGACCCCATCGGCGGCGGGTCTTCGCCGGTGATAAAGCCGAGTTGGGCGAAATAGCCGAGCATGCCGATGAGCCCGTCATGGAGGCTGATGTCGATCAGCCGTCCCTTGCCGGTCATGTGCCGCTCGTAGAGGGCGGAGAGGATCGCGATCGGGCCGAAGACGCCGCCGACCATGTCCCCGAGCGGGATGCCGAGCTTGACCGCCTGCCGCCCGCGCTCGCCGTTGATCGAGAGCGCGCCGGTCATCGCCTGGGTCACGATGTCGAAGGACGGCTTGTCGCGCAGCGGCCCCGACAGGCCGAACCCGCTGATCGCGCAATAAATGAGCCGCGGGTTGATCTCGCTGAGCGCCGCATAGCCGAGCCCGAGTCTCTCCATGACGCCGGGCCGGTAGTTCTCGACCAGGATGTCGGCGGTCGCGACGAGCCGGCGCAGGATCTCCTTGCCCTTGTCGTGCTGGAGATCGACGACGAGGCTTTTCTTGTTGCGGTTGATGCCGAGGAAATAATGGCTTTCGCCGTCGACAAACGGCGGAAAGCGGCGGGTTTCGTCACCGGCGCCGGGCGGCTCGATCTTCAGAATTTCGGCGCCGAGATCGCCGAGGTTCTGCGTCGCGAACGGGCCGGCAAGCACCCGCGTCAGGTCGACGACCCGGACGCCCGCGAGCGGGCCTGGCCAATCTTGCTGCTGG
This sequence comes from Allostellaceae bacterium, assembly GCA_036268075.1. Taxonomy (GTDB): domain Bacteria; phylum Pseudomonadota; class Alphaproteobacteria; order ATCC43930; family CGMCC-115725; genus DATARH01. The sequence continues at coordinate 573 of DATAUV010000120.1, read as the reverse complement.
TTACTCGTATCCAAACCTTCAACCTCATCAACACCGTCATCCCGGCGCAGGCCGGGACCCACTTGTCCGCCGTTCGTGCGTTTGAACCGTGGGTCCCGGCCTGCGCCGGGATGACGAAGAGGGCAGCTATTTAGCCGCCGTCACCATGATCTCGACCAGCACCTCGGGCCGGGCCATGTCGGCGCGGACGCAGGCGCGGCAGGGCGGGTTGGCGGGATCGACCCAGTCGTTCCACACCGCGTTCATCTGCGAGAACAGGGCCATGTCCTTGATCCACAGATTGGCGGTCAAGAGGTTCGATTTGTCGGTGCCGGCTTCCTTCAGGTAATGGTCGATCTTGTCCAGGATCTGCCGGGTCTGGCCGGCGACATCCTGGCTTGGGTCGCTGGCGGTGAGCCCGGCGAGGAACACGCGGTTGTCGTGGATGACCGCGCGGCTCATGCGCGGGCCGGGCGGCTGCGTCGTGTCGATGCGTCGGATATCGGCCATGGGGTTTCCTCCTCATTCCTTGAAGTTGACGATACGCTTGCCGAAACTGTGGATGCCGTAGGTGACGAGCGGCTCGTCGCCGAG
>DATAUV010000119.1:0-38480 GCA_036268075.1 Allostellaceae bacterium | reverse complement strand
AAAACCTGTTCCCCCGATCGTGAAAAAAACCCCCCACCCGGACAATCCACGAAAACCCGCCCTTCCGCAAAGCCCTCGCATTGCGGGAGAGGGAAGAAAAACAGGCCGCTCGCCCGCTTGCGGGAGAGGGACAGCTCGCGCAGCGAGCCGGGTGAGGGTTAGCCCCGGCGCCCCAGAAACTCCAGCGTCGCCTTGACCGACGGCTCCGCGTGGGTCGCCGCGACGTGGTACGAATCCCCGGGCAGCACGACCAATTCCGACCCCGGTATCTGCTCCTGCCACGCGCGCATCACCGAGACCGGGCCGAGGCCGCTATTCTCGGTCGTGATGACCAGGGTCGGGCATTTGATGTTGGGGATGTCGGGCCGGATGTCCGCGATCGCGATCGTCGGCATAAAACCGATCTGCGTCGAGGCCGCGGTGCGGGACATGTACTCGACCCAGAAATCGAACCCCTCTTTCGGAAAGGCGCTGCCGAGCCGGTTGGCCATGTTCTGCCGCGCCCAGTACTCGACGCCGTGATCCTCGAACATCTTGACCGTCGCACCGACATTCGCGGCGGCCTCGGCGCGGAACGGCGGGGGCGTGCCGACGACCGTCAGCGTCTTGACCCGGTCCTGCCGCCGCCCGGCAAAGGCGCGGGCGATGGTGCCGCCGATCTTGGCGCCGACGAGGTGAACCCGCTCGACCCCGAGATGGTCCATCAACGCACAGAAATCCTCGACCAGCCGGTCGAGCGTCCAGGGAAAATCGCGCGGCATCGGCGTCGACTGCCCAAACCCGCGCATATCCGGCCGCACGACCCGGTAATGCCGCGCCAGCGTCGGCACCCACCCCCACCACGCGAGGCCGCTTTCGGCATTGCCGTGCAGCATCAGCACGGTCTCGGGCTTCAGCCACGGATCGGTGAACTCGTCGACCTGATAGTGCATGTCGAGATCGGGGGTCGGCTTGAAGCTCGGCATGGCGGTTTCCTCCGAATGACTCGCAGCTTTGACATCGAGACATCAACGGTTTTATTTATGCGTCATGCGAACTACGCTGACAATCGACCCCGACATCGCCGTTCAGCTTGAACGGCTCCGCAAGGAACGCAACGCGAGCCTGAAAAGCCTCGTGAACGAGGCGCTGCGGCAAGGGCTGAAAACCCTTGTCATCGAGCCGCGGCACAAGCCTTTCCATACCAAGACGTTCGATGCGGGGCCGCCGCTGATCGACAACATCGACAACATCGCAGAGGTCCTTGCACTCATCGAGGGCGAGTCTTTCCGTTGATGCTCATTGATGCGAACTTGCTGATCTACGCGTCGATCGAAGGATTTACCCAGCATTCGCGAGCCAGAAATTGGCTCGACAAGCAGCTCTCCGGAAGCCACGGCGTCGGATTGCCGTGGGAAAGCCTTCTGGCGTTCCTGCGCGTCGTGACCAACCCGCGGGCGCTGCCGCGGCCCGTGTCGATCGCCGACGCCTGGAGCCAAATCGTAGCGTGGCTTGATCAAGGCCGCGTGTGGGTCCCGGCACCGACCGAACGCCATCCCGAGATATTGGGCGAGTTGATCGCCGCGACCGGAGCCCGTGCGAACCTCGTCCATGACGCCCACTTGGCCGCGATCGCGATCGGGCACGGGCTTAGCCTGTGCTCGGCCGATCGCGGTTTCGCCTGCTTTCCGGGCCTGCGATGGGAAAACCCGCTGGCGGCCTAGCCGGCGGCGAGTTTTCCCACCCCGGCGATCACCGTATCCCAGTCGTCAACCTCCCGGTCCTGCGGGTGGACCATGATGTGCTGGACGCCGGCGGCTTCGTAGGCGGCGACGTGGCCGCGGGCCATGCCGATATCCTTGCCGTCCCAGTGATAGCGCACCGAGATCGTGAAGCCGGGTTCGGGGCGGTCGCGGCGCAGGCGCTTGACCACTTCGGCCGCCTGCTCGGGGTTGACCTGGCTGCCGTGCCAGCCGTCGCCGACCCTGACCGTGCGGCGGTGCGCGGCCTCGGACCGGCTGCCGTGCCACATCGGGATCGGCGAGATCGGCTGCGGCAGCATCGTCATGTCCTTGATGACGGCCGGGATCACCTTCGCGTCAAACGATACGGGGTCCTCCGACCACACCGCCTTCATCATCGCGATGCCTTCGTCCATGCGCTTGCCGCGCTCGTGGAACGGGCTGCCGAGCGCGGCGAATTCCGGCTCCAGCCAACCGACGCCGACGCCGCAGATGAGCCGGCCGCCCGAGAGGTTGTGGAGCGTCGACAATTCCTTCGCCAGCGGCAGCGGGTGCCGCATCGGCAAGACCAAAACGCTGGTGCCGAGCCGCACCCGTTCGGTTACCGCCGCGACCCAGGTCAGCGTCAGCACCGGGTCGTAGAACAGCGGCGAGCGCGGGAATTGCGCGCGCGGCACGATGATGTGCTCGCTGACCCACACATCGCTCAGCCCCATCGCCTCGGCCTGCTGCGCAAAGCGCTTGATCAGGGCCGGCGACGCCTGGCTGCCGGCATGCGGCAGGTGGATACCGATCTGCATCTGTTGCTCCCACGTTGACAGGAATCGCTCGCCCATCAGAATGCCTGGTAGCAACGATGGGGGGAAGCGATGCGGTTTACCGATCGGGTCGCCTTGATCACCGCGGTGGCGAGCGGGATCGGCCGGGCGACCGCCGACATCATGGGCCGTGAGGGCGCGATCGTCGTCGGCGTCGACAACCACGAGGAGCGGCTGGAAAAGGCGATGGCGGAAATTCGCGCCGCCGGCGGCCGCGCCAGCGGCTGGGTTTGCGACGCGCTCGACCCCAAGCAGGTCCGCGACCTCGTCGACGCGGTCGCCGCCGAGCACGGGCGCATCGACATCCTCGTCAACGCGGTCGGCGGCAGCACGATCATCGCCAAATCGGGCGCGGCGGTGCACGAGCTGAGCTTTGAGGATTGGGAGAAACTGATCCAGTTCAACCTCAACGGCACGTTTCTGTTCACCAACTCGGTCGTGCCGGTGATGCAGAGGCAGGGCAGCGGCAAGATCGTCAACCTCGCCTCGATCGCCGGGCGCGGCCGCAGCGTCTCGTCCAGCGCCGCCTATGCCACGGCCAAGGGCGGGATCATCGCGTTTACCAAAAAGCTCAGCTACGAGCTCGGCCCCTACGGCATCAACATCAACGCGATCGCGCCGAGCGTCACGCTGACCGAGCGCATCCGCCCGCATTGGGAGCGGCGCAGCCAAGAGGCGCAAGCCGCCGAGATCGACAAGACCCCGCTGCGCCGCGTCGCCGAGGCGGTCGACCAGGCGCGGGTCATCTGTTTCCTCGCCTCGCAAGACGCCGATTTCGTCACCGGCGAGACGATCGACGTCACCGGCGGCGGCAGTTAGAGGAGCGCGGGCGTCCCGCCCGCATTTTTTTGAGGGTGCGGGCGAGACGCCCGCGGTCCAGGGAGAACAGAACATGGCGAATTACGTGCTGATCCACGGCTCGTACCAGGGCGGCTGGATTTGGAAGGATGTGGCGACCCGGCTGCGCGCGGCCGGTCACGCGGTCTATGCGCCGAGCCTCGACGGCTGCGGCGAGCGCAAGGACCAGGCCCGCGCCGGCATCAATACCGAGACCCATGCCGACGAGATCGCGCAGCTTTTGTTCTACGAGGATTTGCACGATGTGGTGCTGGTCGGCACCAGCTCGGGCGGGATGGTCGCCTGCCGGGTCGCCGAGCTGGCGCGCGACCGCATCGGCCGCCTCGTCTTTGTCGACGCGCTGGCGCTGCTGAGCGGTGAGAAGATCCGCGACATCGTCCGCTCGTCCGCCGTCACTCAGGGGATCGTGACCGGCCCGACCCGTGAGGACGCCGAGAATCGCCTGTTCGCCGATCTTGATCCCAAGAATCGGGCCTGGGCGCTCGAACGCTATACGATGCACCCGACCGGGATCTACGACAGCCCGGTCAAGCTCGACAGCTTCTGGGACCAGAAGTGGAAGGCCAGCGTGATCTGGTGCACCAAGGCCCAGAACCCCGGCGAAGCGCACCAGCGCCGCACCGCCGAAAAGCTCGGCGCCTCGTTCGCCACGCTCGACACCGGCCACTACCCGATGCTGAGCATGCCGGCGGAGCTGACGGCGATGCTGCTCGCGGGTTAGGACCCCGCCTCGCTGCGCCCGCGCCCTCACCCGTCACGCGTCGCGCTATCCCCTCGCCCGCATGGCGGGAGAGGGTGCCGACCCCGGCGCTAGCCGGGGATCGGCGGGTGAGGGCCGGCCGCGACACGCGGCGCTGTTGCCGTAACAGCGTCGCTGCTCGTACAACGGCTGCATGATAAATGAGATCGGGCATTTCGCCCTGGTGCTCGCGCTTTGCGTTGCCGTGCTGCAGGCGGTGTTGCCGCTCTATGGCGCGGCGCGCGGCGATGCGGTGCTGATCGGCGTGGCGCGGCCGGCGGCGGTCGGCCAGTTCGTCTTTATCGCGATCGCGTTTTTCGCGCTGATGCACGCCTACGCGGTGTCGGACTTCTCGCTCGTCAATGTCGCGACCAATTCGAGCAGCAACAAGCCGATGCTGTTCAAGATCAGCGGCGTGTGGAGCAACCACGAAGGGTCGATGCTGTTGTGGGTGTTCATCCTCGGGCTGTTCGGCGCCGCGGTCGCCGTGTTTGGCCGCAACTTGCCGCCGGCGTTGAGGGCGCGGGTATTGGCGGTGCAGGCGATGATCGGGATCGGGTTTCTCGCCTTTATCCTGTTCACGTCGAACCCGTTCCTGCGGCTGCTGCCGGCTCCGGTCGACGGCGACGGGCTCAACCCCCTCTTGCAGGATCGCGGCCTCGCCTTTCATCCGCCCTGCCTCTATCTCGGCTATGTCGGGTTTTCGATCTCGTTCTGCTTTGCCATTGCCGCGCTGATCGAGGGGCGGGTCGACCCGGCCTGGGCGCGCTGGGTGCGGCCGTGGACGCTGGCCGCCTGGTGCGCGCTGACCGTCGGCATCGCGATGGGAAGCTGGTGGGCCTATTACACCCTCGGGTGGGGCGGGTGGTGGTATTGGGATCCGGTCGAGAACGCGTCGTTCATGCCGTGGCTCGCCGGCACCGCGCTGTTGCACTCGGCGATCGTCGTGGAAAAACGCGAGGCGCTCAAAAGCTGGACGATCCTCCTCGCGATCGTGACGTTTTCGCTGAGCCTGGTCGGCACGTTCCTGGTGCGCTCGGGCGTCCTCACCTCGGTCCACGCCTTCGCCTCAGACCCGCGGCGCGGCGTCTTCATCCTGCTGCTGCTGAGCATCTTTACCGGCGGCGCGCTGCTGCTCTACGCGATCCGCGCGCCGAGCCTGCAAGGCGGCGGCCTGTTCGCGCCGATCTCGCGCGAGGGGGCGCTGCTTCTCAACAACATCCTCCTCGCCTGCGCGGCGGCGACGGTGTTTCTCGGTACGCTCTACCCGCTTTTCCTCGACGTGGTCGTCCACGAGAAGGTCTCGGTCGGGCCGCCCTACTATAATCTGACCTTCGGCCCGATCATGGTGCCGCTGCTGATCGCGATGGCGGTCGGGCCGATGCTGCCGTGGAAGCGCGGCGATTTGGGCGCGGCCTTGGCGCGGCTTAAATTTGCGTTCGCAGCGACCGCGCTGGCGATGGCCGCGACGCTGGTGCTTGCCGGGGTCAAATCGGTGTGGCCGGCCTGCGGCCTCGCGTTGGCGGCATGGCTGCTCGTCGGCACTGCGGTCGAGCTCGCCGACCGCGTCGCGCTGTTCCGCGAGCCCGCGATGGTGTCGCTGCGCCGGGCGATCCGCCTGCCGCGCGCGGCATGGGGCATGACTTTCGCCCATGGCGGCATGGCGCTGGTGATCGCGGGGATTACCGGCTCGGTGGCGTGGACCCAGGAAAAGATCGTCTCGGCGCATCCCGGCGACTCGTTCGACCTCGCCGGGTACACGCTGACGCTCGACCGGGTCGGCGAGGTGCGCGGACCCGATTATGTCGCGATGCGCGCCGACATGCGCCTCACGCGCGGCGGCGAGCTGGTCCGCGAGATGAACCCGGAAAAGCGCTTCTACACGGTCGAGAACAGCACCGCGACCGATGTCGCCATCCGCACCAACCTGCTGTCGGATGTCTACGCCGTGATCGGCGACACCGACGGCAAGGGCGCCTATACGCTCAGGCTCTACTACAACCCGCTGGTGCCGTTGATCTGGCTCGGCGGCCTCGCGATGGCGTTCGGCGGGATCGTGTCGCTGACCGACCGGCGCCACCGGGTCGGCGCCCCGACGCGGCGGCGGCGCACGGCCGTCGCACCGGGGGCGCAGGCGGCCGAATGAGGCGGCTGCGCCTTGCCTACATCGCGCCGGTCATCGTGTTCGGTCTGATAGCCTGGGCGTTCTATGGCGGGCTCGGGATCGACACGATGGTATTGCCGTCGCCGCTGATCGACGAAGAGGCGCCGCAATTCTCGCTGCCGCCGCTGCCCGGGCGCAGCGACGGGTTTTCGACCGCCGATCTCAAGGGTCATGTCAGCCTCGTCAACGGGTTCGCCTCATGGTGCGTCCCGTGCCGCGAGGAGCATGCGGCGCTGCTGGCGCTCGCCCAGCAAAAACGCGTGCCGATCTACGGCATCGACTACAAGGACAAGCCCGACGACGCGCTCGCCTGGATCGGCAAGCTCGGCGACCCCTATACGAAGATCGGCGCCGATAGTGGCCAGGTCGGCATCGATTGGGGCATGTACGGCGTGCCCGAGACGTTCCTTGTCGATCGCGCCGGCCGCATCCGCTACAAGCATGTCGGGCCGCTGACCCGGAACGACATCGACAAGACGATCCTGCCGCTCGTCACGCGGCTGCAGCAATGATCCGGCTGGCCTGCGCAATCCTCATGCTCGTCCTGGCCGCGGCGCCGGCCTGGGCGGTGCGGCCGGACGAGATGCTGAAGGAGCCGGCGCTCGAGGCGCGGGCGCGGCATGTCGGCGAGGAGCTGCGCTGCCTCGTCTGCCGCAACCAGTCGATCGAGGATTCCGAGGCCGACCTCGCGCACGATCTGCGCGTGCTGGTGCGCCAGCGCATCGCCGCCGGCGATACCGACCGGCAGGTCATCGACTACATCCATTCGCGCTACGGCGATTTCGTGCTGCTGCGCCCGCCGGTCGAATGGAGCACGGCGCTGCTGTGGGGTGGGCCGGCGATCCTGCTGCTGATCGGCGGCGGGATCGTGTGGCGGTTCTACCGCAGCCGACCGACGCCGGGCCCGACCCCGCCGCTCAGCGACGACGAGCAGCGCCGGCTTGCCGCGCTCCTCGAAGACGGTGCCGAGCCGTGAGCCTCGGCTTTGCGATGACGCTGCTGGCGCTGACCGTGCTGGCGATGGCGCTGGTGGTGGCGCCGCTTCTATGGCGGCAGCGACCGGCCCCGTCGAGCGAGGCGTACAATCTCGCCGTCTATCGCGACCAGCTTGCCGAGATCGACCGCGACATCGAGCGCGGCGTGCTCGGCGCCGACGACGCCGCCTCCGCCCGCGCCGAGATCGGCCGGCGCATGCTCGCCCTGCCGCCCGCGACGGCCGCGCCGCGCGCGTCGCGGGCTTCGCTCGCGGTGATCGCCGTTGCGGTGCTGGCCTTGCCGTTCGCCGCCTGGGCGCTTTATTGGCAGCTCGGCTCGCCGTCGCTGCCCGACGACCCGTTCGCCTCGCGTCGCGCCCAAGCCCAGGCGGCCGACCCGCATGCCGATATGGGCAAGGCGGTCGCACAGCTCGCGCTGCACCTGCACGATCACCCCGACGACCTCGCCGGGTGGGTGCTGATGGGCCGGTCGGAGATCGATCTCGGCCGCTACCACGACGCCGCCGACGCCTATCGCCGCGCCGTCGAATTGTCGAACCAACGCCCCGACATCGTCGGCGATTGGGGCGAGGCGCTGGTGCTCGAGGCCGGCGGCACCGTCACCGCCGCCGCCCGGCGCGATTTCGAAGCATCGCTCAAAGACCCCGATGCGGCGCCGCGCTCCCGCTACTATCTCGCGCTGGCTTCCTTGCAGCACGGGGACACCAAGGCGGCGCTGCAAAGCTGGGTCGACCTCGCCGGCGATTCCGCTCCCGACGCCCAATACATGCCGCTGCTGCGCCGTCGCATCGCCGAGACCGCGAAGCAGGCGGGGGTCGACCCCGCGACGCTGAAAACCTCGTCCGGCAAACCCCTGCCCGCGCCGACGCCGGAGCCCACCGCCGAACAGCGCGAGGCGACGATCCGCGGCATGGTGGCCGGCCTAGCCGCGAAATTGCAGGAACACCCCGACGACCCCGAAGGCTGGTCCCGCCTCGGCCGCTCGTACATGGTGCTCGGCGAACCCGACAAGGCGGTCGATGCCTACCAGCGCGCGGTCAAGCTGAAGCCCGACGACGCGGCGCTGAAGGCGGCGTTGGACGAAGCGCAAGCAGCGGCGAAGGCAAAAGCGAAATAGAGTGCGTTCGGCCGGTTTGAGGTGTCATTGCGAGCGCAGCGAAGCAATCTCGGGCCGAAGGAGCCTCCTCCGCACGAGCTTGCCGCGTCGCTTCGCTCCTCCCAATGACACGCAAATAGAGGTTCTGCGCGCGTTACAGCCGGTAGAACTTCGTCGCCGTCCCCGAAAACAGCGCCGCTTTCTCCCCTGCCGAGCAGCCTTTGGCGACGCGCTTGAACGCGTTCCACAGCGCGCGGTAGCTGCAGCTCGTCTTGTCGACCGGGAAGTTGCTTTCGAACATCGAGCGGTCGACGCCGAATGCGGCGATGCAGGTTTCGAGATAAGGGCGCCACAATTCGGCCAGCCGTTCCGAGGTTGGCGGTAAATCCTGGGCTTGCACGTCGAACCCGAACATCCGCATGCCGAGCCCGCCCAGCTTCACATACACGTTCGGGCATGTTCCGAGCGCGCGGATATGCCCGCTCCACTCGGCGAACACCTCCTCGCGCTGTCCGGCATAAGGCCCCAGCCCGATCGCGCCGCCGACATGGTTGAGCACGATCGGCGTCTCCGGAAACGCCCGCGCGAGGTCGACGAGCTCCGGAAGCTGCGGGTGGTACATCCACGCGTCGAAGCTGAGGCCGAGCGGCGCGAGCCGGGCGAACCCTTCGCGCACCTTCGCGTCGAGCAGCAGGCCCGGACGGCGGAACTGCGTCAGCTGCTCGGCCGCCTTGGCGTCGGTCGCGTTGATGTAGCGGATGCCGCGGAACCGGCCGCCGCCGGCGGCGATCTCGGCCTGCAACACCTTTTCGACGGCCGCGCCGAGCTCCAGATCGGCGGTGCCGACGATGCCGTCGCAGATGCGCGTCTTGCCGTAATTGCCGCTCGCGCCCATCGCCGCGACGCCGTTGACGAACTCGACCTCGCCGACCGGCTTCATCTCCTCAGGCCCGTCGGCGCGGTGCATCGAGTGGCACTGGAGGAACACGGTTGTCGTGATGTTATGCCCGCTATTGAGGTCGCCGAGCAAATCGTCGAGCAGATACCGGCCGGTCTCGGCGCGGTCCCACAGATGATGGTGCGGGTCGACGATCGGCAAGTCGGGCTCCAACACCTCCTCGGTGCGGCCGGCGAGCCAGTCGGGGCGTACGTGGTAGTTCGGGTTGGGAGCCGATTGCGCCATCGTCACGCCCCCAATTTGTAGAATTTGCTGGCGGTGCCGGAGAACAGCGCGGTCTTTTCGCTGGCCGAGCAGCCCTTGGCGATGATCTTGAACGCGTTCCAGAACACCTGATAGCTCCCGCTCCCCTTGTCGACCGGGAAGTTGCTTTCGAACATCGACCGCTCGGGGCCGAACGCGGCGATGCACGCCTCGATATAGGGCCGCCACAGCCCGGCCAGCTTCTCCGAGTTCGGCGGTTCCGGCTGCTCATGGACATCGAAGCCGAAGACGCGCATGCCGAGCCCGCCGAGCTTTACATGCACGTTCGGGCAGGCCGCGAGCTCCTTGATCCGCCCGTTCCATTCGGCGAACACCTCGTCGCGTTTGCCCTTGTAGCGCCCGAGCCCGATCGCTCCGCCGACATGGTCGAGCACGATCGGCGTCTCGGGAAAGGCCCGCGTGAGGTCGATCAGGTCGCCGAGCTGCGGGTGGAACATGAACGAATCGAAGACGAGGCCAAGCGGCGCCAGCTTGGCGAAGCCCTCGCGCACCTTCGGCTGCGCCAGCATTCCCGGCGCCCGCGTCACCGGCGACCCCCAGGCGGCCTGGTCCGGATCGGTCGCCGAGATGTAGCGGATGCCCTTGAACCGCCCTCCTCCCGGCTTGCCAACTTGACCGCCGCCGGCCACGACCTCGGCCTCCAGCACCTTTTCGACCGCGCCGCCGAGCGCCAGGTCGGCATACCCGACGATCCCGTGGCACACCTTGGTCTTGCCGTAGATGCCGCTCGCCGCCATCGCCGCGACGCCGTTGGCGAACTCGATCTCGCCGACCGGCTTCATCTCGGCCGGGCCGTGCGCGCGGTACATCGACAGCCATTCGAGATAGACCGTGCCGACGATGTTGTGGCCGCTGCCGGTATCGGCCAGCAGCTCCGGCAGCAGGTACCGCCCGGTCTCGGGCCGCTCGACGAGGTGGTGGTGCGGGTCGACGATCGGCAGATCGGGCTCCAGCACCGCCTCGGTATGGCGCGCGAGCCATTCGTTGCGCGGCGTGAAGTGACCGGTCGGCGAGACGGGGGCGGAAGCGGCCATGGGTTCTCCTCAAGCACGTAGGGCGGATGAGCGAAGCGTAATCCGCCAATCCACGGCCCGCCACCAATTCGGCGGATTACGCTTCGCTCATCCGCCCTACGCGCTGCGAAGAAGCGATCAGTCGTTCGCGCTGCGCAGCGCGGCGCAGACGGCGGCCGTGACCTGCGCCGTGGTCGCCTTGCCGCCGAGGTCGGGCGTGTGCAGCGACGGGTCGGCGGTGACGCGCTCGATCGCCTTCATCAGCCGGCCGGCCGCGGGCTTTTCGCCGATATGCTCGAGCAGCATCACGCAGGTCCAGAACGTGCCGATCGGGTTGGCGATGCCCTGGCCGGCGATATCGAAAGCCGAGCCGTGGATCGGCTCGAACATCGAGGGGGCGGTGCGCTCGGGGTTGAGGTTGGCGGTCGGCGCGATGCCGATCGAGCCCGCCAGCGCCGCCGCCAGATCGGAGAGGATGTCGGCGTGGAGGTTGGTCGCGACGATCGTGTCGATCGACTGCGGTTTCGCCACCATTCGCATCGTCATCGCGTCGACCAGCATCTTGTCCCAGGTCACGTCGGGGAAGTCAGCCGCGACCTCGGCGGCGATCTCGTCCCACATCACCATCGCGTGGCGCTGGGCGTTCGACTTGGTGACGACGGTCAGGAGCTTGCGCGGCCGCGAGCGGGCCAGGGCGAACGCGAAGCGGAAGATGCGGGTGACGCCGTGCCGCGTCATCATCGAGACGTCGGTCGCCACCTCGGAAGCCATGCCCTGATGCACCCGGCCACCGACTCCGGCGTATTCGCCCTCGGAATTCTCGCGCACGATGACCCAGTCGAGCTCGGGGCCGTCGACGTGGCGGAGCGGGCTTGTGATGCCGGGCAGGATCCGGGTCGGCCGCACATTGGCGTACTGGTCGAGCGGCTGGCAGATCGAGAGGCGCAACCCCCACAGCGTGATGTGGTCGGGGATGCCGGGCGACCCGACCGCACCGAACAATATCGCGTCGAAGCCACGCAATTGATCGGCACCGCCCTCCGGCATCATCACGCCGTGCTTTTTGTAGTAATCGGAGCCCCAGTCGAAATCCTCGACCTCAAGTGAGAACCCGCCGTCACGCTCGGCGCAGACGCGCAAGACCTCGACCCCGGCATCCACGACCTCGGGCCCGATGCCGTCTCCGCCCATCGCGGCGATTTTGTAGCTACGCATATCCCCTTACCCTACAAATTCGTCATCCCGGCGCAGGCCGGGATGACGGAAAGGAGCATCTGTCCCGCTCCGAACCGAAGCGGGACAGTACGATCTGAAGAGGCCTTACTCGGCCGCCACCGGCTGCGGCACCGGGAGCTGGTCGACCATTTCGGCGTCCCACGGACCGGGGAAGCGGCCGCGGCCGACCTGGTCGCGCGAGAAGACGTGGTAGTCGACCGGCCATTCGGCGCGCGGCATCTCGTAGAATACCTCGACGCCGTTGCCGTCGGGGTCGCGCAGGTAGATGCCGAGCGAGATGCCGTGATCGGCGATATGGTCGATCTTCTGGCCCTTTTCCTTGACCAGCTTGTAGAAATCCTTGAGGTCGTCGAGGCTTTCGAGCCGCCACGCCATGTGGTTGAGCCCGACCTGGCGCTTCTGCTGTAACGGCGCGTCGTCGCCGAGCTGCATCAGCGCGACCTCGTGCGACTGCTCCTCGTCGGCCGACATGAACGCGGCCCAACCCGGCCGGTATTCATAGGTATGGAGGCCGAGGAGGTCTTCGTACCACTGCTTCGACCGCTCCGCGTTGCGGACGTAGAGATTGACGTGCTGGAGATACATCGGACGCTTCGGCATGGCTTCCTCCTGAAATTTTCCCATCGTCGCCCCCGCGCAGGCGGGGGTCCAGGGGCAACCGCTTCGTCGCTCGCCCTGGGTTCCCGCCTTCGCGGGAATGACGAAACAACGAACTCTACCATTCTTCGTCGCTGCGGCTCAAAAACTCTCGCACCCGCGCCATCGTCTGGTCTTTCGGATAGATCGCGGCCATCGCCCGGGCGCGGGTCAGCGGGTCGCTGGCGAAGAAACGCTCGTAGAGGACCTGCCGGCTGCCGAACGCGTTGCCGGCGACATCCCAGGCGAGGCGGAACAGTTTCACTCGTTCCTTCGCATCGGTCGACTCGGTGGCGAGGTATTGCTCGATCTGCGGCGCCAGGGGGCCGGCGAAATCCTTTTCGCTCGGGGTGAGGAGAAAACTCGACGAACCGAGGAGATGGAGAATTTCCACCATCCGCGGATAGGCGGTCATCATCAGGTTGCGCGTGCTTTCGACCGGCAATATCGCCGGGCACATGACGCCCCACCGATCCACCTCGGCATCCGCCTCGGCCGCGCGCATGCACGAGCGCATCAGCTCGGTATAGAGCATCAATTCGCCGATGCGCTCCTCGGTATGCGGCAGGTGGGCGTTGCCGAGCGTCTGCGTCATCATCAGCGCGATGCCGAGCACGAACTCGCATTTGGCGAGGTTTTTCGCCGCGCCCTGATGCGCCGAATGCGCCGTGGAATGGGTGACGTGCGGGATCGCGTTGAGCCGGTCGACATCGTAGAGCAGGAACACCCTCTCCCACGGCACCAGCACATCGTCGAAAAAGACGATGCAATCCATCTCCTCGAAGCGCGAGCCGAGCGGCTGGTCGAAATGCGAGCGGTTCTGGTCGAACGTGTCGCGGCACAGGAACCGCAGCCCCTTGGTCCCGCACGGGATCGAAAAGCTCATCGCAAACGGCGAATGGTCGTCGCTGTGCCGCGCGAGCCTGGGCGAGTACACCGCGATCTCGTCCGACAATGGACCCAATGTCGCGAGGATGCGCGCGCCGCGCACCACGACGCCGGCCGAATTCTCGCGGATCAGCTCGAGCGCGGTGCCGCCTTCGAGGTTGAACATGCCGGTGACGTTGCGGCTGCGCTGCAGATTGATCAGTGAATGGGTGAGGACGATGTCGTTTTCGCGGATGAACTGGACGTAGTTCCGCATGTTGGCGCCGAATTCCGGCCGCTTCTCACCGAAGAAATCCGCCGCCGCGCCCCAGGCGGCAAAGGTCACGTTCATGAAATCGGGCGACCGCCCCATCATCCCGCACGACGCGCGCGCCCAGTTCAGCATCATCTGGCTGCGGGCTTCGAGTTCGTCCTTGTTCTTCGGGTTGCTGAACGACCGCCCGACCCGCTCGCCCGACGACGGCGACTTATAGGTCATCACTTTCTTCAGCTTGGCGTCGTGCTGCATGTCGTAGAGCCGCGCGATCGCCCCGACCCCACCCTTCAATCCCGGATGCGTGGTCACATCCCGGACCCGCTCCCCGTTCAGCCAAATCTCCCGCTCCTGCTCCCGGAGACCGTTGATGTATTGCTGGCCGGTACGTGCAGGCATCGGAAGCCTCCCTGGGGCGACGAGGGGGTATCGTAGTGCCGCAGCGGGATGAAGTTAACGGGGATCGCGCGATCTGCTATGTTTCCGCGATGACAAAGATGCTCGAACAAGCGATTGCGGAAGTCGAGAGGCTCTCTGAAACCGACCGGGAGCAGATCGGCCGCCAACTCCTCTCGCATGTCGAGACGCTGCGCCGGCTCCGCGCCGACCTCGACAAAGGCCTGCGCTCGCTAGACGCGGGGCAGGGTGAACCGGTCGGCGTCGAAGAGTTCATCGAGGAACAGCACGCACGACATGCGGGGTCGTAGGCGGCCCCTTCTGCCCCGGATCAGGCGGCGGGGCGCGCATCCCCGCCCGGCAGCAGGCCGGGGCTGTAGGTCGGCCGCAAGATGTCGAGCCGCATCGGCACCGGCGTGCCGAGCCACAGCGCGTTCTTGCTGTGGTCGTCGTACGAGCTTTCGGTCAGCGGGTGGACGAGAACGTCGAGGCCCTCGCGGTTCAGCATCAGCCACGGGACGATGTTCTGGAATTCCGGCGTCTCGAAGATGACGACAAATTGCGGGACCGGGTGCGGCCCGCGCGGCTCGTCGCTGAGTATGCCGGGATCGACCGTGAACTTGGCGGCGATCGTCTCGCGCAGCTTCTCGGCGGCCGGCTTGGTGCTCGGGTCGTAATAGATGTGGGCGTGAAAGCCCCGGTTTTCGGTCATAGGATTGCTCCTTTGGCTACTCCGCGGCTTCGAGCTTGGCCGCAATCTTTTTCGAGATTTCCGCCCGCCATTCCTCCATCGGTTTGAAGCCGGGCTTGGCGCGGCAGAGCTCCTCGGTTTCGCGGTAGAGCTGGTCCTCGCTCTTATCGAGGTCGATCTCGTAGCCGAGCGGCTGCGGCACGTACCACGGCGTGTCGCAGAACATCTCGATGCGGTTGCCCTCGGGGTCGCTGAAATAGACCGACCAGGCATTGCCGTGGCAGCGCGGGTCGACGACCTTGCACTCGGCCGCCTTCACCTTCCGGTACGCCTTCTGCACGTTGGCGAGGGTTTCGACGTTGAACGAAACCTGCTGCACCATCGGGATCTCATCCTCGGTCTGCCGGCCCTTGACCAGCACCACCTGATGGTGGTCCGAGGGGTTGCGCGACAGAAACGTGATCCGCCCATCCTCCGCCCCGTCGCTGACCACAAAGCCGAGCACGTCGGTATAGAACTCGATCATCTTGGGTACGTCGCGGACATAAAGCCCGACATGGCTGAGGCGCGGTGCTTGTTCCGACATAAGATGGCTCCCTACTTCACGGGCATGACGGCCTCGGCCGCCTTGATGATGTCATCGCCGGTGTGGGCATTGCAATAGGCGCTGAGGGCTTTGGCGTCCTTGATCGTCTTGTCGCCGTACATGATCGGCGGGGCGTCTTCCTTTGTGTAGTAGCCCTCCAGCCAGGTGAGGATGGTGCCGATCTGATCCTTTGGCGCCGAGACGAAGTCCTTGCACGTGATCTTGGAAAAATCGAGATCCTCGGCGGACGCACCGGCGACCACGAAAACGCTCAATGCGGCGGCGATCAGCAATCTGGCAAGCATCACGAGCTCCTATTTGGCTGCGTCAGCCATCCTCGGCGTGTCCGCGAAAAGCGGCATGATCTCGTTGGCGAAGCGGCGGATGTTGGTGATCGAGCCGCCGAAATTGATCAGCATGTACTCGACGCCGCCGGCGCGCAGGCTTTCGACCTTGCGGGCGATCTGGTCGGCCGTGCCGAAGATCGCGGTTTCGTTGCACAGGTGGCGGGTCTTCGCCTCGTCGTGGATAAAGCGCTCGCGGTCGTCGCCCGGGCGGGTGGCGAGGCGGTTTACGCGCAGATGGCCCTGGTAGCGCCGTTCGAGCGCCTGGTCCAAATCGTCCTGGCTGTCGGCGAACTGGACGGCGCGGGCGACGCCGATTTCCATCGGGTTGAACTTGCGGCCGCGCGCGGCGATGTCGGTCTTGAACTGGCCGACAAAACGCAGCACGTCCTCGGGCATGTCGTACTGGCCGAGCAACAAATTGTAGCCGCGGTCGGCGACCTGGCGCACCGAGCGCTCGCTGCCGGCGCCCATCCAGAACGGCGGGTGCGGGCGCTGGGCGCTGGGCGGCTCGACGACAACATTGTCGTATTGCCAGTGCCGCCCGTGATGGGTCCACGGCGTGTCGGTCGTGAAGGCCTGGGTGATGACCGCCATCGACTCGTCGAAGCGGCTGTCGGCCTCCTCCATCGGCATCGCGAAGCCGGCGAACTCGTTGTAGCGGTAGCCCTTGCCGATGCCGAAATCGAGCCGTCCCCCCGAGAGCAGGTCCAATGTCGCGGCCTGCTCGGCGAGGAGTACCGGGTTGTGCCACGGCAGCACCAGCACGGCCGTGCCGAGGCGCAGCGTCTTGGTCCGTGCGCCGAGCCAGGTCAACAGGTTGAGGCTCGCGGAGACCTGGCCGAACCCGGTGAAATGATGCTCGACGACAAAGGTGCTCTTAAAGCCGAGGGTTTCGGCCTCGACATTGTTGGCGATCCATTCGTGGAAGCCCTGGCTGCTGTCGGTCAGCACGTCGCCGGGCTCGGGCCGCTTCGCCTGGGCGCTGCCGAATAAGCCGAACTGCATCACCGCACCTCATTATTTCCGCGCGTTTTGGCACCGCGCGGCGCGAGGGTAGCGGCTTGGCGGCGATATGCAAAATACCGGAATCCTATCGCTGCCATAGCAGGCCGGCATGGATGTCATTGCGGGGCGCCGAGGGCGACGCGGCAATCCCCGTCAGGGGGAGCCTCCTGCGGAAGGGGATTGCCGCGTCGCTGCGCTCCTCGCAATGACAGTCTTGTTGATCTAGCCTATTCGCAACCAACCCGGAGGATTGCCATGCTGATCGTCGACTCGCAAATCCACATTTGGGAAAACGGCAAGATGTCGGCGCATCACCGGCAGATCCCTACCTATGACGTCGACGACGCGCTTGCCGAGATGAAGTCGGCCGGGGTGGATGCCGCCGTATTGCACCCGCCGTCGACGCTCGGCGAGGCGGTCAACGTGCAGGCAGTCGAGGCGGTCAAGGCGCATCCCGACAGATTCGTCATCCTCGGTCATTTCGACCTCGAGGCGCCGAACAAGGAAGAAATCGTCCGCAACTGGCGCTCGCGGCCGGGCATGGTCGGGTTCCGGTTCACCTTCAACCAGCCGCACCAGAAGCGGTATTGGACCGACGGATCGCTCGAGTGGTTCTGGAGCGCCTGCGAGAAACAGGGCTACATCCTCGGCCTCCTCGCCGGCGCCAACATCAAGGATTTCGGCCGCATCGCCGAGGCGCATCCGGGCCTCAAGATGCATATCGACCATCTCGGCCGGCACGGCGGCGGCGCCGGCGGCACCGACGACCCGGCCTGGGCGGATTTGTCCGACATGCTCGCCCTCGCCAAACTGCCCAATGTCGGGGTCAAGATGTCGGGCGCGCCGAGCTATTCGAGCCACCCCTACCCGTACAAGAACATCCATGGCTATTTGCAGCGCATCTTCGACGCGTTCGGCCCCGACCGCTGCTTCTGGGGCACCGACATCACCCGGATGCCGTGCAGCTATCGCCAGTGCGTGACGATGTTCACCGAGGAATTGCCGTGGCTGAAAGGCAACGACCTCGACCTCGTCATGGGCCGGGCGATGTGCGGCTGGCTCGGCTGGAAGCATCCGGGGCTCGCTTAGCTCCCTGGGCACGATCGTGGCAGCCGCCGCCGGGCTCTTGATCGGCGGCGGTGACGGAAGCGGCGGGGAGCGCTATGATGATTTCGACACCGACACCTGGGTGAGATCATGATCGGTCCGCCGGGACTGCCTATCCAAGGCCGCCGCGCCTTTCCCTACGCGGCGCGGACCGCGTTGCAAGACCGCGGCAACGGCTGGCGCTGGATCGCCGGGCTGTACCTTGCCGGGGTCCTGGCGCATTTCAGCCATCACATGGCGTTCGACCTGCCCGCCGACGGGATCGACGCGACGTTCGGAATGGTTTTGTCGAGCGCGCCGACCAGCCTCGCCTGGCCGGCCGATTTGATCCATACGCTGATCGACCTTAGCTGACCCGGTTGCGCCGCACCGTGCTTTTCCTGCTGCTCGCGCTGGGGCTGGCGCCGTGCGCGCACGCGGCCGACGAGACCCCGGCGGCCACCGACGATGTCGGGCGCTCGACCTTTGTCGCCAACGAGGTCGACGGTCAGGCCGGGAACGCGCCGGCCAGGCGCGTCGCCGTCAACGACGACATCCTCTTCGACGAGGACATCACCACCGGCGACGAAGCCAAGACGGTTATCGAATTCCGCGACGGCTCGACTTTCGAGATCGGGCCCGACGCGGTGGTGCGCATCGACTCGTTCGTCTTCAACCCCGAGGAAAGCACCAGCCAGAAGACATTGCAGGTGACGCGCGGGGTGTTCCGTTACGTCTCCGGCTATGTCGCCGGCAACCAGGAGACCAAGATCGCCGCCCCCTCGGGCGCGCTGGCGATCCGCGGCTCGGTCGCGTCCGGCATCGTCGATCCCGAACTGCCCAATTTCATCTATGTCGGCGAGGGCGAGGCGATTTTTACCAATTCGGCCGGCAGCAGCCCCTTGCAGCCGGGCAACGCGATCGCGGTGCCGTCGGCGACGGCCGCGCCGATGAGCGCCGCGGCGATGCCGGCGCCGGTCGCGGCCCAGGCGCTTGCCGTCATCGAGCGCCGCCTGCCGCCGCGCGCGGCATTGCGCAGCCGCCCCACCAGCGACGAAGCCTGGCTCAAGCGCCAGGGCGCCGCCGACCTCGTGCCGATCGCCCAGCAGCAGCAGCGCGAGGCCGCGCGGGCGACGCGGGCAATGCCGGCCCCGGCCGGGCGCGGCTCACTCGCCGCCGGCCTCGGCCTCTTGACCGAAGGCAACCGCGTCGGGCTGTTCCGCGCCGGCGGCGGTCCGCGCACGCCCGAACAGGAGGAATTCCTGCGCGGCGCCGCACGAGCCAACCCCAATGCCGCGGTGGCCCTGCGCCGCTATGCCGGCGAGGCCCGCGCCCTCCACAACCAGAACCGCGCCTCCGGCACGCGCTTTGTGCTCAACGGCGTCGGCCGCGCGGCGTCGCCCGAGGTGGTGCGCCGGGTCACTGCGGCCTCGGTGCGCGCGAACCCCGCCGCTGCGTCGCAAATCCGCCGCGCCGCGACGCGCCCGCCGGGGCGGCGGCAGATCGAACGGCGACAGGTCGAGCACCCGCGACGGGCTCAGCCTAAATCCCAGCCACGCCGTCAGCCGGCGCAGAACCGGACGGAGAAGAAGCCGCCGCCGAAGAAGGGCGAAAAGGACAAGGATCAGCGCTGACGCGGCCGTGCGCGAGAGCGGGCACGCAGCACCCGGAACCACACCGCCAGCCCGAGCAGCACGCCGAGCAGGCCGAGCAGGAAATATGGTGACTGCGCCCAGCTCTCCTTGCCCGGGTCGTCGCCGGCGACCCGCACCGTCGCCCGGGCGACCTCGGCGGCGTTGCGCGCCTCGGCGGTCCACAGCCCTTCGCGGTCGGTCTCGAAGGTGAATTTGCCGTCCTTGTCGGTGCGGCCGGTCACCGCGACCTTGCCCGGCTCGCCCGGCGCATAGACCTTTACCTCGGCATCGGCCATCGGCTTGCCGTCCTGCGTCGCGAACTGCACGTCGACGGTGTGCGTGCCGAACAGGGTAAACGCGCGCGCCGGTCCCGGCGCCAGCAACATCGCGACGCACAGCAGCACGGCGGCAAGAGAGGCTTGGCGGCGGCGCAAAAACTGCACAGGATTGGGAAAATTCGGCATCGCCACATGACCCGGCGGAGAGATTGATGCGGATCGTAGTCTTTGGCGCCGGCGCTGTCGGCGGCCATCTTGCGGCGCGGCTGGCCTCGGAGGGTTCGCGCGCCGGGATCGAGGTCGCCGCGATCGCGCGCGGGACCCAGCTCGCCGCGATTCGCGAGCGCGGCCTCACCCTCCATATCGGCGACGAGCGCTATTCCGGCAAGCTCCGCGCCACCGACCGGCCCGCCGAGCTGGGCCATCAGGACGTCGTCATCGTCGCGCTCAAATCCTCGGTGCTGCCCGACGCGGCCGACGAGATCGGCCCCCTTGTCGGCCCCGAGACCACCGTGATCTTCGCGATGAACGGCATCCCGTGGTGGTATCTCTACCGCGCGGAGCCGAGCGGCACGAACCCGCCCGACCTGTCGCGGCTCGACCCCGGCGGGCGGCTGGCGCGGGCGATCGGGCTCGAACGGGTCGTCGGCTGCATCGTCAATTCGGCGAATGAGGTGATCGAGCCGGGCGTCATCCGGAACTCGCCCGGCACCAAGAACAAATTCACCCTCGGCGAGCCCGACGGCACGATCTCGCCCCGGCTCAAGGCAATCTCGACCGCTCTCGAACGCGCCGGCATCCCGGCGCCGCTGAGCCCGACGATCCGCACCGAGATCTGGGACAAGCTGGTGCGCAACCTCAGCACCAGCCCGATCTGCGCGATGACCGGCGAGCCGATCGGCGTCATCGGCCGCCACCCGGAGCTGTTGTCGCTGAGCCAGAACCTGATGCGCGAAGGGCTCGGCGTCGCCGCCGCGCACGGCATCGCCCTCGACCTCGATTTCCAGCGCGCCTACGGCCCGCGCCCGATGTCGACCCATAAATCCTCGATGCTGCAGGATTTCGAGCGCAACCGCCCGCCCGAGATCGACGGCATCCTGACCGCGATCCAAGCCTTCGCCCGAGCCGCGGAACGGCCAACCCCGCATGTCGACGCGATCACCGCGCTGGTGGTCGAGAAGGCGCGGCGGATGGGGCTCTATCCGAAGGCGGAGTGGTAGGTAGGTTGGACCGCGGGCGTCTCGCCCGCATTCTTAAGAAGTTGCGGGCGTCTCGCCCGCATTCTTAAGAAGTTGCGGGCGGGACGCCCGCGGTCCAAGTCTCCGTCAGCTCACAAACATCTCCAGCAATTCCCTCGCCGCCGCAGCCGCCGTCCGCTCCCCACCAGCCACCTCCCGCTCGATCTCGCCCAGCCGCCCGGCGATTGCCGGCGTCGCGCGGAAGCGTTCGATCAGCCCGTCGCCAAGCTCGGTCCACAACGCCGCGCGGGCCTGAGCGGCGCGACGCTCCTGCCATAGCCCGGCGGCTTCCAACACGGCGCGGAAGCGGGCGACATCGTCCCAGATCGCGGCGACCCCCTCGCCGGTCAGTGCCGAGACCGCGCGCACCTTCACCTCGTGCCCCGGCACCGACGACATCACCAGCCGCATCGCGCTTTGATACTCGGCGGCAGTGTCGCGGGCGTGGCGGACGAGGTCGCCGTCCGCCTTGTTCACGAGGATCAGGTCTGCCAGCTCGATGATCCCGCGCTTCAGCCCCTGCAATTCGTCGCCGGCGGTCGGCGGCAGGATCAGCACGAACATGTCGACCATCTCGGCGACACTCGTCTCCGACTGGCCGGTGCCGACGGTCTCGACGACGATCGTGTCGAACCCAGCGGCCTCGCAGACCAGGATCGCCTCGCGCGTGCGCCGCGCCACGCCGCCGGTCTGCGCGCCGGCCGAAGTCGGACGGATATAGGCCGCCGGGTGCCGCGACAGTTCGCTCATCCGGGTCTTGTCGCCGAGGATCGCGCCGCCGCCGCGCTTCGATCCCGGATCGACCGCCAGCACCGCGAGCCGCCGCGCGCCGGCGACGCCGTCGAGCCCGAACCGCTCGATAAACGTAGACTTGCCGGCGCCCGGCGGCCCGGAAATTCCGATCCTCGTCGCCCCACCGGTCAGCGGCAGGATCGCGTCGAGCAGCGCCTCGGCCTCGGCGCGGTGGTCGGGGCGGGTCGATTCGACCAGCGTCACCGCGCGGGCGAGGGCGCGCCGGTCGCCGTTTTGCAGGGCTTCGATCAGGAGCGCGGGCGTCCCGCCCGCATCTCTCGGCGAGGGCGGGCGGGACGCCCGCGGTCCCATGCTCACTCCGCCGCCAGCGCGGCCTCGCGGCGCGCGGCCTCTTGCTGGCGAGTCCACATCGTGGCGTAGAGGCCGCCCGTGGCGAGCAGCGCATGGTGGTTGCCGCGCTCGACGATGCGACCGTGGTCGAGCACGAGGATTTCGTCGGCATCGACCACGGTCGACAGCCGGTGCGCGATGACGAGGGTGGTGCGGTCGGTCGCGACCTCGGCAAGGCTTTGCTGGATCTCGCGCTCGGTCTTGGTGTCGAGCGCCGAAGTCGCTTCGTCGAACACCAGGATATGCGGACCCTTGAGGATCACCCGCGCGATCGCGACGCGCTGTTTCTCGCCGCCCGACAGTTTCAGCCCGCGCTCGCCGACCATCGTATCGTAGCCGTCGGGGAGGCCGGCGACGAAATCGTGGATGCGCGCGAGCCGCGCCGCCTCCTCGATCTCGGCGCGGGTGGCGCCGGGTCGGCCGTAGGCGATGTTGTAGAGGATGGTGTCGTTGAACAGCACGGTGTCCTGCGGCACCACGCCGATCGCGCGGCGGAGGCTCTCCTGCGTGACCGCACGCACATCCTGCCCGTCGATCGCGATCGCGCCGGCATCGAGGTCGTAGAACCGGAACAGCAGCCGCGCGATCGTCGACTTGCCGGCGCCGCTCGCCCCGACGATCGCCACCGTCGCCCCCGGCGCCACGCGGAAATCGACCGCGCGCAGGATCGGCCGGCGCTCGTCGTAGCGGAAATCGACATTGCTGAACGCAACCTCGCCCTTGGTCACCGCCAGCGGCTTCGCGCCCGCCGCGTCGACGATGTCGGGCTCGATCTTCAACATGCCCATGAGCTGTTCGAGATCGGTCAGCGACTGCTTGATGTTGCGGTAGACCATGCCGAGGAAATTGAGCGGCATGTAGAGCTGGATCAGATATGCGTTGACCAGCACGAAATCGCCGACCGTCATCCGGTGCGAGGCGACGCCGTACGCGGCGAGCAGCATCATCGCGATCAACCCGCCGGCGATGATCGAGCCCTGGCCGATATTGAGGAGCGCGAGGGTCGTCTCGCTTTTGACCGCGGCGGTCTCATAGGCGTGGAGCGCGCGGTCGTAGCGCCCCGCCTCGTGCTCGTCATTGGCGAAATACTTGACCGTCTCGAAGTTCAAGAGCGCATCGACCGATTTCGAGTTGGCCTCGCTGTCGCGCTCGTTCATCTCGCGGCGGAACCGCACCCGCCAGTCGGTGATCGCGAAGGTGAACGCGACGTAGAGCACGATGGTCGCGAACGTCACCGCGGCGAAGCGCCAGTCGTAGAGGCGCCACAGGATCCCGCACACGACGAGGATCTCGAGGAGCGTCGGGATCACGTTGAACAGGATGAACGACAAGAGGAAATCGATCGCCTGCGTGCCGCGCTCGACCGCGCGCGCCAGCCCTCCGGTGCGGCGTTCCAGGTGGAACCGCAGCGACAGCGAATGCAGGTGCCGAAACGCCTTCAGCGCAAGCTGGCGCACGGCGCGCTGCTCGACCTTGGCAAAGACCGCGTTGCGCAATTCGTTGAAAGCCTGCGCCAGGACGCGTGCGGCGCCGTAGGCGATGACGATCGTCACCGGCACCGCAACCAGCGCGTCGCCCTTGCCGGTCAGCGCGTCGACCGCATGCTTGTAGAGAAACGGGATCACCATGTTGACGAGCTTGGCCGCGACCAGGAACCCGATCGCCACCACCACCCTGACGCGCAGGTCGAGCGCGTTGCGCGGCCACAGGTACGGAGCCAATTCCTTGAGCGCGCGCAGCCCGTCGATCAGCCGTCCGTGCGGCGCGCCGACGATCCGCGGCGGCATCCGCCCGCGCGGGCTCATGCGCCCGGCTCCGCCGCGATGCGCGGCAGCCGCAACCCGACGACAAGCGCGGCGACGACCAGCACCGCCCCCGACACAAACGGCGAACCGGCCCCGAGCCCCGCGAACAGCACCCCGGCCAACGCGGGCCCGAGCACGCGGGAGAGCGCGCTGACCGATTGCGCCACCCCCAGCGTCTCGCCCTGCTGGTCAAGCCCGGCGCGGCGCGAAATGAGGCTGTTCAGCGATGGCTGCATCGCCCCCATCCCAAAGGCCAAAAGGCCGGTCGACACGACGAGCTGCACGAGGCCCGACGCGCTCGGCAGGATCGCCAGGCCGACCGCAATCAGCCCGAGCCCGGCCAGCATCAGCCGCTCCTCGCCGAGCCGCTTGGTCAGCGGGCCGATCGCGCCGCCCTGCATCAAGGCCAACAACACCCCGACATAGGTGAAAATATACCCCACCTGGGCCGGCCCCCACGAGAATTGCCGCATCGCCCACAGCGCGAACGTCGCCTCCATGCCGGAAAAGGCGAGGGTCGCGAGGAAAAAGATCAGCAGCAGCCGCGACAGGATCGGCCGGCCGAATGCCCCCCGGATCGCCGCGAGCCGGCTCCGCCGCGGCCGCGCCCGCGCCGCGGGATCGAGGCTCTCGCGCAGCATCACGATGACGCCGACGAGGGCGATCAGCGACAGGGCGCAGGCGATCAGCCCGGGAGTGCGGAGATCGGCATTGGCGAGGTTGTTGCCGGCGACCGCGCCACCGAGCGCCGGTCCGATGATAAAGCCGAACCCGAACGCCGCCCCGATCATCCCCATGCCGCGGGCGCGGTTTTCGGGCGTCGTCACGTCGGCGATATAGGCCTGTGCCGCGGCGATGTTGCCGGCGCAGGCCCCCGCCAGCGCGCGCGCCGCATAGAGCATCCACAGCGAGTCCGCGAAACCCATCCACAGATAGGCGAGCGCGGCGGCGAACGTGCTCGCCATCAGCACCGGGCGGCGGCCGATCCGGTCGCTCAGCCGCCCCCATAGCGGCGCGGTCACCATCGACACCAGCGAATACACCGCGAGCAGAAGCGTCACCTCTTGCGGCGAGGCCCCAAAGCGCGCGGCATAGAACGGCAATAGCGGGATGACGAGGCCGAAACCGACCAGATCGATGAAGACGATGAGGAAAAGTACGGGCATGGATGCGCTGTTGATACGCGCCCCCGCCAGCCCGAACAAGAGGGCTCGCACCACTGCGCGACCGAGCGCCGCGCCCACTCGCTCGCATGGTTAAATAGGGTTTTCTTCGGTAACTGAGTAATATTAACGTGATCAATACAAATTAACTTTGGCAAAATCAGATTATTCTAAAACCCTGACCAAAATATGTCTGTCGATCAAGGCGGGCTCTACGGAATTAAGACTCTGTTAATATCTAAGACGCAATTTCAACCCGCAAGAAAGCCGCTAAGTAATTTACGTTAACACTGAGTTCAGGAGAGAACCATGCGCGTGCCCCCGTCGATCAAGAAGCATCTTAACGCCAGCGTCCGGCCGGTCGTCGCCCTGCTGCGCGATCAAAGCGGCGTGACCGCGATCGAATACGGCCTGATCGCGGCCCTCATCGCCGTCGCCGCGGTGACGGTCATGGGAACGGTCGGGACCAATCTCAGCAGCACCTTCAGCACGGTCGCCGGCGATCTGTGACCCCCGCGCGCCGGCCGGCGTCGCGCTGGCCGGCGTCGCGTTGGCCGGTCGCGATTTCTTGACACGCTTTCCACGTCGGTTGGCGTAACCTCCGCCTGATTGGGCGGAGGGATCGCGGATGCAGCTCGGCAAGCTCGGCGTATGGAATGCGATGGACCCGATGAGCGCGGCCGACGGCGCCGCGTTCGCCAAGCGGGTCGAGGCGTGGGGCTACAGCGCCCTGTGGATGCCGGAAAGCCGCGGCCGCGACGTGATGGTGCATTCGTCGTGGCTGCTCGCCAACACGTCAAAGCTGGTGGTCGCGCCGGGCATCGCCAACATCTACGCCCGCGACGCGATGGCGATGGCGAACGGCCAGCGCGCGCTGGCCGAGCAGTCCGGAGGCCGGTTCCTGCTCGGACTCGGCGTCTCGCACATCCCCTCGGTCGAGGGGCTGCGCGGGCACACCTACGGCCGCCCGATCGCGACCATGCGCAGCTATCTGCAAGCGATGGCCTCCGCCCCCTACGGGGCGCCGGAGCCGGCGGAAAAGCCGCTGACGATACTCGCGGCGCTGGGGCCGCGCATGCTCGAATTGTCGGCGAGCCACGCCGACGGCGCCCATCCCTATAACGTGCCGCCGGAGCACACCGCCGAGGCGCGCCGCATCATGGGGCCGGGCAAGCTGTTGTGCCCCGAGGTGTGGGTGCTGCTCGAAACCGATCCCGCCAAAGCCCGCGCCGCCGCGAAACAGGCGCTCGCGCCGTATATGCGGCTCGAGAACTACGCCAATAACTGGCGGCGGCTCGGGCTCGGCGACGACGAGATGGCCGGCGGCGGCTCCGACAAGTTTGTCGACGCCAATGTCGCATGGGGCGACGAGGGCGCGATCCGCAAGCGAATCCAGGCGCATTGGGACGCCGGCGCCGACCATGTCTGCATCCAGACGATCCGCCCCGACGGCGCCCGGGCGCCCGATGAGCGGCTCCTGGCGCTGCTCGCGCCGGGATAGGGCGAAAGCGGCACAACCTTGACGCCCCCGCCGGCGCAACCGACATTGTGCCGGGCCGACAGACCCGTGAAGGTCACACTGATGTACACCGAAACGACCCGATCGATCACGATCACGGTCAAGCCGTTCTACCTTGAGCAGCATTCCTCGCCCGCCGACGACCGCTACGTCTGGGCCTATCACGTCATGATCGCGAATGGCGGCAGCGAAATCGTCAAGCTGCAGAACCGCCATTGGCGCATCACCGACAGCGCCGGGCGGCAGCAAGAGGTGCGCGGCGCCGGCGTCGTCGGCGAGCAGCCGGTGCTGAAGCCCGGAGAGACCTTCGAGTACACGAGCTCGTGCCCGCTGCCGACTTCATCGGGCATGATGGTCGGCGATTACGAGATGACGACCGAAAGCGGCGACAGCTTTCTCGCCCGCGTGCCGGCCTTCTCGCTCGATAGCCCCGGCCAGCAGGTCCAACTGAACTGATCTTGTTCGACCGCCGCGCGGGTCGCCCCGGTTCGCCAAACAAGAACGCTCCCGCCAAGAAAGCCCCGCCAAGAAAGAACACCTGATGCCGTCGACGACCACCAAGCCTTCCTCCGTCCACTCCCTCACCGCCAAGAAGCCGATCCGCCCGAGCCGGGACGAAGCCCTCGAGGCGGTCCGCACGCTCATCCGCTGGGCCGGCGACGACCCGACCCGCGAAGGCCTGCTCGGCACCCCCGACCGCGTCGTGCGCTCATATCAGGAATTCTTCGGCGGCTATGACGAAGACCCGGTCGCGATGCTGCAGCGGACCTTCGAGGAGACCGACGGCTACGACGAGATCGTGCTGCTCAAGGACATCCGCTTCGAGTCGCATTGCGAGCACCACATGGCGCCGATCATCGGCAAGGTGCATGTCGCCTATCTGCCGAGCAACCGCGTCGTCGGCATCTCCAAGCTGGCGCGGGTCGTGGAGGTCTACGCGAAGCGGCTGCAGATCCAGGAAAAGATGACCGCGCAGGTCGCCAACACGATCGACGAGGTGCTGCAGCCCAAGGGCGTCGCCGTCGTGATCGAGGCGGCGCACCAATGCATGACCACGCGGGGCGTCCACAAGGCCGGCGTCAGCATGGTGACGAGCCGAATGCTCGGCACGTTCCGCACCGATCCCACGAGCCGCCGCGAGGTGTTGGCGATGATCGGCACCCCCGCCGGCGGGGGCAGCGGCTACGTCTGACGCGCCCTCCTCGTCCACCCCGGAGATTCTGGAGCGCCTTGTCGCCTTCGACACGGTTTCGGCGCGATCGAACCTGGCGCTGATCGACTGGGTTGCCGATTACCTCGCCGGCTTCGGCGTCGACACCGCGCGCAGCGGCGACCTCGCCGGCGGCAAGGCCAACCTCTTCGCGACGGTCGGCCCCAGAGACCGAGGCGGCGTGATCCTCTCCGGCCATACCGATGTCGTACCGGTCGCCGGGCAGAAATGGGACAGCGACCCGTTTTCGCTGACCGAACGCGATGATCGCCTCTACGCGCGCGGCAGCGCCGACATGAAGGGTTTTATCGCGCTCGTCCTGGCGCTGGTGCCGGAGATGGTCGCGCGCCCGCTCGCGGTGCCGATCCACCTCGCCTTTACCCATGACGAGGAGACCGGCTGCTTTGGCGCGCCGCATCTGATCGCCGGGCTGCCCGACGGCGCCGCGCGGCCGCGTCTCGCGATCATCGGCGAGCCGACCTCGATGCAGGTCGCCAATGCGCAAAAGGGCTGCGCGTTCTTCCGCACTTTCGTCACCGGGCGCGACGGGCATTCGAGCGCGCCCCACCGCGGCGTCAACGCGATCGAGGCGGCGGTGCGGATCATCGCCGAGATCGGCCGGCTCGGCGCCGAGGCCGAGCGGCGCGGCGGCGGACCCCGATTCGACCCGCCGCACACGACCCTCAATGTCGGCACGATCGCGGGTGGCGCCGCGGTCAACATCATCGCCCGCGACTGCAGCTTCGACTGGGATCTGCGCGCCGTCCCCGGCGACGACCCGCTCGCGATGAAGGCCGAGATCGACGCCTTTATCGCCGCCGAATTGCTGCCGCCGATGCGTGCCGTCTTCCCCGGTGCCGACATCGCCACCGAGACAGTGGTTTCGGTGCCGCCGCTGGTTCCCGACCCCGGTTCACCGGCCGAAACGCTGGCGCGGCGCCTGACCGGCGCCAACACCGCCACCACCGTCTCCTTCGCCAGCGAGGCCGGGCTCTATCAGCAGGTCGGCATCCCCGCGATCATCTGCGGCCCGGGCTCGATCGACGTCGCGCACCAGCCGAACGAGTTCATCACCCGCGAGGAACTGGCCGCCGGACAGGGGTTCCTCGACCGGTTGCTCGACTGGGCACGCTCGGGCGATGTCTAGCCTGCCGCGGGTCCCGGCGGTTCCGGCGCGGCGAGCTCCAGCGTTTTGACGGCGCCCGGCGCGGTGCCGAAATCGAGGCGGATGCGGCAGCGCTGCCAGTCGCGGCGATAGGCGACCATGTCGGGCAGCGAGATCGACGCCCGCGAGATGGTGATCAGCAGCCGCCCTTCGCTATGGATAGCCGGGATCGCCACCGGACCCGGCGGGTTGAGTTGGACGAGCCCGCCGCGTGTCGGGTCGGCGGAGGCGGAAAGGCCGGTGGCCGAACCAGGCCGTGCGTTGACCTCGACCCCGTCGGCGGGGATCGTGCTGCCGTCCGGGGCGATCAGCGTCGCCGCGCGCAGCGGCAGCGCATCGGCCGCGTCGATCACGATCACGTCGGCGATGCCGTGCGGCGGAAAGCTCGCCGTCACCTGCTCGACCGGCAACGGCGCCGGTCCGCTGCCTTCGCACGCGGCGACGAGCAAAAGCGCGAGAAGGCTCAAAATGCGGCGCATCACCCCTCCGCGCGACAGCTCAGGAAATCCGGTGTAGCGCCCGGTATGGCAGCCGGCAACCCGAAATGGCAGAATTGCCCGACGCCGGAGCATAGGAGGGGACAATGAACGACGCGGCACCCGTCAAGACGGCCGATCTCGGCGCGGTCGAGGACAAGTTTTTCACGATCCGCGATTTCAAGCTGTCCGACGGCACGGTGATGCCCGAGGCGACGATCGCCTATGAGACCTATGGCCGGCTGCAGCGCCACGGCCGCAACGCCGTCCTCATCACGCACGGCTATACCGGGAGCCACCGCCAGGCCGGCCGCAACCCCGCCAACGGCGATCTGCCCGGCGCCTGGGACGGCCTCATCGGCCCCGGCAAGGCGATCGACACCGACAAGCTCTTTGTCGTCGCCTCGAACATGATCGGCTCGTCGTTCGGGTCGACCAACGCGTCGAGCACCAACTCGGCGACCGGCAAGCCCTATGGCAGCGGTTTCCCGAGCCTGACGATCCGCGACATCGTCGCCGCGCAAAAGGCGCTGATCGAATGGCTCGGCATCACCCACCTGGTCGCCGTCGCCGGCCCCAGCTATGGCGGGTATCAGGCGTTCCAATGGGCGACCGCCTATCCCGACCACATGGACGCGATCGTGCCGGTCAACACGGCGCCCTGGGCCTCGGTCAACACCGACAGGCAGCTCGCCGAGGTCACCGCGCGCCTCGCCACCGACCCCGAATGGCACGGCGGCGACTATTACGGCAAGGGCGGCGCCAAGACCGTATTGGCCGAGATCCGCGCCGAGACCCTGAAGCGCTACGGCATCGAGGCGGCGCTCGCCCCACGCTTCCCCGACCCTGCCGAGCGCGAGGCGCAGATTCGCAAGACCGCCTCCGACTGGGCGGCGAAGTGGGACGCGAACTCGCTGATCATCCTGCGCCGGGCGCTGCTCGGCTTTGATACGCGGCCCAATTTCAGCCGCATCAAGGCCAAGGTGCTGTACATCCTGTGCCGCACCGACGTGCTGTTCCCGCCGCACATCGCGCCCGGCGTCATCGACGGGTTGAAGGCGGCCGGGGTCGACGCGCGGTATTTCGAGCTCGACAGCGAGCTCGGTCATTCGTCGAGCGGCCCCGAGCACGCCAAATGGTCGCCGGTGCTGCGCGAATTCCTCGCCCCGCTGGTCGCCCGCGCGGTCTGACTGGATAAAGAACCGCGGGCTCCTGAGCTTGTCGAAGGGTCGCCCGCCCGCATGGCGCTCAAGCTCCGCACCCTCGGCCACGCGACGATCGCGCTCTACCGCGACGGCGAACACCCGATTCTGGCGACTCGCCAACGGCCATCTGACCGACCTCGGCATCACGATGTTCGTGCGCGTGCGGCTCGCACGGCGGGCGCGGCTGCGGCGCCTATACGGCTTGTTCGTGCTGTTTCAGTTCCACGATTACGGCCATCTGCGCGGCCCGCTCGCGCTGATGCGCTGGCTGCGGGGGATCTGGCGCGAGCTGTTCCCGCCCCGCCTCAGCCCTTCGCCTGCGGGCGGCGCACCGCAGCCGGCGCTTGCGGGTGACGGCGCAGATATTCGATCGCCGCGTTGAGCTGGCTGTCCTGCGGCGAGCCGATCAGCTTTGGGTTGATCGGCCGGTCGTCCTCGTCCGCAGGCTGGCCGCCGGTCTTCCTCGGCGCCGCGGTCGGGGCGAGCGCGCCGGTCGGCTTAAGCGTGCCGAAGAGGTCGCTTTCATGCGTCATCAGCGCGTTGGCGACCTGGGCGTCCTTGGGCAGGTTGACGACGACATCCGGGGTGATCCCGCTGCCCTGGATCGACCCGCCCGACGGGGTGTAGTAGAGCGCCGTCGTCAGCCGCAGGGCGCCGCGCCCTTCGATCGGGATGATGCTCTGCACCGAGCCCTTGCCAAAGCTGCGGGTGCCCATCGCGGTGGCGCGGTGATTATCCTGCAACGCGCCGGCGACGATCTCGGAGGCCGAGGCGGAGGCGCCGTTGATCAGCACGACCATCGGCACTCCGCGCACGAGGTCGCCGCCCGACGGCGCGGCGAAGATACGGTTTTCGTCGGGATCGCGGCCGCGCGTCGTTACCACGGTGCCGCTGTCGAGGAAATCGCTGGCGACGTCGATCGCCGCGTCGAGCAGCCCGCCGGCGTCGTTGCGCAGATCGAGGATGAACCCGGAAAGCTGCCCGCCCGCATCATGCTTGGCACGGGCGATCGCGGAGCGCAGCTCGGCGTTGCTGTTGTCGTCGAAGGTGCTGACCCGCGCGTAGCCGATCCCGCCCGGCTTCAGCGCCGACTTCACCGATTCGACATGGATCACCGCGCGCACGATCGGCACCTCGAACGGCTCGCGATTGGCGCGGGCGATCGTCAGCGTGACGCGCGTGCCGGCGGCGCCGCGCAGCCGACGCACGACCTCTTCGATATCCATCCCGACGGTGGGCTGGCCGTCGGCCTTGATGATCCGGTCGCCGGGCTCGACCCCGGCTGCCGACGCCGGGGTGCCCTCGATCGCGGCGACGACCTGCGGCACGCCGTCTTCGACCGAAATCTCGATGCCGACGCCACCGAACTGGCCGGTCGTCGTCGCGACCAGCTCGTGATACTCGCGTTCGCTCATATAGTCCGAATGCGGGTCGAGCCGGCTGAGCATGCCTTTGAGCGCGCCGGTCGTGAGCCGGTCGGTGTTGACCGACACGACATAGCTCTTCTGGACCTCGTGCATCACGTCCTGGATCAAGCCGATATCGCCGCCGCCGCCGCCGCTCGCGGCCGGGGTCGACGAGGTCAGGTCGCCGCAGCCGGTCAGCGCCAGCGCGAGAACGGCGGAAAGCGTCATGAAGGGCGCGCGCGGCATCATGCCTCGAAATCAGGCTGGGAACGGGGATCGGCGGCGGCGAAGGCGTCGAGCTTCATGCACGTCTGGTAAATCCGCTCGATGGTCGGAAACCGGCTCAGATCGAAGGGATAGCGGTAGCTGTTGAAGACCTGCGGCACAAGCGCGATGTCGGCAATGCCGGGGCTGTCGCCGTGGCAGAAGGCGCCGGTTCGCTTGTCCCCGGCGAGGAGCGGCTCGAGCGCCCGGAATCCCGCCTCGATCCAATGGTTGAACCACTCCGCGACCACCGTCTCGTCATGGCCGAGCGGGCGGACGAGATAGCGCAGCACCCTCAGATTGTCGATCGGATGGATGTCGCAGGCGACGACCGCCGCCAGCCCCCGCACCCGCGCCCGGTCGATCGGATCGGCCGGCAGCAGCGGTGGGTCGGGATGGCGCTCATCGAGATATTCGAGGATCGCCGGCGATTGGATCAGCGTATGCCCGTCGATCTCCAGCGCCGGCACCAGCCCCTGCGGGTTGACCGCGAGGTAATCCGGCGCCTCCTGCTCGCGCTTGCGCAGATGGATGAAGGCGTTCTCGTATTCGAGCCCCTTCAGGTTGAGCGCGATGCGCACGCGGAACGCGGCGGAGGAACGACAGAACCCGTAGAGCTTCATCGGCGACGCCTCGCCAGGGAGGGACGGCGGCGCAACCTACTCCGGCGGCGGCTCTACGGAAAGGTGGGGGAAAGATGGGGGAAAGATGGGGGAAAGGCCGGCGACCGAACGACCGCCTTCAGTGCGGGTGCAGATACCGGTCGCTCTGCTGGGTCGCACGGACATCGCCTTGCGACAAATGGCCTTGGCCCGAGGCGCGGTACAGGTCGATGAAATTCGGCTCGTTGTCGCGCGGCGGCGCCAGTTCTTGCGGGTTCGGCATCGGGTTGGGGCCGGCCAGTACGCGGCGATAGCAGGCGTCGCGCGAATCGGCGTCGGCGCGGTTGAACTCGTGGTCGTGCTCGTAACAAATCTGCAGCGCCTCGCGCTTGTAGGGATCGCTGGGGTACATGCCCTCGTAAATACCGAACACCCGACTCGGATGCGCCGCGGTATAGGCGCTCGCCACCCCAAGCCCGGCCAACATGACGATCGAAAACAGGCGCATCATCAAACCCCGGCCGCGGCGCGGCCAAACGTCCCCGGCCGCTGCGCGGCCAAACGTCCCCGGCCGCGGCGCGGCCAAACGTCCCCGGCCGCGGCGTGGCCAAACGTCGCGGAAATCGGCGCTAGGCCGACGCCACCGTGCCTCCGGCATAGCTTTCGAGCAGGGCCAGGAACGGCTGCAGCATGATCGGTTTCGAGACATACGCGTCGGCGCCGCTGTCGCGGATCCGCTTTTCGTCGCCCGACATCGCAAACGCGGTGACGGCGATGACGGGGATGTCGCGCGTCCTCTCGTCCTCCTTTATCCGCCGCGTCGCCTCCAGCCCCGAGATGTCGGGAAGCTGGATGTCCATCAGGATCACGTCGGGCCGCTCGCGCAGCGCCAACTCGACCGCGACCTCACCCTGGTCGGTCTTGATGATCGAGTACCCGTGCGCCTCGAGAACATCGTTCAACAGGCGCATGTTGAGCTCGTTATCCTCGACGATCAGGATCAATTTGCCTTCCCGCGCATCGCTGGCCCGCGCATCGTTGGGCCGAACCGCCTCGTCACTGAGCATATGCGTCAACCGGTGCCGGTTCGCGATCGACGCGGCCGGCTTCAGGCGTGGAATTTAGCTTGGGTCGCCGGTATTTGCCCCGAAATTAGTGGTTAATTCGGTGAAATTCGATGTTTTCTCGATTACGAGGATCTTTGAAAGGAACCGCGATGCGGCGCATCAGTGCGTTAGCCGGATTGATGCTCGCTGTCCTCACCGCGCCGGCGCTGGCCCAGGACACCGCTTCCCAGGACACGGCGAAGCGCCAGGCGCTGATGTCGCGGCTTCCGGCCGATGCGGCGAAGCGCGTCTTCGGCCAGGTGACGACCCCCGCGCCGGGCCCGCCACGCCCGATCGGCAGCTACGCCAAAGGCTGCCAGGCCGGGGCGGTGGCTTTGCCGCCCGATGGGCCGGGCTGGCAGGTGATGCGCCCGTCGCGCAACCGGTACTGGGGCCAGCCGGCGCTGATCGCGGCGATCGAGGAGCTCGCGGCGAAACTGCCCGCGGCCGGCTGGCCGGGCCTCCTCGTCGGCGACATCGCGCAGCCGCGCGGCGGACCGATGATCACCGGGCACGAGTCGCACCAGATCGGGCTCGACGTCGATATGTGGCTGACCCCGATGCCCGACCGGCGCCTCACCCCCGGCGAGCGCGACACGATCTCGGCCTCCAACCTGGTCTCATCCGACGGCAACGGCATCGACCCGGCGCTGTGGGGGCCGCAGTACCGCGCCCTCTACGAGACCGCCGCGCGGATGCCGCAGACCGCGCGGATCTTCGCCAACCCGGCGATCAAGCGCCAATTGTGCCGCGAAGCCGGCACCGACCGCGACTGGCTCCGGCTGATCCGCCCGTGGTGGGGCCACAACGACCATTTCCACTGGCGCATCAAGTGCCCGAACGGTGCCGCCGAATGCGAGAACCAAGCCCCGCCGCCGCCCGGCGACGGCTGCGGCAAGGAGCTCGACTGGTGGTTCACCGAAGAGGCGCGGCACCCGAAACCCGGCCCGCCGAAGCCGCCGATGCGTGTCGCCAACCTCCCCGCCGCCTGCGCCGCGCTGGTCGCCGCCCCGTAGGATGGGTAGAGCGCAGCGAAACCCATCAATAGCCGGTCACCGCACATCGATGGGTTTCGCTGCGCTCTACCCATCCCACGGTCCTGGCCAACGCCGCTAATGCAGCCGCGGCGCCTTCATCATGCGGGTGCGGTCGGCGCTTTCGATGCGTACGGTGCGGGCGTCGTTGTCGCGCACGACCTGGAGCACGACCTCGCTTCCGGCGGGACCGCTCGCCCAGACGCGACGCCAGAACGACGCGAGGGTCGAGACCGGCTCGTCGCGCACGGCGACGATGCGGTCGCCGGGCTTGAGCCCGCTTTTGATCGCCGGCCCGCGCTCAGACATGCCGGCGACGACGACGGCGTTGTCGTCGTCGACCTCGGCCGCGTAGAGGCCGAGCCACGGCCGCGGCGGCCGGTTCGGCCGGCCATAGGTCTGCATGTCCTCCATGATCGGCTCCAACAGGTCGATCGGCACGATCATGTTGACGTCGCGGCGAAGCTGCCGGCCGCTCGAATGCTGGACGTGCAGGGAGCCGATGCCGATCAGCGTCCCCTCGGCCCCGATCAGCGCCGCCCCACCCCAGAAGGGATGCGCCGGCGCGGTAAAGATCGCGCGGTCGAGCAGGTATTCCCAGTGCCCGGCGAATTCCTGGCGCGCGACCACCTGCGCCGCGATCGCGTGGCGGCGGCCGCCCTCGGCGGCGACGATCGCCTTGTCGCCGGCGCCGACGCGCGTGCCGGTGCCAAGCTCGATCGGCTCGACATTGAGACGCCCCAGCGCCTGGACGAGACCGAACCCGGTCTCCTGGTCATACCCCAGGAGGGTACCCGGCACGGCGCCGCCGATCGACGAGGTCAGCCAGATCGTCTCCGACTCGGTGATCAGATAGCCGATCGTCAGCACCAGCCCGCTGTCGCGAATGAGGACGCCGCTGCCGGCCCGCTCGGTGCCGAGCGTCGCCGCCGTGAACGCGTCGTCCGGGATCGTCGCCTGCAGCCCGAGCACGCCGCCCAGCTTTGCGTCCAGGTCGAACTCATAGTCCTCGGGCTTGGGCTGGAGTTCGCTGGGGATTTCCCACTCGATGTTTCGCGGCATGGTGGCGGCCCGTGGTTGGCGATGTGCGGAGTATAGCGCGCGGAGAGTGCCGCGCCTGTCTCATGTTGTCAAAATTCTGCCATCGGCCGCGCGTTTAGTGGCGGCTCACTTGACAAGATTCCGGGTTCCGACTATCTCAGCAGCACTCTCGGGTAGGGAGTGCTACCCGTTTAGGTTTGACGTTGCGAGGAGGGTTTTCATGGCATTCCGTCCGTTACATGACCGGGTTCTGATCCGGCGCGTCGAGGGCGAGGAAAAGACCAAGGGCGGCATCATCATTCCCGACACGGCTAAGGAAAAGCCGATGGAGGGCGAGGTGGTCTCGGCCGGTCCCGGTGCGCGGGGCGAAGACGGCAAATTGGTGCCGATGGATGTGAAGCAGGGTGATCGGGTTCTGTTCGGCAAGTGGTCGGGCACCGAAGTCAAGATCGACAACGAAGAACTGATCATCATGAAAGAGTCCGACATCATGGGCGTGATCGCCTAAGGAGCCCCGAATTATGGCAGCAAAAGACGTAAAATTCGCAGGCGACGCGCGCGACCGGATGCTGCGCGGCGTCGATATTCTCGCTAACGCGGTCAAGGTGACACTGGGTCCGAAGGGCCGCAACGTCGTCCTCGACAAGTCGTTCGGCGCGCCCCGGATCACCAAGGACGGCGTCACCGTCGCCAAGGAGATCGAGCTGTCCGACAAGTTCGAGAACATGGGCGCCCAGATGGTGCGCGAAGTGGCCTCGAAGACCAACGACCAGGCCGGCGACGGCACCACCACGGCGACCGTGCTGGCGCAGTCGATCGTTCGTGAGGGCGCTCGGGCGGTGGCCGCGGGCATGAATCCGATGGATCTGAAGCGCGGCGTCGACATCGCCGTCGAGGCGGTCGTCGCCTCGCTGAAGTCGCAGTCGAAGAAGATCTCGACCAACGAGGAAATCGCCCAGGTCGGCACGATCGCCGCCAACGGCGAGCGCGAAGTCGGCGACAAGATCGCCGAGGCCATGCAGAAAGTCGGCAACGAGGGCGTGATCACGGTCGAAGAGGCAAAGAGCCTCGAGACCGAGCTCGACGTCGTCGAAGGCATGCAGTTCGACCGCGGTTATCTCTCGCCGTATTTCGTCACCAACGCCGAGAAGATGCTGGCCGACCTCGAAAACGTCTACATCCTGATCCACGAGAAAAAGCTGTCGGGCCTGCAGTCGATGCTGCCCGTGCTTGAATCGGTGGTGCAGAGCGGCCGGCCGCTGCTGATCATCGCCGAGGACGTCGAGGGCGAGGCCTTGGCGACGCTGGTCGTCAACAAGCTCCGCGGCGGGCTCAAGGTGTGCGCGGTCAAGGCGCCGGGCTTCGGCGATCGCCGCAAGGCGATGCTCGAGGACATCGCGATCCTGACCGGCGGCCAGGTCATCAGCGAAGACCTCGGCATCAAGCTCGAGTCGGTCACGCTCGAAATGCTCGGCCAGTCGAAGAAGCTGCGGGTCGAAAAGGAAAACACCACGATCATCGACGGCGCTGGCGCGAAGGCCGACATCGAAGGCCGCTGCACCCAGATCCGTCAGCAGATCGAGGAGACGACCTCCGACTACGACCGCGAAAAGCTGCAGGAGCGGCTGGCGAAGCTCGCCGGCGGCGTCGCGGTGATCCGCGTCGGCGGCTCGACCGAGATCGAGGTCAAGGAAAAGAAGGATCGCGTCGACGACGCGATGCACGCGACCCGCGCCGCGGTCGAGGAGGGTGTCGTCGCCGGTGGCGGCTCGGCCCTGCTCTATGCCTCGCGCGCGCTTGACGGTTTGACCCCGGCCAACAACGACCAGAAGGTCGGGATCGACATCGTCCGCCGGGCGTTGCAGGCCCCGGTGCGGCAGATCGCCGAGAACTCGGGCACCGACGGCTCGATCATCGTCGGCAAGCTGCTCGACAGCAAGGACACGAACTTCGGCTATGACGCGCAGAAGGGCGAGTTCACCAACATGGTCCAGGCCGGCATCATCGACCCGACCAAGGTGGTGCGCCACGCCATCCAAGACGCCGCGTCGGTCGCCGGTCTCCTGATCACGACCGAGGCGATGGTCGCCGAGAAGCCCGAGCCCAAGGGCGCCCCGATGATGCCGCCGGGCGGCGGCATGGGCGGGATGGACTTCTAGGCTTCCATTCTTCATCAAATTGCGACGAGTGGGCTGCCTGTCCGTGGGAACGCGGGCAGGCAGCTTTTTTTTTACCCTCACCCCCCCATCGCCAAGGCGATGGGTCCCTCCCTCTCCCGCATTGCGAGGGCTTTGCATAAAGGGGGGATGTGCGATTCTTGTGGGGGGTAAGGGGGACGGGATGGCGCATCGAGCACTGGGCCATTGAGCTGGGCCGATCAAGTGGTTGCGGAGCATAGCCGGCGGAACGGGATGCTGGAGCGGATCGGGGCGCTGATCGAC
>DATAUV010000118.1:0-60724 GCA_036268075.1 Allostellaceae bacterium | reverse complement strand
TTCTCTTCATAGACGCGCATCGACACCGGCACCCGCACGTCGTCGAAAAACACCTCGTTGAGGTGGTGGGTGCCGTCGATCGAGATGATCGGGCGCACGGTGATCCCGGGCGTCTTCATGTCGACGAGCAGGAACGAGATGCCTTCCTGCCGCTTGGCCGCATTGGGGTTGGTGCGGACCAGCAGAAAGCACCAGTCGGCCATATGCGCGGTCGAGGTCCAGATTTTCTGGCCGTTGACGACATAGTGATCGCCGTCGAGCTTGGCCGCCGTCTTCAGCGAGGCGAGATCGGAGCCGGCGCCGGGCTCGGAAAAGCCCTGGCACCACCAATCGTCGACATTCGCCGCGCGCGGCAGGAACCGCTTTTTCTGCTCCTCGGTGCCGAACTGGACCAGCACCGGGCCGATCATCGTGATGTTGAACACCTGCATGTCGGGCGCGGGCGCGAGCTGGTTTTCCTCGAGAAAGATCATCCGCTGGATCGGCGTCCAGCCGGGGCCGCCCCACGCCTTGGGCCAGCTATAGGCGGCCCAGCCCTGCTTGTTGAGGATGCGCTGCCAGCGGATCGTGTCTTCCTTTTCCGCGCCGTGGCCGAGCCGCATGGTCTCGCGCAGATCGTCCGGCAGGTTGTCGCGGTAGAAGGCGCGCAATTCATCGCGAAACGCAGATTCTTCCGCGCTGAAGCGAAGATCCATGACCGTCCTCTCCCTGCCGGTGCGCGCAACGCCACCATCCGTCCGCGCTGTCTACATCGGAACGGCCCCTCTAACCAAGAGGGCAAGGCGCCGGATATGCGGATAGCGTGGGATTAGGGCGACAGGCGGCGCGCGGGCGGCTGGGCGGCGCGGGTGGCGGCGCGTTCGGCCACGGCCTCAACCGGGGCGACAAAGATATAGCCGCCGCTGCGCAGCGTCTTGATGAGCTGGGGTTGCTGCGGGTTGTCGTCGAGCTTGCGGCGCAGCCGGCCGACCTGGACGTCGATCGTGCGATCGAACGGCCCCGCCTCGCGTCCCCGGGTCAGATCGAGGAGCTTGTCGCGGGTCAAAAGCTGGTTGGCGTTGGTGACAAAGACCCTTAGCAGGTCGTACTCGCCGGCCGTCAGCTTGATGCTCGAGCCGACGGGCGAGCGCAGCTCCCGGGTATGCAGGTCGAGCAGCCAGCCGGCGAACCGGACCCGCGACGTGTCGCCGGCGGCGGGGGCCTCCACCGGCTGCACGGCGGTGCGGCGGACGACGCTTTTGACCCGGGCCAGAAGCTCGCGCAGGTGGAAGGGTTTTGCCAGATAGTCGTCGGCGCCGATTTCGAGCCCGACGATGCGGTCGATCGTGTCGCCCCGCCCGGTCAGCATGATGATGCCGATATCCTGGCGCTCGGCACGCAGCGTGCGCGCCAGGGTCAGCCCGTCCTCGGTCGGCAGGACGATATCGAGGATGACGAGATCGACCGTCGACCGCTCGATGACCTGGCGCATCTCGCCGCCGTCATGGGCGACCGATACCTGGTAGCCCTCGCCGCTAAGGTATTGGTGTACTAGGGCGCATATTTCCTGTTCGTCGTCGACTATCAGAATATGCGTTTTCTCGTCCATGCGGCCTCAAGCCCCGGTGCTCAAACGCGAGAATCGTCCGGCATCCCACCGGGGTAAACAATAGAACTCTCTTGCCGTTCCTTCCAACAGGAATATTCAATGTGCGCTAGCGAACATTGATGTTCGTTGTTTTAACGCAGCTTACGAGGAGATTTATCCTTGTCGATATTATCGGTTGATCGCGCGGCCGCGCCGCAATCCGCGTCCATGCGGAGGGCAATCCGCCATCCAGAATGACAGAGGCTGACATCGGCGGGGGTGACGCCTCCGATGCCGGCTTGCTAGGATGGCCGGCTTGCTAGGATGGCCGGCTTGCTAGGATGATCGCAGCCCCAACACGGGAGACCGACATGCCGCGGCAATACAGATTGATGTCGTCGGACGGGCATCTCGAAGTGCCGCCGGAGCGGTGGACCCATCGGGTGCCGGAGAAATACCGGGACCGCGCGCCGCATACGGTGCATCTGCCGGATGGCGGCGACGCGCTGATGATCGAGGGGCAGCCGCTGTTGGAGGCGAATTTCCTCGACCTGCGGGCGGGGCGCGCGGCGGGGACGTGGCAGCCGTTCGGGCTCAAGGTCGCCGACGCCGCCGGCACCGGCAGTCCCGAGCAGCGCGTGCGTGAGCAGGACGAGGACGGGATGGACGCCGAGGTCCTGTTCGCGGCGATGGTCGCGGGGCCGGTGTTCTGGCGCAACATCGCGCATGACGAGGTCTACAAGGCCGTGATCCGCGGCTACAACGACTGGCTCGGCGAGGAATACTGCGCCGTGGCGCCGGATCGCCTCATCGGCATGGGGGTGATGCCGATCACCAATGTCGACGACGCGATCGCCGAGATGAAGCATTGCAAGAAGCTCGGCCTGAGGGGCGTCCTCCTCGGCGGGCTGCCCAGCGGCAAGGGCTACCCGACGCCGGAGGACGACAGGTTCTGGGCCGCCGCGCTCGACCTCGACATGGCCGTGACCGTGCATGTCCAGCTCTACCGCACCGGCGCGCGGGCCAACCAGCCGACGATGAAGTACCCAAAGGAAGACCCGGTCATCATGCAGCGGCTGCGCCGGCCGTTTCTCGAATGGCTGGTGAATTTCGGCCTGCCGCCGTCGATCGGGATGGCGCAGCTCGTGCTGAGCGGCGTGTTCGAGCGGTTTCCGAAGCTGAAGGTGTTCTTCGCCGAAACCCGGCTCGGCTGGGTCCCGTTCTGGCTGGAGCACATGGATGTCTGGTACCAGCGGCACCTCGGCTGGGCCGAGGAATACCTCGGCTTCAAGCCGCTGAAGGAGCTCCCGGCGACCTATGTGCGCGAGAACATCTATTTCTCGGTGCAGTACGAGCGCGTCGCGGTCGAGCAGCGTCACCATGTCGGCGTCGACCACATCATGTTCGCGACCGACTTCCCGCATATCGAGAACGAATGGCCCAACTCGCGCCCGATCATCGACGACATCTACAAGGACATCCCGACGATCGAGCGCGACAAGATCTGGGCCGGCAACGCGGTCAAGTTCTTCAGGCTGGCCTGAAAGGCCATCCCCGGGCTTGACCGGGATCTGGCGGGGATTTTCCTCCAGGTGCATCAAGTGCTACCCGGGATGCGGGCGGGGAACGCGGAACTGCTCTTCGCGTGGGTCGAGCATGGGTTCGGTGCGGGTCATGATCGTATCGATAACAGCACCTCCTCACTGCACCGGGACGCGACGGATGAACGAGCGGACATGGCGGCAACACATATGGCGAGGTAGTTGGCTCATGTCTTGTTCGATCGCTTCGGCGCGTCCCGAAGCGTCGGGGCTTGTCAGCGGGGGCGGCCGGTGGACGGCGGGTCCCGTGGCCCGAGAAACCCGTGCCAGCACAGATAGAGGCCGATCACCAGCGGCAGCGCGGCGTAGAGGTAGAAATAATCGGTGTAGTGCGACGCGGTGGCGAGACGGGTGAGGAAGTCGGTCGGCGCAAACAGCATCAAGACGCCGCGGATCAGCATGAACCAGCCGATGAGCGTCACCACCAGCGGCCCGAGCCCGCTTGTCCAGCGATTGTGGGTCAGCACGATCGCGAGACCCGCGATGAGCCCGCCGATGCCGAGTGTGAACAGCGCGGCGCGGTCTTGCGGCGCCAGTTCGATCGCGGCGAGCAATGGCGGCCGGCCGAAAAACATCGCGATGCTGAGGATCACCGCAGCAACCCCGATCAGCCGGCTGAGAAAAGTCGTC
Organism: Allostellaceae bacterium; assembly: GCA_036268075.1. Lineage (GTDB taxonomy): Bacteria > Pseudomonadota > Alphaproteobacteria > ATCC43930 > CGMCC-115725 > DATARH01. The sequence continues at coordinate 56,926 of DATAUV010000118.1, read as the reverse complement.
GGAAAATCCATTGCGTTGCCTTGAGCCGCCGCGGCGCGGGACAGTAGCAGACCTCGCCGCGGCGGCTTAAAGCGAAGGCGCCGCACCCGCGACGGGCGCAACACGCCTGCGTGGCCGCCCGGCCCCCAAGGGAGGTTCGCCATGCCAGACTACATGCTGATCTCAGGTCCCCCCTCGCCCGCACTGCGGGAGAGGGTGGCGAGCGCAGCGAGACGGGTGAGGACGACGGGCGCAGCCCGGCGTTGCCGCGCTTGCCGCCACCCTACTTATCGAGCCACACATCCTCGAAGCGCCAGCCGTTATACGAGCTGTTGACCATGATGTTCAGCCCCTTGACCTCGGGCCGCCAGCAGGTCGCCTTGCGCAGGTAGAACTCGATCGGCCGCGCCACCGCCTGCTGCAATTTGCTGTCGATCTGCCAGACGAGCTCCTTACGCTTCGCCTGGTCGCGCTCCGCCGATTGCTGGTCGATCATCTTCTCGATCTCGGGATCGCAGTAATGCGTGTAGTTGCGGTTCGATGTGCAGCTGTAATTCTCGTAGAAAGTCTGGTCCGGGTCGTCGACGCCGGCACCGGCCACGCTCTGCGCCAGAACAAAATCCGAGCGCACCAGACGCGGCAGCCATTGCGCGGTTTCGACCAGTTCGAGTTCGGCGTCGATGTTGATCTGCTTTAGCTGGTCGATCAGCAGCGACGCGGCGTCACGGTAGTCCGGCAGATTGCGCGCGGAGATCTTGAACGAGAGGTGCTTGTCGGGACCATAGCCCAGCGACTGCAAGATCTTGCGGGCCTCTTCGCGCGACTTGGCGATGTCGGGAGCGTAGCCGGGCAGCGCCTCGCGCATCTCTTTCGGCATCGCCCACTGCCCTTCGGGCGCCGGCTGCACGGCGGTGCCGACATCGCCGTTGCCTTCCCCGAGGATGTCGACAAAGGCCTTGTGGTCGATCGTCATCGCCACCGCCTTGCGCAGCTCGGGATTGTCGAAGGGCGGCTTGCGCGTCATCAGCAGGTTCGGCGCGAAATTGGTCGGCGCCATCTCGCAGATCGCGCTCGGCATCTGCGCCTTGATGTCCTTCATGTTCGGCGCCGTGACCTCATAGGGGAAGGTCATGTCGAACTGGCCGGCGACAAAGGCGAGCATCTGCGTCGAGCGGTTCGGAATGATGGTCCACTCGATCGCGTCGAGATAAGGCAGCCCCTTCTTCCAGTAATCGGGGTTCTTGACGACCTTGATCGACTGGTTCGGCTTGTATTCGGCGAATTTGAACGGCCCGGTTCCGATCGGGTGCTGCCGCATCTGGGCCGGCGAGACGTGGCACGGATAGACCGGTGTGAACCCCGAAGCGAGGAAGGCGAGGAACGCAGGCTGCGGCCGCTTCATATGAAACGTCGCCTGGAAATCGTTGTCGACGGTGACGTTGTCGAGATTTGCCCACCAGGCCTCGCGGGCATTGAGGCGCAGTTTTTCCGGCAGCTTGTTCTGCAACAGATCCCAGGTGCATTTGACATCGGCGGCGGTAAACGGCTTGCCGTCGTGCCACTTGACGCCCTGATGCAATTTGAACGTCAGGTCCTTCCCGTCGTCGCTCCAGCTCCAGCTATCGGCGAGATCGGGGACGATGTCGTCGAGCCGGTTCTGCTTTTCGTGCTGGTTGAACAGCACGAGGTTGTTGAAAACCGGCATCATCGGCGCCACGACCGAGATGGTGCCCTCTTCGTGGATCGACATATTGGCGGGGCTGTCGCGATGAAAGATGCGCAGCGTGCCGCCGGACTTTTGCGCCCATGCCGGACCGGCCAATATCAACGCCGCGATCAGCGCGGCGCACACCCGATAAACCATCGCCCCAATCCCCAATGTTCGCTTTCACAACCACCCGTACAGCGAACCACAGGATTGCGCGGAGCGATAGCCTGTCACCGGCATGCTAGCCCCGCGTCGGTCGGGATTACCGAATTTGGACCGCGGGCGTCTCGCCCGCATCTTGCGTTTATGCGGGCGGGACGCCCGCGGTCCAAGTCAGGCCACCTGCGCCATGATCGGCCCAAGCTCCAACGTCGTCGCGCGCCGCAGATCGCGCGGGGCCATTTCCTCGTGCGGACGGCCGCGGTGCATCGTGCAGCGGTTGTCCCAGATGACGAGGTCGCCGACCGCCCATTTGTGGCTGTAGACGAACCGGCGCTGGGTCGCGTGCTCGTCGAGGTCGCGCAGCAAGAGCCGCCCCTCCGGCACCGGCATCCCGACGATGTGCGAGGCATGGGCCGAGAGGTACAGGCATTTGCGGTCGGAGCCGGGATGCGTGCGGACCAGCGGCTGGTGCGAGGGCGGGTACATCTCGCGGTCGCCGGGCTCGAAATTGGAAAACCCGATCTGGCCGCGCGACCAGAAGATGTCGTGCTCGACGACGAGCGGGTCGACGACTTCGCGCTGCGCGTCCGACAGCGCGTCGTAGGCGGCGCGCATGTCGGCGAACTCGGTCTCACCACCGCCGAACGGGCTCGCCGGCGGCACCGCGACCGCGAACAGCATGCCGAGCACGACCGGCACCGGCATGTACGACGCATCTGTGTGCCAGAGGCGATTGCCGAGGCTGTCGAGCCGGCGCTGGTCGTCGCGGGCGCGCACCCGGCTGTCGAGGTCGAGGTTGGAGATGTCGCCGATCTCGGGGAATTTGAGCCGTCGCTTCCCGCCGCGCGCCGCGCCCCGCCCGATCTCAAGCGGCCCAAACAGCGCCGCGAAGTCGCGCAGCTCAAGGTCGGTCACGTGCTGGTCGTGAAAGACCACGACGCAATGCCGGTCGATCGCCGCCCACAATTCCTTGACCGCCGCCGCGCCGAGCGGCTGCGACAGGTCGATGCCGCTTACCTCGGCGCCGATATGCGGGTGGATTGGCTTGACCGCGATCGCCATGGCGACCTCCCCGAGCTGCGACTCTCGCCGCCTGTCTTTACGCTATCCTGGGGCTTACGCCATCCTCAGGTTTTGTCGAGCCAGAACGTGTCCTCGCGCACGCCATCATACCGAAATAATCGGCCGGGTTATGCCCTTTGACCGCCGCTCACCGAGCACCGGCCCGGGCATCTGATCGCCTGCTGGCACGCCGACCAGCTGTTGGCCGCAGCTCAAATTGCTGGAGCCGACCGGCGGTCGCATCCTGGTGCGCGGCGAGGACATCACCGATCACGGGGCCGAGCGCATGCTGCCCTATCGGCGCCAGATGCAGATGATTTATCGGGACCCCTACGCCTCGCTGAACCCGCGCATGTCGGCCGGCGAGATCGTCGGCGAGCCGCTGACGATCGCCCATGGCGGCGACAAGAGCGACCGGGTCGCCGCGCTGTTCGAGCGGGTCGGGCTCAGGCGGGAATTGATGGGCTCATACCCGCACGAATTTTCCGGCGGGCGGCGCCAGCGCATCGGCATCGCCCGCGCCCTGGCGCTGAGCCCCGAGCGCCGCGTCATCCTCAAGGGCGACGTGCCGAGTCCGATCAACCCGCCCGCCGGCTGCCACTTCCACACCCGCTGCCTCTACGCCGCCCCCCGCTGCCGCGAGGAAGCGCCGGCGTTGCGCGAGGTGGTTCCGGGACATTGGGCCTCGTGCCATTTGCACGATGCGGGGGTGAAGTTTCCGCTGGGGCAGCCAGTAGTCTAGCACCGGCTGAAATGGCGGCGATGGTCTCGGAGTGCTAGACTGGAGCTATGGCCGAGCCTGCGATAAGACCGATGACGCTCGACGAGTTCCTCCGGTGGGAAGACGGCACCGACACGCATTACGAGCTGGTCGGCGGGTTCCCGCTGGCAATGGCCCCGCCGGCCGAAGCCCACCGCATCCTGACGATGCGCCTCGCGAGCCGCATCGACGCCGCGTTGTCGGGTCGCCGGCCGTGCAATGCGCAGACCGAGGCGGGGGTATTGCGCGGCGATCGCGCCGACACCTATTTCGAGGCCGACATCGCGGCAACCTGCGCCGCCAATGAAGCAGGCCGGCAGGCCATCAAAGAGCCCTTCCTGATCGTCGAGATTCTCTCTCCGAGCACGGAGCGGCATGACCGCCGCGTCAAGCTGCCCGCATATCGGCAGATCGAGACCGTGCAGGAGATCCTGCTGATCGCCTCCGATGACCGCTATGCCGAACTGCACCGCCGCAGCGGCGACCAGTGGATCACGGAAATCCTGCGGGGTGAGGATAGCGTCATCGCCCTGTCCTCTGTCCTGCTCCAGATCGCCCTGTCCGATCTCTACGACGGGATCGCACTGGACTGATCGGGTCTACCCCGCCCCCCGCAGCCTCGCACGTGCTTCCACGACAGTTGATGGGCTTCGCTGCGCTCAGCCCATCCTACGGCCTACCATAGCGTCAAAACGTCGGCGTCTTCCTGGGAGAGAAACGCCTCCACCTCAGCCCGACGGTCCTCGAATACCCTGACAATATCGGTGGTGGTGCAGTTACCGAGCCCGACCCAGATAACGACCACCAAACCTCGGTCGCGAGCATATTCCCAGATGACCCGATCGGGTGCCGTAGCCAGCCCCTCGGCTCTGACATGGGCGGAACCGTGATAGATGCCGGCTAGTCTTCGGACGAGGCTAACCGGCAGATTCTGATCGAAGAGAAGACCGGCCGGCGGATCGACCAACCGCCACGCTCATCGTCCGCTGTTCCCGCTCGGTCGCAAACGCCAAACAGGGCCGGATGTCTTCGAGCGTCAGCGGCGGGAAGTCCGCGAGGATTTCCGCCTCGGACATCCCGCCGGCGAGATAGGACAGCACATCTCCGACGGTGATGCGCGTGCCTTTGACGCGCGGCTTCCCGAATCGGATTTCGGGGTCGATGACGATGCGATCACGGTAGTCCATGCCGGGGATATAAACCTTGCCCAGCCCTACGACAACAAACGGCCCTACACCGCTCCCCGCAGCCTCGGGTCGAGGATGGCGCGGATGCCGTCGCCGAGGAGGTTGAAGGCGAGGACGGTCAGGGTGATCGCGGCGCCGAGGAACAATACCAGCCACCAGGGCGGGATCAGGCCGGCGTTGAGCGAGTCGGCGAGCATGTTGCCCCAGGTCGGGGTCGGCGGCGGGATGCCGACGTCGAGAAAGCCGAGCGCCGCCTCGATGATGATCTCGGCGGTGAGCGGCCCGCGCCGCCAGATCGTCTCGCCGACGCTTTCGGCGCGGAAGAACGAATGGCCGAGATTGCCGCTCACCACGTCGCGCGCCCAATGCAAATATTGCAGCCAGAGCGGGTCGCTGAGCCCGAGCTGGGACATGGACCCGGCCCGGTCGGCGGCGCTGAGCTTGATGAAGCCCTCCATCCCGAAGACCGCGACGAGCGGGTCGCCCGGGAGGATGCGCAGGATCGCGAACACCGGATCGACACGGCGACGATGGTCACGACGCCAAAGGCCAGGCGCCTGATAATGTACGTGTACATCGCGCGGCAACCGCAGGTTTCGGCCCGGCGAGCGTCATGCTCCCGGCGCGGCACGCTGGGGCGCAGACCACGCGGAGGTCAAGCGAAAGGCGATGGCCGGGCGGCGCCGGTCAGAGCGCCTTGCAATACCCGTCGCACTCGTCGGAAAAGAGGCTCATCCCGCAGGAGCACGGGCCGCGATGGCCGGGGATTTGCGGATCGCGGGCCAATGCCGGCTGCTGCGGCAGCCGCTCCCGCCGCAGCTCCTCCATCCGGGTGCGGATCGTCGCGAAATCGTCGGCCACCCGAGACCGTGACATTCCGATCCTCTGCGCGCGTTGGAACGGCAACCGGCGCGAGGCCACCTGCCCCGCGCCGGCTCGACTGTGACCCGAGACTACTTCGCCGCGTCGGCGAGCAGCGGCTGCCGCGCCGCGTTGAGCACCGCGGCGGCTTCTTTCTCGACGACCGTGCCCTTGAAGAAATCGGGGTTTTGCGTGCCCCACAGCTTGACGGCGTTGGTGAAGGTGAAGTCGCGGAAATTGTCGAGGCTGATATGCCCGTCCTCGACCAGCTCATACGCTTCCGGCAGCGGATCGCGCATGTCGATCACGTCGAAATGCCCGATATCCGAGCTGTAGATCGCGTTGAGCTTTGACCCGAACGGGTTGCCCTTGCCAAAGGCGACCGCGTTCATGCGGTCGTCGGCCTCGCAGCCGAAGTAATACGGCCTCGCGTAGAGGTCGACCCAATCCTCCTTGCGGGTGATCTTGCACGCGGCGAAATCGTCGAGGTCGTCGATGCCGCCGGTGAGCTGCAATTCGGGGTCGGGCCAGCCGTCGCGCGACTTCAATGCCGCAGCGTGCTCCTGATAGCCGTATTTCTCGACCAGCTCCAGCAGCAGCTTACGGTCGAGCTTGTCGGGCCGCATGTTTTCGAGCGCCTTGGCATTGCGCCGCTCCCAGTGCTCGATCAGATCGCCGAAAAGCTGCGAGCCCCAGCCGACGCCGCCTTCGAGGAAGGCGAAGCGCAATTCGGGGAAGCGCCGCGTGACGCCGCCGAGGAAGATGCCCTTGGCCGCGGCATGGCCCGCATCGGCGAAATGGCCGATATGGTTATAGGTAAAGTTGGTCGGGCTGTTGCGGAGCGCCTGGTTGCTGCCGCTCGAATGGAAGGTCGGCGCGATCCCGACCTCGCGGCATTTCGCCCAGACCGGGTCGTAATCGTAGATGCTGTCGATGCCGAACACCTCGTACCAGACCGCGAGGCGGTTGCTGTCCTTGTCGCTGCCCTCGACCGACGGCACCTTGCGCGGCAGGGCGCTGCCGAACATGCCGACCTTGGACCCCAATTGCTTGGTGACGAAGTCGAGCTCGTCGATCGCCTCTTCCGGCGTGTGCATCGGGATGATCGCGGCCGGGGTCATCCGGTCGCTGAGATCCTTGAAATACCCGGCCGACACGATGTTGTAGGCGCGGATCACGGCGCGGCGGGTCGCGTCGTCGACGATGCGCGGCAGGCGCAACCCGGCGGTCGGGTAGACGATGGCGAAATCGCTGCCGATCTCGTCGAGCCGCTCGTAAAGCAGATGCGGCATCATCGCCGTGGCGCGGTCATAGGTGTTGCCGGTCTGGCGGGTCCAGAACCCCGGCATCGCCATCCGCCGCCGCCGCCGCTCCTCGACCCCGAGCGCCAGCGCGTCGCGCGTCGCCGCCATCGCGGCGAGGAAACCGTCGGCCGCGAGGTCGCCCCCGACCTTGCGCATCTGTTCCGCGAACACCGGGTCGTACTCGACCCAATGCCCGTCGCCGTCGACGATCGGGTGGTTGAGATTGGCTTTGATTTCGGCTGGGCTGTGATGCGCGTGGCCGCTCATGCGTTCCTCCAAAAGATCAGGCAAACCGCAGGGACACTCTCACTAAAGGGAGCTTGCACCGTGATCGGCGAGGCGGCAATGGGTTTCGGTTAGTCCCTCCGTTTGAACTTTCCGTTTCGGCCGCGAAGCCTTATCGGAACGCAAATTCCTGGTAACCGCCTTTGGCGACCTCATCCGTCGTCCGCCGGAAAAACGCGCCGTTGCCGTTGAAGCCGAGCACCCGGCGCACGGTCCGGCCGTCGACGTTGCGATTGACGCCGTTCTGCCAGGAATCGACCTTGAACGACAGCAAGGCCTCACCGGCCTTGACCACGATCTCCGTCCACTCGTCGACTTTCTCCGGCCGGGTCGTCACGCGCGTGTGGTCGTGCTGTTGCATGAATCGCAGCAGGTCCGTCTGGAATTCGACGCTGTGCGAGCTCGCCTGCGGGATGTTGCCGCGCGCGGTGTGCGGGCCGAGGACCATCAGCATGTTGGGGAAGCCTTCCGCGAGCATGCCGAGATAGGTGCGCGGGCTTTCGGCCCAGGCGTCTTTTAGGCGGAGGCCGTTCTCGCCGCGGATATCGATGCGGTCGAAGGCGCCGGTAACGCCGTCGAACCCCGTGGCGTAGACGAGGATGTCGAATTCGTGCTCCCGCTTCGTGGTTTTGATGCCCTTGGGCGTGATGCACTCGATCGGCTCGTCGACGAGGGTATCTATCAACGTCACGTTGTCGCGGTTGTAGGCTTCGAAATAGCCGCTTTCCAGCGGCACCCGGCGGGTGCCGAACCCGTGATCCTTGGGGATCAGCTTGTCCGCGACACCTGAATCCTTCACGCGCTGGCGGATCTTTTTCGCTATGAAGGCGGTGATGGCGGCGTTGGCTTCCTCGTTGATCATGATGTCGCGGAAATTGCCCATCCAGATGCCAAAGCCCGGCTCGCCGTAAAGCTTCTCCCAGAACGCCTCGCGCTCGTCGGGCGGCACGTCCATGGCCTTGCGAGGGTCGGCCTGGTGAATGAACCAGCTCGGGGTCTTGGCGCAGTGCGCGTAAATCTCGTCGTAACGGGATTTGATCCCCTCCATCTCCTCCTTGCCGATCTTGGAATTGTGCAAGGGCGCGGCCCAGTTCGGGCGGCGTTGGAAAACGGTGAGATGCTCCGCCTGTTTGGCGATTTCCGGGATCGCCTGGATCGCGGTCGCGCCGGTGCCGATGATGCCGACGCGCTTGCCGGCGAAGTCCACCGGCGTGTGCGGCCACCGCGCCGGGTGATAGGCAGGGCCCTTGAAGCTATCCCGGCCCGGAATGGCCGGCAGCGTATGGGCCGAGAGGATGCCGATGGCGGTGAACAGGAACCGCGAGGCTGCTCGCCGCCCGCTGTCCAACGTCACGTTCCACCGGTTCGCCGCCTCGTCCCAATGCGCGGCCGTGACCGTGCTGCGGAACTCCATGTCCCGGCGCAGGTCGAACTTGTCGGCGACGTAATTGAGGTATTCGAGCGTGTCGGGCTGGGGGGAGAAATGCTCCTTCCAGTCCCATTCCGCCATCAGCTCCTTGGAAAAGGAGTAGCCGTAGGTCCAGCTTTCGGAATCAAAGCGCGCGCCGGGATAACGGTTCCAGTACCAGGTGCCGCCGACGTTGGTGCCGGCCTCGAAGACCCGCGCGGTCATGCCCAATTCGCGCAGCCGGTAGAGCATGTACATGCCGGAAATCCCGGCGCCGATGACGATCGCGTCGTAGACCGCGAGCTGGCCCTCGCTTGGGCGTTCCGCCAAGGCATGTGTGTCCGGCATGACCAGTTTCCTTTGGCGACGCGCGCCCAAAATTCGTGGCGGGCCGGCGGTGGTTCCATCGCCGGGGCAAGCTGCCGTCGGCAAGGTTAGCTCAACCCGCATCCGGCAAGACACGCAAATGCCGAATACGGCATTGCCGCGGCGCTCCGTTCCGCACATCGCGGGCACACCTGCCGCATTTGCGCTTGAGGTTTGTCGGCAACCCCGAGAAAGATGAAGGTGCGGGGCGCATCGCCCTGCCGAAATCCCTCGAGAGCATGTCTCGGTGAATGGCGCTTTTTAAACACATGACGCGCCGTCGATGACGCTCGCCGCAACGTTCCGACGCGGCGGGCTCGCCCGGATCTCGCTCGCCCGACGGAAACCGCCCGGGGCGACACCGGCCGCGCCCGCCGCCGCGCCGCGGCCCGATGGGCCGACGCTGCGGGACTGGATCGGCGTGCTGGCGATGGGCACCGGGTTGTTCATGGCGATCATGGACGTGCAGATCGTCACCAGCTCCCTGACCCAAATCCAGGGCGGGCTGTCGGCCAGCACCGACGAGATCGCCTGGGTGCAGATCGCCTATCTGATCGCCGACATCGTCATGGTGCCGATGTGCGGGTTCATGTCCCGGTTGCTGTCGACCCGCGTGCTGTTCGTTGTCGCCGCGATCGGGTTTACGGGGTCGAGCGTGCTGTGCGCGACGGCGACCAGCCTCGGCCAGATGATCGTCTATCGGGCGATGCAGGGGTTTTGCGGCGGCGCCATCACGCCGACGGTGTGGCCGGTCGTCTACACGAAATTCCAGGGCCGCCACCTGGCGCCCGTCATCTCGATCATCTCGGTTATCCTCAGCCTGTCGTCGACATTGGGGCCGACGCTGGGCGGGTTTCTGACCGAGACCTATTCCTGGCACTGGCTGTTCCTGATCAACATCGTCCCGGGCCTGGGCGTCGCCGCGGTGGTGTGGGTCACGATCGATATCGACAAGCCCGATTTGTCGCTGCTGCGCCAGTTCGACCTCGCCGGCATGCTGCTGATGGCGGTTTCTCTCGGCTGCCTCGAATATTCGCTCCACGAAGGTCCGCGCTGGGACTGGCTCGACGACAATTCGATCCGCCTCGCGGTGCTGGTCTCGGTCGTGGGCGGCGGGCTGTTTTTCTGGCGGGTGCTGACCTACCGCCAGCCGATCGTCGATTTGCGCACCTTCCTCAACCGCAATTTCGCGCTCGGCACGTTCTTCACCTTTACGATGGGCGTCGGCATGTACGGCACGACCTATCTCGTGCCGCTGTTTCTGGCCCAGGTGCGCGGCTACAACCCGCTGCAGATCGGCCTGATCATCGCCGTTACCGGCGTGGTGACGATGGTGATGTCGCCGGTCAGCACCCGCATCGCGCGGATGCTCGATCTGCGCGTGATGCTGGGGTTCGGCTTCGGCCTCTTCGCGTACTCGATGTATCTGACCGCCACGATGACCAACCAGACCGGGTTCTGGGAGCTGTCCGTGCCGCTGGCGGTGCGCGGGCTGGCGCTGATCTGTTGCTACCTGCCGGCCAACATGATCGCGATGGGCACGCTGCAGCCCGCCGCGCTGAGGAACGCGGCGGGTCTCTACAACCTGACCCGCGATCTCGGTGGTGCGATCGGCCTCGCGATGATCGTCACGCTGATGAACGAGCGCCTGCATTTCCACTGGAACCGGCTGATCGAGAACGCCAACCCGGCCCGCCCGGTGGTCCGGCACTTTCTTGAGGCGCAGGCCAACCATCTCGGCGGGCTTATCTCCGGCGATCCCGGCCGGGCCGCGGTCAAGATGCTTAGCAACGTCGTGAACCGCGAGGCGCTGGTGCTGACATACAACGACCTGCTGCTGCTGATCGGCGGGCTGTTCGTCGTCGGGGTGATGCTGCTGCCGTTCGTCCGCCGCCCGAGCTCGTTCCTGTCACGGTGATCCCGGGACTCGCGAGCGCTTGACCCGTCCCGCTTAAGCGGCGAGCCTCGCCGGGTTGGTTGGGAGGACCCTATGGCGCTTGCGTCGGCGGCACCGTTTTCGGCTGCGGTGGTGGATAGCCTGTCGGTGCGGGTGGTGGTGGACTCGGTGTTCGACCAGTTCATGGCCAAGGCGACGCACCCGTTGTGTACGATCGAGCATGTCGGGCGCATCCCGGGCCGCGAGATGTCGTGCCTCGCCGGGGAATGGGGGCTGTCGCTGCATCTCGAGTCGCGGGCGGCTGGGGCGGGGAGCCAGTATCTGCTCGATTTCGGCTACACGCCGGAAATCCTCCTGCGCAATTTCGACCTCCTCGGCATCGCGCCGGAGAAGCTCGACGGGCTCATCCTCAGCCACGGGCACCGCGACCATTTCGGCGGGCTCAGCGGGTTTGTCGAGCGCTACCGGCCGCAGCTCAAGGGCGACATGAAGCTCTACGCCGGTGGCGAGGAGACGTTTCGCGAGAAATGGCTCGGGCGCAGCGACGGCGAGCCGAGCTCGTGGGGCGCGGTCGACCGCGACGGGCTTGCGGCGGCCGGGGTCGCGTCGGTGTGCTGCGACCACGCCCATGCGCTCGCCGGCCCGTTCACGACCGGCAACATCGCGCGCGACTCGTTCGAGCGGGTCTTGCCCAATACGGTCGTCGAGCCGATCGCGGCCGACCATTTCACCGAGGCCGAGCGGCGCGGCCGGTTTGTGCCCGACCGCCACCCGGACGAGCACGCGACCTGCTATATCGTCAAAGGGCGCGGGCTGGTCGTGATCTCGTCGTGCAGCCATTGCGGCGTCATCAACGCGGTCAAGCAGGCGATGGCGGTGTCGGGGGTCGACCGGCTGCACGCGGTGCTCGGCGGGTTCCACCTCGGCGCGGCGCCGCCCGATTATATCGAGCATTCGGTCGCCGAGATGGCGGCGCTCAACCCCGATCTGGTGATCCCGATGCACTGCACCGGCCGCAACTTCATCGCCGCGCTGCGCGAGAAGATGCCGGAGCGGCTGATCGACTGGAACACCGGCAGCCGCTTTACCTTTGGCGTGTGATGCGGCTGTTCTACCAGAGCCTCGGCGTCAGCCGCCGCTCGGAGGCCGGGCCCTACGCGCAAAAGCTGCGCGCGATCCTCGAAGGCGCGGTCGCCACGGGCACGGCGATCGAGGTGTTCGGGCTCGGCCCGGGCCGCGCCATCGCCGACCAGTACCGCTATCTCGAACACCTCGACACCGGCGAGATCCTCGACAACGGGCTGCGCGCCGAGCGGGAAGGTTTCGACGCGTTCCTGATCGGCAACATCTTCGAGCCGGGGCTCCACGCGTTGCGCGAGGTGCTCAACATCCCGGTCATCGGGCTGTGCGAGGCGTCGGTGACGCTCGCCTGCCTGATGGCGCCCAATTTCTCGGTCGTCAACGTCAACCCGAAATTCGCCCGCCGCGTCACCGAGAACATAGCGTCGTACGGGGTATCCGGCCGGCTCGTCTCGATCGACCGGATGGCGGTCGAGCGCGCGGCGATGTTCGACGAGGCGTTCGACGATCCGGCGGCGCGGGAGAAGGTGTTCGACCAGTTCCGCGCCGCCGCGCGCGAGGGGCTGGCGAAGGGCGCGGAGGCGGTGATCCCCGCGGGCGGCATCGTCATGACCCTGTTGGCCGATTCCGGCATCCACGAGGTCGACGGCGCGCCGATCGTCAACGGGCTCCTCGCGCTCGCCAAGATCGGCGAATTGGCCGCGAGCCTCAAGGCGCTGACCGGGCATTTCACCAGCAAGCGCCTCACCTACGCCCCGCCGACGGGCACGCTGCTCGACGATATCCGAGCCGCGTATGGCGACCAAATCTATCCTGGAGCGCGTTGACAGCTTGTCGCACACGGGGTCGGACGCCCCGGCAAGATTGACTCGCGCCCCGGCCACGGATACTGACGGATACAATAAGATGAATACCGGCATAGCCGCGCATAACTGAAGGGAAGGCGCCCGTTGCCGCTGTTAGAAGTCAAGAATCTTCGCACCGAGTTCCGCACCGGTGCGGGCGTTGTCCATGCGGTCGACGGTATTTCTTATACCGTTGAGCCGGGGGAGACGGTCGCTATCGTTGGCGAGAGCGGCTCGGGCAAGTCTGTCGGCGCATTGTCTTTGCTGCGGCTCATCCCGAACCCGCCGGGCCGGATCACCGGCGGCGAGGTGATCTTTGGCGGCCGCAACCTGTTGAACCTGACCGAAGACGCGATGCGCCAGGTGCGCGGCGGCGATATCGGCATGGTGTTCCAGGAGCCGATGACCTCGCTGAACCCGGTGCTGACGATCGGCCGCCAGATCACCGAGACGCTGGAGCAGCACCGCGGCGCCGACCGGGCCGAGTGCGAGCGCCGCGCCAACGAGCTGCTGGGCCTGGTCGGCATCTCCGACGCGGGCCGCCGGCTGAAGCAGTATCCGCACCAGCTTTCGGGCGGGATGCGCCAGCGCGTGATGATCGCGATCGCGCTGGCCTGCGAGCCGAAGATGGTGATCGCCGACGAGCCGACGACCGCGCTCGACGTGACGATCCAGGCGCAAATCCTCGAATTGATGCAGCATCTGACGCGCCAGCTCGGTGTCGCCCTCATCATCATCACGCACAATCTCGGCGTCGTCGCGCGCTATGCCGACCGCGTCAACGTGATGTACGCCGGCCGCATCGTCGAGAGCGGCACGGCGGCCGACATCTATCACGCACCCCAGCACCCCTACACGATGGCGCTGTTGCGCTCGGTGCCGCGGCTCGACCGGCCGCGCCAGGCCCGGCTCGACCCGATCGAGGGCCAGCCGCCCGATCTGACCAAGCTCGACCAGGGCTGCTCGTTCCGCCCGCGCTGCCGCTTTGCGGTCGATGCCTGCGCCGCCGCACGGCCGCCGCTGACGCCATCCGGCGCCGCGGGGCAAAGCGCCGCCTGCTGGCGCAGCGCCGACCTCGCCGCCGATGCCGGGAGGGCCGCATGAGCACGCCGCTCCTGGAGGTGCGCGGGCTCAAGATGCACTTCCCGATCAACGAGGGGATGATCGCGCGCCGCCACCTCGGCGACGTCAAGGCGGTCGACGGCGTCGACCTGACGATCGAGAAGGGCGAAACCCTCGGCCTCGTCGGTGAAAGCGGCTGCGGCAAGACGACGATGGGCCGCTGCATCCTGCGGCTCGAAACCCCGACCGGTGGGGAAATCCGCTACAACGGCGTCGATATCGCGACGCTGCCGCGCAAGGACCTGATGGCGCTGAGGCGGCGTATCCAGGTCATCTTCCAAGACCCGTACAGCTCGCTCAACCCGCGCATGAAGGTCGGCACGATCCTCAGCGAGCCGATGAAGGTGCACGGCATCGTACCCGACGCGCGCAAGCGCGCCGACCGGGTGCGCGAATTGCTGAGCCTGTGCGGACTCAACCCCGGCTTTGCCGACCGCTATCCGCACGAGATGTCGGGCGGGCAGCGCCAGCGCGTCGGCATCGCCCGCGCACTCGCGCTCGAACCCGAGTTCATCGTCTGCGACGAGGCGGTGTCCGCGCTCGACGTGTCGATCCAGGCGCAGGTCATCAACCTGCTCGAGGATTTGCGGGACAAGTTCAACCTGACCTACCTGTTCATCGCGCACGACCTGTCAGTCGTGCGGCACCTTTGCCAGCGGGTCGCGGTGATGTATCTCGGCCGCGTCGTCGAGCTGGCGAGCTCGGACGAGGTGTTCGAGAACCCGCAGCACCCCTACACGAAGGCGCTGCTCGCGGCGGTGCCGGTGCCCGACCCGTCGTTCGAGGCCGGCCGCCTGGTGCAGCCGCTCGCGGGCGAGGTGCCAAGCCCGATCAACCCGCCGCCGGGCTGCGTGTTCCACCCGCGCTGCCCGATCGCGGTCGACGAATGCCGCCGCACCCGGCCCGAGCAACGCCTGATCCGTCCCGCCCATTGGGCCGCCTGCACCCAGATCGCCTGAGTTTGGAGACCGCCTGGGTTTGGACCGCCTGGGTTTGGACCGCCTGAGTTTGCACCGTAAGCGTACGCCGTAGAAAAAAGGGGAGAAACGATGAGGAAAGCCTTCCAGGCCGCCGGCATTGTCATTGCCGGCGCGGCGCTGGCCTTGCCGGCCCGTGCCGACGACACGCCGAAACACGGCGGCACACTGACCTACATGATTCCGGCCGACGCGCCGCCGAGCTTTGACGGCCACCGCGAGGAAACCTACGCCACGGTCCACGCGACGGCGCCGTACTACAGCGTGCTGCTCCGCATCAACCCGAGCAACCCCTCGTCGTCGACCGATTTCGTCTGCGATTTGTGCACCGATATCCCGAAGCCGACCGATGGCGGTAAGACGTACACATTCAAGATCCGCACCGGCGTCAAATTTCACGACGGCAACCCGCTGACCGCCGCCGATGTCGCGGCGAGCTGGAACGAGATCACGTTCCCGCCGCAGGGGGTGTTGAGCGCGCGCGGCAGCAACTACCGCGACCTCGTTGAAAAGATCGACAACCCGGACCCGGAAACGGTCGTCTTCCACCTCAAATTCGCGACCAGCGCGTTCATCCCGGCGCTCGCCGACCCGTTCGCCTACATCTACGAAAAGGCGATCCTCGACGACCCGAAACGGGGGCCGCACTGGTTCGAGAAGAACATCCTGGGGTCCGGCCCGTTCAAGTTCGCCTCGTATGAGGTCGGCCAGTCGATCAAGGGCGACAAGAACCCGGACTATTATCACCAGGGCCAACCCTATCTCGACCACATCGTCGGCATCTTCGCGCCGAAGCAGGCGACCCGCGTCGAGGCGATCCGCAGCGACCGCGCCGCGATGGAGTTCCGCGGCCTGCCGCCCTCGGCCCGCGACGAGCTGAAGCAGGCGCTCGGCGACAAGATCGACGTGCAGGAAAGCACCTGGAACTGCGGCAGCGACCTGTTCTTCAACGAAAAGAAAAAGCCGTTCGACGACCCCCGCGTCCGCCGCGCGCTGAGCCTGGCGATCGACCGCTGGGGCGGCGCGCCGTCGCTGTCGAAGATCGCGATCGTCAAGACCGTCGGCGGCATCGTGTTCCCGGATTCGCCGCTCGCCGCCACCAAGGACGAGCTGCAGCAGATGGCCGGGTTCTGGCCCGACATCGAGAAGTCGCGCGCCGAGGCGAAAAAGCTGTTGAAGGAAGCAGGCGCCGAAAACCTGAGCTTTGAGCTGCTCAACCGCGACGTCGACCAGCCGTACAAGTATATCGGCATCTGGCTCGTCGATCAGTGGAGCAAGATCGGCGTCAAGGTCACGCAAAAGGTGGTGCCGACCGGCCCGTGGTTCGCCGCGATGCGCTCTGGCGATTTTGGCGTCGTCCACTATCCGATCTGCCACAGCGTCGTAAACCCGGTCCTCGACGTGCAGCCCTACCTCCCCGGCAGCGAGGAGAACATGGGCGGCGCGCCGGACCCGAAAACGACCGAACTGTATGAAAAGCTGCTGCACGAGACCGACCCCAAGGCGCAGCACGCCGAGATGGTCGATTTCGAGAAGTACGTCATGGACACCCAGGCCCACGCGACCCAGGTGATCTGGTGGAACCGCATCATCCCGTACCGCTCGTACGTCAAGGGCTGGAAGATCGGTCCCAGCCACTACATCAACATGGACATGGCCAATATCTGGCTGGATCAGTAGCGGCGATTGATGGGTTTCGCTGCGCTCTACCCATCCTACGAGTGAGATGCCGTAGGATGGGTAGAGCAACGCGAAGCCCATCACCTGCTTCCGCAAGCACATTGGAGGGACCTCACATGAACAAGATCATCCCTCTCGCCCTTCTGCTGGCCGCCGCCCTTACGCCGCCGGCCGCGGCCGACGAGACGCCGAAACGCGGCGGCACGCTCACCTATCTGATCCCCGCCGACGCGCCGCCGAGCTTTGACGGGCACCGCGAGGCGACCTATGCGACCGTCCACGCGACGGCGCCGTTCTACAGCGTCCTCATCCGCATCAACCCGGAAAACCCGTCATCGACGACCGATTTCGTGTGCGACCTCTGCACCGAGATGCCGAAGCCGACCGATGACGGCAAGACCTGGACCTTCAATATCCGCGACGGGGTCAAGTTCCACGACGGCAACAAGCTCACCGCCGCCGATGTCGCCGCGAGCTGGCAGGAGATCGTCAGCCCGCCGGCCGGCAAGACCAGCGCCCGCCAGGCGTTCTACGTGATGGTCGACAAGGTCGAGGCGCCCGACCCGTCGACGGTGGTGTTCCGCCTCAAATTCGCGACCGCCGCGTTCCTGCCCGCGCTCGCCGACCCGTTCGCGTATATCTACGAAAAGCGGCTGCTCGATCAGGACCCGCACTGGTACGAAAAGAACGTGATGGGCTCGGGCCCGTTCAAATTCGTCAGCTATGAGGCCGGGCAGTCGATCAAGGGCGTGCGCAATCCGGACTACTATCACCAGGGCCTCCCCTATCTCGACGGGTTTGTCGGCATCTTCGCGCCCAAGCTCGCGACCCGCACCGACGCGATCCGCGCCGACCGCGCCGCGATGGAATTCCGCAGCATGCCGCCCTCTGCGCGCGACCAGCTCGTCAAGGAGCTCGGCGACAAAATCGCCGTGCAGAACAGCGACTGGAACTGCGGCAACCTGCTCACCTACAACCACAAGCGCAAGCCGTTCGACGACGTACGGGTGCGCCGGGCGCTGTCGCTCGCGATCGACCAGTGGAAGGGCGGGCCGGCGCTGTCGAAGATCGCGATCGTCAAGACCGTCGCCGGCATCGTCTTCCCCGGCTCGCCGCTCGCCGCGACCAAGGAGGAGCTGGAGCAAATTCCCGGCTTCTGGCCCGATATCGAGAAATCGCGCGCCGAGGCAAAGCGCCTCTTGAAGGAGGCCGGCGCCGAAAACCTCAGCTTCGAGATGCTCAACCGCGATGTCGATCAGCCGTTCAAATATGTCGGCACCTTTGTCGTCGACGAATGGAGCAAGATCGGGCTCAAGGTGACGCAAAAGGTCGTGCCGACCGGCCCTTGGTTCGAAGGCATGCGCACCGGCAATTTCGACGTGACGCTGGAGGCCAACTGCCAGAGCGTCGTCAACCCGCTGCTCGATGTCGGCAAGTACCTGCCGCACACGGTCTTCACCGAGAATTACGGCGGCTACGAAGACCCGCACGAGATCGAAATCTACGACAGGATGCTGCACGAGCCCGACCCGGCGAAACAGCGCGTGCTGATGCGCGAGTTCGAGAAATGGGTGCTCGACACCCAGGCGCACGAATTGCCGATCACGTTCTGGTACCGGACCGTGCCTTACCGCTCCTACGTCAAGGGCTGGAAGATCAGCCCCAGCCATTTCGTGAACCAGGATTTGGCGACGATCTGGTTGGATAGGTAGAACCAATGATGGGCTTCGCTCCGCTCAGCCCATCCTACCGCACCGACCCTCGTAGGATGGGCTGAGCAACGCGAAGCCCATCAACCGTCATTTCCGCCCGCGCAAATGCGCCGGCCGCGGCACGCGCGGCAACAGCGTCTTGCCCGGATCGCTCGGCGCCCCCACCGGCACGAACCCGGCCTTGCCGAGTTCCTCGGCGGCGATCTTGGCGATCTCGTCCGTGCCGGACGGGTCGAGGCCGAGCCGAAAAATCTCGCGGAACGTGTCGGGGTGGTTGCGGATCGCCATGGACACGGCCTGGCGCATGTTGCGCTCGGGATGGCGCAGCGCGCAGTCGACGAGGCGGGCGACGTCGCTGTCGGTCAGCACCACTTCGGTCGTCGGCTGCGCACCGGTCATGCCGTCGCTCGGGCCGGCGGTCAGGCGGAGTTGCGCCGAGATCGTGTAATAGTCGCGGTAGACCAGCGCGTCGGCGGGTTCGGCCTTGGCGTCCGCGTCGAGATAGACGCGGTCGCCGTCCTTGACGATCATGTTACGCCGCCCGGGTGACGCCCCGGTCGTCCTCGATCGGCAGTGCGTTCCAGTTGCGCGACACGACCCAATCCGGCCGCGGGTCGGGGCCGAGCTGAGGCTTGTTGGCGACGGCGTTGCACGAGACATAGATGTGCCAGCGGTCCTCGGCCGAGAGGTTGTGCCCCGAGGCGTGCAGGGTGTTGCAATGGAAGAGGGCCGCGGTGCCGGCGCGCCCGGTCACCGCGACCGGCGGCGGCGAATTGCGCTGGATCTCGATCATCCGCTCCTTGGGGATGACCCACAGTTTGTAGCCGGTCGAGGTGTCGATCACCGATTCCTGCAAGCCCAGCCTGTGGCTGCCGGGGATGATGTAGAGCCCGCCGCTGAATTCGCTGGTGTCGTTGAGCATCACGTTGAACGTCGCCATGTTCGGGGCCGGGCAGCCGTCCTTGCTCCACGAATTGTAGTCCTGGTGCCACATCCAGATCGTGCCCTCGATCGCCGGCTTGGCGTTGATCTTGGTGTGGTAGACATAGGCGTCGCCGCCCAGCACCTGCTGGACCGGGCGCAGCACGCGCGGCGTGCGCACCAGCGCGCGGAACGGCGCCGAGCGGGTGGCGCCGTCGTCCTCATGCACGCGGAAGATGCTTTTGATCCCGCCGGTGAGCTCGCGGATGACCTCCTCGGTCTCGATCCGCGACAGCCGCGCCACCTCCTGGCGCAGCACGGCGATTTCCGCCGGGCTGAACAGATCGGGGAAGACGAGAAACCCGTCGCGCTCGTACTGGGCCAGCTGGCTCGGGGACAGATGCATCGATCGGCTCCGCAAAGGGCTCGTCAGTGATACAGGGCTCGTCAGTGATACAGGCACCGAGAGCGGGTTGGCAATTGCGGGCAGGCCCCTGTACTATTGCAGGTCTAAAGCAAGAGGGGTTCGCGCGCCTGCCGCGGGAGCCGAAAATCTGCCGCCGCGGGACAACGCGGCCGGCGAACGGGAGGCAAGAATGGCGGTCAGACTACGCCTGCTGGCGACGACCCTTTGCGCGGTCGCCGCCCTCTCCGCTGCGGCCGCAGCCGACGAGACGCCGAAGCACGGCGGCATCCTCACCTACATGATCCCGGCCGACGCGCCGCCGAGCTTCGACGCGCAGCGCGAGGAGACCTACGCGACGATCCATGCCGCGGCGCCGTATTACAGCACGCTGATCCGCGCCAACCCGATGGACCCGGGCTCGCCCGACATGGTCTGCGATCTCTGCACCGAGATGCCCAAGCCGACCGACGACAGCAAGACCTGGACCTTCAAGCTGCGCCAGAACGTCAAATTCGCCGATGGTCAGCCTCTGACCTCGGCCGATGTCCTCGCCTCGTGGAAAAAGATCATCTATCCGCCGCAGGGGGTGGTCAGCCCCCGCGCCAGCAATTTCGTCATGGTCGACAGTATCGAGGCGCCCGACCCCTACACGATCGTCTTCCACCTCAAATACGCGACCGACGCGTTCATCCCGGCGCTCGCCGACCCCTATGCCTGGATCTACAGCAAGGCCAAGCTCGACCAGGACATGCACTGGTACGAAAAGAACATCGACGGCACCGGCCCCTTCAAATTCGTCAAATACGAGACCGGGCAATCGATCGAGGGGGTCCGCAACCCGGATTATTTCCGCCCCGGGATGCCGTACCTCGACGGGATCAAGGGCATCTTTGCCGACAAGCAGGTGACCCGCGTCGAGGCGATCCGCAGCGACCGCGCGGCGATCGAGTTTCGCGGCTTCCCGCCCACCGTGCGCGACGAGCTCAAAGGCGAACTCGGCGACAAGCTCGCGGTACAGACCAGCGACTGGAATTGCGGCGGCCTCATCACCCCGAACCACAAGAGGAAGCCGTTTGACGATGTCCGGGTCCGCCGCGCCCTGACCCTCGCGCTCGACCGCTGGGGCTCGGCCCCCGAATTGGCGAAGATCGCGATCGTCCACACCGTGGGCGGGCTCACCTACCCGGAATCGCCGCTCGCGCCGACCAAGGAGGAGCTGCAAAAGATCGCCGGCTATTGGCCCGACATAGAGAAATCGCGCGCCGAGGCGCGGCGGCTGTTGAAAGAGGCGGGGCAGGAAAACCTGACCTTTACGCTGCTCAACCGCTCCACCGACCAGCCCTACAAATATTACGGCATCTGGGTCGTCGACCAGTGGAGCAAGATCGGCGTCCATGTCACCCAGCGGGTATTGCCGACCGGCCCGTGGTTCGCGGCGATGCGGGCCGAGGATTTCGACATGACGGTCGAGGGCAACTGCCAGAACGTCGTCAACCCGCTCGCCGATGTCGGCAAGTACCTGCCGCACACGGTCTCGGAAGGGAACTACGGCAATTTCGAGGACCAGCACGAGGTCGACCTCTACAACTCGATGCTGCGCGAGCTCGACAAGACGAAACAGAAACAGAAGCTGCTCGAATTCAACAAATACGTCCTCGACGACCAGGCGCACGGCATCTTCCTGTTGTGGTGGCAGCGCATCGTGCCGTACCGCGCGTATGTGAAGGGCTGGAAGATCGGCCCGAGCCACTACGTCAACCAGGATCTCGGCACCGTCTGGCTCGACAAGTAGCGGCGGATCATGATCATGCAAACCACCGCCATCACGGCCGGTCTGGCCACACTCCTCGCCCTGGCGCTGCCCGCCGCGGCCGCCGACGCGCCCAAACGCGGCGGCACGCTGACCTACATGATCCCGGCCGATGCGCCGCCGACCTTCGACGGCCACCGCGAGACCACGTACGCGACGGTACAGTCGGTTGCGCCGTATTACAGCGTGCTGATCCGGATCAACCCCGACAACCCGGCCTCGACCACCGATTTCGTGTGCGATTTGTGCACCGGGATGCCGAAGCCGACCGACGACGGCAAGACCTATACGTTCAAAATCCGCGACGGGGTCAAGTTCCACAACGGCGACAAGCTGACCGCCGACGACATCGCCTACAACTGGAACATGATCGTCTATCCGCCCAAGGGGATTCTGAGCCCGAGGGCCAGCAACTTCGTGATGATCGACAAGGTCGAGGCGACCGACCGGCAGACCGTCGTATTCCACCTGAAATTCGCGACGACCGCGTTCCTGCCCGCGCTCGCCGACCCGTTCGCCTTCATCTACGACAAGCAGATCCTGGAAAAGGGCCCGCATTACTTCGAGAAGAACGTGATGGGGTCGGGCCCGTTCAAATTCGCCGGGTACGAGGTCGGCCAGTCCATCAGGGGCGACCGCGACCCTGACTATTATCACCAGGGCAAGCCGTACCTCGACCACATCGTCGGCATCTTCGCGCCCAAGCAGGCGACCCGCGTCGAGGCGATCCGCGCCGACCGCGCCGCGATCGAGTTCCGCGGGTTTCCGCCCGCGTCGCGCGACGAGCTGGTCAAGGCGCTCGGCGACAAGGTCACCGTTCAGGAAAGCGACTGGAACTGCGGCAGCGTCGTCACCTTCAACGAAAAGGTGAAGCCGTTCGACGACGTGCGGGTGCGGCGCGCGCTGACCCTGGCGATCGACCGCTGGGGCGGCGCGCCGGCGTTGTCGAAGATCGCCGATGTAAAGACGGTCGGCAGCATCATCTTCCCCGCCGACCCGCTCGCCCCGACCCAGGACGAGCTGCACCAGATCGCCGGCTTCGGCACCGACATCAACACCGCGCGCGACGAGGCGAAGCGCCTCCTCAAGGAGGCCGGGCAGGAAAACCTGACGTTCGAGATGCTCAACCGCGACGTCGACCAACCCTACAAATACGTCGGTATCTGGCTCGTCGACGAGTGGAGCAAGATCGGCGTCAAGGTGACGCAGAAGATGATGCCGACCGGGCCCTGGTTCGAGGCCGAGCGCACCGGCAATTTCTCGGTCGATCTGCAGGCCAATTGCCACAGCGTCGTCAACCCGCTGATCGACGTGCAGCCCTACCTGCCGACATCGGTCAGCAAGCAGAACTACGGCAACTACGAAGACAACGAGGAGATGGTGCTGTACGACAAGGCGCTGCACGAGACCGACCCGGTCAAGCAGCACCGCGACATGTTCGACTTCGCCAAGTATGTGATGGACACCAAGGCCCACAAGGTCATGGTGCTATGGTGGTACCGGATCATGCCGTACCGCAGCTACGTCAAAGGCTGGAAGATCAGCCCGAGCCATTACATCAATCAGGATTTGTCGAACATCTGGCTGGATCAGTAGACCGCGCCTAAACACGAGATTGTGCGGCGCGAATTCGTGCCGCTCCGCTGAAAACACGATATGTTAGCCCTTCGACGAACCGGGTAGATACCGAACAAAGGCCCCATGTACCGCTATATCATCAACCGCGTGCTGCTCGCCTTTCCGACACTGATCGGCGCGGCCGCGCTCGTCTTCACGCTGATGCGGCTCATTCCGGGCGATGTGTGCCTGGTCCGGCTGGGCTCGGGCGGCACCAGCTTTACCGAGTCCGCGCTCCAGGCCTGCCACGCCGAGATCGGCATCGACAAGCCATGGCTGGTCCAGTTCTGGCAGTTCCTCTGGGGGATGGCGCATTTCGATTTCGGCGTCTCGATGTGGTCGGGCAAGCCGGTCGTCGAGGAGATCGCGACCCGCTTTCCGGTCTCGCTCGAAGTGGCGCTGATCGCGACGGTCTTCGCGGTCGCGCTGGCGATCCCGCTCGGCACGATCTCGGCGCTCAAGCAGAATACCTGGATCGACCTCGTCGTCCGCACGGTGTCGATCGCCGGCATCGCGACGCCGTCGTTCTGGATCGGCATCATGTCGATCCTGCTCGTGCTCGACGTGACCCAGGCCTTTACCGGCCATCCGTGGATGCCGCCGATCGATTACGTGTCGCTGTGGCAGGACCCGATCCGCAACCTGTCGATCGTCGCCTTGCCGGCGCTGACCGTCGGCTATCGCTATTCCGCGGTGTCGATGCGGATGACACGCTCGGCGATGCTCGAAGTGTTGCGCGAGGACTACATCCGCACCGCGCGCGCCAAGGGCCTCGTCGAAAAGATCATCATCAACCGGCATGCGCTGAAGAACGCCCTTTTGCCGGTCGTGACCGTGATCGGCCTCGAATTCGCGTTCCTGATCGGCGGCCTCGTCGTCACCGAGCAGGTGTTCAACCTCAACGGCATCGGGCGCCTCATGGTGCTGTCGGTGCAGAACCAGGACTACACACTGACCCAGGCGCTGGTCATGGTGGTGGTCGTGATCGCGGTGCTGTCGAACCTCGTGGTCGACCTGCTCTATGCCTGGCTCGACCCCAGAATCCGTCTGCGGTAATTGATCCGTCTGCGGTAATTGATCCGCCTCGATAAATGACTCGCGTGCAGTGAAAGACGATTAGATGACCGTCGCCACACCGACCCCGACCGGCCCCGCCGCGCTTGCCCTCGACGACGCGCGGCTGCGGCGCGGCCCCATCGCCGCGACCCTCAACTTTATCCGGCGCCAGCCGATCGGCTCGATCGGGATGTTCCTGGTGCTGATCTTCGGCCTTGCCGGGCTCTTCGCGGACGTGATCGCCCCCTACAACCCGACCGCCAACGATTTCGGCGCGATGACCGAGGCGCCGAGCTGGGCGCATTGGCTCGGCACCGACCAGCTCGGCCGCGACCTGCTCTCGCGCATCCTGTTCGGCGCGCGCACCGCCTTTATCGTCGGCATCACCTCGGCGATGGTCGGCGGCTTCTCCGGGCTCGTGCTCGGGGTTGGCAGCGCCTATTTCGGCGGCCGCATCGATTTGTTCCTGCAGCGCATCAACGACATTGTGATGTCGTTCCCGCTGATCATCATGGCGCTCGCGGTCGTCTCGATCTTCGGCACCGGCGTCCACAACGTGATCGCCGCGATCACGATCCCGCTGATCCCGCGCTGCCAGCGCGTGGTGCGGTCGAGCGCGCTGTCGATCCGCGAGATCCCCTACGTCGACGCCGCCCGCGCGCTCGGGTTCAGCCACAACCGGATCATCCTCAGACACATGGTGCCGAATGTCGTGGCGCCGTTCCTGATCATGCTGACCTCGTTCGTCGGCCAGGCGATCCTCGCCGAGGCGGCCCTCTCCTATCTCGGCCTCGGCGTGCAGGAGCCGGTGCCGGCCTGGGGCCTCATGCTGCAAGGCGGCGCCGAGGAATACGCGACGACCGCGCCGTGGATCGCCATCTTCCCCGGCCTCGCGATCATGCTGACCGTGTTCGGCATCAACCTCTTCGGCGACTCGCTCCGCGACGTGCTCGACCCGAAGATGCGAGACCGCTAGCGGCGGTCAGACCGAGGCCAAGGATGATGGCCGAGAACGAGATCGTCGACGTTCTGATCATCGGCGCGGGCGCGTCCGGCGCCGCGGTGGCGTGGAGCCTTGCCGACACGCGGATGAACATCCTCTGCCTCGAGCAGGGCGACTGGATCAAGCCGACCGATTTTCCGACCAACGGGCGCGACTGGGAAGCGCGGCGCCACGACGATTTCGACATCTACCCGAACCGCCGCGGGCGGGCGGCCGACTATCCGATCAACGACGCCGCCTCGCCGATGAAGATCGCCAATTTCAACGGCGTCGGCGGCGGCACGATCGTGTTCACGGCGCATTATCCGCGGATGCACCCGTCGGATTTCCGGGTGAGGACGCTCGACGGCGTCGCCGACGACTGGCCGATCGACTACTGGGCGCTGGAACCCTATTTCGCCGAAAACGATCGGATCACCGGCGTCTCGGGCCTTGCCGGCGACCCGGGCGTACCGCCGCGCGACCCGCCGATGCCGCCGATCCCGCTCGGCAGGACCGGCACGCGCTACGCCCAGGCGATGAACAAGCTCGGCTGGCACTGGTGGCCCTCGGATGTCGCCGTGGCGACGCAGGAGTACGAGGGGCGGGGCAAGTGCATCAATCTCGGCCACTGCACCCCCGGCTGCGCGCAAGGGGCGAAGGGCAGCGTCGACATCACCTATTGGCCCGCGGCGCTCCGCGCCGGCGTCAGGCTGCGCACGCGCTGCCGGGTGCGCGAGATCACCGTCAACGACGAGGGCATGGCGTCGGGCGCGATCTATTACGATGCCGACGGGGTCGAGCAGTTCCAGCCGGCCGAGGTCGTGATCCTCGCCTGCAACGGCATCGGCACGCCGCGGCTGTTGCTCAATTCGGCATCGGGCCGGTTCCCGCACGGGCTCGCCAATTCGAGCGGGCTCGTCGGCAAGAACCTGATGCTGCACCCGTGGCCGATGGTGCGAGGCTATGTCGAGGACGAGGTCGACGGCGGCCGCGGCCCGATGACCTGCATGTGGAGCAAAGAGTTCTACGAGACCGACCCCAACCGCGATTTCGTCCGCGGCTATACGCTGCAATTCTCGCGCGGCACCGGGCCGGCGAACGAGGCCGTTACCAGCGAGGCGGTCGGGCGCCTGCCCTGGGGCCGGGATCACCACCGCGTCTATCGCCAGCTTTACGGCCACCGGCTCCTGATCGGCGTCGCCTGCGAGGACCTGCCGGAGGAGCACAACCGGGTGACGCTCGACCCGGTGCTCAAGGACAGCCACGGCATCCCGGCGCCAAGGATCGACTACGCGATCGGCGAGAACACTCGCCGGATGATGGAGCACGGGATCGCCCGCGCGGAGGAGATCCTGACCGCGGCGGGCGCCACCGACCTCTACACCTCGCGCACGATCCTCAACAGCCCCGGGCACCTGTTGGGCACGGCCCGGATGGGCGACGACCCGGAACGGTCGGTGGTCAATTCCTGGGGCCGCAGCCACGATGTGAAAAACCTGTTCATCGTCGACGGCAGCATCTGGGTCACCTCGGGCGGGGTGAACCCGACCTCGACGATCCAGGCCCTGGCGCTCTACATCGCCGACACGATGAAACAGCGCCTGGCGGCGCTGTTCGATTAGGTCCGGCAGTCCCTCTCCCAGCTACCCTCTTGCCGTCATTCCCGCGCAGGCGGGAACCCAGGGGCAACCGCCTCGTCGCTTGCCACTGGACCCCCGCCTTCGCGGGGGCGACGAGTTGGACGGTGATCACGGTGCTCCGGATCGTCCTCTCCTCAGCGCCGCTCCGGCACGTCGGGATCGTAGATACCGTCATCCGAGCCGCCGGCCGCGTCGTAGCTCGCCGATGAGCGGATCGGCCCTTCGTCGTCGCCGCTGCCGACCGCTGAATCGACGGCGTCGTCGAGGGCGTTGCGCGAGGCCTCGTCATAGGTCGGTTGGCGGGTGCGCGCCGGAAGGCTCGCGACCGGCGCAGGCACCGGCGCGGCGCCGGGGGCGCGTTTCGCGACCTCGACCGGGAGGCCGGTGCGCTGCAGACCGGCGGTTCGCACGGCGTTCCGATTGACCGTGGCCGAATACTGCCCGGCCGCCTGCGTCACGGTCTCGTCGAGGCCGGCGGGCTCGGCGCGCGAGACCTGTTCCGCCATGTCGATCTGATCGGCCTGCTGCTTGTCGGGGTGAGCCTCGACATAAAGCCCGTCGCCGATCCATGCCGCGGCGGCCGGCTGTTCGAGCGCGCGCACCTGGGTCCCGACTCCGACCTCGTTGAACAGCCGCTCGATATCCGCGGGGTAGAGATGGATGCAGCCGTGGCTGACGTTGCGCCCGACGCCGTCGGGCTTGTTGGTGTCGTGGATCAGGTAGTTCTTCCACCCGAGCCTCAGCGCGTATTTGCCGAGGGGATCGTCGGGGCCGGGGCCGATCGCGGCGGGCAACTCGGGCCGTTCGGCGCGGATCGACGGCGGCGGATACCAGGTCGGATCGGTTTCCTTGGCGATGATCCGGGTCGTGCTCAGCGGCGTGGTGCGGCCCATGACGCCGATCCCGACCGGGTAGGTCTCGACCGTCGCGCCGCCGGGCGGGAAGTAATAGAGCCGCCGCTCGGCAAGGTTGATGACGATGCCGGTGCGCGGTGCATCGGGCAGGATAAAGGCGCTGGGGATCGTCATATGACGGCCGACGCCCGGATCCCACGGATCGTTGAAGCCCGGGTTGGCGGCGAGAAGCTCGGTGTAGCCGATGTCGAATTGGCGCGCGATCGTCATCAGCGTGTCGCCGCGCCGGATCATGTAATCGCGGACCTGGCCGACAGCCGTCTGACCCGGCTGCAGCGGAAACTCGTCGGCCAGCGCCGGGCCAGCCAGCGACAGACCGGCCAGCGACAGACCGGCAATGGCGAGGGCGGACACGAGCGCGCGCCGGCGCCCGAGACCCCGGAATGCGGGCATCAGCTTTTCCCCTCCTATGCGGCGCAAGGCATCCCGCCGCCGCCTCCGGCGGCGGGTCTACCCTACCGGATCGAGCCGCAGACTATTTGTACAGGCTGCGCTGATAAGTCGTCGTCCGCGCCGCGAGCGCGTCCGCATCGGCCTTCTGCGCGAGCGCGTAAGCCTCGTTGGCTCGGCTCATCGCCGCGCAAGCGTCGCATGGTCCCGGAGCCACGGCCGGCGCGGGCTGAAGGCAGCCTGCCAGCGTGAAGGCCGGAGCACACAGCAACAGCACGCGCGCCATCACCTTGATCGGCGCCGGAATGGGGTTCGTCATTTCCGCATGATCCCTTGTTCGCGATCCGCCGCGAACGCCGATCCCGCCTTCATTGTGCGGCTTCGACTGTCCGTGGAATTTCGCGGTGACCTCCCAACCTGCGGAAACGGGAGAACGCGGAGAAGGTTCCGAAATTTTTGCGTTCAGGCAAACGCGGCGAAAATCTCCTCGATCGCCTTGAACTGATTGCCTGAAGCGGAGGACGGCACGATCACCGGAGTCGACACCCCGGCCTCGCGCCAGGCGGCGATTCCGTCTCGCACCTGGGCCGCCGTCCCGAACAGCGTCGCGTCGGCGAGCCAGCGGTCGCTCATCAGATCGGGGATCTCGGCCTGCCGCCCCTCGGCGACCGCATGCTCGATCGCCGTCATCTCGTCGACGTAGCCCGCTTCCTTCCAGTAATTCCGATAGTTCGGCAACATCGTGTAGCGGGTCAGCGTGCGCCGGTTGACCGCCTTTGCCGCCTCGACGTCATCGCTGATGCAGGTCGGGACCATGTTGGCGACCAGGAACTCGGGGTCGGCGCGCTTTTCCGCCGGCAACGCCGACAGCGACTCCCGCATGTGCGAGCGGCTGGCATTGGCAAAGATCAGCCCCTCGGCGATCTCGCCGGCGAGCGCGACCATGCGCTTCCTGAGCGCGGCGAGGATGATCGGCGGCAATGGTCCGATCCCCTCGAACCCGCGCATCCGCTCGACAAAGGCGCGGGTGTCGCCGAGCGGCTTTCCCGGCGTGACGCCCATCCGCACATGGCTCGGCCCATGCGCGACGCCGACGCCGAACGCGAAGCGGCCGCCCGAGATCTCGTGGATATAGGCGCTGGCCTGGGCGAAATCCTCGGTGACACGGCCGTAGATCGGCGTGATCGCGGTGGCGAATTTGAGGTGCTTGGTCGCCACCGCCAGCGCCACGGCCTGCGACAGGTTGCTGAAGATGCTCGGCACATAGATCCCGGCAAACCCCCGCCGCTCACACTCCAGCGCGAGTTCGAGCGTGGCCTGCCGGCGTCCGGGAACTGCGACGAGGCTGAGGGCGGGTAGTTGATCGGGCATTTGTCTACCTCCTAGATTTCCCTCACCCTCCCATCGCTCCGCGACGGGCCCCTCCCTCTCCCGCAATGCGGGCGAGGGGTTGACTTAGCCCTCGCCCGCATTGCGGGAGAGGGGGGACCCGAAGGGTGGGTGAGGCCGCGCGAAACGCGCAATTACTCCGCCGCCACCGGCCGGAGCTGCACCGAATTCGGACCGTAGCGGTCCTTGAACGGCTGGGTGTCGATCTCTTCCAACTCGATCTCGCCGGCCAGCACCTTGGCCTTCCATTCGTCCTGCGCCGGGATGTTGGCGTGGAATTCGGGCATCACCTCGCGGGCGAACAGTTCGAGGCTTTCGCAGATGTGCTCGTGCGTGTTCTTGCCGGCCTGGTTGAGGAGGATCACCGAGTCGATATGCGAGGTCTCGAACCGGCGCAGTTTCCGCCGGATCGTCTCGGGCGAGCCGATCAGCCCGCCGGCGAGCGCGCGGGCGAGGCCATCCGGGTTCTCGCGCTTCCACGTCTCGTACTCGTCCCACAAATTGACCGAGCCCGGCGCCGGCCGCTCGCGCATCGCGCTTTGCCCATAAAAGCGCAGCGCGAACTGGAAGAACGGGATGCCGTCGGCGCGGCGCCGCGCCTCCTCGTCGGTCGGGGCGCACATGAAATAGCTGGTCAGCGCCAGATTCGGGTTGGTGACGTAGTCCGCCAGCTTTTCCTGGCGCTTCACAAAGGCGTTGTAATAGGCGTGGACCCAGGCATTCGCCGCGTCCGCCGACAGGAACTGGAACGCCAGCGCCCCGAAACCGCGCCGCCCGGCCATCTCGATCGTGTCGAGGGCCGAGCAGGCGACCCAGAGCGGCGGGTGCGGCTTTTGGATCGGCTTGGGCACGACGTTGCGCAGGGGCATGTCGAAATACTTGCCGTGATGCTCGACCCCGCCATCGCCGAACATCGGGATGATGGCGCGGATCGCCTCCTCCCAGATCGCCCGCTTCTCCTCGTACTCGACGCCGAACGGCTGCAATTCGGTGACGCTGGCGCTTTCGCCGGTGCCGAACTCGACCCGCCCGTTCGACACGAGGTCGAGCGCGGCGATGCGCTCGGCGCAGCGCGCGGGATGCGTCGTCGTCAGCTGCATGATGCCGTGGCAGAGGCGGATGCGTTTGGTCCGCTGGCTCGCCGCGCCGAGAAACACCTCCGGCGCCGGCGAGTGCGAATATTCCTCGAGGAAATGGTGCTCGACCTCCCAGGCATAGTCATAGCCGAGCTTGTCGGCCAGCTCGACCTGGTCGAGCGCGTTCTGGTAGAGCCGATGCTCGCCGCCGGGCTCCCACGGGCGCGGCAGTTGCAACTCATAGAAAATCCCGAATTTCATCGCTGAACCCTCTTCCGCGCTTCGCCGCGATCATGCCGGCAGGGACCGCAATGCTCAAGCGCGCCTCGCTGCATGAGCTCCGTGCTTTCTTCGAGACGCGCCCTTGGCGCTCCTCAGGATGAGGAAAGTGGGTGGATGGCATCACCATCATTCCTCATCCTGAGGAGCCCGCGCAGCGGGCGTCTCGAAGGACGCACGATTTCCATCCAGCACTGAACCTGAGACACTGAAGCATGGCCGAGAACAGCGCCTCCGAGAGCGACGCAAGCCCCGCAGCAGACGATTCCGGCGGCGCCGCCGAGCATTGGCGGCAGACGCTGTGGGCGATGGTCGGCATCCAGTTCGTGATGACGATGGCGTTTTCGATGCTGACGCCGATCATGCCGCTGTTCCTGCCGGAGCTCGGCGTCAAGACCCAGGCCGGCATCGACATCTGGGCCGGGATCCTCAGCGGGGTCACCTCGTTCATCGCCGCCTTCGCCTCGCCGCTGTGGGGCCGCGTCGCCGACCGGCGCGGGCGCAAATTGATGCTGATCCGGTCGAGCATCGCGATCGGGCTGTTCACCGCGCTGATGGGCGTGTCGATGGACGTCTGGCAGTTTTTCGGGGCGCGGGCGCTGATGGGGGTGTTTGCCGGGTTCTCGTCGTCGGCGATCGCGCTGGTGGCGAGCCAGGTGCCGGAGGGGCGGCTCGGCTATTCGCTCGGCTGGCTCTCGACCGGGCAGCTCGTCGGCTCGCTGGTCGGCCCGATCATCGGCGGGGCGCTCGCCGATTTGACCGGCAGCTACCGCATACCGTTCTACCTGACCTCGCTGACGATCCTGCTCGCGCTGGGGCTCGTGTGGTTTTTCGTCCAGGAGGAGTTTACCCGCCCGACCGGCGGCGGGCGCAGCCGCTCGATGACCGCGGGGCTGATCGCGCTCGTCCAGTCGCCGACGCTGCTCGCGCTCTTTTTCGTGCTGCTGATGGCGCAGTTCGGGGTGCGCACGGTGCAGCCGATCATCACGCTTTACGTCAAGGAGATGGTCGGCGACCTGCCCAACGTCGCGACCCTCGCCGGCATCGCGTTTTCGATCACCGGCGTCGCCAACGTAATCTCGGCGCCGCTCCTCGGCAACCGCAGCGACGTGATCGGCTACCGCAAGGTGCTGCTGATCTCGCTGTTGGGCGCGACGCTGACGACGCTGCCGCAGGCGTTCACCCATAATTACTGGCTGTTCACCGCCGAGCGGTTCGCCGTAGGCCTCTTCATCGGCGGGCTGCTGCCGACCGCGAACGCGCTGGTCGGCCGGCTGGTGCCGCGATCCGACCGCGGCACGATCTACGGCATGACCTCGTCGGCGATGTTCATGGGCAATTCGCTGGGCCCGCTGCTCGGCGGCTTTCTCGCGGCGGGGCTGGGCCTTTCATGGGTGTTCCTGATGACCGGCGCGGTGCTGGCCCTCAACCTCGTCTGGGTGTACCGGCGCGTCCCGGAATACACCCCGCCCTCGCTCGAAACCGGCCCGTGACCCCGAGCCCATGGCACTGAGATCGCCGCGCATCGTCATCTTCACCGGCGCCGGCCTGTCGCGCGAGTCGGGCTTCTCGCCATTCGATCCCGCGACGATGCCGGAAGGCGTCACCCTCCAGGATGTCGTGACCCGGGAGGGCTTCGAGCGCGGCCCGGCGAAGGTGCAGGATTTCTACAACCGCCGCCGCCGCGAATTGACCGACCGCATCACCCCCAACCCGGCCCACGACGCCCTCGCGGTGCTGGCGATGACCAACAAGGGCGAGGCCCTGATCGTCACGCGCAACATCGACGACCTCCACGAGCGCGCCGGGTCGGACGCGGTCATCCACACCCACGGCCAGCTCCTCGAGGCCCGCTGCACGATTTGCACCCACCTCAGCGAGCGCCTCGACGACATCCGCCCCGACACGCACTGCCCGATCTGCGGCAACCCCGGCCACCTCCGCCCCCATGTGGTGTGGGTCGGCGAAGAACCACTGCAAATCCCGCTGATCTTCGAAGCCGTCGCCAACTGCCAAACCTTCGCCGCGATCGGCGCGGCGGGAGGGAGCGAGCCCGGACGCAGCTTTCTTGCCGAGGCGCGGCGCGCGAGGGCCAGGACGATCGAGTTCGCCGGTGAGGAAAGTTCTGGATCGGTGTTGTTCAGCGAGCGCCGCCACGGTCCACTTGTCGAGATCGTGCCGGAGTGGGTCCGACGCCTCGTGTAGGGCGGAAAAGCGAAGCGCATTCCGCCAAGCCGCCCTTTCTGCCACGCTGTCCGAATGCCGAACTATCGACGCGTGCGGCTGCCGGGCGCCACCTACTTCTTCACCGTAACCCAGGACGTCCGACCTGCTCGTCGCACGAATCGACGAACTGCGCGCCGCCGTGCGGCAGACGACGGCCCGGCGACCGTTCCACATCGACGCATGGGTCGTCCTGCCAGACCACATGCATTGCCTGTGGACGCTGCCCGAAGGCGACAGCGACTTTCCAGGGCGCTGGCGGGACATCAAAACGACGTTCTCAAAGTCGCTGCCGGCCACAGAGCCTCGCTCGGTTGTCTTGATACGCCGAGGCGAGAGGGGAATCTGGCAGCGTCGCTACTGGGAACATGCCATTCGTGACGATCGCGATTACGCCGCCCACATGGATTACATCCACTTCAATCGGTGAAGCATGGACTGGTCGGACGCCCAGGAGATTGGCCGTTCTCCAGTTTCCGGCGCTGTGTTTCCGTAGGCGTCTACCCGGCTGGCTGGCTTCACCGACGGATCGATCTGAGCACGGCTGGCGAACGGCGATAGGCGGAATGCGCTGTGCTTTTCCGCCCTACAGCTCCGATCGCTAGCTGGCGCCCGCCATCCAACTCTTACGCCGCCAACCGCTCCCGCGCGCTTGCCTGGATCATCGCCGCGCCCTTTTCGGCGATCATGATCGTGGGCGCGTTGGTGTTGGTGGAGCTGACCGCCGGCATCACCGAGGCGTCGATCACGCGGAGCCCCTCGAGCCCGTGCACGCGCAGCTCGTCGTCGACGACCGACATCGCGTGGTTGCCCATCATGCACGAGCAGCTCGCGTGATAGACGGTCGAGCCGTTCTGCCGGGCGTAGTCGAGGAACTCGGCGTCGGTCTCTACGTCGGGGCCGGGCACGTTCTCGGCGACGACGTATTTCGCCAGGGCCGGCGCGGCGAACAGGCGGCGGAGGAATTTGAGCCCGCCGACGATCGCGCGCTGGTCGGTGTCCTCGGCGAGGTAGCGCGGGTTGATCGCGGGCTGATCGTGCGGGTCGGGCGACTGGGCGAGCACATAGCCGCGCGACTGCGGCCGCATCTGCCACGGCCCGCCGGTGATGCCGGGCCGCTCGTCGAAGCGGCGGATGAGCCCCGGCTTGTAGCTCGCCGGGGCGAACACGCACTGCACGTCGGGCGATGCCGATTCCGGCAAGACCTTGATCGACGCCGCGCACAGCGAGGCGCCGAAGGTCAGGAGGCCCTTGCCCTGGGTGAAATAGCGCAGCACCTCGGCGGCGAAGCCGATCCCACGCACCCGTTCGTTGAGCGTCTCGATGCCCTGCACGAGGCATGACATGCGGGCGATGTAGTGGTCCTGGAAATTCTGCCCTACCCCGGGGAGCGCGTGCAGCACCGGGATGCCGGCCTTGCCGAGCGCCCCCGCCCCGCCGACCCCCGAAAGCTGCAACAGATGCGGCGAGCCGACCGCGCCGGCCGACAGGATCACCTCGCGCGCCGCGTCGACGCGCTCGGTGGCGCCCCCGCGCGAGAACTCGACTCCGACCGCGCGCTTGCCATCGAACAGCACCTTATGCACCAGCGCCTTGGTGACGATCCGGAGGTTGGGCCGCTTTTTCGCCGGCTTCAGATAGGTTTGCGCGGCGCTGGCGCGACGGCGGCCGCCGCGGGTCTGCTGGCACCACCCGATCGAGTCGCCGGTGCCGGGCGGGAGGTTGTTGACGTCGGGGCGGTATTCGACGCCGAGCTCTTGCGCCGCGTCGATGATCGCCTGGCAGGCGGCCGGCCGCTCGGTCATCGGCGAGGTCGTCAGATGCCCGCCGGTGCCGTGGATCTCGGCCTCGTCGCCGGTCCAGCGCTCGGCCTTCTTGAAATAGGGCAAGACGTCGTCCCAGCCCCAGCCGCGATTGCCGAGCTGCGCCCAGTGCTCGTAATCCTCGGGCTGGCTGCGGATGTAGATGAGCCCGTTGATCGACGACGACCCGCCGAGCACCCGCCCGCGCGGATAGGTGATCGCGCGCCCGTTGGTGCCCGGATCGGCCTCGGCCTTGAAGCCCCAGGTGAGCTGCTTGTGCTCCAAGAGCTTCATGTACCCGGCCGGAATGTGGATGTACGGGTGCCAATCGGTCCCGCCCGCCTCGACGAGGATCACCTTGACCGACGCATCCTCGGTCAGCCGGTTCGCCAACACACACCCCGCCGACCCGCCGCCGACGATCACGTAATCTGCTTGCATCGCTCAATCCCCCACATCTCGGCCACCTGCCCTCACCCGCCGATACCCGGCTGCCGCCGGGGTCGGCCCCCTCTCCCGCAGTGCGGGCGAGGGTAAAATCAACGCGCCATCCCCTCGCCCGCATTGCGGGAGAGGGTGGTGACCCGGACGAAGGTCCGGGATCACCGGGTGAGGGCCGGCTTGGTCCTACGCCGCCAGCTTCTGTCTCGCCGCCGCGCGGATCATTGCCGCGCCCTTTTCGGCGATCATGATCGTCGGGGCGTTGGTGTTGGTCGAGGTCACCGACGGCATCACCGAGGCGTCGATCACCCTGAGCCCGTCGAGCCCGTGCACCCGGAGCTGGTCGTCGACGACGGCCATCGGGTCCTGCCCCATCTTGCAGGTGCAGGTGGCGTGGAACACGGTCGAGCCGGTTTCGCGCGCGTAATGCAGCAGCTCGTCGTCGCTTTCGAGATTGGCGCCCGGCAGAATCTCGTCGACAAAATAGGGCGCGAGCGCCGGCGCCTGGAACAGCCGCCGGGCCGCGCGCAGCCCGCCGATCGCGGCGCGCCGGTCGGTGTCGTGCGAGAGGTAGCGCGGGTTGATCGCCGGTGCGTCGTGCGGGTCGGCGGTCTTGGCCTCGACATACCCGGTCGAGAGCGGCCGCATCTGCCACATCCCGCCGGTCATCCCGGGCCGGGTGTCGAGCTTGCGGACCGGACCCGGCGCGAAGCTCGCGTTGGCGAAAAGAATTTGCACATCGGGTGTCGCGGCTTCCGGCAACACCTTGATCGAGGCGCAGACCAGCGACGCCGCGTAGGTCAACAGCCCCTGCCCGGCAAACACATAGCGCATCAGCTCGCCGACAAACGGCATCCCGCGCGACTTTTCGTTGGCGGTCGGGATGTCCTTGACCTCGGCGGTGACGCGGGCGAGGAAATGGTCCTGCAGATTCTTGCCGATTCCGGGAAGCGCGTGGGCGACCGCGATGCCGATCTTGCCGAGATGCGCCGGGTCGCCGATCCCCGACAATTGCAACACGTGCGGCGAGCCGATCGAGCCGCCGCTGAGGATGATCTCGCGGCTGGCGTCGACCCGCTCGGTGACGCCCGCGCGCGAGAACTCGACCGCGACCGCGCGCTTGCCGTCGAGCACGACGCGGTGCACGAGGGCTCCGGTGATGACCGACAAATTCTGCCGCTTCAACGCCGGGCGCAGATAAGTCCGCGCCGCGCTTTGCCGGCGGCGGCCGCGGCGAGTCTGCTGGACCCAGCCGATATTGTCGCCGGCGCCGGGCGGCAAATGGTTGACGTCCTCGTGGTACTCGCAGCCGATCTCGGTGCCGGCCTCGATGATCTTCTGGCACAGCTCGGGCTTGTCGGAGGTGCGCGAGGTCAACAGCGGGCCTTCGCGCCCATGAAAATCGTCGGCGCCGCCTTCCCAGCTTTCGGCGTGCTTGAAATACGGCAGCACCGAATCCCAGTCCCAGCCGCGATTGCCGAGCTGGGCCCAATGGTCGAAATCCTCGGGCTGGCCGCGCACGTAGATCATGCCGTTGATCGACGACGACCCGCCCAACACCTTGCCGCGCGGGTAGAGGATCGCGCGGCCGTTGACGCCCTCGTCGGGCTCGGCGTGGAAGCCCCAGGTCAGCGTCTTGTGGTCGAGGAGCTTGATGTAACCGGCCGGCACGTGGATCAGCGGGTTCCAGTCGCGCCCGCCGGCTTCGAGCAACACCACCCGCGCGCCGTCCTCGCTCAGCCGGTTGGCCAGCACGCACCCGGCCGACCCCGCCCCGACGATCACGTAATCCGCCTGCATGACCATTCCTCCCCATGCCTCGCCCCAAATCCCCTCGCCCGCACCGCGGGAGAGGGTGCCGACCCCGGCGCAAGCCGCGGATCGGCGGGTGAGGGCTACCGACGCAAGCCGCCTCGGAGATACTCTACCGTACTCGACCGCCGATGCTAGCCGGGGCCGCCATGCAGTTTTCGACGCTGACCGAACGGGTCGCCGGGCGCGGGGCCGGGGCGTGGGAAATCCACCGCCAGGCGATGCTGGCGCGCGAGGCCGGGCACGACGTCATCGCGCTGACCGTCGGCGACCCCGACCAGGCCCCGCCCGAGCCGTTGATCGAGGCAACGATCGCCGCGCTGCGCGAGCACCGCACCGGCTATGCCCGCATGATCGGCGGCGACCGCCTGCGCGAGCTGATCGCCGCCCGCCACCAGCGCCGCACCGGCCAATCCTGCACCGCCGACAACGTCACCGTCGTGCCCGGCGCGCAAGGCGGGCTCTATTGCGCCTTACAGTGCATCGCCGGGGCGGGCGACGAGGTGATCGTCCTCGAACCGGTCTACGCGACCTACAAGGCGGTGATCGGCGCGGCCGGCGCGGCGGTGGTGATGGTGCCCTTGGCGCCCGACCGCGGTTTCCACCCCGACCTCGCCACGCTCGCAGCGGCGGTCACCCCGCGTACCAAGGCGATCTGGATCAACAGCCCGCACAACCCGACCGGCGCCGTCTTCGCCGCCGAGGAGATCGCGGCGATCGCCGAGCTGTGCCGCCGGCACGATTTATGGCTCGTCTCCGACGAGGTCTACGAAGACCTCGCCTTCGCCCGCCCGCATGTCAGCGCGTGGTCACTGCCCGGCATGCAGGACCGCACGATCGTCGTCTCCAGCCTGTCGAAATCGCACGCGGTGCCCGGCTTCCGCTTCGGCTGGATCATCGGTCCGGGGGCGTTGCAGGGGCATCTGTTCAACCTGCTGCTGTGCATGACCTACGGCAGCCCCGGTTTTATCCAGGCCGGCGCCCTCGCCGCGTTTGAGAACGAGTTGCCCGAGGTCGCGCGCCTCCACGCCGCATACGCGGCCCGCGCGACGATGCTCTCGACAAGACTCGCCGACGCCCCGAACTGCCGCGCCAACCCGCCCGAAGGCGGGATGTTCGTCCTCCTCGACATCCGCCCGACCGGGCTCTCAGCCTACGAATTCGCCCGCGCGCTGTTGGAACAGGAACACGTCGCGATCCTCCCCTGCGACGCCTTCGGCCCGAGCGCCGCCGGCCACCTGCGCATCGCGCTGAGCGCGCCGGACGAGAGGCTGGCGGAGGCGGGGGATCGGATTGTCAGGTTCGCGCAGAGGCTGGCGCAGCGGCCCATTTAGAGCCGTTGCCTTGACGTGCTGCGATACGTTACGGATTACACATAATCTTACGCTTCCGGCATCGCGGGCTGGAACGCTTCCACCGCCGCGGTGACGCCGGCGGTATCTGCGCTCAGCACATCAGACGGTTGAGGCTGATCCTTGCGGCTTTAGAAACCGCGCTTGAACCGAGCGACATGACGCTTCCCGGGTTGCGCCTCCACCCACTCCACCACGACCGGGTGGGACAATGGGCGGTGTCCGTTTCCGGCAATTGGCGGATCGTTTTCGAGTTTGACGGGCGGAATGTGACGAATGTCGATCTGGTCGACTACCACTGAGCCGCTGCGCGTGAGGTGACAATGTCGAGAATGCACAATCCGCCTCATCCCGGAGAAATCGTCCGCGAACTGTGTCTGGAGCCGCTTGATCTCACGATCACGGAAGCAGCGGAGGGTTTGGGAGTCGCGCGCCGGACGCTGTCGTCGTTGCTCAATGGCCACGCCGGCATATCGCCCGAGATGGCGATCCGGCTGTCAAAGGCGTTTGGCCGGTCTCCCGAGAGCTGGCTGCAGCTCCAGTTGCAATACGACCTATGGCAGGCCGAGCAGCGCGCCGCGACCCTCGAGGTACGGCATTTCGAGACGGCGGCGGGACCTTAGTCTCGGCCGCGGCCGCGACCTCCCAGCCTTTCGCTCGCTACGCCCGCGCCCTCACCCGTCTCGCTGCGCTCGCCACCCTCTCCCGCAATGCGGGCGAGGGGATTTTTCGGCGACATCCCCTCGCCCGCATCGCGGGAGAGGGGGCCGACCCCGGCGGGAGCCGGGGATCGGCGGGTGAGGGCCGGCCAGAGAAACTAAGCCGCCAGCCGCTCCCTTGCCGCCGCCTTGATCATCGCCGCGCCCTTTGCGGCGATCATGATCGTGGGTGCGTTGGTGTTGGTCGAGGTGACGGCCGGCATCACCGAGGCGTCGATGACGCGGATGCCTTCGAGCCCATGCACCCTGAGCTGGTCGTCGACAACGCAGTTCGGGTTCGGGCCCATCATGCAGGTGCAGGTCGCGTGATAGACGGTGTTGCCGTTGGCGCGGGCGTAATCGAGAATCTCGTCGTCGCCTTGCACGGCCTTCCCCGGCAGCGTCTCGTCGCCGACGTATTTCTGCAAAGCCGGCGCGGCGAAGATCTTGCGGACAAAGCGGATGCCGCCGACGACGGCGCGGCGGTCGGTCTCGTCCGAGAGATAGCGCGGGTTGATCGCCGGCTGGTCCTCGGGCCGGTTGGATTTGGCCCGCACATAGCCGCGCGACAAGGGCCGCATCTGCCACATCCCGCCGGTGAGGCCCGGCTCGCTTTCGAGCTGGCCGACCTGACCGCCCTTGAAGCTGCCCGGCGCGAACGAGCACTGCACGTCCGGGGTCGCCGACTCTTCCAGCACCTTGACCGAGGCGGCGCAGAGCGAGGCGCT
This sequence comes from Allostellaceae bacterium, assembly GCA_036268075.1. Lineage (GTDB taxonomy): Bacteria > Pseudomonadota > Alphaproteobacteria > ATCC43930 > CGMCC-115725 > DATARH01. Next base: position 16,992 of record DATAUV010000118.1, on the reverse strand, counting down.
GTAGGTCAGCATCCCCTTGCCGGTGACGAGATAGCGGATCACCTCGCCGACCAGCGGCAGGCCGCGCGATTTCTCGTTCGCCGTGGCGATGCCGTGCACCGGATAGGTCAGGCGCACGACGTAATGGTCCTGCATGTTGGCGCCGACACCGGGCAGCGCATGCACCACCGGCACCCCGATCTCGGCGAGATGCGCCGGGTCGCCGACGCCGGATAGCTGCAACAGATGCGGCGAGTTGACCGCGCCGGCGCTGAGCAAAATTTCGCGCTCGGCCTCGGCCCGCTCGGTGCGGCCGCCGCGGGTGAACTCGACCGCGACGGCGCGCTTGCCCTCGAACACGATGCGGCGCACCAGCGCCTTCGTCACCAGCTCCAGATTGGGGCGCTTCAGCACCGGCTTGAGATACGTGCGCGCGGTGCTGGCGCGGGTGCGGCCGCCGCGGGTCTGCTGGCACCAGCCGATGCAGTCGGTGTGGCTGCGCGCGAGGTCGTTGACGTCGGCCTTGTATTCGAGCCCGATCTCCCTGCCGGCCTCGATCACCGCCTCGCACAGCGGCGGGCGGTCCATTTCCGACGTAAAGAGCGGCCCCTGCCGCCCGCGCACTTCGCCACCCTCCTCGCCGGACCAGCGCTCGGCCTGCTTGAAATAGGGCAGCACACCCTCCCAATCCCAGCCGCGGTTGCCGATCTGCGCCCAGTGGTCGTAATCCTCGGGCTGCCCGCGGATGTAGATGAGCCCGTTGATCGAGCTCGACCCGCCGATGACCCGCCCGCGCGGATAGAGGATCGCGCGCCCCGCGGTCCCGGGGTCGGGCTCGGCCGTATAGCCCCAGGTCAGGGTCTTGTGGTCGAGCATCTTCATAAAGCCGGCGGGGATATGAATGAGCGGGTTCCAGTCGCGCCCGCCCGCCTCGATCAACAGCACCTTGACGGTCGGATCCTCGCTGAGCCGCCGGGCGAGCACGCACCCGGCCGAGCCGGCGCCGACGATCACATAATCCGCCTTCATGCTTTCCTCCCTCGCCGCCTCGACCGGCGTGCGGCGCTACTGTAACGCAGCGACACGGGATGAAAATCGCCTTCTTCCTCACTACTCTTATGCGAGAGCCAGGAGCCCGCGCATGATTGCCGCCGTCGAGAAACTCTACCGCTATCCGGTCAAGGGGCTGAGCGCCGAGGCGCTGGACCGCATCACCCTGTCGCCCGGCCAATGCCTGCCCCAGGACCGCCGTTTCGCGATCGCGCTCGCCGCCACCGAATTCGACGCCGCCGAGCCGAAATGGCTGTCGAAGACGCATTTCATCATGCTGATGCGCGACGAGGCCCTGGCCCGGCTGCACACCCGCTTCGAGCCCGACCACGCGGTGCTGACCATCGCCGAGGACGGCCGCATCCTGCTGCAAGCCTCGCTGACCGAGCCCGACGGCGGCCGGCGCGTCGCCGAATTCTTCGACGGCTTTCTCGGTGGCGCCGTCGCCGGCCCGCTGCGCGTGGTCGAGGCGCCCGGTCACGCCTTTGCCGACGCCCGGCCCAAGCCGAACGCGTCCACCGACAAATACGTCTCGCTGATCAACCTCAACAGCATCCGCGCGCTTGAGGACGTCATCGGGGCGGCGGTCGACCCGGTCCGCTTCCGCGCCAACGTCTATTTCGACGGCCCGCCGGCGTGGCAGGAACAGGAATGGATCGAGCGGCACATCACCGCCGGCGGCGCGCGGCTCAGGGTCATCTCGCCGATCACCCGTTGCGCCGCGACCCAGGTCAACCCCGACACCGCCGAGCGCGACCTCGACATCGTCGCCACGCTGATGCGCGAATTCGGCCACAACATCATGGGCATCTACGCGGAGGTGGTCGACGGCGGCGGGCTCGCGATCGGCGACAGGATAAGCGAGGCCCCATGAACCCGATGACCGAAGAGGCCGAAGCCCTGTTCGCGGTGCTTCGGCAATCGAGCGACGCCGAGACGGTGGCCGCGATCGAAGAGCTGGTGCGCGACGCGCCCGACCGCGCGCTGTGCCGCATCAACGTGCTCAACTTCGCCACCGCGCGGCATCTCGACGAGGAACGGGTGATCGCCGCGTTCCTCCACGCGGCGCGGCTCGGCGTGTTCGAATTGTCGTGGAACGTGGTCTGCCCGGGATGCGGCGGCGTGCTCGGCGAGGGTACGGCGCTGACCAGCGTGCGCCACGACGACTATGTCTGCGCGTTGTGCGCCACCGGCTACGAGGCCTCGCTCGACACGATGGTCGAGGTGACCTTCACGGTCAGCCGCCGCGCCCGCCGGATCGCCGCGCACGACCCGCACGAACTGCCGTTCGTCGAGTATTTCCGCCAGATTTTCTGGGCCTCGGCGATGGACCTGCCGGACGATTTGGACCGAGTCGTCGAAAGCGTGACGCTCGACACGCTCGAATTGCCGGCGCACGAAAAGGCGCAGCTGTCGCTGCAGCTTCCGCCCGAGTTCCTGATCGTCTTCGAGCCGGTAACGCATATGGCGCAGTTCATCGAGGTCAAAGGCGAACCGACCCGCGAACGGCAGAACCTGTCGCTCGCCTTTACCGGTCTCAGGGCGCCGACGACCACGATCGAGATGCGGCCGGGACCGCTGCGTCTCAGCTTTGAGAACCGCACCGACGGGCGGCTTTTGCCCGGGTTGTGGATAGCTGGCGACGGGCTGCACCACCTGCTCGATCTGCGCCATCCGTTTCTGTCGGCGAAGCGGATGCTGACCAACCAGGTGTTCCGCGACCTTTACGGCACCGAGACGCTCGACCCCGAGCAGCGCCTCAAGATCACCAGCCTCACCTTTCTGTTCACCGACCTCAAGGGCTCGACCCCGCTCTATCAGCGGGTCGGCGATCTCGCCGCGTTCGACCTGGTGCGCCAGCATTTCCATGTGCTGCACGAAATCGTCGCGGCCGAGAGCGGCGCCATCGTCAAGACGATCGGCGACGCCGTGATGGCGACCTTCCACTCCCCGGACCGCGCGATGGCCGCGGCGCTGAGGATGCGCGAGGCGATGCAGAAGCTCAACGCCGAGCGCGGCAGCGAGGACCTGACCCTGAAGATCGGCATCCACGAGGGACCCTGCCTCGCGGTGGTGCTCAACGACCGCCAGGATTTCTTCGGGCAGACCGTCAACATCGCGGCGCGGGTGCAGGGGTTGGCGACGTCGCGATCGATTTTCGCGACCGGCCCCGTGGTCGAGAACGCCCAGACCAGTACGCTGCTCGCCGCCCAGGGGCTCGCTCCGGTCGCTCGGCAACGCTCGTTGCGCGGGGTCGCGGAGAACTACGCGGTCTACGAGATTCCGTGACCTCGGGCGAGCCGGAGAGTACTATTACGTCAGCTTCATCACCTTCTTTCGAGAGGCACGCGATGGCTTCGAACTCGCCGGTCGGCATCAATCACATCGTGCTCAATGTCCGCGACATCGACGCATCGCACAAATTCTGGACCGAGATCGTCGGGTTGAAGCAGGTCGGCGCGCTGCATCCGCGCGCCGAGATGGGGAAGACGCCGAAGATGCAGTTCTACAGCGGCGACCATGACGGCAAGTTCACGCATCACGACGTGGCGCTGGTTGAGAACCCGAACCTGCCGCCGCCCGCGGAATGGGGCCTTTTCGACAAGCCGGTCGCGATCAACCACATCGCGATCGCGATGCCGAGCCGCGAGGCCTTTGTCGCCAAGCTCGCCGATCTCCAGGCGAAGGGCGTCAAGTTCAACATGCGGGTCAACCACGGCGTCACCCACAGCGTCTACATCAGCGACCCCAACGGCTACGGCGTCGAGCTGCTGTATGAATTGCCGCGCGAGATGTGGGAGCGCGACATCGACGCCGGCATCAACTATTTCGAGCCACTGCCCACCGAAGGCCCGGACGCGCTCGTCGACGACCTCGAAGGTGCCCCGAGCTTCGGCAAGGCGGCGGAGTAGCTTCCAGGCGCCAATCAGCTCTTATCGTCATCCCGGCGAAGGCCGGGACCCACTTGTCAGCCGCTCGTACGGTGGAACCGTGGGTCCCGGCCTTCGCCGGGATGACGAATTTAGAGGGTCCTTCCGATCAAATTGTGCTCCAACGCGGGCGCGCGAGTGCAATCCTTTTGCGCGCTCAGCGTTAGCACCCGGAAGCATTTGCCGGAGGGGCCCCATGCTCAAGCTCGCGCTGTTCTTTCTCCTCATCTCGCTGATCGCCGCGCTGTTCGGCTATACCGGGCTCGCGGCGGCGAGCGCGGGGATCGCGAAGATCCTGTTCTTCATCTTTATCGTGATCTTCCTGGTGCTGCTCATCGGCGGCCTTACCATCGGCTCCAGATTGTGGTGACGGGCGCGCGGAGAGGTCTATAGTTCCCTCCTGAAAAAGGGCGTCCGGCCCTGCCGCAGGAGGAAACACGATGGCCTACGATGTTCTCATAAAGAACGGCCGCGTCGTCGACGGGTCGGGGATGCCGTCATTCCACGGCGATGTCGCGGTCAAGGACGGCAAGATCGCCGAGATCGGCAAATTGTCGGGCGCCGCCGCGCAGACCGTCGATGTCGGCGGCCAGGTCATCGCGCCCGGCTTTATCGACAACCATTGCCATTACGACGCGCAGGTCACCTGGGACCCGCTGTGCTCGTTCTCGTGCGACCACGGCGCGACCAGCGTCGTCATCGGCAATTGCTCGCTCAGCCTCGCGCCGGTGCGCAAGGGCAGCGAAAAGCGGATGGCCGAGTATTTGAGCTACGTCGAAGCGATCCCGATGGACGTGCTCAACACGATCGAGGTCGATTGGGAATCGTTCCCGCAATACATGGACCGGCTCGACCGCAATCTGGGCGTCAACGTCGGCACGCTGATCGGCCACACCGCCGTGCGCTATTACGTGATGGGCGACGACTGCCAGAAGGGCACGGCCAGCAATTCCGAGATCAAGGAGATGCAGGCGGTCGTGCGCGACGGCATGGAGGGCGGCGCGCTCGGCCTGTCGGTGTCGCGCAACCGCGGCCATTACGATCCGCAGGGCGTTCACATCCCGGCGCTGTGGGCGGACGAAAAGGAAATCTTCGCGCTCGCCGACGTGCTGCGCGAGATGGGCACCGGCATCATCCAGTCCGGCGGCGGCCGCGACGCCGAGATGAAGGACGGGCTGATGGCGCGGCTTTCGGAGGCCAGCGGCCGGCCGGTGGTGTACAATAATCTTGGCCAGTCGGTTCGCCGGCCCGGGGAGTGGCAGAAGCACATGGACCGGGTCAACGAGACCTCGGCCCAGGGCATCCGCGCCTACCCGCTCGCCTCGCCGAATACGACGACGCAGATCTTCAACATGTCGAACACCCAGGTCTTCCGCGGTTCGCCGACCTGGCACCCGATCCTCATCGCCTCGGACGACGAAAAGCTGCGCGCCTACGCCGACCCGGCGGTGCGCGACAAGCTCCACGAAGAGATGGTCGAGTGGAAGGTCGAGATCCCCGGCAACACGATCTCGCGCGAGTGGTACAACTACATCTGGGTCGAGGCGGTCAAGCTCGACAAGAACAAGGGGCTTGTCGGCAAGACCTTGAAGCAGGTCGCCGATGCCAAGGGCCAGCGCATCATCGACGCGTTCCTCGACCTGGTCGTCGAGGAAAAGCTCGAGACCACGTTCATGCAGGCCGAGAACAACATCGACCCCGAGGCGATGAAGGCGATCCTCAACTACCCGAACGCCCTCATTGGCCTCAGCGACGGCGGCGCGCACGTGCAGTATCACGGCGGCTACGGCTTCTCGACCCGGCTCCTCGGCGAGTGGGTGCGCGAAAAGCAGATCATGAGCCTCGAAAACGCGGTGCGGCGCCTGACCTTCGACTCGGCCTCGACCTTCGGCCTCTACGACCGGGGGCTGTTGCGGCCGGGGATGGTGGCCGACATCACCGTCTTCGACGCCGACACGGTAAAGCCGCTGCCCGAATACATCGTCCACGACTTCCCCGCCGGCGGCTGGCGCTTCAAGGAACCGGCGGCCGGCATCTACGCCACCTTCGTCAACGGCCAGATGCTGATGAAAGAAGGCAACCACACCGGGAATTTGCCGGGACACGTGTTGCGGAATTCGCGATACCAGGCCGCGCGGAGGTAGCTTGTCGCTAGAGGAGGCCCCTCCGTCGCACGGCGGAGGGCTTTCCTTTCAACATCAATTATTTATTCGTCATCCCGGCGCAGGCCGGGACCCACGCTTCAAACGCACGAACGGCCGACCGGTGGATCCCAGCCTCCGCCGAGACGACGAATAGGGTCAACCGGGTCGCAACCCCTCAAACAAATCGTCCCAACGCGGGTTGTCCCGCTCGATCAAGTTGATCTTCCAATCGCGCTGCCACTCTTTCATTTGCTTTTCGCGGGTGATAGCGCCTTCCGCGCTGTCATGCGGCTCGTACCACACCAACCGGCCGACGCCGTAGCGCTTGGTGAACCCAGGAACCGCCTTTTCCCTATGTTCCCAGACGCGCTTCGGCAGGTTTGAGGTTACGCCGATATACAGGGTGCCCCGAAGCTGGCTCGCGAGCATGTAGACGAAGAAATGCTTCTCCATGCCGCCGCCCCAATCGCCGTCATCCCGGCGTAGGCCGGGACCCGCGATTCAACCGCTCGAACAGCGGAAAAGTGGGTCCCGGCCTTCGCCGGGATGACGGCTGTGGAGCGTTCACCGAATGCCAAGCCCTTGCCCTTGCGCTACCTAACCTTCCTCACTTCGCCGCGTCCCTGACCGCGACGTTGCCGCCGAAATGGGGCATCACCTCTTCGGCGAGCACGTGGAACTGCTCCAGCATCAGCGCCTTCGGCGTCGTGAGCGGCGAGGAGAGGTTGATGTGTTCCATTCCGGGGTATTTCTCCTCGACCCCCTTGAGGAACTCGACGAGGTCGGCGGCGGTGCCGGCGAACCATGAGCCGAGGTCGACGAAATGCTCGACCTTGGGCACGCCCTTCGAGTCCCAGCCGCCGCGATGGGCGATCGCGTCGATCTGGTCGGGGTTGACGCCGGGCACGAAGCCGAGTGGCGCGAACATCTTGGCGTGCTCCTCATAGAGCGGCTTCAGCCGCCGCAGCGCCTCCTCGCGGGTGTTGGCGACGAGGTAGTGGATGCCGAGGGTCAAATTCTCGCCGAGCTTCAGATGCTTGCCGGCGCGCGCGGCGGCTTCCTGGTAGCCCTGGATCGGCCCGGCCTGCATCGTCGCCGCGCCGCCGCCGACCGCACCCTTGATGCCGTGCTTGACCATGAAGTCGAGCCCGCGCGGGTTGGCGCTGACGATCGGCTGCCAGCATTCGACCGGCAGGTGCACCGGGCGCGGCACGAGGCTCAATTCCTTGAGCTGATAGCCGCGATACGGCACCTCCGGCGGCAGCGTGTAGTGCTTGCCCTTATGCGAGAAGCTCTGGTTGTTGAACGCCTTGAAGCAGATCTCGACCTGCTCCTCGAAGAGTTCGCGGTTGGCGCTCTGGTCCATCATCGGCGCGCCGAAGGTCTCGACCTCGCGGGTGTGATAGCCGCGCCCGACGCCGAACACGCAGCGCCCCTTGGTCATGATGTCGGCGACCGCGAAATCCTCGGCGAGGCGCAGCGGGTGCCACATCGGCGCGATGTTGAAGCCGCAGCCGATCCGCAGCTTCTCGGTCAGGTGCGCGAGATGCACCGCGATCATCAGGATGTTCGGCAGGCACTCGTAACCTTCGTGCTGGAAATGGTGCTCGGCGAGCCACAGCATGTCGAAGCCGAGCTTGTCCATCGTCTTCGCGATCGCCTCGGTCTTGTCGAAGACGCCGGCGAGCGCGTCGTTGTCGAAGCGCCGCTCGTTCGCCGGCGTCGCATCCTGGCCGTGATCGGGGAAATCGATGTGGCCGGCATAAACCGTGGTGAATTTGTTGATCGCCATCGGGGGACTCCCTTCGCCGCTGTGCTGCCGTGCTGGTGCGTAGGCTAGAGCAAACTGGCCCGCCGAGAAATCGTCATGCGCACGGCATCCGTTGTCGGAGCGCCCCGCGACACCCACATCAGCGCGATGGACCAGCCAACAAGACGACCGCCCGAGCCCGAGATATTCCCGCCCGGCCGGCCGCTGCCCCACCGCGGCGGCCAACTTTGGGAGGGGCGGGATACCGGCAGCGTGCACCGGATCTACGTCAGGCAAATCGGCCCGCTCGGGGCAACGCTGCTGGCGCTCGGCGTCGGCGCGGCGGCGGTGCTCGGCTTTTTCTTCCTGATCGGGACGGCGATCATCGGGCTCGCGGCCATCGGCGCACTGACAATCGTCGGCGTGATCGCCGGCATCCTGCACGGGCCGCCCCGCCCCCGTTGAGCGGCCGCCTCCGGGCGCCGCGATGTGGGGCGGCTCTATCTATGGGAGGAAGAATCCTCCGGCATTCGTGGGCAATCGATGGGCTTCGCTGCGCTCAGCCCATCCTACGAATTCCGGCGCCGTAGGATGGGCTGAGCGCAGCGAAGCCCATCAATTGCATCAGGATGGAGGCCGCCTAATCCATCAGCTTCCGCATCAGATAGGTGAACTCCAGCGCCGAGCGGTGGGCGCGCTGGCGGAGGTCGGCGGCGGCGGAATGGCCGCCTTCGACATTTTCGTAATAGAGGAACGGCAGTCCCATCGCCGCCATCTTCGCCGCCATCTTGCGGGCGTGGCCGGGATGGACACGGTCGTCGCGGGTCGAGGTGACGAAGAGCGGCTCGGGATAGGCCGTCCCCACTTTTTGGAGAGCGCGCAGATTGTGATAGGGCGAGATGCGGCGGAGGAACGCGGCCTCCTCGGCGATCTCCGGGTCGCCGTATTCGGCGATCCACGACGCGCCGGCCAAGAGCTTGTGAAAGCGCAGCATGTCGAGCAGCGGCACCTGGATCACCACGGCGCGGAAGAGATCCGGCCGCTGGGTCAGCATCACCCCCATCAACAACCCGCCATTCGAGCCGCCCATGATCCCGAGCCGGCGCGGCGAGGTGATCTTGCGGGCGACCAGATCCTCGGCGACCGCGATGAAATCGTCATAGGCGCGCTGGCGATTGCCCTTTAGCGCCGCCTGGTGCCAGCCTGGCCCGAACTCGCCGCCGCCGCGGATGTTGGCGACGACGTAGACCCCGCCGCGCTCGATCCACAATTTGCCGGCGAGCGCGGCATAGCTCGGGGTCATCGACACCTCGAATCCGCCATACCCGTAAAGCAGCGTCGGCGCCCCGCCGTCAAACGCGAGATTGCGCGGCCGCACGACGAAATACGGCACCAGGGTCCCGTCCGCCGATTTCGCCTCGAACTGCTCGACCACCGCCCCCGCCCCGTCGAACCGCGCCGGCGCCGATTTGACCGGCGCGACACTGCCATCCGCCAGATCGGCGAGGTACAGTGTGCTCGGTAGGAGGAAACTCGCGACATCGAGATAGGCGCGCTCGTCGCGGTCATTGGCCGAGATCACCTGGATCGACGCGTTGTCGGGCAAGGCGAGAGGCTGCCCCGCCCATCCCCCGGTCTCGAAGCGATAGGAAACCGCGCTCGCCCGCACATCCCGGTAAATGGTGAGGACGAGGCGCGACCGGGTCGCCGCGACATTCTCGATCGCCTCGCGCGGCCCCGGCGCGTAGACCACCAACGGCCGCAGCGCATCGGGCGCCGCCCTCACGGCGTCGAAATCGAGCGAGACGAGCGCGCCGGCCGCGATCCCCTGCCACTCCTCCTCGAGCGACAGGAGGAGCTGCCCCGAGACGAAACCCTGCAGGCTCGATTTCGCCGGCAGGGCCAGCCGCACCGGCCCGGCATCGGTCAGCAGAAACCGCTCGCTCTCGAAGAAATTCACCGCCCGCGTCAGCACCACCCCGCGCACCGCGCCGTCGGGGTCGCGGAATACCGACGCGCGCACGCTGACATCCGCCGGGATGCCCCGGAACACTTCCTCGGCCGCGTCGAGCCGGGTGCCGCGGCGCCAGCGCTTGAGGATGAACGGGTAGCCCGAGGCGGTCATCGTGCCCGGGCCCCAGTCGCGCGCGACCAAGACCGTGTCGGCATCGAGCCAGGTCGCGCTCTGCTTCCCCTCGGGCAGCACGAACCCGCCGGTCACAAAGCGCTTTGCGGCGATGTCGAACTCGCGCCACTCGCTCGCGTCCTTGCCGCCGTCGGAGAGGGCGACAAAGCACAGCCGGTCCTCCGGCGGCAGGGTCGCGCCGCCCTGGTAGACCCAGCTCTTGCCCTCGGCCGCGGCGAGCGCGTCGACATCGAGCACCGGGTCCCATTGCGGCGCCGCCCCGGCGAACGACTCGACGGTCGTGCGCCGCCACAGCCCGCGGAGCTGCTTGTCGTCCTGCCAGAAATTAGCGATCCCGGCGCCGAGGAAATGCGGGTACGCGATGCGGTCCTGCGCCGTCACGATCGCCAGCGCCGCGTCGTACATCCCGGCATAGCGCGGGTCGGCTTCGAGCTCGGCGAGGCTGCGTGCGTTCTGGTCCTTGACCCAGGCGAGCGCCGCCTCGCCGTCAACCTCTTCGAGCCACAGAAACGGATCGTCTTCGGGCATGTCTAAATTTTCCCAAGGGAGCGGCCACGCGCATTATATCGTCATCCCGGCGCAGGCCGGGACCTACCGTTCAAACGCACGAGAAGCGGATAAGTGGGTCCCGGCCTGCGCCGGGATGACGATCGGGGGCTGTACCAAGATGGCAAAGGCGCGCGGCGGCAACTACCTCGACCCCGACCGGCCCGGCGCGGTGCGCCTCAGCGTGGCCGAGGCGCGGGCGCTCGGCGAGGGGGCGCTCGGCCGGATCGGCTATGATGCCGACGATTCCCGCATCGTCACAGACCAGCTCGTCGACAACTCGCTGTGCGGCTACCGCTTTGCCGGCCTGCCGCGGATTCTCGCGATCGCGCGCGAGGCCAAGACGCAGAACGCCCGCTCGCCGGTGGCGATCGTCCATGAGACCCCGGCGGCGGCGCTCGTCGACGGCGGCAACAATGTCGGCTATGTCGCGGTCTATCGCGGCGCCGAGATCGCGATCAGGAAGGCGCGTGAAAGCGGCGTCGCCGCGGTCGGCGTCTACAACTCATATTTCAGCGGCCGCAACGCCTATTACCTCGAACGCATCGTCGAGGCCGGGTTTGTCGGGCTGCACAGCGCCAGCGGGTCGCCACATATCGTGCCGCCCGGGGCGACGCGGCCGGCGCTCGGCACCAACCCGATCGCGTTCGGGTTTCCGTCGGCGGACGGGCCGGTGATCTACGACATCGGCACCGCTTCATTGATGTGGGCCGAGGTGCTGCTGTCGGCCGAGACCGGCGAGGAATTGCCCGAGGGCACCGCCTTCGACGCCGACGGCAACCCCACTCGCGACGGCAAGGCGGCGGCGAAAGGCGGCGTCGCGGCCTGGGGCGGGCACAAGGGTTACGGCCTCGCCTTCGCGATCCAGGCGCTCGGCCTTCTCGCCGGCGCCGCGATCCCGCGCGGCCAGGTGCAGGATTACGGCTTCCTCTTCCTCGTCGTCGACCCCGGCGCGCTGTTGCCCGGCAACCCGTTCCCGCGGCAGATGGCCGATCTGGTCAAGGCGATCCAGGGGACACCGCGCCGCGCCGGGATCGAGGAAATCCGCGTCCCGTCGCAACGCGCCTTCCGCGAACGCGAGCGCCGCCGGGCTGAAGGCATCCTCGTCGACCGCGCCGTGATCGACGCGCTCGGCGCGCTCTGATTGACCGCCGCGTTTTTGTTTGAGCGAATTGGACCTATACCGGGCCGCCCTTGTTAAAGGGTGGCATGAGCGATATCGGCGAACTCCTCCAGCTCGATCGCGGGGTTGATCTCCGCGGCGATCCCTACGGCAAATGGCGCGCCCGGCTGCGACGGGTGATCCATTTCTTCTCGTATCACCTGATCCTGAAAAGCCACGCGACGCGGGTGACGCGCGCGGCCGGGTTCCGGCTGGTCGTGCGGCCGACCGTGTTCCATCCACGCTATTTCGTCACCAGCCAGTTCTTCGCCGGGTTTATCGACGGGCTCGACCTGACGGGGCTCCGGGTCGCGGATGTCGGGACCGGGTCGGGCATCCTCGCGCTCGCCGCGGCGCGGGCCGGCGCGGCGCGGGTGACCGCGATCGACATCAACCCGAACGCGGCTCTCGCCGCTTCCGACAACGCGCGCGCCAACGGCTATGGCGAGCGCGTCACGGCGATCTGCTCGAACCTGCTGTCCGAGCTGGCGCCGGCCGATATCTTCGACGTCATCATTTCGAGCCCGCCCTCCTTCGCCGGCGAGCCGCGCGACATCGCCGACCGCGCCTGGCACGCGGGTCCGGATTATTGCGACATCGCCGCGCTGTTCACCCAGGCGCGCGAGCACCTCGCGCCGCAGGGGCGCATGTATCTGCTGGTGTCCTCCGACACCGACCTCGCGCTCTTCGGCGCGCTGATCGCGCGGGCCGGGTTTCGGGCGCGCGAGGCCGCCCGCCGCTCGATCCTGATCGAGGCGCTGATCATCTACGAGCTGGAGGCGCTGTAGCCCCGGTAAGCGCTGGTAGCGCCGGCGGATGTTCCCGTAAGATCGCCCGAGGAACTACGACCAGCGACGCCGGGAACCGCGCCCATGCCCGTCACCATCCGCCAGATCGGTCCGTGCCTTGCCGGCGAGGCCGAGGGCATCGACATGCGCCGGACGCTGACCCCGGACGAGGTCGCGGCGATCCATGCGGGGATGGACCGCTACGCCGTGCTGGTGTTTCACGGCCAGGACATCGACGACGAGCAGCACCTCGCCTTTACCCGCAGCCTCGGCGAGATCGAGCTGACCCTCAACACCGGGCTGCGCGCCGAAAACGAATACCGCCTGCCGCCGACCTTTGCCGACGTGTCCAACCTCGACCAGCACAACCGGCCGATGGCCCGCGACGACCGGCGCCGGCTGTTTTCGCTCGGCAATCGGCTGTGGCATTCCGACAGCTCGTTCAAGGCGGTGCCGGCGAAGTACTCGCTGCTACACGCGCGCAGCATCCCGTCGAGCGGCGGCAACACCGAATTCGCCGACATGCGCGCCGCCTGGGACGCGCTCGACGACGAGACCAAGACGGCCTGCGAGGGCCTCGTCTGCGAGCACAGCCAGATGTACTCGCGCGAACTGATCGGCTTTTCCGGGCTGACGGACGAGGAGCGCGAGCGCTTTCGCCCGGTGCGCCAGGTGCTGGTGCGCACGCACCCGGTGACCGGCCGCAAATCGCTCTACCTCGCCTCGCACGCCGGCACGATCGTCGGCTGGCCAGTCCCCGAGGCCCGCGCGTTCCTGCGCGACCTGATCGAGCACGCGACCCAGCGCCAGTTCGTCTATTCGCACAAATGGGCGGTCGGCGACCTCGTCATGTGGGACAACCGCCAGACCATGCATCGCGGCCGTCCGTTTCCCGCCCACGAGCCCCGCGACGTCCGCCGCACCACCCTCGCCGGCGACGGCCCCACCGTGGCGCAGGAACAGGCGGCCTGAGCCAAAGGCAGCGCGCCACGTCTCGGTCCGGATTTCTGCTTTAGCGCAAAGAGCGGACGATCTGCCGCGCCACGCGGGAGTAGATTCCGATCGTTCGCAGATTGCCGATCTCCTGTCTCAAATCGAACCCGACTGTTCGTTGGCGCATAAGCGACATGATGTAAATCGAGGCCGCCGATCCGCTCGCTCAGGATGCCGCTGGTGTTAGCTCGGCCTCTATTCGGTCCGCTTTTCGTATGGCGGGGAACAGCCAGGTCCACGCGAGCGCCGCCGCGAGCGCGGCGATGCCGCCCAGCAAGATCGCCGGAATTGCGCCGACCAGTGCCGCCAGCATCCCCGATTCGAACTCGCCCAGTTCGTTGGAGGCGCCCGTGACGACCTCGTGGACCGCGCTGACCCGTCCGCGCATGTCGTCAGGCGTGTTGGTCTGCACGAGCGTTTGACGGATGACTTGACTGACCGTATCGGACGCCCCGAGCAGCCCTAGAAAGCCGAACGCGATCCCGAGCTGCGTCGACAGGCCGAAGCCAATTGTCGCCAGCCCATACACCGCCACAGACCACAGCAGCTTGGGGCCGATAAAGCGGCGCATCGGCAACAGGGCGAGCACAGCGGCGGCGATCAAGGCGCCGGCCGCGGGCGCGGCGCGCAGGACACCGAGCGCCCAGGCACCGGCATGAAAAACCTGGTCGACATAAATCGGCAGCAATGCCGTCACGCCGCCGAGAAGCACTGCGACGAGATCGAGGCTCATCGCGCCGAGCACGACCGGCCTGTTCAGTATGAACCGGTAGCCCCCGGCCAGCACCGCGAGATCGGGTCGATCCTCAGTTACCCCCGGCCGTCTCGCTCCGATGCCGATCGCCAGAAGCGCAGCCGCGGCAAAGGCGGCGGACGCGACCGAGAACGGCACTGCCGTGCCGATGGCGTACAGTATGCCGCCGATCGCCGGCGCCAACAGCTTGGCGCCCTCCCCGATCGAGCTGGTGATCGCCAGCGCCCGGGTGAAATCGCCCTCTTCGAGAAGGCTCGGAAGGATGGCCTTGCTGGCCGGACCAAGGAATCCCTTCGCCACCCCCATCGCGAGAACCACGGCGTAGATCAGCGGGATGGAGGGACGGATCGTGATGAGGCTCAGCGCCAACGCGCCCGCCGCAAGCGCGAGGTTGCAGACGAGCAGTATCAGGCGCCGATCATAGCGGTCCGCAACCAGGCCGGTCACAAGAGACAGCAGGATGGCGGGCAAGAACCCCGCCAAACCGATCAGCCCCAGAGCAAAGGCGCTCTTGGTCTGCTGATAGACGAACCACCCGATCGCGACGGCCAGCGCCTCCTCGGCGAAGCTCGCCAAGAGCTCGATCATGACGAAGTTGCGGAACGGTCGCGATTGCCAAGCGGTCTGGGCCATGCGCTCGTGTGTAGCCAGTCGCGCGTGGGGGCGCAACGGCGCCACGCCCACAGGAACGAACGCGGGTGGCGCATGGCGATGGGAGTGCGCTCCTTGGCCACGGATTATCACGTAGATGGTCGTTGCGGGGAATGTCGGAACTGGGGCATCGGCGGTCCGCCCGGGCACGCGGGGTGAACGACCGCTTTGGAGCGGTGAGCGGAAATTCAAACTGAGAGCCCCCGCCGCAGACGCCTCTTGACTCGCCCGCGCACGGGTCTAGCGTCGCCACGTCAAATCGTCCCCCGGAGGAAACCGATGATCGTCGAATTCCGTACCTACCGCCTGAAGCCCGGCACGGTCGCCACCGCCGAGGAGCGGTTTGGCCAGGCGCTGCCGGCGCGCGCCAAGGTGTCGCCGCTCGCCGCCTTCTGGCACACCGAAGTCGGCCCGCTCAACCGCATCATCCATGTCTGGCCGTATGACAGCTTCGAGCAGCGCAGCAGCGTGCGCGGCCAGAAGATCGAAGGCTGGCCGCCCAACATCCGCGAATTCGTCGAGGAGCAGCAGAGCGAGATCTTCATTCCGGCGCCGTTCTCGCCAAAGCTCGAGCCGCGCCGGCTCGGCAATCTCTACGAAATCCGCATGTACACGCTGGCGCCGGGCGCGATCCCGGGGCAGATCGAGCGCTGGAGCGGCGCGATCGCCAAGCGGCAGGAATATTCGCCGCTGGCCTTCGCCGGCCATTCCGAGCTCGGCGGCCTCAACCGCTGGTGCCACATCTGGGCCTACAAGGACGCCGCCGAACGCTTCGCCGTCCGCGACAAAGCCCGCGCCGACGGCATCTGGCCGCCCAAGGGCGGCCAGCCCGGCCAGACCCTGGTGCAGGAAAACATGCTGGTCGTGCCGGCGAGCTTCTCGCCGCTGCGCTAGGCCCGAGATAGCCCCCCACCCAGACCCTCCCCCGCTTGCGGGGGAGGGTCTGGCGCCGGGGAATTAGCGGCGATCTTTCATCGTCATCCCGGCGCAGGCCGGGACCCATGGTTCAAACGCACGAGCGGTTGAGGAGCGGGTCCCGGCCTGCGCCGGGATGACGATTAAAATGGAGACGGGCAGAGCGCCAAAGCTCAGCCGCCGATCGCCCTTGCCCGCAACAGGTGATCCGCCAGCACGCAGGCCATCATCGCCTCGCCGACCGGGACCGCGCGGATGCCGACGCAGGGGTCGTGGCGGCCGTGGGTTGCGATTTCGGCGTCGTTGCCCTCGCTGTCGACCGTGCGCATCGGGTGGAGGATCGAGCTCGTCGGCTTGACGACGAAGCGCACGACGATGTCCTGGCCCGTGGAGATGCCGCCCAGGATGCCGCCGGCGTTGTTCGACAGAAACTCGACCTGTCCGTCGCGCATCCGCATCTCGTCGCCGTTGACCTCGCCCGACAGCGCGGCGGCGGCGAAACCGGCGCCGATCTCGACGCCTTTGACCGCGTTGATCGTCATCATCGCCCGCGCGAGGTCGCCGTCGAGCTTGTCGTAGACGGGCTCGCCGAGCCCCGCCGGCACCCCGCTCGCGACCACCTCGATCACCGCGCCCGCCGACGACCCGGCCTTGCGCACGCCGTCGAGATATTCGGCCCAGCGCGCCGCCATCGCCGCGTCCGGGCACCAGAACGGGTTCGCCCCGGTCTGCGCCCAATCCCAGGCCGCGCGGTCGATCGTGTGCGGCCCCACCTGCACCAGCGCGCCGCGGATCCCGATGCCCGGCCCCAGCACCTTGCGCGCGACTGCCCCCGCCGCGACCCGCGACGCCGTCTCCCGCGCCGAGGCCCGCCCGCCGCCGCGGTAGTCGCGGACGCCATATTTCTTCCAATAGGTGTAGTCGGCATGGCCCGGCCGGAAGCGGTCGGCGATGTTGCGGTAGTCCTTTGACCGCTGGTCGGTGTTCTCGATCAAAAGCTGGATCGGCGTCCCCGTCGTCACCCCCTCGAACACGCCCGACATGATCTTGACCTGGTCCGCCTCCTGCCGCTGCGTCGTGTAGCGCGACTGGCCCGGCCGGCGCTTGTCGAGAAACCCCTGGATGTCCGCCTCGGCGAGCGGGATGCGCGACGGCACCCCGTCGACGACGACGCCGATCGCCGG
>DATAUV010000117.1:0-295041 GCA_036268075.1 Allostellaceae bacterium | reverse complement strand
GCAGGTGAAGCCGGAGGATAACGGGCTCAAGCGCGGCGAAGAATCCAACGTGCCGATCTTCGACCGGTCGCAGCGCACCGTATTGCGCGCCAAGCCCGGCCAGTCCGTGACG
Organism: Allostellaceae bacterium; assembly: GCA_036268075.1. Lineage (GTDB taxonomy): Bacteria > Pseudomonadota > Alphaproteobacteria > ATCC43930 > CGMCC-115725 > DATARH01. Next base: position 294,929 of record DATAUV010000117.1, on the reverse strand, counting down.
CAGCTCGCCTATGCCCGCCGAGGAATCATCACGCCCGAGATGGAATACGTCGCGATCCGCGAAAATCTCGGTCGCGAGGCCGCCGCGGAACGGGCGGGCGCGGACCTCGCCGACGGGCATTCATTCGGCGCGTCGATCCCCGAATACGTGACGCCGGAATTCGTGCGCGACGAGATCGCTCGGGGCCGCGCGATCATCCCCAACAACATCAACCACCCGGAAACCGAGCCGCTGGCGATCGGCCGCAATTTCCTGGTCAAGGTCAACGCCAATATCGGCAACTCGATCGTGACCTCGTCGGTCGCCGAGGAGGTCGACAAGCTGGTCTGGGCGACGCGCTGGGGCGCCGACACGGTCATGGATCTGTCAACCGGGCGCAACATCCACACGATCCGCGAATGGATCGTGCGCAACAGCCCCGTGCCGATCGGCACGGTGCCGATCTATCAGGCGCTGGAAAAGGTCGGCGGCGCGGCCGAGGAGCTGACCTGGGAGTTGTTCCGCGACACGCTGATCGAGCAGGCCGAGCAGGGGGTCGACTATTTCACGATCCACGCCGGCGTGCGGCTCGCCTATATCCCGATGACCGCCACCCGGGTCACCGGCATCGTCTCCCGCGGCGGCTCGATCATGGCGAAGTGGTGCCTCGCGCATCACAAGGAGAATTTCCTCTACACCCATTTCCGCGAGATCAACGAGATCATGAAGGCGTACGACGTGTCGTACTCTTTGGGTGATGGCTTGCGCCCCGGGTCGAATGCCGACGCCAACGACCGCGCCCAGTTCGCCGAACTCGAAACCCTCGGCGAGCTGACCAAGATCGCGTGGGAGGACGATGTCCAGGTCATGATCGAGGGCCCCGGTCACGTGCCGATGCACAAGATCAAGGTCAACATGGACAAGCAGCTCGTCGAATGCGGCGAGGCGCCGTTCTACACGCTCGGGCCGCTCGTGACCGATGTCGCGCCGGGGTACGACCATATCACCAGCGGTATCGGCGCCGCGATGATCGGCTGGTTCGGTACCGCGCTGCTCTGCTACGTGACGCCGAAGGAGCATCTGGGGCTCCCCGACCGCGACGACGTCAAAACCGGCGTCATCACCTACAAGATCGCCGCGCACGCCGCCGATCTGGCCAAGGGTCACCCCGCAGCACGAGAGCGCGACGACGCGCTGTCGCGGGCGCGGTTCGAGTTTCGCTGGCGCGACCAGTTCAACCTGTCGCTCGACCCGGAGACCGCCGAGAAATTCCACGACCAGACCCTCCCCGCCGACGGCGCCAAGCTCGCGCATTTCTGCTCGATGTGCGGGCCGAAATTCTGCTCGATGCAGATCACCCAGGAAATCCGCGACTACGCGGCGTCGGGCATGGCTGGCAAGTCGGAAGAGTTTCTCGCGCAAGGCGGGGCGATCTACACCGACGAGCAGGGCCGGCCGCGCGAGGCGGCGGATTAAGCCGGCCTTTGGTGCCGACTCCGTCAGCCGAGGAACTCGAAGCGCGCCGGGCCGCGCGCCGTTATCCCGATCGGCCGCTGGTTGCGGTGCTCGCGGTGGTTCTGCGCGACGACAAGGTGCTGATCGTCCAGCGGGCGCAGCAGCCCAATGCGGGGCGGTGGGGATTTCCGGGCGGGGTGCTCGAGCTCGGCGAGACGGTCGCCGAGGGCGCGATGCGCGAGCTCTTGGAGGAGACTGCGATCACCGCCGATGCGGCCGGCGTGCTCAACGTCAACGATGCAGTCAGCCGCGATGACGAAGGGCGGGTGCAGTTCCACTACGTGCTGGTCGCGGTGCGCGGCATCTGGCGGGCGGGCGACGGGGTGGCGGGTGACGATGCGGCGGCGGTTGCCTGGGCGACCCGCGACGACATCCTCGCCGGGAAATATCCGACCTTTCCGACGCTGATTCCGCTATTCGACCTCGCGCTGGTCGCCCAGGCCTGATTCCGGCGCGACACTATGTCGGCGGCGCGGTTCTAGGCTTGGGGTCGAGTGGGCTTCTTGTATTGTCTCTCCCGCTACCAGCGAGAAAGAGGCGCCGCGGATGGGCCAGCTCATTACGATGTTCTTTACGATCTTTGTGGCCGAGCTTGGCGACAAGACGCAGATCGCGACGGTGCTCTTCGCCTCCGAGCGCAAGGGGGCGGCATTCTCGGTATTTATCGCCGCCGCCTCGGCGCTGGTGCTGGGTACAGCGATCTCGGTGACGCTCGGTGCCTATGGCGGGCGATGGCTCCAGAACATTCCGCTCAAGCTGTTTGCTGGAATCGGCTTTATCGTGATCGGAGTTTGGAGCCTGGTCCAATACTATCAGGGCGATTGATGTGCCCTATAAGCCGCTGTCAGACGTTTTGGCGATTGCGGCGGTGCGCCTCCGCAGCCTGACGCCAGCGAACCTGCATCTCGACGACGCCCATTGGACGTCGCGAGCGCAGCGCCGGTTCCACGCGACGGAGCAGGTGCATCGGCATGTCGCTGTTGATCACGACTACCGAACCGGTGCTTTCCGCTTTCTTGCGTCGCGCCGCGATCATGCGGGCGATCGCCAGCGCGATCGCGAGATCGGCAACCAGCAACAACACGAGGCCCAACGCGACATTTCCGATTGGCGTAATGGTTAATGCGAGGGCCGTGAAGGGCAATAAGGTATTCGACAGGTATGGCAAGTGGTCATCCTCCCCCGGCTTGTTTGTCCTGCCGGCTGAGAGGAAGATTAATTAGAATGCCAAATAAATACGTCTCGTTTTCATGGTTAATACGCCGCAATAGCGCGCAAAATCAGCGTTAATCCGGCGCTTGCGAGAAATGGTCGGCTCAGAAGCGAATTTCGTATTCGGCCTGCCAACGCAAGGTCTCGCGCGGCGCCGCCGGTGTCAGGCCGAAGAGCAGCCCGCCATTCCATTTCAGCGTGCCGGGGCCGAACTGGTAGAAAGCGCCGAAAAGCTGAGGCCCGATGCGGTGATCCTGTTGGCTGACCGGCGCGAAATGGCCGAATGGGCCCGGTGTGCCGTACGCCTGAATGCCCGGCTCTACCGGGGTGCCGAGGGCGATCCGGGTTTCGACGGCATAGGAAAAAACAGGTCGGCCCGAAGAAAAGCCGCCGATGTCCTTCTCGATGAACAGGTTCACGGTATTGATCGTCGGGCCGATCTCCTTGCGCAGGATCGGCCCGAACGTCGTCTCGTTCGGCGCGCCCTTGCTCAGCACTTGGCCGTATTCGATGAAGAAGCCGGGGTCGAGCCAATATTGGCCCCGCTCGGTGAACTGGAACTGGTTCTCGGTAGTGAGCTGGACGAATTTGAGGTGGTTGTTGCGCCCCGGCTCGCGCTCGGTCTCGAATTCCATCTCGGTGTGCCAGAATGGCGTGACGCCGTAACCGAACTCCGTGACGAAGCTCTGCTCGTTGCTGGCGTCGGGATTATGGCCGACGCCATAGGAGCCGATCGGTTCGATCTCCCATTCGCCATACTCCGCATCCGGCATCTGCACCTTGAAATCGGCGCGCGCCGGCGCAGCGGCGAGCAGGACGGCGAGGGCGAGCATCAATGTGCGGGTGCGACGCATTCGCAGTATCTTTCCAAGACGGGGGGGAGGAGGATGGGCCTGACGGATGCTTGTTATTCCGCGGGTGTTGCGGCGGGGCGGCCGACCGTGCCCGGTCGGCTGCCACCGATCAATCGCATCAGCCCACCGATGACGACGAGCGTCGCCAGGTAAAACACGACCTGGATCCCGGCCGGCTGCGCCGAGTATCCGATCAGCGTGTGCAGCATCCGGCCGGCGAGGCTGGTTTCGCTCAGCAGGAATGAGGTGTCCCACAGATTGCTGCCGAGCGCCGGCACCAGATCCGCCTGCATCAGAAAGGCCGCGCCCTGCGATGCCATGCCGGCGGCCAGCAGCAACACCAGCCAGCTCGTCACGGTGAACAGGTAGCGCAGCGGAATGCTGACGAGGCCGAGATAGATCGCCGTGCCGGCCGCCGCGCCCGCCGCGAGGCCAAGCGCGCCGCCGATCACCATCGCGACCGGTCCGCCGCCCGCGCCGGCCAGCATGATGCCGTAGAGGAACAGTACGATCTCCGAGCCCTCGCGCAACACTGCGAGCCCGACGACGGTCGCGAGCGCCCAGAGCGGCCGTGCGCCGGCGCGCACGTCGCTGCCGAGCTTGAGGGCCTCCGAGGCCATGTCGCGGCCGTGCCGGCTCATCCAGATATTGTGCCAGCCGAGCATCCCGACCGCCGCGAACAGGATCGCCGCGTCGAACAATTCCTGGCCCATGCCGTCGATCGCGGCGCTGATCCCGCCCGCGCCGGCGGCAACTGTCATCGCCCCGAGGATGCCGGCGACGATGCCGCAGCACACCCAGCGCCCGCGTGCCGGCACGCCGCGGCTCGCGGCGAGCACGACGCCGACGATCAGCGCGGCCTCGAGCACCTCGCGAAACACGATGATGGCGGTGGGTAGCATCGCGCGGCGTCCTTATCTGGCGACGAGGAAGCCGCGGGTGGCATTGTGGAAATCGTCGAAGAACTCGTACCGTCCGGGATCGAGCGGGCCGACGAACACGCTGATCTGGCTGCCCGGCTGGACGATCTTTTCCCGGTGCAGGCTGCTGCTCTCGAATTCCGCCACCGCGGTCTGCTGGTTCCGCACGAGCAATTCGATCTTGACGCCGGCCTGGACCGGGACATCGTGCGGCGTAAACTCATGATCCTTGAGGACAATGGTCACCTGTGGATCGGCCGCGAACGCCGGGGCGGCGAAGGCGAGCAACAGGGCGGTAACCAAGGCAAATCCACGCATCGAATGGGCCAGGATGCAATTGCAACTCGTTCTCAAGCTAAGAGGCTGCGGCCGCAGCGGCAAGTAAAAAATTTGCGAGCGTGCAGGACCGGCTTTCGTGACGGATTGCCCGGCGCGTCGCAGCCCGCCTTGCAATTTGCAACGACCGGCATCCCGCGGCTTGCGGCGCGAACCGAAACCTCAGGTTTCCCGCCACTTCCGCGCGATCAGGCGATTGGCACGCGGCTTGAGACTGAGTTGGCACCGGCACGCCGCCGGGTTGGAAAAGTTTGCAGAGACGGTCAGCCATGAGCACGCAAGACACTTCCGACGCCGCTTCGCCCGCCACCGACGAGCCGCTTCCGCCCAATTCGGGGCGCTGGGTGGTACGGCACAAGGCCGAGATCATCGCCGCCGTGCACAAGGGCACGCTGACGGTGCAGGAGGCGCTGAACCGTTATCAGCTGACCCTTGAGGAGTTCCTGTCGTGGCAGCGCGCGCTCGAGGCGCACGGTGTCCCCGGCCTGCGCGTCACACGGTTGCAGATTTATCGCGATACCGACGCGATGCGGAGTTGAGCATCCCCCACCGGGGGGCTTGCCTCCCCCGGTCCGCTCTTCCCCCAATCGCGTGCTCCCCCGTGGACCTGCGGCCGCGGGGGAGCATCCTTTTTGTGCGTGCCCCTTCGCCCGCCTTCTCCGCTATAAATGCGGCAGCAAACCCGTCGGGGAGGAGAGCGACATGCTGGACCTGAAGATCAAGGGCAAGAAGGCCATCGTCTGCGCGGCGAGCAAGGGGCTGGGCCGGGCCTGCGCGATGTCGCTGGGCCGAGCCGGGGTAGAGCTCGTCATCACCGCCCGCACCAAGGAGACGCTGGAGGCAACGGCCGACGAGATCCGCGAGGAGACCGGCGCCAAGGTCACCGCGGTCGCCGGCGACATCGGCACCGAAGCGGGCCGTCAGGCCGCGCTCGCCGCCTGTCCAAATCCCGACATCCTCGTCAACAATTGCGGCGGCCCGCCGCATGGCGATTTCCGCGAATGGGGCCTTGAGGATTGGCAAAAGGCCGTCAACAACAACATGTTGACGCCGATCATGTTGATCAAGGCTGTGGTCGACGGCATGTGCGAGCGCAAATTCGGCCGCATCGTCAACATCACCTCGGCCTCGGTGAAATCGCCGATCGCGATCCTCGGCATGTCGAATGGCGCGCGCGCCGGGCTCACCGGGTTCTGCGCCGGGCTCGCGCGGCAGGTCGCCAGGTACAACGTGACGATCAACGGCATCCTGCCCGGCCCGTTCCTGACCGACCGGCTGCGCTCCGGCATGGAATACGAGGCGCGGCAGCAGAACGTGGCGTTCGAGGACATCCTCGCCAAGCGCGGCGGGGCGACCCCGGCCGGCCGCGTCGGCGACCCGGCCGAGTTCGGCGACGCCTGCGCGTTTCTGTGCGGGGCCTCGTCGGGCTTTATCGTCGGCCAGAACCTGCTGCTCGACGGCGGCTCGTTCAATTCGACGATGGGGTGACGATGCGGCGGTGGGCGATGGCGCTGGCCCCGGCGCCGCTGCTTGAGGCAGGGATTTCCGCGGCGGCCGAAATCAAGTAGCCGCGGCCGTCGATCGGCGCCGGCGGATTCGCGTGCGCACGCGCAAATCGCCCAGCCGCAGTTGCTTGCCGTCGCGGATGACGAACCAATGCTCCCAGGCGTCGAGGCTGACAAGGCCGCCAGCGGCACTTACATGGCCTATCTTGCGCTGCACTATCTTTAGCGCCGCCTGCAACCACGCGCCGCGCTGCGGGACCACGCGGTCGTTGCCGATGAATAGGCCCCCGTTGCGCGCGACCGCAAACCCGTCGAATTCGCGCTGGGTCATGTCGCCGGTCCGGATGTAGCACTGGATGCGCTCGTTCTGGGCCAGTGAGACGCCGGACCCGAGGTCGCAGCCGACGACATAGTCGACCCGCGCGACACCGGAGCGGGCCGAACCGAGCCCGGTCAGCGCGCGCCGGATGATGTCGTCTTCGGTCTCTGTCGGTGTCGCGCGCAGCCGCTCGACAAGCTCCGCCGTATCGGCGGTGAGCCCAACGTACTTGGTGAACATGACCTCGTCCCCTTGACGACGAGACTATGGCGGCCTCAACCGCATCTCACAAGCGCTGACAACACCTATACGGTTGCGATCGCGTTGGCCGGTGAGCCGACGGCACCGGGGAGGCGGAGCGGCGGGGCGGTCAAGAGGAAGCGGGAGCGGTTGTGGGCACGCAGCCAATCGGCGAGCTCGGACAGGTGCCAGATTTCGCCGAGATAGACGCCGAGCTTGAACAGGCAATGCGCGTGGAGCGGCAGCGATGCGCAGACATCCTCTCCCTCGCACGGCCGCGACGGCATCTGCTCGACGGCTCGGTTGTCGGAGATGAGGGCGACGACGCCGCATTTGGTGATCCAGTTGAGGAGACGCTCGTCGCGCCCGTCGAGCCCGGCGCCCGGGTTCGCGGCGAGCGTCGCGGCGTCGGGCTGTTTGTTCATGCCGAGGATCACCCGGTCGTAGCCGGTGCGGAAGCAGAGGAGGTCGCCTTCCTCGACCTCGACCTTGTCGGCCTCCATGATCCGCATCAGTCTGTCATAGCTGACAAACTCCTCGCCGCGGCCGCAATGGCGTTCGAGGTCGATCATCACGCCGCGGCCCTGCATCCCCTTTGCCGCCATGTGGTCGATCGACAGCTTGAGCGCGCCGACATGCTCGCCGCCCTCGATCGCCTGGCCATCGCGGTAGTCGACCGGGCCGATGATGTCCACGCCGGCGCGATAGCCGTTGTAGAAGACGATCTCGGGCTTGCCGTCGCCATCGGCGTCGAAAAGCTGGCCGACATGGGCGAGGCTGTCCCATTGGGTCGAGTATTGCAGCGTCATCTCGACGAGGTCGTCGCAGATCACGTCGACGTATTGCGGATCCTCGCGGTTCAACGGATAGGCCATGTAAGGCATGCCGTTGCGCTTGTTCGCGATCAATCGCGGCGGGTGTCGGCGTGCGTTGACGGCGGTGCCACCAGGATAGTCTAGGGGGAGACTAAGGCAGAAAGTTAGTCCTTCTTTGGCCTCCGCAACTCCTTGTTTTACCTTGGTAGGCGTTAGGAGGTTGAGCCGGCCGAGCTGATCGTCCGGCCCCCAATCGCCCCAGGTCGAGCCGGGCGGACGATTTTTCCAGCGGGGGTCGTCGGGCATCTCAACTAACCTTCACCAGCTTCTGCAGGCTCCGGAGGCCCGGCGGGATCTGCTCGCCCTTGGCGCGGACGCGGCGGCCCCAATTGGTGTAGCTGACCTCGCCGACATAGATGTCGCCACGGCTGTCGACGCTGATCCCGTGCGGCGAGATGAACTGGCCGGTTTCGAGCCCGGCATGTTCCTTGCCCAGCCGCGCCAGCAGCTTGCCGTCATGGGAATAGATGCTGACGCGCGGGCCGCAGCCGGGCAGGTCGATGTTGACCGCCATGTCGGGGCCGATCTCGCCGATATACATGCGGCCCTCCTTGCCGGGCTCGAGATAGAGGCCGGAGGGGCGGTGCATGTTGTTCCATTGGCTTTCGTACTTGCCGTTGCCGTCGAACACCTGGACGCGGTGGTTCTCGCGGTCGGCGACGAAAACCCAGCCTTCATGGTCGCAGCAGACATTGTGGGCGATGTTGAACTGACCGGGGTCGGTGCCGGGCGTGCCCCACGACGACTGCAACTTGCCGTCCGGCGTGTATTTATGGACGCGCGAATTCCCGTACCCGTCCGAGACGTAGATGCTGTCGCCGTCGGGTGACATCGCGGTGTGGGTGCAGCGGTGGAACGGCTCGCCGCTCATATAGGGCGCCGGCTTGCCGGGCACGCCGATCGTCAGCAGCACCTTGCCGTCGAGCGTGCATTGGCGAACCGTGTGGTCGCCGTCATCGGTCAGCCAGATCGTGCCGTCCGGCGCCATGAACACGCCGTGCGGGCGCGGGAACATTCCTTCGCCCCAGGTGCGCAGCAGGTTGCCGTCGCGGTCGAACACGCACATCGGGTGCTTGCCACGGTTGAAGGCGTAGACATTGTCGTCCTTGTCGACGCCGACCGCGGCGACATCGGCGTTGAACTCCATCCCCGCCGGCAGCTTCGCCCAGTTGTCCTGCACTTCGTAGCGATATCCGTCAGCCCCGAGCACGACCGCCATGACGCCCTCCCTGTCTCAGTCGCGCCGAGTATAGATCACTGGAGCCGCGCGGGGTCGAGTACGAAGACCAGCGGGTAGAACGGCATGATCAGGCCGGCGAAGGGCCGGTCGTAGAAATGCCGGGCGCCGGCCTCCGACACCGCCCACAGCCGACCCCCGGCATCGAAGGCGATACCCTCGGTGCCGGGGGCGATGTCGTAGCGGCGCTGCGGCGCACCGGTTGCCGGGTCGAGCCGGTCGAGCGTGCCCCAGCGCGTGTCGCTGCGCGTGACCCACAGCCCTCCGCCGCCGATCGCCACTCCCTGGGCATAGTCCGGAATCGCGAGGACGGAGGCGGCATCGCCGGCATTCAACGTGCCGCCGTCCTTGAGCGCGGCCAGCGTCGCCGTGGTGAAGCGGTAGAGGCGACCCGGCCCACCCTCGTGATAGGTGCCGAGCCAGATCCCGTCAGGCATAGACGCCGCGAGCCCGCCGACCACGCCGGGTCCGAGCGCGATGCGGCGGAACGGGCCATTTGATCCGAGCGGCGTCACGAACAGCGTATGCGTATCGGCGATGTAGAGGTTGCCGTCGCCGCCGGTCGCGAGGCCGCCGGCATGGCCGCATGGGCTTGGCACGTCGAGGTGGCCGATCTCCGCGCCGGTCGCCGGGTCGATGCGGAAGACCCGGCACGGGCCGCGATGAGCGCCGGTCTCGTTGCTGAGATATCCGGAGACCAGCACGGCGCCGGGAGTGACCGCGAGTCCCTGCGGGTCGAAGCCGTCATCGAGCCCGGGCAGCCAAATTCGCCGGCCGACCGCCGCGGCATTCGGCACCACGGAGACCGTCTTCGGTCCGTAGCTGGGGGGTGTGCCGGCAATCGGCCGGGCCGGGCTTTCGCCGGCTGGGACAAACGCGAGATCGGCCCAGACGCCGAACAGCGCCAGCACCAATGCGGCGCCGGCGCCGACGGCGACCCGCCTCATTTGCGTTCCGTATGCGTCGGCCTGAGGCCCGCGGGAAACGCCAACGCGATCGCCAGCGTCGCCGCGGCGATCACGACGACGATCAGATAGACCTCATGCACCGAGGCGGCGACGCCGGCGGTGAGCCGGGCGATCTCGTCGGCGCCGAGCGTTTGCCGCAGATTGGGCTCGAGCAGCCGGTTGACCGCGTCGCCGGCGCCAGGCAGCCGGTGGGCGACGCCGAAATTGACGATCGCGCCAAAGAGGGATGCGCCGGTCGACTGGCCGAGGATGCGCATGAACATGTTGGCGCCGGTCGCGACCCCGCGCTGGCTCCAGTCGACGCTGGCCTGGATCGACACCAGAAAGGCCGGGTTGCAGAACCCCATGCCGATCCCCATCACCAGCGACCCGGTGGCGGCGAACCCGACCCCGCTCTCCGGCGTCATCATCAGAAACAGCACACCGCCGGCAATCAGCGCGACCCCGCCGATCGCGGCGGACAGGCGATAGGAGGTGCGGATCATCAGCCGGCCGGCGATAAAGGTCGCGAACATCCAGCTCACCGACTGGCAGCCGAGCGCGAAGCCGGCGACCCCGGGGCTGCGGCCCATCACGCCCTGGACATAGGCGGGCAGAAACGCGCTGACCCCCATCATTGCCGAGCCGGTGCCGAAAATGCCCAGATTGGCGAGCGCGATGACCCGGTTGCGCCACAGCCGGAACGGCACGATCGGCTCGGGCGCCCGCCGTTCCTGAATGACGAGAAGCACGAAGGCGACGACCGCCACGGCCGCCATGACGGCGATGCCGCGCGCGCCGAGCGTCGCCGCCTGGACCAGCGTCAGCAGGACGGCGCCGACCCCGATCGTCAGCAGTGCCGCCCCGGCGTAGTCGATCTGATGTTTCCGCGGCAGAACCTGCTCGGGCAGAAACAGCGCGTACATCGCGATACTGGCCGCGCCGATCGGCAGGTTGACCCAGAACACCAGCGACCAGTCCATGTGCTCGACGATAAACGCGCCGAGCGCGGGGCCGAGGATCGCCGAGACGCCGAACACGCTCGAGCTGAAGCCCTGCACCTTGGCGCGCTCGGCCGGGGTATAGATGTCGCCGAGAACCGTCATCGCGATCGGCTGGATCGCCCCGGCGCCCGCACCCTGCAGCGCGCGAAACAGCACCAGCGTGATCATCGAGTGCGCGAGCCCGCACAGCGTCGTCCCGATCAGAAAGACGCCGGTGCCGAAAAAGAACACCCGCTTGCGGCCGTAGATGTCGGCGAACCGTCCGTAAAGCGGGATCGTCACCGCCATCGCCAGCAGATAGGCGGCGAACACCCAGCTGAAAAAGCGGAAGCCGCCGAGGTCGGCGACGATGGTCGGCATCGCCGTCGCCACGATCGTGCTCTCGACCGCGGCCATAAAGGTCGCCATCAGCGAGGCGGCCAGGATCAGCGGCCGGCGGGGTCTTGCGGTTTGCAGTGCCTGCGGTGCGGCCGCCTGATCCACGCACGGCTCCCAAAATCGAGCGGGCGAAGGTGCCTAGTTTTCGGGCGAGCGGCTATGATCAAAAACGCAAACCAGCACATAGCTGTCATTGCGAGGTGCGGAGCGACACGGCACTCTCGACGGGTCGAGGGGGAGCGCGGCGATGAGATACGATCTGTTGGTGCAAGGCGGCGAGGTGATCGATCCGTCGGCGGGGCTGTCGGGGTTGATGGATGTCGGGGTCGCCGGCGGCAAGATCGTCGCGGTGGGGCCGAACCTGCCGGCGAATGAGGCTCGCCAGACGCTCAGCGCCAAGGGGCGGCTGGTGATGCCGGGGCTTGTCGATATCCACGCGCATGTCTTTGTCAACGCGCACGACATGGGCGGGCACACCGACCATTTCTGTCAGCAGAGCGGCGTCACCACCCTGTGCGACGCGGGCAGCGCCGGCTCGGCCGGGTTCGCCGGATTGCGCCAGGTGCTCGACCGGTCGGTCCGCACGCGGGTGCGCGCCTTTGTCAATCTGTCGGCGATCGGGATCATCGGCGGCGCCCGCGGCACCGGCGAATTGCACCATTTCCCCTATGCCGACCCCGAGGGCTGCGCCCGCACGATCACCGAGAACCCCGACCTCGCGATCGGGGTCAAGCTGCGGTTCGGGCCAGGGTTGGTGTGGGAGTATTCGAACGAGCCGGTCAAGCTCGCGCGGAAGGCGGCGGATATGGCGGGCGGGGTGCCGATGATGATGCACATCACCGACTCGCCGATCCCGCTCCCCGAATTGATCGAGCCGATGAAGCCCGGCGACATCGTCACCCACTGCTACCACGGCCGCGCCAACGGCATCATGGGCCAGGAGAAAGAGTTCGTGCTGAAGGAGGTCGTCGAGGCGCAGCGCCACGGCATCGTCTTCGACTGCGCCCACGGCCGGAACCATTTCAGCTTTCGCATGATCGAAAAGGCGCTCGACCAGGGATTTCTGCCCGACACGATCTCGACCGACCTCACCATGACAACCGCGACCAAGGGGCCGGTCTGGGACCTGCCGACGACGATGTCGAAGCTCCTCCATTTCGGCATGTCGCTGCCCGACATCGTGCGGCGCGCGACATCCGCCCCGGCGAAAATCCTCGGCTATGAGGGCACGGTCGGCACGCTGAAGCCGGGCGCCAACGCCGACATCTCGCTGTTCGAATTGCGCGACGGCAATTTCGACCTGACCGACAGCGAAGGCAGCACGATTGTCGCCAAGCGCCGGCTGATCAACCAGGTGACGATCAAGGACGGGCGCGTGACCTATCGGCGCCCGGCCGAGTAGGGCGATTTCCGCTGCTGATCAGCGCGCCTCGGTCCAGCTTTCGGAAAACGCCAGCGCGCAGGTGCTGAACGGGCGGCCTTCGCGCTGCAGCGGCCATGGCCGGCCGGCGGCTTCGGTGCCGTTGCCGGTGAGACGCGCGCCGAGCGCCGGGATCAAGAGGGTGCAGACGCCGTATTTGCGCCCGCCTTCACCCGGGTTGGTGTGGATCAGCAGCGGGTCGCCGATCTCGTACCAGGTCAGCGCCAGGTCGAGGTCGCGCGACATCACGTGCTCGGTCCAATAATATTTGGGGTCGCCCGACTTCTCGAACTCGGCCTCGGTGACCGGGATCGTCGTGTCGGCGGTCTCGGCGTTGAGCATTCCCTGCACGGTGTTCTGCAGCCATCGCGCCATCGCGATGTTGTCGGAATAGATCGCCCAGCGGCTCTCGGTCAGCTCGCTTTTGAGATAGAGCACATGGCCGGGGCCGGCGGGGCAGGTGACGATGCGCCAGAAGCTGGCATTGGTCGTGATCGGCCCGCCATCGGTCGCGCTCAGCCGGATGAACGGGTTCTCGCCGGTCAGGATCACGTTGTTCGGGTCTGCCGCCATCGACTCTGCCTCCGTCGGGGTTTCGGGCAGCCTAGTTGATGCTAGGCTCGCCGCGCAATCCGGCGAAGGAGCGACCCATGAGCCGGGCCCTTAAAGGCATCCGCGTCATCGACATCACCCGGTCGTTTGACGAGTGAGGGCGGCGCGAGGGCGCTGCGCACCGAACCCGCAGACCCTTCACATCCAGCGATCAGCCACGACATAGCTGACAGGAAACGTAGAGCCGAGAATTAGATGAGTGGGTCGTGTTGCGATTGTACCCCCGAGCCGGCGAACGGTGATCGAACATTTCGCGTCGTGCTTTGCGCTGCGCTCGTCATCAACCTCGCGATGTTCGTGGTCGAGATCGGCGGCAGCATTATGGCCGGGTCGAGCGCCCTCCAGGCAGATGCACTCGATTTCCTCGCCGACGCCGCAAATTACGGGATCAGCCTTTCGGTCGCCGGGTTGGCACTCGCCTGGAGAGCGCGTGCTGCGCTGATCAAGGGAGCGACGATGGGCCTGTTCGGTCTCGGCGTCCTCGTCAGCGCCGGCTGTCACGCCATAGCCGGGACGGTTCCCCATGCGGAACTGGTGGGCTTAATCGGCGTCGCGGCGCTCGTTGCGAACGGGGTGGTTGCGGCGGCCCTATATGCGTATCGGTCGGGCGACAGCAACATGCGCTCGATCTGGCTGTGCTCGCGGAACGACGTGATCGGCAACCTAGCCGTACTACTCGCCGCAATAGGGGTGGTCGGCACGGGAAGCGGCTGGCCGGATTTGCTCATCGCCCTGGTTATGGCCGGCCTGGGCATGTTCGGCGCGAGACAGATTATCCGCCAAGCGTGGTCTGAACTGAGCGTACCGGGTCGTCGGCCGACCCATTCCGCTGCCGCCTTGTAGACGGGCCACCCCATATACTGGACACAGAACGCCTCTGTCTCGTCAGTCCGGCATGTCTCGTTCTAGGTCCCGAAATCCGGCTATGCGGGATGGCAAGTTCCATCGGCTCCGCCAATAACATAGGCTCGCCAAGCAGCGAGGACTTCCGTGGGGAACCGGCAGATGAGCAAGGCGCTCGATCATATCCGCGTCATCGACATGACACACAACCAGGCGGGACCCGCTTGCGCGCAGATCATGGCGTTTCTCGGCGCCGACGTGATCAAGCTCGAGGAGCCGAAAGGCGGCGATGTCGCGCGCACGGTTCATGCCGACATCAAGGGGTCGGACAGCCTCTTCTTCCTCCTCTTCAACGCCAACAAGCGCAGCCTCACCCTCAACCTCAAGACCGAGGAGGGGAAGCGGCTGTTCAAGGAGGTCGCGAAGCAAGCCGATGTGGTGCTGGAGAATTTCGGTCCTGGCGCGATGGATCGGTTGGGGCTCGGCTGGGATGTGCTGCGCGACCTCAACCCGCGCCTCATCTACGCGACGATCAAGGGGTTCGGCAGCTATGGCCCCTATGCCGGGTTCAAGAGCTACGAGCCGGTGGCGCAGGCGATGGGCGGGGCGATGAGCGTGACCGGCTTTCCGGAAAACCCGCCGACGCTGGTGTTGCCGGCGATCGGCGACAGCGGCACCGGGATGCAAATGGCGATCGGCATCCTCGCCGCGATCCAGCAGCGGCACCAGACCGGACGCGGCCAGCATGTCGAGGTGTCGATGCAGGATGCCGTCGTCAACATCGTCCGCGTCAGTCTCCGCGACCACCAGCGCCAGGGGCGGCCGATGGAGCGGCACGGCAACCAGCTCGGCCATACCGTGCCCGGCACGACCTATCCTTGCGCGCCGGGCGGTCCCAACGATTACGTCATCGTGCTGGTCCAGCAGCAGATGTGGAAGGCGATGGCGCAGGTCATCGGCCGCCCCGAGCTCGCCGACGATCCGGCTTATGCGACCGGCGACGCGCGCTGGGAAAACCGCGACGCGCTCAACGCGATCGTCGAGGAATGGACCCGCAAGCACACCAAGCACGAGGTGATGCGCCTCCTCGGCGATGCGGGGGTGCCGTGCGGCGCCTGCCAGGACACCGGCGAGGTGCTGGCCGACCCGCATCTGAAGGCGCGCGAGATGATCGTCGACATCGACTACCCGACCCGCGGCACCTATCAGACCGTGGGTTGCCCGATCAAATTGTCGGACTCGCCGGCCGAGATCACCCGGCCGCCGCTGCTCGGCGAGCACACGGCCGAATTGCTCGGCGCGCTGTGCGGCGTCGATCCGGACGAGGTCGCGCGGATGAAGCGCGACGGGATCGTATGATCGGCCAAACCCCATGATGGGCTACCGCGCCCGCCTCGGCTTCCTGCTGCCGCCGGGCAACCCGACGATCGAGCCGGAGTTGATGGCGCTGGCGCCGGCCGGCGTGTCGCTGCATTTCCACCGCATGGTCGCGCGCGGCGTCACCGGCTCGCTCGACGGTCAGGAGGCGCGCAACCGGATGATGATCGAACACCTCGACGAGTCGGTCGAGCTGTTGGCGATGGTCAAGCCGGAGGTGATCGTGATCGCACACACCGCGACCAGCTACACGCTCGGGATCGACGGCGAGGCGGCGCTGCTGGCGCGGCTGTCCGAGACGAGGGGGCGGCGCGTCGTGACCGCGTTCGGCTCGGTTGCTGCTGCCTTGCAGCGACTCGGAGTGGAGCGTGTGGCGCTGGGAGCGCCCTACTCGGCCGAGACGACCGCGCAGGGCAAGGCGCATCTGGAGGCGCACGGGTTTCGGGTGGTCGGCTGCGACAACCTCAAGGGTGTCACCAACATCTATGACGAAAGCGCCGAACGCGCCTGTGCGCTGGCCCGCTCGGTCGATTGCGCGGAGGCCCAGGCGGTGTTTTTGAGCGGGACGGGGATGCCGACGCTGCCGGTGCTGGAGATGCTCGAAACCGATCTCGGGAAGCCGGTCGTTTCGTCGAACCTGGCGATCATGTGGCATGCGCTGCGGCTCGCCGGGGTGGGGGCGAAGGTCCAAGGCTACGGCAGGTTGCTCGCGTCGGCGTGAGCGCGGTTAGCCGAACACCGCGCTGTCGCGCACGACGATGCGAGCGTCGCCGACGCGCTTGGTGACGCCGATCGCATCGAGATGCTCCAGCACCTCGATCGCGAGGTTGCGGCCGATGCCGGAGGCGTCCTTGTAAGTTGTTGCGGTAAACGGGCCTTGTTCGGCGAGTTCGCGTGCGATCTCGGCCAGGCGGGCAACCGCTTCCGGCAGGAAGTATCGGTTGGGTGCGACCGCGGCGACGCGGCCGAAGCGCTCGACGCGCTTCAAGAAGCGGATCATCGGCTCCGGCTCGACCCCGAGCGCTTCGGCGAGCTCGCGGACCCGCGGCGACCGCAGCTCGCCGTTGCGCAGCAGCGGGTGGACGCGCTCCCATAACCGCTCGTCGTCGCGGGTCAGGCGAGGCTTGTGCTCGGGCAGCCGCAAGATGGCGCCGTCGCGGACGATCCGACCATCGGCGGCCGATGTTGCCAGCGCCGCGTCAAAGGCCGCTTCCGGCCCCGTGCCGCGCATCAGCCGATAGAGTGCGGCGCGGGTCGGACCGAGCGCCTCGGGGTTGGCGCGGTGAAACTCGCCCAGCCGTTCCGCGATGGCGTCGCCGAGCCGCGCCAGATGATCGGCGCTCGCGACTAGCGGGGCACGCGATGGGCCGAGCCTCAGGAATCCGGCCGACGCCGCCTCCAATGCCGCGGCGTCAAGGTTGCGGGCGAGGGCAAACGGCGCCAGCTCGATCACGCCCGAGAGCTCGACCAGCCGCGCGAGCGCGACACTCGAATCGGGCTCACGGTGGGCGTCGAGCACGGCGAGGCGCTCGGGGCGGGCCCGGCCGCGGCGCGGTGGGGTCGGGTCGAGCACGCGGCCGCCGGCGAGCGTGTGCCGCGCCGCATGATCGCGCAGCACGGCCCGATCGCCCCACAGCGCCCCGATCGCGTGGTCGAGGTCGAGCTGCACCAAGCCGGTTTCGCCCGGTGCGATCGTGCGCTGGCCGAGGACATGGACGCGGGCGACGATGTCCTCGGTGCCGAGGTGCAGATGCACCGGAAGCCCGTCGCGCAGCGGTGCCGGGGCCGTCGGCGAGACCTTGAACCCGACATCGATGCGGTTCGTCGGCAGGTGCAGTTCCGGCGCGATAACCCAGTCGCCGCGATGCGGCTCGCGGCCGTCGGGGAACACGCCGGCCAGGTTGAGGGCGCAGCGCTCGCCCGCGCCCGCGTGGTCGACAGCGCGGTTCTGCGCATGGATGCCGCGGACGCGCGCCTCGATCCCGCGCGGGCTGACCAGCAGCCGGTCTCCGACGGCCACGCCGCCTGCGGCGACCGTGCCGGTTACGACCATGCCGATCCCGGGCAAGGAGAACACGCGGTCGACCGGCAGGCGGAATCGGCCGCGCGGCGGGTGGGTTGCCCGCTCGATCTCGGCGAGGATCGCGCTGTCGCGCAAATGCTCGATCAGCGCGGAGATGCCGTCGCCGGTGCGGGCGGAAACGGCGAGGATCGGGCTCGCGCCGTACCCGGCGTCGGCGAGCAGCGCGGCGACTTCCGCCGTCACCGCCGCGACGCGCTCGGGCGGCACGCGGTCGGTCTTGGTGACGACACCGGTCAGCTCCGCGACGCCGATCAGCCCGAGGATGTCGAGATGTTCGAGCGTTTGCGGCCGCGGCCCGTCATCGGCGGCGACGATCAGCAGCACCCGGTCGATCGACAAAACGCCGGCCAGCATGTTCGGCAGAAAGCGCTCGTGGCCGGGCACGTCGACAAACCCGAGCTCGGTGCCGTCGGAGAGGGTCGCGTAGGCAAAGCCGAGATCGATCGTCAGCCCGCGTTGCTTTTCCTCGGGCAGGCGATCGGCGTCGATCCCGGTCAGCGCGCGCACCAGCGCAGTTTTGCCGTGGTCGATATGGCCCGCGGTGGCGAGGATCATAGCCGGTCGAGCTGCGCGAGGAACGCGGTCTCGTCCTCCAGGCAGCGGAGGTCGAGGACCACCTTGCCGCCTTCGATCCGCCCGATGACCGGGATCGGCAGGGCGCGTAGCCTCGCCGCCAGCGCCTCCGCGGAGCCGCTCGGGGTCAAGGCGATGCCGGCGCTCGGCAGCAGCGAGACGGGAAGGGCGCCGCTGCCGATCTGGCTGTTGGTCTCGACGACCGTCGCGCCCGGCATCTGCGCTGCGATCCGGGCCGCCAAGGCGGCGATTTCGTCGCGCTGGCGGACGAGGAGGCGCAGGGCCGGCAGGCGTGCGGCGAGCCGGTCAGGGTCGGCATAGAGGCGCAGCACCGCCTCGAGCGCGGCGAGACGGATCTTGTCGAGGCGCAGGGCGCGCTTGAGCGGGTTGCGGGCGAGCGCCGCGATCAGGTCCCTGCGGCCGACGATCAGCCCGGCTTGCGGGCCGCCGAGCAGCTTGTCGCCGCTGAAGGTGACGAGGTCGGCGCCGGCCTTGAGCGCCTCGGCCACGGTCGGCTCGTGCGGCAACCCCCAGCGTTCGAGCCCGACCAGCGTGCCGCTGCCGAGGTCCTCGACCAGCGGAACCTTGTGCTCGCGCGCAAGCTCCGCGAGGCGCGGGGTCGGCGCAGCCGCGGTAAAGCCTTGGATCTCGTAATTGCTGGTGTGGACCTTGAGGATCAGGCCGGTCTCCGGCCCGATCGCGGCGGCGAAGTCGCGCAGATGGGTGCGGTTGGTGGTGCCGACCTCCCGCAATGTCGTGCCGGCGCGGGCCATGATGTCGGGGAGGCGAAACGCGCCGCCGATCTCGATCAGTTCGCCGCGCGACACGATCGTCTCGCGCCCGGCGGCGAGGGCGTTGAGCGCCAGCACCAGCGCCCCCGCGTTGTTGTTGACCGCGAGCGCCGCCTCGGCGCCGGTCAGGCGAGTGAGCCAGTGGGCGATATGGTCGTCGCGCTCGCCGCGCCTGCCGCTTTCGAGCTCGTATTCGAGCGAGGTCGGCGAGCGCATCGCCTCCGCCGCCGCCTCGATCGCCTCTTCCGGTAGCGGCGCACGACCCAGATTGGTGTGCAGCACGGTGCCGGTGAGGTTGAACACGCGCCGCTGCGACTTGGCGGTCACCGCCGCCAGCGCGGCTTCGGCGGCGGTGAGGATGTCGGGGATTCCCGCGTCCTCGCCGCCCGCCCGCCGCTCGGCGAGCGCAGCGCGCACGGCGTCGAGCACCAGGCTGCGCCCGTATTTCGCGATCAGCTCGGGTGACGCCTGGAGGACGCGGTCGACCGACGGAAGCCTCATTGCGCGGGGACCCTCAGTCGCGGCATCTCCGCCAGGCAGCCGGTGTCGAGCCGTATGCGGGGCCGGGCGCCATCTTGCCGCTCGACCAGGCCGACCGCGGCAGCCCGGTAGCCGCGCCGCCGCAGCTCGGCGACGCATTGGCCGGCCCGCTCTGCCGGCACGCCGGCCAGGAGGCCGCCGGCGGTCTGCGGGTCGATCAGCAGTTTTACGAGCGGCGAATTCGGGTCGGCGTCGGCGAGGCTCACAAGGGCGAAGAGGTTGCTGGCGTGCAGCGAGCTTTCGAGACCCTGCTCGAAGAGCGCGAGCGCGCCGTCGAGCGCCGGGATCGCGGCGGGCTCTAACCGGCTGTCGGCTTCGGAGGCGGCCAGCATCTCGCCGAGGTGGCCGAGCAGGCCGAAACCGGTCACGTCGGTGCAGGCGGTCGCCTCGTGCTCGGCCAGCACCGCCGCGGCGATGGCGGCGGATTGCAGCATCGCGTCGATCGCGCCGGCGACAATGCGCGCGGGCGCCTTGCCGCGCATCTCGGCGGCGAGGATCACGCCGGTGCCGAGCGGCTTGGTCAGGATCAGCCGGTCGCCGGGGTTGAGCCCGCCCTTGCGCAGGATCGTCGCGCCGGGCCGGCCGGTCACGGCGAAACCGAGCCCCATCTCGGCACCCTCGGCGCTGTGCCCGCCGACCAGCACGGCGCCGGCGCTCTCGAACACCTCGGTCGCGCCCTTCAGCAGATGGAAGAGGTCGTGCTCGGTGATCGGCGGCCGCGCCGGCGGCAGCGTCACGATCGCCAGCGCGGTGTCGGGCAGGCCGCCCATCGCGTAGATGTCGCCGAGCGCATGATTCGCGGCGATCCGGCCGAACAGATACGGGTCGTCGACCAGCGCGCGGAAGAAATCGACGGTCTGCAACAGCGGCGGCGCACCGGGGATGGTGACGAGCGCGGCGTCGTCGCTGCCGGCGCCAACCGATACCGCGGCGCCGGTCTGCGGCCCGAGCCGGGCGAGCGCGCGGCTCAGCACATCCGCCGGCACCTTGGCCGCGCAGCCGCCGCAGCGCATCGCGTCCTCGTCGCCCTCCATTTCCGGAAGGTCGACGTATTTGCGCATCCAGCGCCGGTCGATCCATTGCTTGAGCCGCCACAGCGCCGGCCCGGTGGCGACGAACGGGCCGCGCGAGGCGACCGCGTTGGCGTCGCCGGTGCCGATCAGCGCGAGCCCGCGCCGCTGCAAGACGGCGCGTTTCGGCTCCCGCCCGGCCAGCGCGCGCCGCAGGTTGTCGGCGAGCTTGGGGCCGGCCCGCACCGCGTAGACCCCGGCCTTTTGGCGCGGATGGCGCTGCATCGTGCAGACATCCCCGACCGCGAAGACCCTTGGGTCGGCCGGCGAGCGCTGCATTTCGTCGGTGACGACAAATCCACCCGGGTCGAGCGGCAAGTTCGTTTCCGTGAGCCATGGCGCCGCGGCGGCTTCGGTCACCCACAGCGCCTCGTCGAAGTCGACGGCAGCGCCGCTCGCCAATACGAGACGGCCCGGCTCGACCCGGATGACCTGGTCCGCCGTGACGACGCCGATCCCGCGCGCCGCCATCAGCCGCGAAAAGCGCCGCCCGACCCCGGCATTATGCGACGGCAGCAGCGCATCGCGGGTGACGAGCGTCACCGTGGCCATGCCGAGCCGGTGATGCGCCGACAACGCGAGCTCGACCCCGCCGGCCCCGCCGCCGACGACGGCGAGGCGCATGCCGGGCCGGGCGCGGGCGAGCAGCGCCTCCCAGCGCTGGCCGAAACGGTCGATCGGCTTGACCGCGACGGTGTGCTCCGCCGCGCCGGGCACATCGTCGAGGCGCGGGGTCGAGCCGATGTCGAGCGAGGCGAAATCGTAGCGGATCGGCGGATGACCGCGGCACATCACGCGGCGCTGGGCGCGGTCGAGCCCGATCGCCTCGTCATGGATCAGCCGCGCCCCGGCAAACCGCGCGAGACGCATCAGGTCGATGTGGCATTCGGCGAAATCGTAATGGCCGGCGACATAGCCGGGCAGCATCCCGGAATACGGCGTCTCGACATCGCGAGTAATCAGCGTCGTGCGCACGCCCGGCGCCGGCCGCATCCCGAGGCTCTTGAGCACGTGAACATGGGCGTGCCCGCCACCGACGAGCACAAGGTCCTGCGATATCGGGATTCGCGGCTGCATCGGCGCTACTATGCCACAATCGCGCTCAGATCGAGGCAAACCGGGTCGGGAGGATGCCATGCAAGCCGCGATGCCGCCGGGCGGGACCTATCGCCGCGTGCCGCTGGCGCCGCACCAGCGGCACGACCGCATCACGCCGACGGAATCGTGCTTTGTGCTCGCGCATATGGGCGTGCCGAAGGTCGCGGCGGAGGGGTGGTCGTTCCGGGTCGAAGGCCTGGTGCGCCATGAGCTGCGCCTCGACCTCGCCGCGCTCGCGGCCTTCCCGCATACCGAGATCGAGTCGTTCCACCAATGCGCCGGCGCACCGAAGCGGCCGGATTTGCCGATGCGGCGGGTGATGAACGTCGTCTGGGGCGGAGTGCGGCTGAGCGACATTCTCTATCGTGCCGGGGTGCTGCCCGAGGCGCGGTTCGTCTGGTCCTACGGGCTCGACCACGGCAGTTATGAGGGGCATGCGGTCGAGAATTACGCCAAGGACCTCCCGCTCGCGCGGCTCGACGACAGCGTGCTGATCGCGACTGAATTGAACGGCGCACCATTGCCGGCCGAGCACGGGTATCCGGCGCGGCTTCTGGTGCCGGGGTTCTACGGCACCAACTCGGTCAAGTGGCTCGACCGCATCGTGCTGGCCGACCGCCGGGCCGATGGCCCGTTCACGACCGCACTCTACAACGACCCGGCGCCCGAGGGCGGGATGCGTCCGGTCTGGGCGGTGATGCCGGAATCGGCAATCGTCGCACCGGCCCCGCATGCGACGCTCGGGATGCGCGAGACCGAGATCTGGGGCTGGGCCTGGGGCGCCTTGCCGGTCGCCGCGGTCGACATCAGCACCGATGGCGGCGAGAGCTGGCGCGCCGCGGAGATCGAGCCGCGCCGACAATTCGCCTGGCAGAAATTCTCGTCAGTGTGGCGCCCCGAACGGCCCGGTTCTGTCACGATCATGGCTCGTGCCCGCGACGAGGCCGGCGCCGTGCAGCCGGCTGCGGCGGCGCGCAACGCGATCCACAGCGTCGAGGTCGAAATTATCCCCTGAAATCGTAGCGGTAATTGCCCTTGTGCGGGTGGATATGGCCGGCGGTCGGGGCCGGGAAATGCGCCGGCAGGATCAGCGCGCCGCTGTCCGAATGCTCCTCGATGAACCGGGTGCGGCTCTTGCGCGACAAGGCGGCGTCGGTGCAGGCCGCGGTCGACCATTCCGGCTTCAGGCATTGCAGCGGGTGGTGCAGAACGTCGCCGATAAACACGCCGCGCTCGCCGCCCGATTTCGCGTGGATCACGACGTTGCCGGGCGTGTGGCCGGGATAGCCCTCGAACCACAGCCCGTCCTCAAGGGCGAAATCATCGCCGACCAGCATCGACTGGCCGGTCTTGACCACCGGCAGGATGCTGTCGCCAAAGGCCAGCGCATGCGCCGAATCCGCGCCGCTGTCATGGATGCCGCGCCAATGCTCGAATTCCTTCCGCGCCATCACGTATTTCGCGTTCGGGAAAGTCGGGACCCACTTTCCGTCGGCGAGCTTTGTGTTCCAGCCGACATGGTCCCAGTGCAGATGCGTGCACATGACGTAGTCGATGTCTTCCGGCTTGACCCCGATTCGGGCGAGGTCGCCGATGAACGAGCTCTGCATGCGATGGAATTGCGGCCGGGTCGGGCGATCCTTGTCGTTGCCGATGCAGGCGTCGATCAGCACCGTATGGCGCCCTGTCTTTACGACGAAGCTATGGAAGCTGAAGATCAGTTTCCCGGTCGCCGGGTCGATCAGCCGGTCGGTGATGATGTCGCGGTTGGCGTTCACGACCTCCGGATCGAAATCGGGGAAGAACTCCCCGGGCGGGAAGAACGGGCCTTCATAATCGGCGATGCGGGCGATCTCGAAACTGCCGATCCTGGTGGGCTGCATGGCGCGGGCTCTTTCGTGAAGGCTGTTGGGAGAGACTATCGCGCGGTTTGCGCCGTGGCGAGGTGTCGTAGGATGGGTAGAGCGCAGCGAAACCCATCGGCTTTTTCACTGCGGGGTTGCCTTCCTGATACCGCCCGTTATGTGCGCTATTTTATCAGGTGGCTTCTCTCGCCTTGAGGTTGAGGCATGGCAGCGCTCGGGTATGCGCGATCGAAAGACGGCTGCGGTCCATCGAACGCAACCGTCGCTGTCTTGTGCCGTTCGCCAAATAGGCGACTATGAACGGCGGAGAGGATCGGTGACGGGATTGCTGGGCCGTTTCGTGCTGATCGCGCTGGTGCTGTTTCCGGGAGCGGTGGCGGCGGCGATCGAAACCCAGAAACAGGTGGGAACGGTGGAGCAGACCGTGTGCTCGCTCGTCGACGGCGCGGCGCGGGAAACCCATGTTCCGGTCGCGCTGCTGACACGCCTCATCTGGACGGAGAGCCGGTTTCGCGCCGGTGCGATCAGCCCGAAGGGTGCGCAAGGGATCGCGCAATTCATGCCGGCGACCGCCGCGGAACGTGGCCTTGCCGATCCCTTCGACCCCGAGCAGGCCGTCCCCAAGGCGGCGCGGCTTGTCGCCGATCTGACCCGCCGGTTCGGCAATGTCGGCTTGGCGGCTGCTGCCTACAATGCCGGGGCGGACCGGGTCGCGAACTGGCTCGCCGGGTCGGGCGGGCTCCCGGCGGAGACCCGGGCCTATGTGATCGCGGTGACCGGCCTCCCCGCCGAGGATTGGAAGCGCGTCGGAACCCAGGCGAAAATCGGGGACGATGTGGACGGAGGCGAATCGTGCGCCGCCGTCACCGCGTCGCTGCGTTCCGAACCGGCGGCCAGTTCGATTCCGGTGGCGCCTTGGGGCGTGCAGCTCGCGGGGAATTTCTCGAAAGCGGTGGCGCTCGCCGCGTTCGCGCGCGCCCAGCAGCGCTATCAGCGGATTGTCGGGGATACGCAGCCGATGATCATCTACGGCGTGCTGCGCAGCCGGGGGAGGCTTCCGTTCTACCGCGTCATGATCCCGAAAGCCTCGCGTGCCGATGCCGATCGCACATGCCAGGCGATCCTCGCGATCGGCGGAGCCTGCGTCGCGCTGCGGAGCTGACGTTGAGGGTGAAGGTCGGACGGCAGCAACCCATCGGTGCTTCATCCGGCTCAATCCGCGTAGTAATGGCTCTCCAATAACAAACACCCGCCGTTCGACTTGAACGGGCCGTGCGTCGCGCCCGGCGGGCGGCAGGCGTAGGTGCCGGCGGTGTAGTTTTCGCCGCCTTTGCCGTGCGTGTCGTTGCCGACGGTCAGGTCGCCCGAGACCAGGTACACCTCCTCCCAATAGTCGTGGACGAAGGGGGCGGTCGTGTAGATGCCGGGCTGGAAGCGGAGGAGGCGGGTGCGGCTGCCGTTCTTGGCGCTTTCGTCGAGCGTGCCGGCGAGGATCTTCTGCTCGATCCCGGCGGGATAGCCTTCCGGTGTTTCCCAACCCGCGCTCATGTCGAGCCGATGGAATTCGAGATGCGGCTTCATCGGGTTCATGTACGCCTCTCTTTGCTTCCCATTCCGTCATCCCGGCGCAGGCCGGGACCCACTCGTCCGCCGCTCGAACCGCTGAACCGTGGGTCCCGGCCTTCGCCGGGGTGACGAATTAGGGAGGCTCAGCGCTTGTGCTCTCTGATACAACAAGGTCCGCGTCATGCGAGAGGAAATCCGGAATGGACGCCTGGTTTCACTGCGAGAACCCGTACCCGTTCGTGCCCGACGAGGTGCTGAACGCCACTGACTCGGTGCGGGCGAGCCTGCCGAACCGGTATTGCGATCCGGAGGTCGCGGCGCGGCTGTTTCAGGAGACGCTCGACGAATACATGCTGTGCGACGAATTGGGGCTCAACATCACGTCGAGCGAGCACCATGCCGGCATCAACTGCCTCTACGGCGCGAGCCCGGTGATCCTCGGCATCGTCGCGCGGCAGACCAAGAACATCCGCCTCCTCTCGATGGGCACGTTGATCACGGTGCGCGACGATCCGGTCCGGGCGGCGGAGGAATACGCGACCGCCGACGTCATCTCGCGCGGGCGGCTCGAGATCGGCTTTGTCAAATCGGGCGGCACCGAGATGGCCTCGGGCAACGCCAACCCGATGGGCATCCGCGAACGGTTCTGGGAGGCGATCGACCTCATCGACAAGACCCTGACGACGCATGACGGGCCGTTCTCGTGGGAGGGCAAGCATTTCACCCACCGCCACGTCAACATCTGGCCGCGCCCCTATCAGCAGCCGCACCCGCCGATGTGGGCGGCGACCTCGGACCCGGTCGACACCGCCGAGCTGGGCCGGCGCGGGATGGTCAACATCATGGTCATGCGCGGTGTCGACGTGACCAAAAAGGCGTGGGGCAGCTATCGGGAGGCCCGCGCCGAGGCGGGCCTGCCGAAGGCGACAACCGACCGCTTCGGCTATTCCGCCTTTGTCTATGTCGGCGACACCGACGAGGAGGGGGTGCGGGTCGGGTCGAAGCTGCTGTGGTTCGTCAACACCAGCATGAAATCGGCGCCGCAATACAACAAGTTCCTGCCCGGAACGACCCCGCCCGAGATGGCGCCGCTGCTTTACCGCGACCCGAACGCCGGCGGCAGCCTGGGGCGGCCGGGGCGGAACTCGCCGCTCAACCGCGCCGGCGTCACCGCCGAGATGGCGATGGCGGGCGGCCGCATGTACGCCGGCAATCCCGACACGGTCTACAAGCAGATCATGGATTTCTACGAAAAGGTCGGCGGGTTCGGGCAGCTCATCATGGTCGGCAAGACCGGGTTCATCACCCACGAGGAAGCGGTGAAGAACATCACCCTGTTCTCGAAGGAGGTTTTGCCTCGGCTCAAGGAGATCAAGTCGGTCGTGGTGGAGTAGGGCGGAAAAGCGCAGCGCCTTCCGCCATGATCGGAGAGAACGGCGGAAGGCGCTGTGCTTTTCCGCCCTACGCAACGAGGAAAACCTGATGCAGCTCGGCATCCATCTGCCGCAGATCGGCCGGAAGGCGGGGCCGGAGGGGATTCGGCGGGCCGCGGTCCAGGCGGAGGAATTGGGCTATGCCGATGTGTGGACCAGCGAGCACATCATCACGCCGCGGGGCGCGGCGTATCCGCCGTCGCCGGTGTTCTACGACCCGGTGCTGAGCCTGACCTGGGCCGCCGCCTATACGAAGCGCGTGCGGCTCGGCACCAGCGTCCTGGTTTTGCCGATGCGGCACCCGCTGCCGCTGGCTAAGGAATTGGCGACGCTGCAGAACCTGTCGCAGGGGCGGCTGATCCTCGGCGCGGGGGTCGGGTGGCTGGAGGCGGAGTTCGCTGCGCTCGGCGTCCCGTTCCACGAGCGCGGGCGGCGCATGGACGAAGGCATCGCGATGATGCGCGCGGTGTGGAATGACGATCCGGTCAGCTTTGACGCCAAGGTGGTCCCCGCCGTCATCGACACGATGCGGATGATGCCGAAACCGGAAAGGCCGATCCCGATCTGGATCGGCGGGTCGTCCGAGCCGGCGATCAAGCGGGCATTGCGGCTCGACGGGTGGCACGGGTCGCGGACGACCCCGGAAGAGGCGGGGCCGATGGTCAAACGGCTCCGGGCCGAGCGGCCCGATTCGGGTTTCACGGTATCGCTGCGCGCGGCCTGGGACGGCAAGGATGAGGGGTTGCTGAAATCGCGGCTTGAAGGGTACGCCGCCGCGGGGGTCGAACACGTGCTGATCGAGCCGTTCGACCGCGAACTGGAGGACTGGCTCAAATCGGTGGAGAAGATCGCCGGGGCGGGGACGGAGTATCTCGCATGAACCTTTCGATCACGCTCAGGCTGGCCGGCGACGCCGGGATCGACATGGGGCTGGTGTGGGAGGCCGAGAACCTCGGATTCGACACGGCGTGGGCCGGCGAGGCCTACGGCACCGACGCGGTGACGCCGGTCGCGTGGGTGCTGGCGCGGACGAGCCGGATCAAGGCCGGCACCAGCATCATGCAGATGCCGGCCCGCACGCCGGCCTGCGCGGCGATGACCGCGATGACGTTGCAGGCGCTGTCGGGAAATCGTTTTCTCTGCGGGGTCGGGCCGTCGGGGCCACAGGTCGTCGAGGGCTGGCATGGCGTGCCGTTCGGCCAGCCGCTGACGCGGACGCGCGAATACGTCGGAATCATCCGCCAGATTCTCGCGCGCGAGGCCCCGCTCGAACACCATGGCGCGCATTACGACATCCCTTATACCGGACCCGGCGGCAGCGGGTTGGCGCGGCCGCTGCGCAGCATCGTGCACGGCGACCCGAGCCTCAAAATCTACACCGCGCCGAATTCGCCGGCCGGGCTCCGGGTCGCCGGCGAGGTCGCGGACGGGGCCTTGCCGTTTTTCATGTCGCCGGAAAAGGCGCATCTGATGCTCGACCCGATTCGCGAGGGCCGCGCCAAGGCCGGGAAACCCGCCGACCTCGGCGATTTCGACCTCGCCCCCTATATCCGCGTCAGCATGGGAGACGACCTCGCCAAATGCCGCGACGCGCTGCGGCCGGGCCTCGCGCTCTATATCGGCGGGATGGGCGCGCGCGGCCGCAATTTCTACAACGATCTGGCCAAGCGGCTCGGCTACGAGGCCTCGGCTGCGGTGATCCAGGAGCATTATCTCGCCGGCCGCCGCAACGAAGCGATCGCCGCGGTGCCCGACGCCCTCATCGACGAAATCTCGCTGGTCGGCGGCAAGGACCGCATCGTCGACCGGCTCCGCGCCTGGCAGGATCTGGCGCGCCGGCACGAGGTCGGCTCGCTGGTGCTGAGCGGCGCCGATCCCGAGTCGATGCGGGTCATCGCCGAGGCGGTGCTGTAAACAACGCGGTTTGTGCGCTGTAGTCCAAGACGCGCCAGGAGTGCCGGGACCAAGATAAACCGTTAAGTAGGGCTGGTGGGACCAAACCGGGACTTGACTAAAGAGGTGGCGCGTGACGGTGCAAAGGCTCGCTTATTCGTCGCCTGGCGCTGCCGCGGGTCCCGAGGAGGCGAGGCGCCTTTCGCGCTGGTGGGAGGAATATCGGGCGGGCGTTTGCGGGATTGATATCTCGGCCAATCCCGAGATGCCGTTCGCGACCCGTATCGAATCGGTGGTGTCCGGCGGTGTGATGGTCGGCCGGTGGGCCGGTTCCATCAATCGGATCGAGCGCCGCGCCGAGCACCACGCGCGCGACGGCGACGATCGGATCAATCTGGTGATCAATCGCGGCACCGACGCCAGCGAGGCGCGGCTCGGCTCGCGGTCGCTGACTGTGGCGCCGGGCTCGGGAATCGTCTTCGATCTCGCCACGCCGCCGGTGGTCGAAACCTATCCCAGCGGCCATAACCTGGTGGTGCTGCTGATGCCGCGCCGACAGCTGCGTGCGGCCTTGCCGAGCGCCGAGGACATCGCCGGGAAGCAACTCTCCGCCGCCAACGAGGCACTGCGGCTGCTGGTGCATTACGCCAACGGCTTGCTGGGCGATGAAAAATTGTCCGATCCGGCAGTGCTGGACCACGCAAGGCAGAGCCTCGTCGACTTGGCGGTGCTGGCGCTGGGCACCAACCGCGACAATGCCGAGATCGCCCGTCTGCGCGGCCTCCGCGCCGGACGGTTGGCGGTGGTGTTGCGCGCAATCCGCCGCGACTATGCCGACCCGGATATTTCGCCGGAGGCCGTCGCGCGGGGATCGGGCATCTCGACCCGGTATCTGCATCGATTGCTGCACGAGACCGGGGTGAGCTTTTCGGAGCGCGTACAGGAACTGCGCCTCGACCGGGCCTTATCCCTCCTGAGCCGCGAGCGCGGCGGCGGGGCGCGGCGGATCAGCGATGTCGCCTACGAGGCCGGCTTCAACGACCTTTCGTATTTCAATCGCTCCTTCCGCCGCAAATACGGCCTGACCCCGACTGCCGCGCGCGACCACACGGAAGACCCGCCCACCTAAAGCGATAAGTGCGCTGCAAACAGGATTCTTTGACCCGCGACGCCAAGAATTCCGCATCGCTTCCTGCCACCTTGATCGCGTTGCCGGCCTATCGTGCCGGCCTTGCCGGTAGGAGGAAGTCATGTTGAAGGCGGTGGTTGTCTTGGCGGGCGTCGCGCTCGCCTCGGGGACGGCGCATGCGGCGGTGGTACCGAACGCGCTCACCACGAACGCGCTCACGACGAATGCGCTCACGACGAATGCGCTCACCACGAACGCGCTCACCACGAACGCGCTTGCGGCGAGCGGGCGGGGCCTCGCTGAATTGAATGGCGTCGCCATCGAAGCGGTGACGGTGCCGCAGCGATGATGTTCGGCGCGGCGGCCGGTCTCGTGCTCGCCGCCGCGCTGGCTGTGGTGGGCGCGGCGATTCCGGCGAGACCCGCGTCGGCCGCGGTACGTGTCGACGTCGTCGGAACCATGTTTCATGTTACGCTCGCGGACGGGCGCGTCTTGACGCAGGACGAATTACCCGGAACCGTCATCGTGATGGGCGACGGATCGGGGCGACAGCGCCGCGTGCGCATCGACGCGGTCACGCGCGATCCGCTCGACCCTCGTGGCGAAATGATCCTCTACGCGCTGTCGGAGCAGATTTCGCCCGAGGGCGGGTGGCAGAATTTGTGTCTGCCGGGGCCGGATGGCGTGCGCCTCGGCTTTCCCCTCGGCGGGCGGTTCACGGCGGACGGGCGATATGAGGACTTACCCGGCCGCTTCCTGATCACCTGCACAGGGGGCGCCGAGGGCAAATGCATCCGCTGGGGCTATCGCCCGTGGGAGCGCGCGCCCGGCGGCGCCGCGTTGCGCGACGCCTATAATGCCTGTGTTCGCCTGGTTCGCGCCGACTATGCCGGTGACGGGAAAGGCACCACCCGGAACGGCCAGCCGATCGACATCTACGATTCGTTCGGCATCCAACAACCCGCCGACGACCCGCGCTACGAGTTCGAGGCCGGATGGACGGCGGCGGGCGCGGTGTGCGTGCGCCACGTCCGCGTGCCCGAGAATGCGACGCTCGACGGCATCGCCGTGGCGGCGCCGCGCCTCGCGGGGCGCGTCGGTGAGGTCTGCACCGAGCCGTTCGCGCGCGCTCACGGCGCCTATCTGTTCGTCCGCTCGCCGCGCTGATTCGCGACTCGACCTCTGCGCCGCTTCCGTCGTTAGTTGTCATAGACGGGTAACGATGGGCGGCGGCGATGGCGGATTTCGATTGGACGGGCGGCGACCTGCCGACTTTTGTCACGCATCTGGAATGCGGAATGACCGGAGAGCGCTACGAGCCCGACCGGCTGCACGGGCTGTCGAAGGCGGGAAAGCCGCTGCTCGTGCGCTATGACCTTGCCGGCGTGCGCCGGGCGCTGACCAAGGGCAAGCTCGCGGAGCGGCCGCAGACTCTGTGGCGCTATCGCGAGCTCCTGCCGGTGCGGCGGCCGGAAAACATCGTCTCGCTTGGTGAGGTGGTGACCCCCTTGGTCTCGCTGCCGCGCCTTACCCCGAAAGGCGGCGAGCTGTTGGTCAAGGACGAGGGGCGGCTGCCGACCGGGTCGTTCAAGGCGCGGGGGCTCGTCATGGCCGTGTCGATGGCCAAGGAGCTGGGCGTCGAGACGATGGCGATGCCGACCAACGGCAATGCCGGCGCGGCGATGGCGGCCTATTGCTCGCGCGCCGGGATCAAGTCTTACGTCTTCTGCCCCGACGACACGCCCGAGGTGAACGTGCGCGAGATCGCGATGCAAGGCGCCGAGGTGTTTCTCGTCGACGGGCTGATCGACGATTGCGGCCGGCTCGTTGCCGAGGGCGAGAAGGCGCTGGGCTGGTTCAACTGCTCCACCCTGCGCGAGCCCTATCGCATCGAAGGCAAGAAGACGATGGGGCTTGAGCTCGCCGAGCAACTCGGCTGGGAAGTGCCCGACATCATCTTCTATCCGACCGGCGGCGGCACCGGCCTCATCGGCATGTGGAAAGCGTTCGCCGAGCTCGAAGAGCTGGGTTGGATCGGCAAGAAGCGGCCGCGGATGGTCGCGGTCCAGGCCTCCGGCTGCGCCCCGATGGTCAAGGCCTGGGAGGACGGCGAGGAGCACGCGCCGCGCTGGCCGGACGCGCACACCTTTGCCGCCGGAATCCGCGTGCCGCAGGCGGTCGGCGACTTTCTTATCCTGCGCGCGGTGCGCGAAAGCGGCGGGTTCGCGATCGCCGTCGACGAGGACGCGATCGCGGCGGCGTGGCAAGAGGTCGCGGGCGCTGAGGGGCTGCTGCTGTGCCCGGAAGGGGCCGCGACCTATGCAGCCTACAAGGCGGCGGTCGGCGACGGGCGGGTCGGAGCCGGCGAGCGCGCGGTGCTGTTCAACTGCGCGAGCGGGCTCAAATACCCTATGCCGGAGGCCGGCACTCGGCTAAAGCTGAGCGACAAAATCGTGTGGCGAAACCTGGTGGACGGGACTTCGCCACCGCGCGTCGGTTGACCCGGTGCGCTCCGCGTCGATCGCGTGATCGGTGATCTGTCGCGTGTTGATCTACGTGTTATGGTGAGGGTTCATCGCCGCAGCGGAGGTCGCCGATGGCTGAGGCCGTGTGGAACGGGTTTCTGCGCATATCACTGGTTTCGTGCCCGGTAAGCCTGTCGCCGGCCGTGGTTTCGGGCCGGCGGATCCAATTCGACCACGTCAATTCCCGTACCGGCAATCCGGTGGCCGAGCAGTACGTCGATTCGAAGACCGGCAACGTCGTCGCCCCCAACGCGCTCGCCAAGGGCGTCCGCGCCGATGACGGCCGATACCTCACGATTTCCGAGGACGAGCTGACGGGAACCGCGAGCCGGCCGGCAAACATACTCGACATCGAGGAGTTCGTGCCGGGCGCGCAGATCGACCGGATTTACGTCGAGGCGGTTTGCTACGTCCGTCCCGATGGCGATCTCGCCGCCGACACGCTGCACGCGCTGAGCCTGGCGCTCGCCAACAACGGCCGGGTCGGGCTCGGTCGCGCGACGTTGGGCGGGCGCGAGCGCGCGGTGATGATCGCGCCGCACGGGTCGAGCCTGGTGCTGTCGACGCTGCACAGCCCGGACGAGATCGCGCCTGCCGCCTTTCTGGATCGCTCCGCCGATTTGATCCCGGGCGAGATGGTCGAGGTCGCCGAGACGATCATCGGGCGCCGCTCGCGCGATTTTCAGCCGACGATGCTCGCCGATCGCGCCGACGCCAAGTTGCGCGCGCTGATCAAGCAGAAGACGAGCGGCGCGGTCGCCCCGCCGCCGCCGGCGCCCGAACCGCCACCACCACCGCCTCCTCCCCCGGTCGCGGCTCCCGAGCCGCCGGCGCCGCCTCCTCCACCAGAACCAGAGCCAGAGCCGCCTCCGCCCCCACCGCCGAAACCGGTAGTGGTGGCAACGCCGGAGCCCGAACCGCCGCCGCCGCTTCCCCCGCCGGCGCATGAGCCGCCACCGCGCCCGGTGCTGGTTGCAGTGCCGTCGCCGTCGCCGGAGCCGGAGCTCGAACCAGAGCCCGAACCGGAACCGGAGCCTGAACCCGAGCCGCCGACCTTGGCGTCCGAGCCTATCGTTGTCGCTCTCGCCTTAGATACGGCCGGCGCCGCGGCGATCGAGGTGGAGGTGGAGCCGGAGCCGGAGCCGGAGCCGGAGCCGGAACCCGCGCCGATCGAAACCGGCCCGCGCGATCTCGGCGCCGAGGTGCTGCTCCACATCATGGGACTCGGGGACCGCCGCTATGTCGAGACCGGCTGGGCTGGCAACCCGGGCAGCAAGCGCCAGATCGAGGCGCTCAGCATCCGCCCGCGCGAGCAGTTGCCGGCGAGTGCCGTCGAATTCCGCGTCTTCGCCCAGGAGGGGCGCGCGACGGCATGGGTCACCAACGGCAATTATGCCGGGACGCGCGGCCGCGGCCTGCCGCTCACCGGGTTCGCGGTGCGCCCGACGCCGAATTTGGGCGAGAACCTAGAAATCGTCTACGAGGGCTCGTTCTTTGAAGGCGGCGTGGTCGGGCCCAAGCGCGACGGCGAACTCTGCGTGTCGCCGATCTCCGACGACCCGCTCGAGGCGGTGCGGGTCACGATTGTTCAGCGCGGATCGCAGTAATCGCCGAGTAGTCGGCGAAGAGGCGGCGCGGCCGACGCCGGCGCTGCCGCGGTCCCGAAACTATAACTGGAAATAAAATTGGCCGGGACCTAGGTCCCGGCCAAGTTTGAACAGGGAGGCTTCACGTCTAGGAGACGTAAGGGTCCGTAGACCCTCTTTCCGGGCGCAAGTCCCGGAAACTCTTGCGGGGGCTCCCGACCCCGGAAACTGGCTGCGATGCAGTATCGCGTGCCAGATACATGGGCTTTTATACGCTCAACCACCAGCCGGAATTTGTCCTGGGGGGGATGCAAAAAGCGCAATGCTTACACAGGGATGAATTAATCTCGTGCATCGAGGTTACGGCGGCCGGCGTCAGGCGAGCCGCCCCTCCGCCACCTTGCGCAGCAGAAAGTCACGGAAGACGCTGATGCGCTTCGACGTGCGCAGCTCTTCCGGATAGACGAAGTAGGCTTCGTTGGGGGGGCCGGCGACCTCGGGCAGAACCCGCACCAACTCGGCATGCTCGCCCGCGACGAAGTCTGGCAGCGCGGCGATGCCAAGCCCACTCATCACCGCGCGCAGCATGCCGTAGGTGTTGTTGACCGACAGGATCGGCCGGCGGTCCTGGCCCGGCTTGGCGGCGACCTCCATCAGCCAGTTGACCCCTGGCACCGGCGGGCGCGCATCTTCGCCGTAGACGATGACGCGGTGCTCGTCGAGATCCTCGGGCCGCTCGGGCTGGCCGAACTTCTTGATGTATTCGGTCGACGCGTAAACATGAACCTGGACCGAGACGAGGTGCCGCTGGATCAAATCGGGCTGGCGCGGCGGCGACATCCGGATCGCCACATCGGCCTCGCGCATCGACAGATCGAGCTCGCTGTCGTCAACGACGAGGCTCACCTGGATTTCCGGGTACAGGTCGAGAAATTCGCGAATTCGCGGGGTCAGCCAGACCGACCCGAAAGCGACCGTGGTGGTGATCTTGAGCGGTCCCTTGGGCCGGTCCTTCGATTCGGAGATGAGCCCTTCGGCCATCGCCAGTTTGGCGAAGACCTCGCGTGCCGTGCGGAACAAGAGCTCGCCCTGCTCGGTCAGGATCAGGCCGCGCGCATGGCGGTGGAACAGCGGCATGCTGACGCTTTCCTCGAGCGCGCTGATCTGTCGGCTGACCGCGGACTGGCTGAGGTTCAGCGCCTCGCCGGCATGGGTAAAGCTGCCCGCCTCGGCCACCGCGTGGAAAACCCGCAGCTTGTCCCAATCCATCGCCATGTCGTTCGCCCTGTCCGAGCGCGCCGACGCGCGCCCGCCCCCTTATTGGGCCGCCCGCAGCGTGGCGGCGTCCTCCTGTTCGGCGAGAAATTTTTCTGCTTCGAGCGCGGCCATGCAGCCCATCCCCGCTGCGGTGACGGCCTGGCGGAAGATCTTGTCCTTGACGTCGCCGGCCGCGAACACTCCCGGAATATCGGTCGCGGTCGAATCGGTACGAGCGAGGATATAGCCCTCCGCGTCGAGGGGGAGCTGACCCGCGACCAGCTCGGTCACCGGCGTGTGGCCGATCGCGATAAAGACGCCGTCGCATTCCTTGTCGCTGAGCATGCCGGTCTTGACGTTGCGCAGCCGCACGCCGCTGACCGTCGGCGGCTCGGGCGTGCCCAGAACTTCCTCGACGACGTGGTCCCAGATCACCTCGATCTTCGGGTTCCGGAACAGGCGGGTTTGCAGGATCTTTTCGGCCCTGAATTGGTCGCGGCGGTGGATTACCGTGACCTTGCTTGCGTGATTGGTGAGATACAGCGCCTCCTCGACCGCGGTGTTGCCGCCGCCGACGACGACGACCTCCTTCTCGCGGAAAAAGAACCCGTCGCAGGTCGCGCAGGCCGAGACGCCAAAGCCGCGATAGGTCTCCTCGCTCGGGATGCCGAGCCAGCGCGCCTGGGCGCCGGTCGCGATGATCACGCTGTCGGCGAGGTAGCGGTCGCCCGAATCGCCGATCGCGACAAACGGCCGCCGCGAGAGGTCGAGCGAGGTCACCATGTCGAGAATCACCTTGGTCCCGACATGCTCGGCCTGAGCCTGCATCTGCTCCATCAGCCAGGGGCCCTGGATGATGTCGGCAAAGCCCGGATAGTTCTCGACGTCGGTGGTGATCATCAACTGGCCGCCGGGCTGCAGCCCCGCGACCATGATCGGCTGGAGATTGGCGCGCGCCGCGTAAATCGCCGCCGTAAACCCGGCCGGCCCGGCGCCGACGATCAAAACCTTGGTGTGATGGTGCTCGGGCATCCCGGAATCCGCATCGATTGGACAGCCTAGTATACCATTTTCCGTAACATGGGGCGAACCGACGCCGGGTGAAAGCTCTCAAAAACCGAACATATGGTCGAGACTGAAACGCCCACTCGGCGCAACAAGCCCGTGATAGCCGAAAAGGCGGCAGGTTGCGTCGCGCACGACGATATATGCGCCCGCCCCGGCGCGGTCGCGCGTGGCGGGATCGAACGTCTCATGATAGCGCCACAGACGCGAACCCGAGCACGGGATCGCCAGCGCGACCTTCGCAACCTCGGCGCCGCGCGAATCGTGGAGGATGAGCTCGGTCCCGCTGGTCGGATGCCACGGCGTCGAGGCCGGGTAGGTCAGGTGGCACAGCGTGTCGTAGGGCTGGTCGCCGAGACGCAGAAAGAGGCGCGTCGACAGGCCCGGCGGCGCCCCGGTGTATGATTGCGGCTCGTCGCGATAGGTCAGCAGCGTGTTGAAGACATGCGCGCCAAAGCTGGTCTCCGCGGCGTGCGGGCCATGGCGCTGCCGATAACGGAACAGGGCGTGCAGCCACCCGTCGCCGTCGCCGCCCTCGGCGAAGTCGTAGACCAGCTCGACATGGCCGTAGCCGTCGCCGAGCGCCGACCCGACCGAATCGAGGTCGAGCATCGCGCTGTGGCCGCGCGGCAGACGGCCGAAACGATGGCGGGCGATCTCGTTGCCGTCGGGGTCATAGACGATCGCGACGATCGGCAGCTCTGCCTGGGTGGTCGCCATCGGCGTCGGCAGCAATTCGCTCAGCCACTCGCCGCGGGGCAGGATCGGGGCCGGCAGCAGGTAGCCCTTGCCGAGGGTCGCGGCGAGGCCGGGCAGGTCCGGGTTCGGGCGCAGATCGTCGCGCTCGACATTGACGTGGGCGAGGCGGCGGTGCTCGGCGGTGATGACCTCGTAGCGCGGCCGCACGACGTGCTTGCCGGTGCGCAGCTCGATCTGCCGCGGCCAGGCGAGACCCGGCAGCATCGCCCCGGCATCGACCGCGAGGCTGGCGAACGGGGCGATCTCCTGCGCGATCGGGACCGGGTTTTCCTCGCCCATCGCGACGAGTCCGATCGCGCCGGCCGGGACCGCGCCGGGATGGCTGTTCTGAATCCACACGACGACCCGCTCGCCCTCGGCTGGGGCCGGCAGCCCGGCGTAGCGGTCGGCCGGCCAGGCATTGGCGTCGTGGGTGCAGGACAGCGCGGCGTCGCCGGCGCCATAGGTGTCCAGCGCGTATTTGACGACATCGTGCCCGGCGGCGCCGACGACATGGATGAAGAGCTGTCCGGCGAACTCGGCCAGCCCGAACCGCGCCCGAACGTCACGGCTGTCGATGACGATCGCCCCGCCGCGATCGGCCGATTCCTCGGTCCATTCGGCCAGCATCGCGCCGTCACCGCCGAACAACGTCAGCCAGCACGTCACCGCGCCGGCGCCGTAGCGCGCCCAGTAATTGGCCGTGACCAGCCGCGTGTGGATGCCCTCGCCATCGCGGAACAGGGCGAAATTGGTCGCGAAATTGAGCGGGTCGAGATAGCGCCGCTTGTTGGTCAGCCGCTCCGGCGGGAGGCGCAGCGGGTCGAGCGTCAGGACGCGGGCGCCGGGCGGGAGCAGAGGCTCGATCTGTGCCGCGGCCCGGTCGGCGTCGAACGCGGCGACCAGCACGGTCCGCACCCCGCTGCAGGCGAGATCGGTCAGCGGCTTCGACGGGCGGCCGAGCAGCTTGCGGCCGATCCGCGCGACGTCCTGGACATAGGTTTGCGCTTCGCCCAGGCCGAAAACCTCGGCGAACCCCTCGGCGGCGCCGATCGGATCGACGATCGCGGCCGGGCCGCGGCGAAGCTCCGCGACCAGCGCGCGTCCCGCCGCGGCTGCGTGCGGGTGGCTCAGGGCCTTATAGAGGACATTGCCGCCGCTGGCGTTGTTGAAGGTCTCGATGCGCAGGGCCATGGCGGCGGTATTATGACACGGCGCGCGCGCGGCCGGCGGCGAAAGCGCAGCCCTGGCGTGCGAACAGCCCGGCGATGATCCAGGTCGCCGCCGCGCCGATCGCCAGCCCCGCGACCGCGTCGCTCAGGTAATGCGCGCAGATGATGACGCGCGCGGCCGCGATCAGGATCGCGACCGCGGCATAGAGCGGGGCCCAGCGCGGCCACAGATACCAGAGCCCCAGCATCAGCGCCGCCGCGGTCGTCGCATGGCCCGAGGGGAACGACCAGTAATCGGCCTGGAACCCGAACCAGGCGAAATGATCGAGTCCCGTGAGGAACAGCAATTTCGGCCGGGTCCGCCCGGCGACCACCTTGATGAGGTCGGCGGCGAGGCCGGAGACGGCGACCGCCGTGAACAGAAAAAGCGGCACCCACAGCGCCGCGCGCATCGCGTCCGCGCGCGAGCGTAGGGCCGGCATCGCGTCGCCCCAGCGCATAAGTGCGAAGAGCGCGGCGAACAGCACGAGATACGGATAGCCGAGCCCGAGCCGGGCGATCGCGGCGAATACCGGCTGCACCGGCCGCGCGGCCTCGTGCAGGTAGAGCGCGAGCGGCCGGTCGAGCCACAGCATTGCGGCGCCCTCGAACAGGATGAACCCGGCGACCAGCGCGGATCGCCGGCCGAACCAGTCGCGCACGACGATTCCCTGGTAGAGCAGCCAGCTCACGCCGGTGGCGAGAAACGCGGCATCGACGACATCGGACAGGAAATGCCGGCCGGCGGCCATCCGGGCGAGGCCGACGGCGGCGCCGAACGCCAGCGCGGCAAGGACAGCGTTGCGGCGTCGCCGCCCCGCCGGGAGCAGGAAAGCGAAGCTGATGAGCGAGAAACCCAGGGCCGCGTGCCCGGAGACAAAGGCGCAGTTGCGCGGGCACTGGTCGGAGATCAGCGGCGCCGGGGTGAAGCTCGCGGTGCCGCCGAATGCCTGGATCTGCGCCGGGCGGGCGCGGCCCCAATGGTCCTTCAGCACCGTGTTGACCAGGAGACCGGGCCCCAGCGCCGTCGCCAGTGCGATAAAGACGAGCGCCCTTGTGTCGAGCCGCCACAACTGCCGACCGCGAGCCAGCGATATCGCGCCCACCAGGACGACCCCGCCAACCGCCCAGGAAATGAGCGGCACGCCGCGCTCTATCATGCGCACCGGCGGCCACGTCGCGAGCGCGAACCCGGCTTGAGGGTCGTAAAACAACCGGGCCATGGCGATGTCGATCTGCGGCACGAGCAGGAAGACGAGCCCGGTCGCGACCATCGCGCCGACGAACAGGACGGGCGCCTTCATCGGCGTTGCCGCTCCAGCACCAGCGCTCGAACCGCGGCGCCGGCGCGCGCGGTGTCGTCGGGCGGGGTGTAGGTCCAGCTTTCGAGCGCGCCGCGAAACGGGCGGGTGATCCCGGCGGCGCGCATCGCCGCGTGGAACCGGCCGAATTTGGGGTCGCCGCCGTCGAGGTCGATGATCTGCACGGGCTTTCCGCTCGCCGCGGCCTCGCTGACCATCGACACCGAATCCGCGGTCACCAGCAGGTGATCGGCGTGGGCGAGATAGGCGTAATACGGGTTGCCGCCGGCGTTGTCCCAGACCTCCCCGGGCAGGTCGGCGAAGCGGTCGCGCAACAGCGCGATCCCGTCGGCGCCGGTGCGTCGCGACGCGGTGGCGAGCACCGAGCCGCCGGACATCCGCACCGCCGCCGCAACGCTGTCGGCGATCGCACCGAGCCGGGCCAGATCGAATTTGTAGGCGCGGTTGGACCCGCCGATCAGCACGCCGACGATCGGATGCGGCAGGGCGCCGAATTGCGGGAACCGGGCACCCTCCGCGGCAAGCTTTTCCGCCGTGACGCGATGGATCGCGCCGAGGCTGACCTCGACCCGCTCTCCCCGGTAGCTGTCATGGGCCGGCACCACCATCAAGTCGAACTCGCCGTGGCCGACGCGCGGGTCCTGGATCTGCACGGCGACGCATTTGCCGCCGGTGGCGCGGCGGATCGCGAGGGCGGGCGCGGCGGCGTTGCGGCCGCAGCCGATGACTGCGTCGGGCCAGGGCGGCGACAACCTCGCCGCGGCGAGCGGCGCGAGCCAGAGTTGCGGCGGCAGCCAGGCCCAGGGCGGGCCGATATCGAGCACTTTTTCGACATAGGGAAGCCCCGTCGCCTCGGCGAGCCCGAGCGACTGGCTCGCCATTCCGGCCTTGCCGTCATGAAGTGCCCAAACCGCGACCATCGGGTTCCTTTACGAGCAGATGGCCGGCCGGGCAAGCCGCGCAATAAAAT
This sequence comes from Allostellaceae bacterium, assembly GCA_036268075.1. Classification (GTDB taxonomy): domain Bacteria; phylum Pseudomonadota; class Alphaproteobacteria; order ATCC43930; family CGMCC-115725; genus DATARH01. The sequence goes on along the minus strand of DATAUV010000117.1, from coordinate 254,641 downwards.
TGCGCGAGGGCATCGGCCTACCTTATGATCCGTACATGCGCCAGGCCCGGCTCGACCGAATCGACCGCATCATCCTGCACTGCCTGCAGGAGGACGGGCGGATGACCAATGTCGAGCTGGCGCGCCGCGCCGGCATCTCCGCCCCGCCTTGCCTCCGGCGCGTGCGGGCGCTCGAGGAGGCCGGCTATATCCGCGGCTACCACGCCGACCTGCCGGCCGAGGCGCTGGGCTACGCGGTGACGGTGTTCGCCCAGGTCGGGCTCGCCAGCCAGAACGAGATCGATTTGCAGGCGTTCGAACGGCTGGTGGCGACCTGGCCGGAGGTGCGCGAGGCGCACATGCTGGCCGGCGAAACCGATTTCATCTTGAAGATCGTCGCCGCGGATTGGGACAGCTACCAGCGCTTCTTGAGCGCCAAGCTGACCTCGGCGCCCAACGTCAACCACGTCAAGTCGGCGCTGATGCTGCGTGTATCGAAATTTGCGCCGGGCGTGCCGCTGGAGGATTTATAGGAGCGCGGGCGTCCCGCCCGCTCTTGATAGTCAAAAGGTGCGGCGTCCCGCCCGCTCTTCATAGTCAAAAGGTGCGGCGTCTCGCCCGCATCGTCACGAAAAGATTGCGGGCGGGACGCCCGCGCTCCTTCAAAAGATTGCGGGCGGGACGCCCGCGCTCCTTCAGGTGAACGCGACGGTCATGACCTCATAGGATTTGGCGCCGCGCGGGGTCGAGACCTCGACGCTGTCGCCTTTCGTCTTGCCGATCAGGGCGCGGGCGAGGGGCGAGGTTACCGACAGGCGGCCCTGCTTGATGTCGGCTTCGTCCTCGCCGACGATCCGGAAGGTCTGCTCCTCGTCGGTCTCCTCATCGGCGAGGGTGACCGTGGCGCCGAACTTGACGAGGCTGCCGGACAGCTTCGACACGTCGATGACCTCGGCGCGCGAGATCTTGTCTTCGAGTTCCATCACCCGGCCTTCGATAAAGCTCTGGCGTTCGCGGGCGGCGTGGTACTCCGCGTTTTCCGACAGATCGCCGTGCGTGCGCGCTTCGGCGATGGCCTTGATGATGGAAGGACGGTCCACGGATTTCAGGCGCTTCAGCTCGTCCTGGAGCCGATTGTAGCCTTCCCCCGTCATCGGGACTCTGCTCATTGATTCCATTGTTGCCCGCGGGCTGTCGGAAACGGGACGCTCAAAGGTAGGATTGCAGCGGGGCGACTTCAAGGTCGCCCTTGCGCAGCGCCGCGATCGCCTGCACCGCCGCGCGCGCGCCGGCGACGGTCGTGTAGTACGGGATGCCGTGGGTGAGGGCGGTCCGGCGCAGGCTGAAGCTGTCGGAAATAGCCTGGGCGCCCTCGGTCGTGTTGAAGACGAGCTGCACGCCGCCGCTCAGCATGCGGTCGACGATGTGCGGGCGGCCGTCGCGCACCTTGTTGACGCGGGTGATTTCGAGCCCCGCCGCTTCCAGCACGTCCGCCGTGCCCGATGTCGCCACCAGCGCGAAGCCCATGGCCACGAGGTCGCGGCAGGGATCGACCAGCGCCGCCTTGTCGCCGTCGCGCACCGATACGAACACCGCGCCCTCCAGCGGCAATTTGTTGCCGACGCCGAGCTGCGACTTGGCGAAGGCGCGGCCGAAATCGGTGTCGAGCCCCATGACCTCGCCGGTCGATTTCATCTCCGGCCCGAGGATCAGGTCGACGCCGGGAAAGCGGGCGAACGGGAACACCGCCTCCTTGACCGCGACATGCGCCTGCTTGCCGGCGCGCGTGGCGTCGCCGACCCAGGCGGACAATTTGTCGCCGGCCATGATCCGCGCCGCGATCTTGGCGATCGGCACGCCGGTGGCCTTCGCGACGAACGGCACCGTGCGCGAGGCGCGCGGGTTGACTTCGAGGACGTACACGTCGCCGTCCTTGACCGCGAACTGCACGTTCATCAGCCCGACGACGTGGAGCGCGCGGGCCAGCGCATCGGTCTGGCGCTCGATTTCGTCGATCGTCTCGGGCGACAGGCTGTAGGGCGGCAGCGAGCAGGCCGAATCGCCGGAATGAATCCCGGCCTCCTCGATGTGCTCCATGATCCCGGCGACGTAGACCTGCGCGCCGTCGGAGACCGCGTCGACATCGACCTCGATCGCGTTCTGCAGGTAGCGGTCGATCAGCACCGGGCTCGCCCCCGACACGATTACCGCGCGGCTGATGTAGCGGGCGAGCGCGGCTGAATCGTGGACGATCTCCATCGCCCGGCCGCCGAGTACGTAGCTGGGGCGGATCACCACCGGATAGCCGATCTCGCGCGCGATCGCCTCGGCCTCGGCGGCGGAATAGGCGGTGCCGTTATCGGCTTGCTTGAGCCCGAGGCTCTGCAAAAGCTGCTGAAAGCGCCTGCGGTCCTCGGCGAGGTCGATCGCGTCGGGCGAGGTGCCGAGGATCGGGATCTGCTCGCGTTCAAGCGCGGCGGCGAGGTTGAGCGGGGTCTGGCCGCCGAACTGCACGATGACGCCGAGCACGCGCCCCTTCGACTGCTCGACCCGTACGATCTCGATCACGTCCTCGGCGGTGAGGGGCTCGAAATACAGCCGGTCAGAGGTGTCGTAATCGGTCGAGACGGTTTCGGGGTTGCAGTTGACCATGATCGTTTCGATGCCGGCCTCACGCAGGCTGTACGCGGCATGAACACAGCAGTAATCGAACTCGATCCCCTGCCCGATCCGGTTCGGCCCTCCGCCGAGGATCAGTATCTTGTCGCGCGCGGAGGGGTCGGCCTCGCATTCGGGCGGCGAGACGCCGTCGCCCTCGTAGCAGGAGTACATATACGGGGTCGCCGAGGCGAATTCGGCGGCGCAGGTGTCGATGCGTTTGTAGACGGGGGCGATGCCGAGCGTTCGGCGACGCGCCCGCACTTTTTCCGCGTCGAGCCCGGCGAGCTTGCCGAGGCGCGAGTCGGAGAAGCCCATCTGCTTGAGGCGGAGGAGGGCGGTCGGGTCGCTCGGCAGCCCGTCGCGCCGCACCCCTTCCTCGGCTTCGACGATCTCGCGGATGCGGTCGAGGAACCACGGCTCGAAATGGCACGCGGCGTGGATTTCCTCGGTGGTGAGGCCGTGGCGGTAGGCCTGGGCGATCAGCAGCAGCCGGTCGGGTGACGGCTTGGCCAGCGCCGCCTTGACTGCGTCGGGGCCGTTCTCGGCGCCGTCGATCTCAACTTCGTTGAACCCGTCGAGCCCGGTCTCCATCGAGCGCAGCGCCTTCTGCACCGATTCGGCAAAGCTGCGGCCGATCGCCATCGCCTCGCCGACCGATTTCATCGAGGTGGTCAGCAAGGGCTCGGTGCCGGGGAATTTCTCGAAGGTGAACCGCGGCATCTTGGTGACGACATAGTCGATCGTCGGCTCGAACGAGGCCGGGGTGACACGGGTGATCTCGTTGTCGAGCTCGTCGAGCGTGTAGCCGACCGCGAGCTTGGCCGCGACCTTGGCGATCGGGAACCCGGTCGCCTTCGACGCCAGCGCCGACGAACGCGACACGCGCGGGTTCATCTCGATGATGACGAGCCGCCCGTCTTTCGGGTTGACCGCGAACTGCACATTCGACCCGCCGGTATCGACGCCGATCTCGCGCAATACCGCGATCGCGGCGTTGCGCATGAGCTGGTATTCCTTGTCGGTCAGCGTCAGCGCGGGGGCGACCGTCACGGAATCGCCGGTATGCACCCCCATCGGGTCGACGTTTTCGATCGAGCAGACAACGATGCAGTTGTCGGCCCGGTCGCGGACGATCTCGAGTTCGTATTCCTTCCAGCCGAGCACCGATTCCTCGACCAGCACCTCATGCGTCGGCGAGGCGCGGAGGCCGCCGCGGATGATGTCGTCGAACTCCTCGGTGTTGTAGGCGATGCCGCCGCCGGTGCCGGCGAGCGTGAAGGAGGGCCGGATGATCGCCGGCAAGCCGATCTCGGCGAGCGCCGCCCTGGCCTCGTCCTCGGTATGGGCGAGGCGGCTTTTCGGCGAGACGAGGCCGATCTTGTCCATTGCCTGACGGAACAGGAGCCGGTCCTCGGCCTTGACGATCGCGTCCTCTTTCGCGCCGATCAATTCGACGCCGTGCCGCGCCAGCGCGCCGTTCTTTGCCAGCTCCATCGCCGTGTTGAGCGCGGTCTGCCCGCCCATCGTCGGCAAGAGGGCGTCGGGCCTTTCGCGGGCGATGATCTTTTCGACGATCGCCGGGGTGATCGGCTCTATGTAGGTCGCGTCGGCGAGGTCGGGGTCGGTCATGATCGTCGCCGGGTTCGAGTTGACCAGGACGATCCGATACCCCTCGGCCTTCAGCGCCTTGCACGCCTGCGCACCCGAATAATCGAACTCGCACGCCTGCCCGATCACGATCGGCCCGGCGCCGATGATCATGATCGATTTGATGTCGGTGCGCTTAGGCATGAAGGAGCGCGGGCGTCCCGCCCGCATCGCTTTGGTGAAGGGCGGGCGGGACGCCCGCGCTCCTGGTCACTTCCGCTCCATCAAATCTATAAACCGCTGGAACAGGTAATGGCTGTCCTGCGGGCCGGGGCTGGCTTCGGGGTGGTGCTGGACGGTGAAGACCGGCTTGCCGTCGATCGACAGGCCCTCGTTGGTGCGGTCGAAAAGCGACAGGTGGGTCGGCGAGGTCCCGGCCGGGAGGCTTCCCGGCTCGATGACGAAGCCGTGGTTCTGGCTGGTGATCTCGACCTTGCCGGTGGCTTCGTCGCGGACCGGGTGGTTGGCGCCGCGGTGGCCCCGGTCGAGCTTGTAGGTCTTGCCGCCGAGAGCCAGGGCCATGATTTGGTGGCCGAGGCAGATGCCGAAGATCGGCTTGCCGGTTTCGACCAGTTCGCGCAACACCGGCACCGCGTATTCGCCGGTCGCGGCCGGGTCGCCGGGGCCGTTCGACAGGAAGATGCCGTCGGGCTTGTGCCGCATGATGTCCTCGGCCGAGGCCGTCGCCGGCACGACCGTGACGCGGCAGCCATGCTCGGCCAGCATCCGCAGGATGTTGCGCTTGGCCCCGTAATCGACCGCGACGACATGAAAGCGCGGCTTGGTCTGCTTGCCGTAGCCGGTCTCGGGGACCCAGACCGTCTCGTCCCATTCGTAGCTCTGGGTGCAGCTAACTTCGCGGGCGAGGTCCATGCCTTCGAGGCCGGGCCACGCCGCCCCCTCCGCCTGCATCGAGGCGATGTCGAGCTTTCCGTCCGGCTCGTAAGCGATGACCCCGTTTGGCGCGCCGCCGTCGCGGATGCGGCGGGTCAGGCGGCGGGTGTCGATGCCGCTAAGGCCGGTCATCGCGTGCGATTTGAGCCAGGCATCGAGGTGTTGCGTCGCGCGGTAATTGGCCGGGTCGGTGATCCGCTCGCGGACGATCAGGCCGCGCGCCGCCGGGGTCGTCGTCTCGATATCCTCGGGGTTGGTGCCGACATTGCCGATATGCGGGAAGGTGAAGGTGATGATCTGCCCGGCATAGCTGGGGTCGGTCAGGATTTCCTGGTAGCCGGTGATCGAGGTGTTGAAGCAGACCTCGCCGACCGCGCGGCCGGGGGCGCCGATGCCCCGGCCCCAAAATACCGTCCCGTCGGCGAGCACCAGCGCCGCGTTGCAGTCGGGCGGTCGCGGCGACGTGAGGGCCGCGTTGGGGTCGATCATCGTGGGCAAATCCTGGCGGCGCAACCGGGCGGCGCAATTCGCCCGGACCATAGAGGCTCAACTTTCTTTGTCAACTGTGTTACTATGCAACCTGTTGTCTTTTCAATAACTTAAGGTGGGGCGGCGGATGCTGCGCGAGGCCTTTGCCGAGCGGCTCAAGGGGGCGATGCGGGCGCGCGACACGGCGACCCTCTCGGCCGTTCGCCTTATTCTTTCAACGCTGAAGGACCGCGACATCGCCCAGCGCGGCACCGCCGACCCCGACCCGCTCGGCGATCCCGACATCCTCCGCATGCTGCAGGGCATGGTCAAGCAGCGCCGCGAATCGATCGCGCTCTACCAGCAGGGGAACCGCCCCGAGCTGGCGGCGAAGGAACAGGCCGAAATCGACGTGATCGAGTCGTTTCTGCCAAAGCAGATGAGCGAGAGCGAGACCGAATCTGCGGCCCAGGCGGCAATCGCCGACATCGGCGCGGCGGGGATCAAGGACATGGGCAAGGTGATGGCCGCGCTCCGCGAACGCCATTCCGGCGTGCTCGACATGGCCAAGGCCGGCGCGGTCGTGAAGCGGCTGTTGGCGTGAGGCAGATCAGGACCGCGGGCGTCCCGCCCGCTCTTCCGGTGCCCGCTTTTCCGGTGAAGGGAGGCGGGCGAGACGCCCGCGATCCTAGATAATGGCTTTCCCGCCCGGTTTCCTCGACGAACTGCGCACTCGCATCTCGCTGGCCGAGCTGATCGGGCGGCGGGTCAGGCTGACCCGGCGCGGGCGGGAATATGTCGGGCTGTGTCCGTTCCACAACGAGAAGACGCCGTCGTTCTGCGTCGTCGAGGACAAGGGTTTCTTCCACTGTTTCGGCTGCGGCGCGCATGGCGATGCGATCGGCTATGCGATGCGCGCGGACAATGTCGATTTTGTCGAGGCGGTCGAGCGGCTCGCGGGTGTCGCCGGAATCGTGGTGCCGGAATCGACGCCGATGGAGCGCGAGCGGGCGCAGCGCCAAAAGACGCTGCTCGAGGCGATGGAGGCCGCCGCGCAGTTCTACGAAAAGCGGCTGTGGTCGCCGTTCGGCCGCGCCGGGCTCGACTATCTGAGGGCGCGCGGGCTCGACGACGAGACGATCCGGCGCTTCCGACTCGGCTGGGCGCCCGAGGAGAGGCAGACCCTGCGCCGTGCGCTGTCGGGCGAATATCCCGAAGCTCTGTTGCTCGAAGCCGGGCTGGTCCGTGCGTCGGACCGCGGCGGCGACCCATACGACTATTTCGGCAACCGGGTCATGTTTCCGATCACCGACCGCGCCGGGCGCGTCATCGCCTTTGGCGCCCGGACGCTGGGCGACGATCAGCCAAAATATTTGAACTCGCCCGACACACCGCTCTTCGAGAAGGGCCGGGTGCTTTATGCCTGGGCGGCGGCGCGGGCGCAGATCGGGCGCGAGGGCGATGTCGGCGGCAATGGGGTCCCCGGGGGCGTCATCGTCACCGAAGGGTACATGGACGTCATCGCGTTGCACCGGGCCGGGTTCGCGACCGCGGTGGCGCCGCTCGGCACCGCGCTGACCGAGACCCAGCTTCAGGAATTATGGCGCCTGTCGCCCGAGCCGGTGCTGTGCTTCGACGGGGATTCGGCGGGGCAGCGCGCCGCGCTCAGGGGTTTGAACCGCGCGCTGCCGCTGTTGAAGCCGGGGAAGAGCCTGCGTTTCGCGGTGATGCCGGCGGGCGAGGATCCGGACTCGCTGATCCAGGCGCGGGGGCCTAACGCGTTTGCCGAGGTGCTCGCCGCGGCGCGTCCGCTGGTCGACGTGCTGTGGCAGGCGGAGCTGGCGGAGCGGCCGGTCGACACGCCGGAACGGCGCGCGGACCTCAAAGCCCGGCTCGACCGCCGCGCCGGCGAGGTCGCCGACGGCGAGGTGCAGCGCGAATACCGCCGCGTCCTCACCGACCGCTATTACATGCTGACCCGCGGCAACCGCGACTTCCGTGGCCCCCAGTCCCGGTTTGGTCCGCGCCGGTTCGGGCCGATGCGGACCGAGCCGCCGCCGCCGCCGCCGATCCCGGGTCGGGCACATCGGCAGATTTTCCTCGGCCTGCTGCTGCGCCATCCGGTGCTGATCGGCGAATGGGTCGAGGAATTGGCCGAGCTCGATCTGCCGGAGCCCGACCTTGACAGGCTCCAGCGCGAGATTTTAGAGAACTGCGAGGCTTTCGCGGGACTTGACGCCGAAGGGCTTCGGCAACACCTAGGCTCTACCGGGTTCGCCGATACGGTCGGCGCGCTGGGCAAAGCTATTGTGGCGCATGCGGGGTTCGCCACCGGGGGGGAGGACGATCCTCACGCGATCAGAAATGGTCTCGGTGAGACGCTCACTCTGCTGCGCGCCCAGGCTCCCGGGGATCTGGACGCGGCGGAACGGGCTTTCGGGGCTGACGCCTCGGACGAAAATTGGCAGCGGCTCAAGGCCTTGAAAGAACGCGAGGCGGAAGACGGCCCGGTCGGCGGGCTGGGTTTATAAGGGCCGGCCGCGCGATAGTGAGGACATTGCTATAGGGTAGGGGAGGTTTTCTCCCGACCGGGTCGATTTACATCAAGGGATGACGGCATGGCGAGCAAGGCGGCAAGCGTGGCGGAAGTGGCGGAATCGCGTGAGGATGCGGCGGAAACCCCGCTGCTCGACGCGATCGCCGTCGCGGTCAAGAAGATGGTGCTGCGCGGCAAGGAGCGCGGCTATCTGACCTATGACGAATTGAACGCCGCGCTGCCCCAGGACCAGGTGTCCTCGGAGCAGATCGAGGACACGATGACGATGTTGTCCGAGATGGGCATCAACGTCATCGAGAGCGAGGAAAGCGAGGAACCCGCCGCCTCGGAGAACGAGGAGGGCGAGGGCGAGGCTCGCGGCAACCTCGACGACGAGGATATCGGCCGCACCGACGACCCCGTGCGCATGTATCTGCGCGAGATGGGCTCGGTCGAGCTGTTGTCGCGCGAGGGCGAGATCGCGATCGCCAAGCGCATCGAGGCCGGGCGCGAGATGATGATCGGCGGCATCTGCGAAAGCCCGCTGACGACCCGCGCCCTGATGGGCTGGCGCGACGCGCTCAACGAAGGAAAGATCCTGCTGCGCGATATCGTCGATCTCGACGCGACCTATGCCAGCGGCCTGATCGAGCCGAGCGACGCGGCGATTCCGATCCCGGCGCCCCCCGCCGAGGCCGCCGCCGAAGCGGAGGGCGAGGAGGCCGAAGAGGCCGAGGCCGAGGCCGAAGAGCCCGCCGCCGAGATGGGCGATGTCGAAGGCGACGGTGAAGAGGGCGAAGAAAGCTCGATCTCGCTGGCGGCGATGGAGGCGCAGTTGCGCCCGGGCGTCGTCGCCATCTTCGACGCGCTCGCCGACAGTTACAAAAAGCTGCAGAAGCTGCAGGAGCAGCGGATCGTCCACATCGCCAAAGGCACGGCGCTGCCGCGGGCGACGGACCGTCGCTACGACCGGCTCAAGGACGACACGATCGAGAATTTGAAGCGGCTGCGCTTCAACAACACGCGCATCGAGCAGCTCGTCGAGCGGCTTTACGATCTCAACCGCCGCCTCGTCACCGAGGAAGGGCGGATGCTGCGCCTCGCCGAAAATGCCGGCGTGCGCCGCGCCGAGTTTCTCGAGCAGTACATGAGCCACGAGCTCGACGCCGATTGGCTCGAGCGCGTGTCGGCGCTGCCCGGTCGCGGCTGGATGCGGCTCATCGAGCGCTCGGTCGGGGATGTCGCCAAGCATCGCCAGGTGGTCATGCAGGTCGCCACCGAGGCGAAATTGCCGATCTCCGAGTTCCGCCGCGTCGTCCACACCGTCCAGCGCGGCGAGCGCGAGGCGAGCCGGGCGAAGAAGGAGATGGTCGAGGCGAATCTGCGGCTCGTCATCTCGATCGCCAAGAAATACACCAACCGCGGCCTGCAATTCCTCGACCTGATCCAGGAGGGGAATATCGGGCTGATGAAGGCGGTCGATAAGTTCGAGTACCGCCGCGGCTATAAATTCTCGACCTATGCGACGTGGTGGATCCGCCAGGCGATCACCCGCTCAATCGCCGACCAGGCGCGCACGATCCGCATCCCGGTGCACATGATCGAGACGATCAACAAGCTGGTGCGCACCTCGCGCCAGATGCTGCACGAGATCGGCCGCGAGCCCACCCCCGAAGAGCTGGCGGAAAAGCTCGCGATGCCTTTGGAGAAGGTGCGCAAGGTCTTGAAGATCGCGAAGGAGCCGATCAGCCTCGAAACCCCGATCGGCGACGAGGAAGACAGCCACCTCGGCGATTTCATCGAGGACAAGAACGCGATATTGCCGATCGACGCGGCGATCCAGGGCAATCTGCGCGAGACGACGACCCGCGTCCTCGCCTCGCTGACGGCCCGCGAGGAGCGTGTGCTGCGCATGCGCTTCGGCATCGGGATGAACACCGACCACACGTTGGAAGAAGTGGGGCAGCAATTCTCGGTCACCCGCGAACGCATCCGCCAGATCGAGGCCAAGGCGCTGAGGAAGCTCAAGCACCCGAGCCGCTCGCGCAAGCTGCGCAGTTTCCTCGACACCTGAGCTTAGCCCGGACCGCGGGTGCCCCGCCCACACCTCGCCGCGCTCCGCCCTCACCCGCCCTTTGGTGGCGAGCGAGGCGAGCCGGGTGAGGGCAGGGCGCAGCCAGGTGCATGAGGGCGACAATCCCTTCGCTCTCTCGTATCCTGTCCTCGGTGGGCCGGTAGTTCAGTTGGTTAGAACTCGCCGCTCATAACGGCGCTGTCGCAGGTTCGAGTCCTGCCCGGCCTACCAAGTCACTCGAAGCTCGCTCGCTACGGTCGATAATCCGACGGCGGAAATCCGGCGTTCGCTTCGACGGGCGTGATCTGGTCTAATCCAGCCCATCCGGAGCGGTGGGGTGAGCGATGAAGGGATCGGATCAGGGACCCGGCGCGATCGAGCGGCCGGCGCTGGCCAACGAAACCGGCGACTATTGGGGCAGCGACGCGATGGCGCTGATGATGCGCGAGATCGGGTTGCCCTATGTCGCGCTCAATCCCGGCGCCAGCTATCGCGGGCTGCACGACAGCCTCGTCAACCTGCTCGGAAATACCGCGCCGCAGATGCTCCTCTGCCTGCACGAGGAGCACGCGGTCGCGATCGCGCATGGCTACGCCAAGGTCGCCGGCAAGCCGATGGGTGCGATCGTCCACAGCAATGTCGGGCTGATGCACGCGACGATGGGCATCTTCAACGCCTGGTGCGACCGCGTGCCGGTGATCGTGTTCGGCGCCACCGGCCCCGTCGACGCCGCGCAGCGCCGACCTTGGATCGACTGGATCCATACCGCGCAGGACCAGGGCGCGCTGGTCCGCCACTACACCAAATGGGACGACCGGCCGGGCTCGGTCGCGGCGGCGGTCGAGTCGATGTTGCGCGCATACCGGATGGCGACGACCTCACCGCAGGGGCCGGTCTATATCTGCCTCGACGCCGCCTTGCAGGAGAGCCGGATCGGTGCGCTGCCGCCGCTGCCAACCGCCGAGCGGTTCAAGCCGCCGCGCCCCGCCGCCCCCGATGCCGCCGCCGCCGCGGAGGCAGCGGCGATCTTGCAGGCCGCCGAGCGGCCGCTGATCCTCGCCGGACGGGTCGCCCGCAGCGAGGCCGCGTGGGACGCGCGGGTCAGGCTCGCCGAGGCGTTGGGCGCCATCGTGCTGACCGACACCAAGACCGGCGCGACCTTTCCGTCGGCGCACAAGCTGCACGGCCCGCCGGCGGGGGCGATGCCGGGAGCGGACGCCTGCACGCTGATCAAGGAAGCCGACGCGATCCTCAGCCTCGACTGGGTCGATCTGGGCGGCGCGTTCAAGGCCGCGTGCGGCGTCGAGCCGGTCAAGGCCAAAATCATCCTCGCCTCGCTCGACCATACCGTACACAACGGCTGGAGCATGGATTATCAGATACTGCCGCCGACCGACCTGCACCTGCCGGTCGAACCGGACCAGGCCGTCGCGGCGATCCTGCCGCTGCTCAAGCCGCGGCAACCAGGCTGGCAGGGCTATAATCTCAAACCCAACGCGCTGCCGACGCTCGGCAAGGGCGAGACCATCGCCCCCTCGGATGTCGCCGCCGCGCTGCGCGACGCGGTCGGGTCGCGCGATGTCTGCATGATCCGCACGCCGCTCGCCTGGGCCGCGGGGTATTGGGAGGCGGCGCATCCGTCCGACCTGCTCGGCGGCGACGGCGGCGGCGGGATCGGCGGCGGGCCGGGGATGGCGGTCGGGGCGGCGCTGGCCCTCAAGGAGCTGTCGGGCGGCAGCGGGCGATTGCCGATCGCGGTGCTCGGCGACGGCGATTGCCTGATGGGGGTGACGGCGCTGTGGACGGCCGTGCATTACCGCATCCCGCTCCTCGTCGTCGTGTCGAACAACAACTCGTTCTTCAACGACGAACTGCACCAGGATCGCATGGCGCGGCAGCGCGAGCGGCCGGTCGCGAACCGCTGGATCGGCCAGCGCATCAGCGATCCCGAGCCCGACATCGCGATGCTGGCGCGGGGACAGGGCGCGGCGGGGTGGGGGCCGCTGCGTCGGCCCGAGGAATTGCCGCGGGCGCTGCGCGCGGCGATCGAACATGTCGATGCCGGCGGGGTCGCGCTGGTCGACGTGCGGGTCGACCCGGGATACGCGCCGGCGATGGCGTCGTCGATCACGCGCGGCTGAACGCGATGGAGATCGACCGGCTCGAACGCTGGCTGCGCGATCACGTCGAGGGGTTCAAGGGCCCGCTCGCGGCCGAGCGCTTTACCGGCGGCCAGTCGAACCCGACCTATCGGCTCCGCGCCGGCTCCGGCGATTACGTGCTGCGCCGCAAGCCCCCGGGTCCCTTGCTGCCCAGCGCCCACGCGGTCGACCGCGAGTACCGGGTGATGCGGGCGCTCGCCGAGACCGGCGTACCGGTGCCGCGCGTCTTCGCCTTGTGCGAGGACGATGGGGTGATCGGCAGCGCGTTCTACGTCATGGAATTCCTCGACGGCCGGATTTTCTGGGACCAGCGCCTCCCGGAGGTCTCGGCGGCCGACCGCAGGGCGATGTTCGGTTCGATGAACGCGGTCATCGCCGCCTTGCATTCGGTCGATTACGAGGCGCTGGGCCTCGGCGGTTTCGGGCGGCCGGGCAACTACATGGGCCGCCAGATCGCGCGCTGGAGCCGGCAGTACCGCGCCTCCGAGACCGCGAAGCAGCCGGCGATGGACGCGCTGATCGACTGGCTGCCCGCGCATCTGCCGCCCGAGGGCGCGGCGGCGATCGTCCACGGCGATTACCGCATGGACAATCTCGTCTTTCACAAGACCGAGCCGCGCGTCATCGGCGTGCTCGACTGGGAATTGTCGACGATCGGCGATCCCCTCGCCGATTTCGCCTATCACTGCCTGACCTGGCGGGTGACGCCCGAGCTGTTCCGCGGCCTCGCCGGCGTCGATTTCGGCGCGCTCGGCATCCCCGACGAAGCCGAATACGTCGCCGCCTATTGCCGTCACACCGGGCGCGGGCCGATCGCGAACCGGGAATTCTATCTGGTCTACGGCCTGTTCCGCCTCGCCGCGATCCTCCAGGGCATCGCCAAGCGCGCGATCGACGGAACCGCCGCCAGCGCCGACGCGGTCGCGACCGGCGAAACCGCCAAGCCGATGGGCGAGATGGCTTGGGAACTGGCGCGGTCGCTTGGCTGAATCGCGAAAACCCCACGTACTCGAATCGGGGGCACAAGGCTCCTCCGCACGTGGTCCACGTTGCGGGTGGCGGAACGGCAGTTTTTCCGCGAGAGAGGAAAGCCGGGTTAAACTTTCGACGGCAAACCCCGAGGCCGGCCACGTGATCAGCGACCCCGACAGCGCGATCCCGAAAACGATCTATTCGATGTGGGCGCAGGGCTTCGACCAAGCGCCGCCGACCGTTCGCATGTGCCTCGCCCGTTGGGCGACGCTGAACCCCGAATACGAGCTGCGTATCCTGCAACAAGCCGATGTCGACCAGTTGCTTGTCGACGTCGCGATCGATCGCCGGGTTTTGCCGCCGCAGGCACTGTCCGACATCCTGCGGGCACGGGTCCTGCTGACGCAGGGCGGGGTCTGGGTGGATGCCTCCGTATACCCGGTGCGGCCGTTGCGCGACTGGCTGCCGAAATTCACGCGGCGCGGCGGTTTTTTCGCGTTCGACAAGCCGGAGCCCGACCGGCCGCTATCGTCGTGGTTCATGGCGGCAGCGTCCGGCCATTACCTGCTGGAGCGCTGGTGGCAGGAGATCGAGCGATATTGGGCGAAGCCGCGCACGCTCGCCCGGTACCGGGACGCGAGCATCCCCGATCCGGGCCAGATCCCGCCCGACCCAGTCCGGGAGGTCGCGGCGGACGGCGGAGCGAGCTCGGACACCTACCCCTATTTCTGGTTTCACTACCTGTTCGCCTACCTGCTCGAACGCGATGCGGAATTCGCCGCGCACTGGGGGCGCTGCACGAAGCGGGCGGCGACGCCGACGCACCGCTTGCTGCACCTCTTCGGTTTCGACGGCCGCCCCGCGCCGGCATGGGTCGAGGAGGCGATGCGCGGCGCGCCGGTGCACAAGCTGACCTGGCGGCGCGACTACCCGATCGATCTGTTCGAGACGATCTGCCGGGCGATCATCGCCGGCAAGGCGGCCATCCGGGCCGCGTAAAGGGCTGTCAGAGACTGCTATGATCGGCGAAGGAGGGTGGGAAGAGCGCGGCGAAACCCACCACGCATTCGAGAGGTTGGCATGAGCGAAAAAATCGGCGTTGTCGGGGCCGGGTTGATGGGGGCGGAGATCGGGTTGGTGTTCGCGCTGGCGGGGCACGACGTGATCCTCTCGGATACCGGCGAGCCCCAGCTTTCTGCGGCGATGGAGCGGCTGGCGCGGGCGCTCGATCGCGGCATCCAGCGCGGCGACTATAAGGACGAGGAAAAGCCGCTGGCGCTCGCGCATATTTCGACCAGCGTTGCCCTTGGGTCATTCGCCGAATGCGACTTCGTCACCGAGGCCGTGTTCGAGGACGAGACCGTAAAGGCGGAGACCTGGCGCAAGCTCGACCAGATATGCAAGCCGGGCTGCATCTTCGCCAGCAATACCTCGACGATCCCGATCTCGACCCTGGCCTCGTATGTCGGCGAGGCGCGGCGGCCGGATTTCATCGGCACGCATTATTTCTCGCCGGCGTCTCGGATGAAGCTGGTCGAGGTGGTCCCGGCTTTCGACACCTCGGCGGCGACGCTCGACACGACGATGCGGATGATGCGCGAGAACAACAAGGTCGCGGTCGAGATCAAGGATGTCGCCGGCTTTGCGGTCAACCGCATGTTCCTGATTTTCCTCAACGAAGCGGTGCGGCTGGTCGAGGAAGGGGTGGCGACGCCCGAGGATATCGACACTGCCTGCAAGCTCGGCCTCGGCCACCCGATGGGGCCGTTCGAGTTGATGGACGCGACCACGTCCAAACTCTGCCTCCAGGCCGGCGAGGTGCTGTACGAAGCCTACGGTGAACGCTTCCGCCCGCCCGGCCTGCTCAAGCAACGCGTCCGCGCCGGCTTCACCGGCGGCCGCAACGCCCGCGGCTGGCGGAAATAAAACTTCCTTTTTGCCCACCCTTTTCCATCGTCATCCCGGCGAAGGCGGGGACCTACCGTCCAAACGCACGAGCACTTGATGGGCGGGTCCCGGCCTTGGCCGGGATGACGGCTGAAAATAGGCGGCTCCAATAACCATCAGGGACGGGACATGAATCTCGCGGGCAAAGTCGTCGTCGTCACCGGCGCCGCACGGGGGATCGGCGCGGCGCTGTGCGCGCGTTTCGCCGACGAAGGCGCGAAGGCCGTCGCCGCCGATCTCGACTCGAACGGCAATGTGGTCCGCTGCGACGTCAGCCGCGAGGACGACATCGCCCGCCTCATCGACGACACCGAGACCCGCCACGGCCCGATCGACCTGTTCTGCTCCAATGCCGGGATCGCCGTGCTCGATCCCGATTGGGACAACCCGGCGAGCGCCCCCGATGACGGCTGGGCGCGGAGCTGGGCGGTCAATGTGATGGCGCATGTCTATGCCGCGCGCCACCTCGTCCCGCGCATGGCCGCGCGCGGCGGCGGCTATTTCCTCAACACGGTCTCGGCCGCCGGCCTCTTGTCGCAGATCGGCAGCGGCCCCTATTCCGCGACCAAGCACGCCGCGCTGGGCTTCGCCGAGAACCTGGCGCTCTCGACCCGAGACCGAGGCATCAAGGTCTCGGTCCTCTGCCCGCAGGGCGTCGACACGGCGATGCTGCGCGGCATCGACCGCGGCGTTCCGGACACGAACGGGGTGCTGACGCCCGAGGCGGTTGCCGATGCGGTCGTCGCCGGGCTCGACTCCGAGAAATTCCTGATCCTGCCGCATCCCGAGGTCGCGACCTATGTCCGCCGCAAGGCCGAGGACATCGACCGCTGGCTCGCCGGCATGGCGCGGCTTCGGCGCGGGATGTGAGGCGTTGACGGCCCAATCGCCATCGGTCGGTCAGCCCGGCGCGCCGCCAGGTGTTCGATATCCTCGCGCATCCAGACCGTCCTCGGCCAACAGCGCGGCGAGCGGACCGTCGAATTCCGCGCGCGCCCGCGCCAGGACAAAGGTCGGGATGGGCTCCGGAGGGAGCACGGTGACGCTCGGCATAGGCCGCCGCCATGTGCTCATGCTCCCGGTTTCTCTTCGCGCCAGCTAGTTTTTTCCGCGAGGGCAAGGGATCGCCGCTGACATTCCCGCCGTTCGGCTTACGTTAAGCTTGGTGCCTCGAATTCGCGCGATGGTGTTGACATGGATACGGTGCCTCCTCCTTCCGAGCCGCTTCGCCTCCACATCCCCCCGCATCGCTCGATGCCGGGCCAGCACCCCGATTTCAGCTATTTCAAATCGCCGCCGCCCGGGAAGCTCGCGCGGCCCGAGATTGACGTGCCGTCGGTCAGGACGCATCGCCTCGCGACCGCGCTGATCCGGGTGCTCGGGGACGACGACAAGGCGGTTGGGGAGTGGGACCCGAAGCTCGACGCGGAGACGCTGCGCGCGGGGCTGCGCTGGATGATGCTGACCCGAGCCTACGACGACCGCATGAACCGCCAGCAGCGCACCGGCAAGACCAGCTTCTACATGAAATGCACCGGCGAGGAGGCGATCGGGGTCGCGCAGGCGATGGCGCTCGCGCCCGACGACATGGTGTTCCCGACCTATCGCCAGCAGGGCCTTCTGATCGCGCGGGGGTATCCGATCGTCGACATGATCTGCCAGTGCTACGCCAACAAGCGCGACCCGCTGAAGGGGCGGCAGCTCCCGGTATTGTATTCGTCGCGGGACTATTCGTTCTTCTCGCTGTCGGGGAACCTCGGTACGCAGTTTCCGCAGGCGGTGGGCTGGGCGATGGCCTCGGCCTATAAGGGCGACCGCCGCATCGCCGCCGGGTGGATCGGCGAGGGCGCGACGGCCGAGCCGGATTTCCACCACGCGCTGACCTTTGCGGCCGTGTACCGCGCCCCCGTCGTGCTGAACGTCGTCAACAACCAGTGGGCGATCTCGTCGCATCAGGAGGTCGCGGGCGGCGACGAGGCGACGTTTGCGGCGCGGGCCGTCGGGTTCGGGCTCGCGACACTGCGCGTCGACGGCAACGATTTCCTCGCCGTCTACGCGGCGACGAAATGGGCGGCCGAGCGCGCGCGGGCCAATCACGGCGCGACCCTCATCGAGCTCTTCACCTATCGCGCCGGCTCGCATTCGACGAGCGACGACCCGACCCGCTACCGCCCGGAGGACGAGCCCAAGGACTGGCCCCTCGGCGACCCGGTCGAGCGGCTGTCGCGGCATCTGATCGAACTCGGCGAATGGTCGGAGGAGCGGCAGGC
The DNA here is from genome assembly GCA_036268075.1 of Allostellaceae bacterium. Taxonomy (GTDB): domain Bacteria; phylum Pseudomonadota; class Alphaproteobacteria; order ATCC43930; family CGMCC-115725; genus DATARH01. Next base: position 237,031 of record DATAUV010000117.1, on the reverse strand, counting down.
GGCGCTGGCCAAGGAGCTCACCGACGAGGTCCGGGCCGCCAACCGCGAGGCCGAGAAATCGGGCACGCTCGACCAGGGCCCGCAATTCAGCGCCGGCACGATGTTCGAGGATGTCTACAAGGAGATGCCCTGGCACATCCGGGCGCAGCGCGACGAGCTGGGGGTCTGAGCGATGCCGGCGATGACGATGGTGCAGGCGCTCAACTCGGCGATGGACGTGATGCTGGCGCGCGACCCCAACGTCTTGGTGTTCGGCGAGGATGTCGGGTTTTACGGCGGCGTCTTCCGCGTCACCGAGGGGCTCCAGCAAAAGCACGGCGACCGCCGCGTGTTCGACGCGCCGATCGCCGAGGGCGGGATCATGGCGGTCGCGGTCGGCATGGGCGCCTATGGGCTCCGGCCGGTCGTCGAGATCCAGTTCGCCGACTACATCTACCCGGCGACCGACCAGCTCGTCTCCGAGGCGGCGCGGCTGCGCTACCGTTCGGCCGGCGAGTTCTGGGCGCCGATCACGGTGCGCGCGCCCTGCGGCGGCGGGATCTTCGGCGGCCAGACGCACAGCCAAAGCCCCGAGGCGCTGTTCACCCATGTCTGCGGGCTGAAGACGGTGATCCCGTCCAACCCGTATGACGCCAAGGGCCTCTTGATCAGCGCGATCGAGGATGACGACCCGGTGGTCTTCTTCGAGCCCAAGCGGCTCTACAACGGCCCGTTCGACGGACATCACGACCGGCCGGCGACGCCGTGGCCGCAGCACAAGATGAGCGACGTGCCGGAGGGATACTATTCGATCCCGCTGGGCCAGGCGGCGGTCGTCAAGCCGGGGGACGCGGTGACGATCCTGGCCTACGGCACGATGGTTCATGTCGCGCTGGCCGCCGCGGAAGAGGCCGGGGTCGATGCCGAGGTGATCGACCTGCGCACGCTGCTGCCGCTCGACCTCGACACGATCGCCGAGTCGGTCAAGAAGACCGGCCGCTGCGTCATCGCGCACGAGGCGACGCGGACCAGCGGGTTCGGCGCCGAACTGGCCGCGCTGGTGCAGGAGCATTGCTTCTATCACCTCGAAGCGCCGATCGTGCGCGTGACCGGGTGGGACACGCCCTACCCGCATGTTTTCGAGTGGGAATATTTTCCTGGGCCAAAGCGCGTCGCCGAAGGGATCCGCCGCGCGATGGCGGCCTGAGATGGCGCGGCAGATCGTCAAGCTGCCCGATGTCGGCGAAGGCACGACCGAGGCCGAGATCGTCGCCTGGCACGTCAAGCCCGGCGACATGGTCGAGGAAGACGACCCGCTCGTCGAGGTGATGACCGACAAGGCCACGGTGGAATTGCCTGCACCCGTCAACGGCAGGATCGTCGCGATCCACGGCGATGTCGGCGATAAACGCCCGGTCGGGTCGGCGCTGGTGGAGCTGGAGGTCGAGGGGGCCGAGGAGGCTGATGCGGGCCCTCGCCCTCCCGTCGCCGAGGCGACGGGCCCCTCCCGCTCCCGCAATGCGGGCGAGGGGAGTACTTCACCTGCCCTCGCCCGCATTGCGGGAGAGGGGGCCGACCCTGGCACAAGCCGGGGATCGGCGGGTGAGGGCAAGGGCATCAGACCCCTGGCGTCCCCCGCCGTGCGCAAGCGGGCGGCGGATCGGGGTCTCGCGCTCGACCAGGTGCCGGGCACCGGCGAAGACGGCCGCATCACCCAGGCCGATTTTGATGCCTATATTTCGGCTAAGGCGCCCGCGCCGAGCGACACCGAGGTCGAGGCCATCCCGATCGTCGGGTTGCGCCGGGCGATCGCCGCGCATCTTTCCGAATCGCACCGGCGCATCCCGCATTTCTCCTACGTCGAGGAGGTCGAGGTCGGCGCGGCCGAGTCGCTGCGCGCCCAGCTCAACGCCGACCACCCGGACCGGCCGCATCTGACCCTGCTGCCGTTCTTGATGCGGGCGATCGTCAAAGCAATCGCCGCGCATCCGCAGGTCAATGCGCGGTTCGACGACGAGGCGGGCATCCTCAACCGCTTTCGCGCGGTTCATCTCGGCGTCGCGACGCAAACCGAAAACGGCCTCGTCGTCCCGGTGGTGCGCCATGCCGAGCGGCTCGATCTGTGGCAGGCGGCGGCCGAAATCGCCCGCCTTGCCGATTCCGCGCGTGCCGGCAAGGCGACGCGCGAGGAGCTTGGCGGCTCGACGATCACGATTTCGAGCCTCGGCCCGCTCGGCGGCATCGCCGCGACGCCGGTGATCAACCTGCCCGAGGTCGCGATCGTCGGGGTCAACAAGATCGTCGCCCGCCCGATCGTCCGTGACGGGCAGGTCGCGGTGGCCCAGATGATGAATTTGTCGTCCTCGTTCGATCACCGCATCGTCGATGGCTGGACAGCGGCGTCGTTCATCCAGCGCGTCAAATCGTATCTGGAACAGCCGGCGACGATGTTTATCGATTGAGGCGTTGGCGATCGAGGCGTTGGCCTGCGAAGCCGATCCAGCTCAATGTTGCGGTCGCTCGACCCACCGGCCTCATCGCCGGCCGCTGAGCCCTTCGCCCATTACCTCGGCGTCGCCGGCAGGGGTGAGGGCGTCGCGTTCGGCGCGGCCTCGAACACATTCGGCAGACAAAGGGGAAGCACGAGCGTCAGCCGGGTTCCGTGATCGAGCACGGCGATCGTGAACTCGCCATCCAGCTCGGTCGCGCGCCGACGCATGTTTTGAAGGCCGTAACCGCGGTCCGCCTCGACGAACGGGCGGCCGTCATTCTCCACCGTGAGCGCGACGCCGCCCGGGGCCGGCGACCCGCGAATGATGATCTTGCGCGCCGGGCCATGCTTTAGCGCGTTGGTCAGCGCCTCCTGCAGGATGCGCAGAATGCTCAGCGCGTTGCTCGGCGTTACCCCCGATACCTCCGGCAGGTCGGCGATCGACCAGTCGAGCTCGACGCCGGCGCGCCGTAATTGGGGGATGAGGCGCTCGCGGAAATTGGCGAGCGCCAGGGCGAGATCCCGCTCGCCGAGGTCGAGCGAATAGATGACGAGGCGCAAATCGTCGAGCGCCCGGCGCGCCGCCTCTTCGATCGGGTCGGCATCCGCACCCGCGCGCTCGGTCCCCCCGCGCTCGGTCATCGCGATGATCGAGACGAGATGGCCGCTGATCCCGTCATGCAGATCGCGGGTCAGGCGCAGCCTTTCCTGTTCGCGCACCAATTGCGCCGCCTCGACCCGCTCGGTGCGATGCAGCTCGGCGAGTTGCGCCTCCTGCTCGATCAGCCGGCGGCTGAGGTTTTCGTTCGCGTTGTCGAGCCCGTTGAGGCTCGTCACCAGGCGCCGCATCAAGACGGCGATCACGGCGATCAGGAAGATCGGCCGCACATAAGGCGTGATGACGACGAGCGGCCGTTCGATCAATCCCAGGGTGACCGCGGCATCCCGAAGCATGAAGGTGCAGAGCAGAACATACGGGGCGAGCATCAGCCGCGCCTCGGTCGACGCACGGCACAGCGCGCCCCAGGCGATGATCCCCGTCCCCGCCGTCAGCGAGCCCAGCAATATCCCCACGCCGACCCAGACCGGAACGGTTCGGCTGGGCATGATGCCGGCGAGGATCAGCAGCATGCAGATGGCGGGGATGGCGAACGCCAAGACGGCGACCGCCCTTGGGGGCGGCAAGCCGACAACACCGTATGCGACACCGATCCCAAGGAAGCCGACGGCCGGCGCCACCACGGTGAGATAAGGCAGGATGGCTTGAAACTCTGGGTTGAAGCCCAGGAAGAAGCCGATCACGAGCACGAAATTGGCCGTCAACATGCCGGCCATCCACGACAGCAACGTGTCCCGGGGCCGAAAAAAATGGGCGACGATAATGCCGAGGCCCAGCAGCAACTGGGCCACGAGGGACATCGTCTTCAACCGCTCATTGATCCAGAGCTGCTGCTTGAATACCGGGGTCAGCGCGGCCTCGCTGCCGATGAAGATTTTCGGCAGGTAGATCGAAAACGCGAATTGCCCGCCGCCGACATCGATCCAAAACTCGTTCTGCCCGACGACCAGCAGGGGTCGCGGCAGGCGCACGAGGATTGGCGAGCCGATCACCGGGCCGACCCAGATCGCGGTGGATTTGCTGTCGAACAGCGGCTGCGTGTTGAGGGTCACCTTCAGGTGCCGATTGGGCGTCGCCACGAGCAGGAACAGGTCGTCGGCCGGTGCGTTCGGCAGAAAGAACCGGCCAATGAAGCGCTGCCGCTCGCCCGGATTGGTCTCGGTCGTGCTGTGCAACGGCAGCGTCACGTCTTGCGATCGGCCGGTGCCGGGCTGGAGCACGCCGCGATCGATGACGAACGCTGCTTTCGGCTCCGGCAGCTGAACGAGATAGCCGCCGATCACGAGCGCCAGCGTGGCCGCCGCCACCGTCGCCCAGCCGAGGCGCCGCAGCCAGGTCACAGGCGGATGATGCCGCGCCGCGAGGCCTCGTAGACGGCTTCCGACCGGTTATTGGCCTCCAGCTTGCGGTAGATGTTCTTGATGTGCACCGGGACGGTCTGGTTCGAAATCTGCAGGCGCTCGGCCAACTCGCCATAGGTGAGGCCTTTGGCGATGCCCCACAGGATGTCCATCTCGCGCGGTGTGAGGCGCGGGTAATCCTCCTCGCCCTTCATCGGCTCCGCAGCGGGGCCGCGGCCGGAGAGCCGGCGCACGATCGTGCGGGCGATCGTCGACGAGATCGGCGAACGGCCCGCCAGCAGGTCGGTGATGGCGTCGAGAATGTTGATCGGATCGCTGTCTTTGAGGAGGTAGCCCGACGCACCGGCCTCGATCGCCTCGATCACCGTGCGATCGTCGGCCAGCACCGAGATCACCATGGCCTCGGCCCGGGGCTGTTCCGTGCGCAAGGCTCGGATCGCCTGGACACCATGGCCATCGGGCAATCTGAGATCGGTGATCAACAGATCGAGCGGCTGCGCATGGATGGCTTTCATCGCCTCGGCGAGCGTCCCGCACGCTCCGATCAATTGCGCGGCGGACCACTCGCCGATAATGCGCGCCAGCCGCTCGCGCACGGGCGCGTCATCCTCGACAAGCAGGATCCGGCAGGCCTGCGGCGCTGCGCCGTCGTCGTCGTTCACCTGGGCCGATTGCCTCCGTCGCGTCCGCATCAACGCAAACTCGCAATCTTCGGCCATTGATGGCCCGAGCCCCATACCGAGTTCATGGTAGTGGACCCCGGGATCGCCGAATCGTTGAGCCGCCGCCTGTACCATTTCCATGGGATGGTTTGCGGCACCCGCTGCACGCTAGGGTCCGACAGTCGATAGGCTACGCGGTCCCGCGAAGATGGCGGCGACCGCAAAACCAAGAAATTCGGCGTGAGTATCTGGGGGGACCGAGCATGAGTTCATCGAATATTCGGTGTGGGTTGCCGGCCGGGCCTGCGGCGCTCGGCGTGACGGAAGCTCCGCCATACACAGTATCCCCGAGACCGGCGGGCGGCCTGCCAGCGGTTGAAACCAGGTGTCCCATGATTGGAGCAATTCAATCATTGGCTGAGAATACAAAACCTGACACAAATATGACAAATTGTTCGTTGGAGTGGTTATTCCCGTCCAGAGCGGGGCGCACTAGCCTTAGCATCCCGACCCCATCGAGGCTGACATCCGTTTCCCCCGGCCTGACCTGAGTGTCGCTCGGTCGCCGGATGATCGGGAATGTTCCGGGCACGGCGTCGGACCCTCTTTCATCGATACGCTCTCGCACGAGGGGCCCTTAGGCTGTCACGTGCGGTCTCCTTTTACCTGGTATCGGAGTACATTATGTCACACCCAGATCGCGACACGACCACCGCAGCCCTCCACGAAGCCCCCGACGAAAACGCCGCGACGCCTGCGCCGTCCGCCGGCCGGCGAGGATATCGCCGCATCTCGCTCGCACTGGCGCTGATCGCGACGGGGCTCGTGGTGTTCGGGGCGGTCGCGGCGGAGGATAAGAGGAAGCCGAAACCGGCCCCCGCCGCGGAGACGACCGCTCCAGCACCGGCTCCGACGGCCGCGCCGAGCCCGGAAAAGCTGAACGACGCCAAGCCGGCCTGGACCGTCGCCTGTGTCTCGGCGGCGCGCGCTACCCCGCCGAACTGCAGGATCGAGCAACGGCTGTTCGCCAAGGAGACCGGGCGGGCGCTGTCGGTCGCAATGGTCGAGATCCCCGGCGCCACGCGCCAGGCCACCTTGTTGATGCAACTCCCGAACGGGATCGCGCTGCAGGACGGCGTTTCGCTCGCCATCGATGGCGGCGCCGCGACCCCGCTCGCCTTGCAGTCATGCGACGCCAACGGCTGCTACGCCACGCTGGCGCTGACCGCGGCGCTCGTCGAGGCAATGGAAAAGGGCAAGGTGATGACCGTCAAGGCGGTCGCCGCCAATCGCCAGCCGCTCGTGTTCGAACACCTCCTCACCGATTTCGGCGCCGCTTATGAGGCCGCAAAATGAACATTCTCCGCATCAAGCTGCGCCGTTTCCTCGCCGTCCCGCCGGTCGTCGCGCTGTTGTGCGGGGGCTCAATCGGCGCGCTCGCCCAAACCACGACCACGAGCACGACCACGAGCAACCAGACCGTGGCTGTGACGACGGGCGGGCCGCCGGGGGTGACGCCGCCGGGCACCTACTATGCGGACGAGAGCACCTATTTCCTGGGAACGACCGCCATCCTGAATCAGTTGGCGGGCAGCCCCGGCGGCGCGGTCAATTGCGACAACACAGCAAAAAATGGTTCGGTCGGCGGAAAGGCGTCGAATGTAGGACCCGGGACGGTCGCCTTTCAGCCGAACAGCAGCCCATTTGGCGGAACCGTCGTCGTCGCCGGCAGCTACGGCGGTACCGGGGGCACCGGCGGCGCCATCACCAGTCAGTTTCCTCCTGAACTCTTTTGCACTACCCCTGCCGCCGGCGTCGCCGGCAACGGCGGAACGGGCGGCACCGTGACCGTGACCGTCAATCCCGGCAGCACCAACACGATCTATGCCGTCGGCAGCACCGCCGTCGTCGGTCAGAGTCTCGGCGGCAATGGCGGAACGGGCGGCGCGTCGGCGCAATCAGCGAGTGCCGGCGGGACGGGCGGTCTCGGCGGTAATGGCGGCGTCGTCACGATCACCAACAACACGCCGCTGAACGTGTCCGGCGGCGACGCGGTCTATACCGACACCACCGTCACCACGACGACGACGACCTCCGGCAAGTCGACGACGACCAGCACGGCCACCACGACCGCGGACTATGTGGCCAATACGGCCCTCGGGATCGTGGCGCAGAGCGGCGGCGGCGCCGGCGGCGACGGCGGCGACAACAGCACCGGCGGCTCCAAAGGCGGGAAAGGCGTCACCGGCGGCGCCGGCGGCGGCATCGTGATCACCAACAAGGCCGCCATCACCACCGACGGCGGCACGGCGATCGCGGCGCAAAGCATCGGCGGGTTTGGCGGCGATGCCGGCCTCAATACCAAAGGCTCCGGCGGCGCCGGCGGTGCGGGCGGCGACGGCGGGACTGTGACGATCGCCAATTCCGGCGCGCTCACTGTGGGCGCGGCGGGGCTGCCCGATTGCACGACCGTGGCGGGCGGCTGCAACCCGATCGGCAATTACGGGATCTACGCCCAGTCGATCGGCGGCGGCGGCGGCAATGCCGGGGCCAGCTCCGGGTCGCATGCGCTCGGCGCGAGCGGCGGGTCGGCCGGGTTCGGGTTCACGATCGCGGTGACGAATTCGGCGCCGATCGCGGTCTATGACGCAGACTCGATCGGTATCTATGCGCAATCGGTCGGCGGCGGCGGCGGCAGCGGCGGCATGGCGTTCGCGCACGGCGCCAACGCGGTCGCGATCGGCGGCAGCGGCGGGGCCGGCGGCTCGGGCGGCGTGGTAACGGTCGCCAACACATCGTCGATCTGCACCGGCGGCGCATGCACCGCGCCGACGACGCCCGAGAACGACACCGCCGGCGGCGCCGTCGGCATCTTCGCCCAGTCGATCGGCGGCGGCGGCGGTATCGGCGGCTTCGCTAAGGCCAAGAGCAACGCGCTCATCGGCGGCTCCGCGGTCGCGGTCGGCGGCAGCGGCGGCAGCGGCGGCGCCGGCCTGCCGGTCAGCGTCGTCGATTTCGGTTCGATCGCGACGGCCGAGATCAACTCGCCCGGCATCCTCGCCCAGTCGGTCGGCGGCGGCGGCGGCAGCGGCGGCGGGTCGGTCGCCTTGGACAGCTCGATCATCGGCGGGTCCGCGATCGCGACGGGCGGTTCGGGCGGGACCGGCGGCAATGGCGGCGCGGTCGCGGTGAACTGCAATACCTACAGTTCCAACTCGACGGGCGCCTCGGCGTGCCAGTCGCAGGCGATCACCGTCACCCCCGCGTCCTCGCCGACGCAGACGGTCAACTTCATGCCCGGAACGGCAATGGCGAATAATGCCAACGCCAACTCGATCACCACCGCGGGCACCGGCTCGACGGCGATCCTGGCGCAATCGGTCGGCGGCGGCGGCGGCAACGGCGGCTATGCGATCTCGCTGACGGCAAGCGTCATCGCGACGCCGAGCTTCACCTTTGGCGGGTCGAACGGCGGCAAGGGCGCGGCGGCCGGGAACGGCGGCGTGGTCTATGGCAGCACCAACGGCATGCGGCTCTCGACGATCGGCATGAACGCGCCAGGGCTGCTGGCCGAGTCGGTCGGCGGCGGCGGCGGCAGCGGCGGCGCCTCGTTCGACGCCACGGTGGCGGCGGCGGGATCGTCGATCGCGGTCGGCATCGGCGGCAGCGGCGGCGCGGGCGGCTCGGGCAACGTCGTCGTGGCCGAGAATCCCGGCGGCGTGATCAGCACGATGGGCGACCACTCCCAGGGAATCGTCGCGCAGTCGCTGGGCGGCGGCGGTGGCGCGGGCGGTGCGGCGGTGACGATGGCGGCGGTCGACCAGGGCATCGCGGTGTCGCTGGCGATCGGCGGCTCGGGCGGCGCCGGCGGTACCGCCAACACAGTTTCGGTCTACAACGAAAACAGCGCGGTCAATCCCGCTTTCGGCAGCGGCGCCATCATGACGAGCGGCTATGGCGCCAGCGCGATCCTGGCGCAATCGATCGGCGGCGGTGGCGGCGACGGCGGGTTCAGCCTCTCGGGGTCCTTGTCCGAAGTCAAAGCCGCTTCCATCGCGATCGGCGGTTCCGGCGGCACCGGCAACAACGCTTTGGACGTCAATGTCCTGAACTACGGCGCCCTGACGACCACCGGCGGCGGCGCGGCGGCGCTGGAGGCGCAATCGATCGGCGGCGGCGGCGGCAACGGCGGTTTTGCCGTTGAAGGTTCCGTATCGTTCGAAACCGGCGGGGCCGCAATCGGCGGCACCGGGGGCGGCGGCGCCGTCGCCGGCAATGTCGAGGTCGACAATTTCGGCGCGATCACGGTCACGGCGACGAACGCGGCGCCACCCTCCTTGCCGACCGCGCCACCGACCAGCGTCAACCAGGCGCTCAGCACGCTGACCGCGCTCGGCATCGCGCTGCCGACCTCGGCGCCGCCCGATATCGCCGCGCTCTACGCGCTGATCACCCAACAGGCGCATCCGAACATCGCCTCCGAAAGCACCAATGCCCCGGGCATCCTCGCGCAGTCGATCGGCGGCGGCGGCGGCTTTGGCGGGTTTGCCGCGACCGGCGGTGTCGCGGGAGTCTCCACGAGCCTCGCGATCGGCGGCGACGGCGGCAAGGGCGGCACGGCGAAGGCCGTCACGATCGACAACACCGGCCAAGTGCTGGTCCAGGGGGCCAACTCACCCGGTATCGCCGGGATGAGCATCGGCGGGGCCGGCGGTCTCGGCGGCTTTGCGATCAACGGCGGGGTCTCGGCCCTCAACATGTCCGCCGGGGTCGGCGGGAACGGCGGCTCGGGCGGCATCGCGGGGGCCGTCACCATCACGACCGGACCGGGCAACGCCCCGATCGAGACGACCGGGAATCAATCGCCGGCTGTCGAGGCATTGTCGATCGGCGGCCAGGGTGGCGCCGGGGGGCTTGACGTCGGCGTCGCGCTCGGCGCCCTCGGCGCGGCCAATGTCGGGGTCGGCGGCTCGGGCGCCGGCGGCGGCACGGCGGGCAACGTCCTGGTGACCAGCCAGCAATTTATGACGACGAGCGGCTTGCTCTCGCCCGGCCTCCTCGCGGAATCGATCGGCGGCACCGGCGGCATGGGCGGCCTGACCGCGTCCGCCGCGGGCTCGACGCTGGCGACGGTCTCGACCGCCGTCGGGGGCGCCGGCGGATCGGGCGGCATCGCCGGCACGGTGACCATCAATTCGCTCGCGCCGATCGTGACCTACGGCAACATCTCCTCGGCGATCGTCGCCAACTCGATCGGCGGCAGCGGCGGCATGGGCGGCTCGGCGATCTCGGCCGCTGCGCTCGTGACTGTCCCGGGCGAGGACGACATCGATCCGTTTCCCGTCGCCGTCGGTCTCGGCGTCGGCGGCAGCGGCGGTACGGGGAACAACGGCAACACGGTCAGCGTGAACAGCGCCGGCGCCATCCAGACCTACGGCTTCGAGGCCAACGCGATCCTCGCGCAGTCGATCGGCGGCAGCGGCGGCAATGGCGGCATGGCCGGGGTTCTCGACCTGAACACCGGGACCACTTCGGAAAGTCTCTCCGCTTCGGTGGGGGTCGGCGGCAAGGGTGCGGCCGGCGGCACCGGCGGTGCCGTGACGGTCACGCAGTCCGGGACGCTCGTGACCGGCTACAGCACCGTCGCGGCCGGCGCGCCGGGCGACGCCGCCTTTTCCCCGGCGATCCTCGCCCAGTCGATCGGCGGCAGCGGCGGCAATGGCGGCTCGGTGATCTCGGGAACGCTCGGAACCAACGACTTCAACATGGCGATGGGCATCGGCGGCGGGGCCGGAAAGGGCAATACCGCCGGCAACGTCACCGTCGACAGCAATGTGGGTATGCCTTGCGCGCTGGGATCCTCCTGCAGCGCGGAAATTCTCACCTTCGGGGCCAATTCCGCGGCGATCAGCGCGCAGTCGATCGGCGGCGGCGGCGGCAATGGCGGTCATTCGCTGAGTCTCTCGAGCCAGAGCGAATTCTCCGGAACGATGGGGATCGGCGGCTTCGGCGGCAGCGGCGGCAGCACGAGCGGCAGCACCGTGACGGTGAATGCCGGCGGCGAGCTGGTGACGGCCGGCCCCAATTCCCAGGGCATCCTGGCGCAATCGATCGGCGGCGGCGGCGGCAATGGCGGGGCGACCCATGCCGCGACCATTCCGCTCGGCGCTATCGTCGGGAAGGTTCTTTCCGCGCTCGGCGTCAGCCTTCCCGTCGACTCGTCGGACTCGGCGGTATCCGTCGGGGGGAAACTGGACAAGACCAATGGTCCAGGCAACCTCGTCGAGGAGAACGCTGACGCGCCCAGCGCCGCGACCTCGATGACCGTCGGCGGCGCCGGCGGGAGCGGCGGGGATTCGGGCGCGGTGGTCGTGAACAGCACCGCGGCGGTCATCACCGGAGGGGCGGCCGCGGTGACGGGCCATGCCGGGTTGGGCGCCAATTCGGTCGGCATCCTGGCGCAATCGATCGGTGGCGGCGGCGGCAATGGCGGGATGGGGCTGTCGGAGGCCTCGGGGAGCTTCACCGGCTCCGCCGTCCTCGGCGGCGGCGGCGGCGACGGCGGCAATGGCGGGAGCGTGAGCGTCACGGCCGCGAATTTCGTCAGCACCACCGGCAACCAGGCCACCGGCATCGCCGCCCAGTCGGTTGGCGGCGGCGGCGGCAATGCCGCGCAGGCGTTCGAGACCGGCGGCGCCAACAGCGGCGCGCTGACCTTCGGCCTCGGCGGCAGCGGCGGCAGCGGCGGCACGGGCGGCGGCGTCGCCCTCACCAACAGCGCCACCATCCTGACCAACGGGATGAACTCGGCCGGGTTGCTGGCCCAGTCGGTCGGCGGCGGCGGCGGCTCCGCGACCGGCAGCCTTGTGGCGGATATCGCACCGACATCCCTCAACGCGTCGATTTCCGCGGGCACGTCGGCGGCGACCGGAACGGTCGGCGGCAAGAACAACGTCGGCTCGGCGATCCTCGGTGCGTTGGCTGGAACCAACAGCTCCGGCGACCAGGCCGCCGACGCCGGATCGGACGGCGGCTATGCACTGGCCGTGACGATGGGCAGCACGTCCGGCACCGGCGGAACCGGTGGCGCCGTGTTCGTCACCAACGGCGGCGCGATCTTTACCGACGCCGCTCTGAACCCGGCGACCGCCTCCACCCCCAGCACGGTCACGACCGGGGGAAGCCCCATTCTCGACGCCCACTCCGCGGCGATCTTCGCGCAGTCGGTCGGTGGCGGCGGCGGCAGCAGCAGCTCCGGCTCGATCAATGCCAACGCCGGAAAATCGAGCGTGGCGATGTCGCTGGGCGGCAGCGGCGGCGGTGTCGGTGTCGGCGGCGCGGTCGAGGTGGCCAACACCGGCAATTTGAACACCTCGTCCGTCAATTCCCCGGGCATCTTCGCGCAATCGGTCGGCGGCGGCGGCGGCAGCAGCGGCTCCTTCGTCGGCAATAACGGAACCCTCGCGGGCCTCGCCGGCGCGACGTCGAACGCCTTGCAGCTCGGTGGCGACCAGGGCGGCGGCAATGCCGGGCTGGTGAATGTGTGCGACACGATCACCAAGGGCTCGTCGCCCTCCGCCGACAAGTGCGGCAGCGCCGGCAAGGGCGCCACCATCGTCACCACCGGCGACGCCTCCTACGGCATTTTCGCGCAATCGGTCGGGCTCGGCGGCGGCAGCACCAGCGCGATCAGCAGCGCCCTTGTCCAGGCCGTCCTCGCCGGCGCGGGCAGCGGCAGCCCGACGGCTTCGGCCGTCGGCTCGGCCGTGTCCGCGGCGACGAATAGCGGCGTGGCCTTCGCCGCGAGCCTGGGCGGCACGGGCGGCGACGGCGACGGCGGCAACGTGACGGTCTCGACCGCCGCCAACATCATGACAAGCGGCGTCGGCGCGGCCGGCATCTTAGCGCAATCGGTCGGCGGCGGCGGCGGCAACGCCAACTCGTACATCGCCAATGCCAGCGGCGGCACCTACCTCGTCGACGCGGTGCTGGGCGGCACGGCCGGGTCCGGCGGCACCGGCGGGACGGTCGCGGTGACCGGCGGCGGCATGATCGTCACCGGCGGAGCGCTGGCCTACGGCGTCCTCGCGCAATCCCTGGGCGGCGGTGGCGGCTCGCTGGAATCGACCAGCGTCACGGCGGGCAGCGGCGGCAATGCCTCGGTGACCCTGGCCTTGGGCGCCCTGAACATCGACGGCCAGAACAGCAACGGCGTCACCGTGAGCCTCCCCGGCTCGGCGCAGTCGGCGGTTGTCACGACCGGCGCCGGCGCGATCGGCGTCGTGGCCCAATCGGTGGCGGCGGGCGGCGGCATCGCCGGTTCGTACAATTCGAGCGCATCCAACGGCACGGTCACCGGCGTGCTGACGCTGGGCGGCGTCGGCAACCCATCCGGCAACGTCAACGGTGCGGTCGGGGTGACCTACTCGCAGAGCGTCATGACCGGCGGCATCGATGCCCCGGCGATCGTCGCTCAATCGATCGGCGGCGGCGGCGGCATCGCCACCTTCGCGAACGCCGACAGCGTCGCCAGCGGCAATGTCGCGGCGACCCTGACGCTCGGCACCCAGAGCAACGGCGGTACGGCGAATACGGTCAGCGTCACGAACAGCAGCGGCGCCCCGGCAATCTTGACGGCAGGGGACAATTCGAGCGGCATCGTCGCCCAGTCGATCGGCGGCGGCGGCGGATTGGCCGAATTCGCGACGTCAAGCATCGCTTCCGGGAAAACGGTCACAGCCAATTTTGGGCTCGGCGGCGGCGGGAGCGGCAACGATTTCGCCCAGGCGGTAACCGTGAGTGTCGGACCGACCGGCCTGGCCGCCAGCACAAGCTGCGCGACCAGCCTGATCTGCACCCAGGGGGCCAATTCGTTCGGCATCGTGGTCCAGTCGATCGGCAATGGCGGCGGCTTCGCCTCGTTCGACCTGGCGCCATCGGGCAGCTCGGTCACCTCCCAGATCGGCACCGGCAGGCTCGGACAGACCGCCAGCTCCGACAACGGCAACACGGCGATGGCCGGCACCGTCAGCGTGGTCAGCAACGAGACGATCTGGACGGCTGGGCAGCAATCGGTGGGTCTCTTGGCCCAGGCCGTCAGCGGCGGCGGCGGCGTCGCGGTCGCCACGTCGCCCAGCACGGGCGGGTTCAGCGGCACGATGGCCCTGGGCCTCGCCGCGGGCCACAGCGAGGGCGACGGCAACCAGACCGTCTCGGTCAATACGACCGGCAGCATCACCACGACCGGCGTGCTGTCGCCGGCCCTCGTGGCGCAGTCGGTCGCGGGCGGCGGCGGGCTGAGCCTTGTCAACGCGAGCAATGTCACCTTTGGCTCGCTTAGCGACCACTCCGGCGTCGGCAGCCCGGTCGGGGTGGTCAACGGGGCGGCGATCACGAGCATCGGCGCCGGCTCGGCCGGCATCATCGCGCAGTCGGTCGGCGGCGGCGGCGGCGTGGCGGTCTCGACCGGCACGGCCACCCTCGGCGGCGCGCCCAGCGGCTCCAACGCCGGCACCGTCAGCGTGACCAGCACCGGCGCGATCATGACCGCGGGCGATCTGGGTGTCGGCATCCTGGCGCAAAGCGTGTCCGGCGGCGGCGGCGTCGTGTTGGCGCCGGGCTTTGCGTTGACCCCGACCTTCCTGGCGGGAACCGGCATCGGCGGCGCCGTCGGCGTCTCGATCACGGCGCCGGTCGCGACCGGCGGCGCTGGCGCGGCGGCGATCCTGGCGCAGTCCGTGGGCGGCGACGCGGGCACTGTCCTTTCGAGCTACAACAGCACCAGCAACGGCAATTTCGCCGCCAAGCTGAACGCCGGCGCCGGCAGTGGCTCGAACGGTGCCGCGGTGAGCGTGACGACCGCCAACAATGGCATCTCGACCACGGGCGCCAATGCCTCGGCGATCGTCGCGCAGTCGATCGGCGACGGCGGCGGCTATGTCAGCGCGACCAACGCCGGCGCGACCGGCACGATCGCCGCGAACTTTGCGCTGGGCGGCTCCACGGGCGGCGCCACCGGCAGCACGGTCGGCGTGACGCTGGGATCCGGCGGCGCCACGTCGATCAGCACCAGCGGAGCGAATTCGTTCGGCGTCCTGGCGCAGTCGATCGGCGGCGGCGGCGGTATCGCCACCTTTGCCAACACCAGCGGCTCGACGATCAACGGCACCGTCACCGGCCAGCTCGGCCAAGCCGGGGGCGGCGGCGAATCCGGCGCCGTGACCGTGTCCGGCGCGGCGAACATCATGACCAGCGGCCTGCAATCGGTTGGCGTGCTGGCGCAGAGCATCACCGGCGGCGGCGGCGTGGCGGCGGTCTCATCCGCGCTGTCGAGCGTGTTCACCGGCACCGTGCGGCTGGGTTCGACCAGCGGCGGCGACGACTTCACGCTACCGGTCACCGTCAACACGTCCGGCAGCATCGTCACCACCAAGGCGCTGTCGCCCGGCATCGTCGCCCAGGACATCGCCGGCGGCGGCGGCCTCAGCCTCGTTCAAGCCAGCAACGTCACCCTCGGCGGCAAGACCGACAGCTCCAGCGAGCCGGGCAAAAACAGCACCACCGTCAGCGCGGGGGTCACCAATTCGGCCCCGATCACGACCTCGGGTGCGGGTTCGATCGGCATCGTCGCGCAGAGCATCGCCGGCGGCGGCGGGCTGGCGGTCTCAACCAATACGGCGACCCTCGGCACCGGGCCGAGCGGCTCGAACGCCGGCGTCGTCAGCGTGACCAGCAACGGGGCGATCAACACAACCGGCGCCAACGCGGTCGGCATCCTGGCGCAGAGCGTGGGCGGCGGCGGCGGTGCGGTGCTGTCGACCGCCGCCTCGCTGACGCCGACCTTCAGCAAAGGGACCGGAAACGCCGGCGCCGTCACGGTCAACGTGAACGCCTCGATCACGACCAGCGGAGCCAACGCCACCGGCGTCATCGCGCAATCGGTGGCGGGCGGCGGCGGACTGGTGATGGATGCCCCGATCTTCCATACCTCGCAGAGCGGCGTCGTATCCGAGACCTTCGGCAACGTGCTCCAGGGCGGCGGCGGCGGCGGCGCCAGCGGCAAGGTCATCGTCACAGTTGCCCAAGGTGTCAGCATCACGGCGACGGGCAGCGGCGCGACCGGGATTTACACCATGGGCGCCGCCGACCCGACCATCAACATCGGGACGGGCAGCTCCGTCACCGGCGGCACGGGCGGCGCCGGCGTGATCTTCGACGGTCCGACCAACGTGCTCAACAACAGCGGGTCGCTATCGACGGCGGATGGCGCAACGGGCTTGGCGGTCCAGAGCCTGTCGGGCGACACGACGGTCGCCAACGGCGGCTCGTTGATGGGGTCCATCGCGCTCGTCGCCGGCGCCAACAACCTCCTGCACAACCTCAGCGGCGGGACGATCGTCGCCGGGCCGTCGATCGATCTCGGCGGAACCGGGGTGTTGCAGAATGACGGCGTGCTGGCGCTCGGCACGGCCGGGGTCGGCAGCACGACGATCAATGGTTCGCTGGCCCAATCCGCCACCGGCGCGCTGCAGGTCCGGTTCGACCAGCATGGCGGAACGGCGGGCCAGTTCAACGTCAGCGGCTCGGCGCAACTTTCCGGTACGATCATGCCGATCCCGGTCAACGCGGGCATGATCGCGCCGGGGACGGTGTCGCTCGGCAACGTCATCGTCGCGGGCGGCGGCCTCAACCTGTCGGGTCTGACGATCGCGGGCGCGCCGAGCGCCATCCTCAGCTATTCGCTGTCCTCGAACGGCAACGGCCTCAGCATCGCGTCGACGGCAAATTTCACTCCGGCGGGCCTGTCGTCGGGCGCCGGGGTGATCGGGACGGCGCTCGGGCTCGGGCAGGATCGCGGCAGCTCGCCCTTGCTGCAGGCGGTCACCGCCGCGCTGGTCCAGGCGCCCACCGTCGCCGCCCTCGAGCAAGGTTATCAAACAATCGGCAATGGCGGTGTCTCGGTGGTGCCGACCATTGCGCTCCAAAGCGCCTCGCGGACGATCGCGACCGTCACCGACAGGCTCGACGGCTGGCGGCTCGGCGACCTCTACAACACGCCGCGCGTGCAGAGCGCGATGCTGGCCACGGCCGGCGACGGCGCTGCTCCGCTGATCACGACCGATTACGGCATGGCGTCGCATGTCTGGGCCAGCGTGCAGGCCGCCGACAACAGCGGCAGCGGCCTCTCCAGTCAGTTGTACGGCGGCGCTGCCGGCATCGATGGCGAATTGGAGAACGCGCCGGTGATGTTCGGCGCCTCGGTCTCCGGCACGTGGTCCTCTTTCGGGCTGAGTTCGCCGAACGCGAGCGGCCAGGGGCCGGAATACGGTCTCGACGTTTACGCAATCGGCCGCGTCGGCGCCGGCTATATCTCGGGCATCGCCTTCGGCGGTACGGGCGGGACCAGTTATTCGACCAGCCTCGGCGCCCTGGGCCTGAGCGCCGTGGGCTCGACCCATTTCCACAACACGACCTTCGGCGGCCGGGTAGAGGGCGGTTATTCGTTCGACCTCGGTGCCAATGGTGGGCACGTGACGCCCTTTGTCGCGATCCAACCCATGCAGGTACAGCAGGGGAGCGCGAACGTAAGCTATAGCGGGCTCGGCGGTGGGGTGAATTTCGCCGCGACCGACGTGACCTCGCTGCCGATGTATCTCGGGATGCAGTTCGACGGGAAGTGGGAGCTGCCCGACGGGGGAAGCTTCTCGCCCTTCCTCCGGGCGGCCTGGATGCACGATTTCGAGCCCGGCCGCAGCATCCCGCGCAGCTTCGCGCTGGTGCCGGAGTTGACGTTCACCGGCACGGGTATTCCGCTCGTCGACGATGCGGCGGTCGCCCATGTCGGCATCCAATACAACCTCAATGCCCGTCTGAGCCTGATCGGCTCGGTCGATGCGCAGCTTTCCGACGCCTACCGCAGCGTCGGCGCGAGCGCCACTCTGCGCTACGCGTGGTAAGAACGCGGTTCAACCCCGCTTTTCGAGAGAGGTCGACGCATGCTGCGCGTGACAATGATCGCCATCGCCTTGTGCCTCGCGCTGCCGGCGCTGGCCCAGACCATGACCGCCGAGCAAAAAGCCGCCTGCCAGGGCGATTACGATAAATTCTGCAAAGGCACCTTCCCCGGCGGCGGACGTATCATCGCCTGTCTCGCCAAACAGAACGATAAGCTCACCGACGCCTGTAAGAAGGTCGTGGCCGCCGCCTCGCCGAAGTAACGGGTTTGGCGCCGCGAAACCGGGACGCGCATGCCGAAATCAACGGCTATGCGCGAAGATGAGTGTGCCCGCTCGACAAATGCGAAAGCACGCCGGCTCACCTCCACTCGGGTCGCCGGCATCATACCGGCACCTCGCGTCGCCTCGTGGGGACATGACCTATTGAAAAAGCTGGCTGGGGCGCCTGGATTCGAACCAGGGAATGCCGGAATCAAAATTCTCGGTCTCGGTGCGCAAGAGCCGCAGAAATCCGGGCGATTTGACCCGCATTACGGTGCCGCTGTGCCGGTTTTTGTGGCGGCACCGATCGCGCGCTGTAGGTGCTCCTCTTTGAGGAACGCATACGACTTCTCGGTCACGGTGATGCTCGAATGGCCGAGCCACAGCGAGACCTCCTCCATCTTCATCCGGTCTTCCTGGAGTCGACGACACCCGCAGGTGCGGCGAAGGTCGTGCCAGGTGAGGGGTTCGATGCCCGCTCGCTTCGCGGCGCCGGCGAGCGCCCGGTTCATGTGCCGGTACGGCTTTCCGGTCTCCGGGTTCGTGAAGAGATAGGGCGACGCATATTGTGCCGGTTCCTGTGCCGGGGCGCCGGGGCGCCGCACGAGGACGATCGGGCGCCGCTCAAGGATCACCCGCGCCCGTGGCAACAGCGGCACGTCGCGTGGTTTGGCGTTCTTCGTGCCCTCGGTCAGGTGGACATCGTTGCGGTCGTAGCGGAGCTGCGGCCGGCGCAATAGCAGCTGCTCGCTGCGGCGTAAGCCGGTATCGATCGCGACGCAAATGGCGTCGTAGAGGTCGGGCGCCTCTTTCGACCCGCGTGCCGCCGCGAGGAGCTTCGCTTCTTCGTCGAGGGTCAGATACCGCCGCCGCGGCGGTGCCTCGCGCAGCCCCCGGCGCTTGCCGCGCTTCAGGTAGGGCGAGATCGGGTTGACGTCGACCCACTCGATTTCGATGGCATAGCCGAACATAGACGACAGGCAGGCGAGGTCACGGCGGATCGTGGAAGGGGTGAGGTTGCGGTAGCGGCGCTTGCCGCGCTGCTTCGGCGACGATCGCCAGCCCCCGCCGCGCCGCTTTGCCTCGAAATCGTGGAGCGAGCTGCCGTTGATCTCGTCGAGATAGAGCCCTTCAAAGGATTCGGCCAGGGCCTCCAGGGAAGAGAGGTAGCGGTCGCGCGAGCTCGGCCTGAGATCAGGCAGGTGCTTTTCGCAGAATTCGCGGGTCAGCTCGTCGAAGGTACGGCGCGGTTTACCGCCGAGGATAACCCGGTCGAGTTCTTCGACCCAGATCTTCAGCCTTTGCTTCGCAACCTTTTCAGATACTGTTTTAAGGGACTGCCGATATTCACGGCCTTGACGTTCGACGCGGCCCCACGCGATCCGGCCCCGCCAGTAGATGCTCGCCATGTCGTGCGTCCCCCGTTGCGAGCGTTCTCCCACCAACGGTCGAAGCTGTCGCGCTCAAAACGCCAACCACCACGTTCGCCCGCCGGCTGATAAGCACCCGGTATCTTGCCGTCGCATGCGGCCTTGGTAAACCAGCGCTGCGAAAAGCCGGTGATCCGGCGCGCCTCCGCCGTACCAATGGTCTCGGCGTCAGGCATCGGCAGACTCGGCCAGGGCTGAGCGGCCGGCGGCATTGGCGATAAACGTGAACTGCTGATCGGAGTACCAGATGTAATACAACGATCCGAGACCGAGTTTTTGAAGGCCTAAGCCAATCTCGGTCTCAATCCGTGCTCCATAACCTGAGACGCATGCGTTACGTAACGCCCGCACTTGTCCCGGCGTCAGGTCAGCCATCGCGGTCCTCATGGATGCTTATGATGCCCGGCCCTGAAGCCGGTCGCGGTCCAGCCACAGGAACGGCTCGATCGCTCGGGACCGGCCCGTCATAGCCACCGACGCCACGCTGTTGGACGTCGATGATGTCGCGCATCAGCCGTTTGGCGGCGTCGTGGAAGGTGGGAACGGTCAGGCTGCCACCTCAACGGGATCGCCATCCTCAAGCTCATATCCAGGGCACCAAATTGGGGATTTGGGATAGCTCGGTATCGGTCGGCCATCACACGGATGCGTCTGGTCGAGGGCCGCGTGATAGCAATAGTCGGCGAGCGTCCCATTGTTGCGGTGCCGGCAAGTTCCGCAGTCGGCAGCCTTCATGCCGAGCGTCCCGCTCCATTCCCAAAAACCCTGTGCACCGCGCGCCAGGATCGGCGGGACGAACCGCTCGATATCAGTCAGCCACCATGCGAACCGACCGGGCGAGTAATCCCCATAGTCGTCGGTGATCAGATGCGCCTTGTGGGGCGAGTCGCCGATGCGTCGTGTGACCCAAACCGCCGGCGCTGAGCGGCTGGCAACCAAGCCGCACAGATAAGCGCCGGCGAGGATGGCCGTACAGATGATCGCCCCGAGTGGAAGGTCGCCTTCAACCCCGGCTCGGCGTGACCACTCTCGATTATCGGCGTCGACGGGCTTCTTTGCCGCGTGGATGGCGATGCGCTGACCGATCAGCGCTGGTGGAGGTGCCCAGCCTCTCGTCTCGAAGGGCTTGACGCCGATCGCAATGAACGAGGCCCACGGTTGCCAGAGCGAGAGGGTCTTCACGTCTCTTTTCCCTTTTTCACGATTCGAGCACCGCGCGCACGAGCGCCTTCGACAGGCGCACCGGCACCGCGTTACCGATCTGCTTGGTGACCTGGTCTTTCTTGCCGACGAAGACATACGGGCGCGGGGCAGCATCGAAGCTGGTTCCCGCGGCGAGCTCATCATTGTCGAGCATCCGAAAGAGCAGGTCGGTGCCGTACCGGGTGACCAAGTAGCCAGCGCCGCGGGTCGTCACCGTCGGCAGCGGTTCGTCGACCGCGTGCGCGCGCGGTCCGCCTGGGCGGTCGCCGTGTCGATTGAGCAGGAAAGCCGGCTCGGCGAGTCCGCCGGCGCCGTGGCTGGTCACGGCTGGCAGCGGTTGCGCAATATCATGCGTCCGCGGCGGTTGACCCTCCCGCTCGCCGAAATTCGGCACTAGGAAAGCCTCGGCGAGGGCGAACCGATCTTTCGCCGTGATGGTGTCGAGGGGTTCGTCGACACTCTTGCCGGTCGTGCCGGAGCCCGACCCATAGTAGGGCGCGATGAACGGCGCGGCGACGCCGTATTCGCCGCGATTGGCGGTCGTGATTGTCGGGAGCGGCACCTCAGGCGAACACACACGGCCGGGATCGCCGCCGTGGGTCACCGGCATCAAAAAGGCCTCGGCGACCCCATACTTGCCGCCGCCAGCGGTGATCGTCCCGAGCGGTTCGTCCGGGCTGGCGACCCGGCGGCTGTGCGGATCGCGCTCGCCCGGCTCGTTTCCGTGCGCCAGCGTCGCGACGAACGGCTCCGCAATGCCTACTGCGCCGCCCGCGCACAAGGTCATCAGCGGTTCGTCGGTGCTCCGCGGAGCGTTTCCGGCGTGCTGACCGAGCAGGAAGGGCTCCGCTATGCCGATGCCGCCTGCCGTGGTGATGGTGTAGAGAGGATCCTGCGTGTTGCGCGTACCGAGCGTTTTGGCGCCGCCCATATCGATGCGGAGTAGCAAGGGTTCGACGATCGCGGGCTTGCCGTGGGTGACCAGTGTCGGCAACGGTTCGTCGAGGGACCTGGTCGGCTGATTACTCCCTTGCGGCAACAACAGCGGTTCGGCTGCCGCGAGACCATCGCGGGTAAGGATCGTCGACAAGGGCTCGTCGGCGCTGCGGATGCCGCGCGCCCGGCCGGCGCCCTGGTTGGCGGGGAACACGAAGGCCTCGGCCACGCCCAGATGCTTGCCGCCGGCAGTAACCGCCGGCAGCGGCAGGCCGAGCGACCGCGCATCGCTGGTGCCGCGCAGCTGGATCAGACAGGCCCCGTCAGCGTCGCCTCGCGTGGCGCTGGTCTTAGGTGACTTTTTGTCGCCCCATCGCGCGATCGACCGCTCGATTTCGAGGTCGAGCAATGCGGCATACCACGCTGCCCAAGGACCGAAGAAGCGCAACGCCCCCGCCTTGAGTCGGCGCAGCGTGTTCGGCTTCAGCGGCACCTTGCGGAGGAAGACCGAGCGACCCTTGCGGCTCCAGTCGATGACCTCGCG
The DNA here is from genome assembly GCA_036268075.1 of Allostellaceae bacterium. Taxonomy (GTDB): domain Bacteria; phylum Pseudomonadota; class Alphaproteobacteria; order ATCC43930; family CGMCC-115725; genus DATARH01. The sequence continues at coordinate 214,589 of DATAUV010000117.1, read as the reverse complement.
CGCCGCGCGCCAGCGCTCGGTCGTGTGGCCCAGGAGGTCCGTGCCGCCCTGTTGCGAGTGCGTCGGATCGGGCCATCTAATCCGGCGACCGTCACGGCGGCCGAGGATGAAGAGGCGCCGTCGCGTCGTCGGGTCGCCGTAGTCGGCCGCGTTCAGGACGCGCCATTCGACCCGATACCCAAGGGATTTCAGGGATTCGATCCAGGCGAGAAACGTCTTGCCCTTGAGCTTCTTGATCGGGCGCCCGCGGCTATCGATCGGCCCCCATCCCTGCAACTCGGGCACGTTCTCGACGATGAAGGCCCGGACGTAGAGGCTGGCACACCAATTCGGCACGCACCACGGGGTCGCGCGCTTCTGATCCTGGATCGGGCGACCGCCTCGGGCTTGGGAAAACTGCGTGCATTCCGGGCTCGCGAGCAACAGGTCGAGCACGCCGTCGGGCACGGCATCGCGCGGTTTGACCGTTTCGATGTCCTGGCAGAAATGCCGGGCGGTCGGATGGTTCGCCGAGTGGGTGGCAATCGCGATGTCCCAATGATTGAGGGCGACCAGCTCCATCTCCCGGCCGAGCTCGGCGATGGCGAGCTCGGCGCCTGTCGAGCTGCCGCCAGCACCGCACAGCAGATCGGCGACGCGCACCGGCGGCGGCCGCTTCCCTCGGATTTCGGAGGCGACCGGTAGGGCCGTCATATCCCGCACATCCCCCGGCACTCGTAGGCGGCCATAGCGTTCGGAAATAGCGCCCCTTGGCCGCGGTCCTCCGGCGTCGACAAGTCGACCTGGTCGAGCGGCTTCAGCGAGCGATGCAGGTAAAGCGTGCCCTTGAGAGAAAAATGCTTTGCGTCGTCACGCAGTGCTCGGTCGATCGCGACCGCATCGGCCCATGAGGTCGGGTCGTGGTCGCGAAGCCGGCGCCATTCCTCATCGCTGTGAAACGGGCAGAAGGTGCAGGCCGATTTCGGCGGGACGGTATAGCCGTGGTCGGCCAGCCACCTCATGCAGTCGATACGGGTGATCTGCCGCTCAAGGAGAGGCCAGCGAGTTTTGATCCAGCGCTCCTCCGCGGGTTTGGCCCGCACGCGTTCATCCCATGAAATCCCGACCCATTGCTCGACGATCGGCGCCTCCGGGCCGCGCGATCGTGGCTTCAGTCCCGCGAGCTGCCGCGTCTTCGCCCGGATCACGTCGAGCTTGTAATCCTGGGTGCATTGACGGTTCGTCATGCCGCTGTCGCGTTTTCGGCGCCGCCCTTTATCCAACTCGGTGCCGCCAGCAAGCGGCAGCAATTCCCACAGCAACTGTGCCTGCGCGTTGTCGGCATTCTTCACAAAGAACGGCGGGCGCCCCCAGGCGCCGGTGAGTCCGGCGCAGGCATCGAGGATCTCTTGGCGGAGGCTGCCCTTGCTGACGACGTGGACCGGGAACGGCAGCACGTTCGGCGACATCAGCCAGGCCAGGTGCTCATACACCGCGGCCGGTTCAGATTGGGTGTCGGCGAAGATCGCGCAGTCGGGCATCGGGGTGACGTCGCCGTGCGCTGCCATCAGTGCGAGCGTCGTCGACTGTACGCCAGCGCCGAGGCTGAGGATGGTCAGCATCACGCCGCCCTCCGCTGGGTCGGAGTAGCGCCGACGTAGCCGCCGATCTCCTTCCCGAACCCATCCCAGCCGGGCCAGAGGCGCCGGGCGAAGAGCTCGAGGTAAGGCCCGGTGCAATACCGCTCGACACGCCGGAACGCCTCGCCGGGCTTGCGCGAGTGCTCCCGCACCGGAGCAACGATCACCTCGCGCACGTCGCGTGCCGATCGCCGGCAGTTGCCGCGCCGGCCGAGCAAACAGTATTCGGTGTTCTTCCGGGTCGTCAGGCCGAGACCGACATGCAGATCGCCCTCGGTCATCGGGATCATGCGGATCTGTGCCGGGTCGAACCGGCGTTTCATCTTCAGCCAAGTAAAGGCGACCCCGCTGTACCGGAAGCCCCACGCGTCGAGAACATCGAACGCCTGCCGAAGAAAAGGGCCGGTCGTCCAGAGGAAGAGGTGAGCGCCTTCCCTTGCGGACAGCTCGCGGACAGGCAGCGCGCAAATGGCCCCGACGTCCATAACCGCATAGTGCTTTTCGGCGTCGCGCCGCGAATTCCAGTTGGCCGATTGGAGCGCCGTTCTCGACCGGAAATGCCAGGGTGGATCAGCCATGATTGCGGCGTAGCGTCGGCGCGGGATCTCGTCGAAAAGATCGTCGGTCACGACCGGACACCCCCGAACTCATCCTCCTCGACCATCGTGCCCGCGCATCGACCGAACGCGGCGTCGAGCATCGCGAGGAAGCGATGCGCCTCGACCCTCGCATCTGCCATATGCGGGCCCAGCCGCTCGGCGTAGGGATAGGTGAGGCGCGCGTAAGCCAGCGCGACCGCATCGAGGCGAGGGTCGACCGCCATCAGTCGGGCACCTTCACCTGATCGGGATAGGCGTGCTGCCAGTCGCTCATCGCCGCGGCGGCGCGGATCGCCCGGTCCAGCTTGGCCTTGGGCGTTCCGTGCTGGCGGGCGAGCGCGATCCAGTAGCGGATCACCGGCAGGGCGAGTTCGTCGGTCGGTCGCAGCACGAAGACCGGCTCGTGCGGATCGACCTTGGCGAGCGCGACTTCGTCGCCGGCGGTCGCCATCACACCGGCTCCTTTTGCAGCTCGTCGGCTCGCGTCTCGAACGCGACCATCATCTCTTCAGCGGCGATACCGGCTTGATGGTCGATCGTCGGCTGGTTGGCCGCCTGCAACGCGGCGAGTACGTCGGGACCTTCAGCCTCGCGGATGCGGCGCTGGAGTTCGATGCCCCAGGTGGTGCCAGCGCCGCGCACGATGAGGTCGCCGGTCCAGAAGCCATCATCGCGGCGAATAGGGGCGCCCCGCGTCGGCTCAGCCTCCGGGTCGGCAGGGCGCCGCGCCGGCCCACCCGGCGCGTTTGCAGAGGCTGGCCGCGGCAGCGGCGGCAGGCCGAACGGATCTTCCCGCTGGTTGCGTTCATCGTCGAACGGCAGGTCATCGGGCGGGTCGGCGTTCTCGTCGACACGCTTTGCCAGCAGGGTCAATTCGCCTGGCTGGTCGCGCGTACCGATCAGGTGCGCAATCTGGCTGCGCTCGGCGCGGTCGAGCGGCTTCCAAAAATCCTGAAGCGAGGTCTTTCCCCGTTCCGCCGCAGCGCGCGCACGGTCCTCGACCGTCGGCGCATAGATCGGTGCAGGCGCCCCGCCGGCGCACCATTGCGCCAGCGCCTCACCGGCCTGTCGTGAGACTAGACGGCCTTCCGGGAAGAACTTGGCGTGGATGTCGTAGAGCTTGATCGGCCGAGGTACACCCGGCTTCTCCGGGCTGAACATGAACGAGGACTGCACCTCGTACATGAACCGCTTCTCGCAAAGCGGCATCCAGCCCAGGGGCTCGACGACAGGGCGACCGTCGACCTTGCTGATGCGGACACGCTCCTCGGCGCGCAGGCAGAAGATGATGTGGACCTTGGCCCGCCGCATCCGGTTGATGAGCGCGTGCTTGTGCCGCGCCTTGGTCTTGGCCCAGAACTCGTCATTGGTCGCGGTGCGGATTTCCTGAAGGCCACCTTCTCCCTCGTATTCGTCCGACTCGCTGTCGATGACGAGGACCGCGTATCCCCTCTGCTCGGCAAGGTCGATCAGCTCGGCATTGCGTTCCGGCGTAAACGGCGGCCGCCATTCGACATGATCGAATTTGTAAAGATCGGCGTAGTGAAGGGCGCGGTTTCCCTCGGTGTCGGCGACGAGGATCTTGCCCCCGCCGGCGAGCCCCGTCGCCAGCTCGAGGCCGCTCCGCGTCTTGCCGCTGCCCGATGGTCCCGACAGCGCGACAAAGGCCGGCGTGTTGACGCGGACGGCGCGGGCGATCTGAAACACATTGCCGTCAGGCATGGTGGCTCTCCATGGGCTTGTAGAGTTCGGCGCCGAGCGCGAGGAGCGACGGGTCGCCGTCGCGGAAATGGCCTTCCTGCTCGCGGTCGGCGAGCTGATATTCGGCCCAGGTCGGGAGACCGATCCGCATGGGTCGGTCGCAGTAGCCGGGCCACACGCCCCGGTCGCGACAGCGGCGGAAGAGGTCGAGGGAGCGGCGAATCATCATGCGGCCCCACTCGACGGCCTTCTGGTCGAGCTGAAGCACCGAGACGAGATGCGGTTCCTCGCAACCGACGACGATGTACCAGTACTCGGCGCGCTTGCCGGTCGATGCTTCCCAGCCGTCGACATACCAAGGCGTGCGCAGAAAGTGCCCGGCATTGAAGGCCCGGCGCTGGAAGAACAGCGGGCTCGCGCTGGCGCTCGCCTTCAAGTCGCCGATCGCGCTGCAATCCTTGGTCACGAGATCGGCCCGTGCCTTGCCGCCGACACCGCCGGCGTCCCAGAAATAGGAGATTTCCGTGTCGGCGCCATCAAGGAGGCGGGCGACGTACTCGTTGCGCCGGAGCACATTAGCGAGGCGGTCGACGAGATCGCGGTCTTTGAGCAACAGCGGGGTCAGACCGGCCTCGTAAGCCGCGTCCCGTGCCTCTTTCGCCGCTTTGGTGCGCCAGTCTTCGGCCTCGACCAGCACCGTGCGCTCTTGCAACCGATCCGGTTCGAGGACGGCGAGATGCAGCGCCGTCCCGATGTCCATGACCTTCGCGTTTTCGGCCGGCGCGGCGTCGGGGTTGAACGGCGAGGAATGCCAGTAGATCGCCGGGCAGTCGTTCGCGAGCGACCAAGCGCCCCCGGCGGACAATGCCTTCGTGGCGTGGTATTCGGCTTCGGGCATGTCGCGGACGACGTTGGCGCTCATGGCCTGAGCCCCTGGGCGGCGCGCAGATCCCGCCAGGTCTTGGCGATCTCGCTGCGGCAGGCGAGGTAGCGCAGCTCGCTCGTGTGGAGGTCGGCGAGACCGCACGCCTCGAACAGCACGCGGTAGCAACCGCGGCCGAGCCGACCAACGATGCAGCCGATATCCAACCAGCGGCGGTCGTCCTTGCGGCGCACGCCGGCGCCGAGCGGAAAGGCACTCACGGTCGCGCGCCTTCGGCCGACGAATCGGCCGGTCGCACCACCTCGAACAGAAAGTCGTCCGGGTACGGGATGCGGTGCAGGACCGTGATGCTGCGCGCCGCGGAGTCCGGCCAGGTCAGGTATCCGCGCTCGCGCAGGCAGCGCAGCAGGCGCTGCGCCTGGGATCGCGATTTCAGGTCGAGCTCTTGCCGTAGCTCCTCGATCGACGGTGCCGCGCCGGTCGTGTCGACGATCTCCTGGATGACCAAGAGGCAATCGCGTTGCAGACGGGTGAGCCCGTAGGCGTGGTCGTCGGCCATCACCAGTGCCCCCAGTAATGAGCGCCAAGCATGATGCCCGTAAGGGCCAGAGCGAGTACCAACGCGATCATGTCGCGCAGCGGGATCGGTCGCCGGCGCACGCGCCTCAGCGTTTCGATCGCCTCGCCATCCCAAATCGAGCGACGGCGGCGCGGCAGCGGCTTCACGTCGTCGGGCCAATCGGCGGAGGGCATCACGCAACCTCCCTTGCAAGATCGACCATGGCGCCTTCGTCGACCGGCCAGTGCCGGTCACCGTCGGGAACTCCCGCAGCAGTGAGGACGAGGCGGAGACGACGAACAGGCTTTTGCCGCTGCGACACGGTGCGGCAGCGCACGTGCTCGAATTCGCGGGCAACGATCTCGTCGCGGGTCATGCCGCCCGCCCGACTGGCGCCGCATCCGGGTCTTCGCCGCGCAACCGCGCCCGGGCCCGCAATAGCATGATGGCGGCGCTTCGCTCTTCGGCAACCGCGGCGCCGGGATCGATGCCGGCGAGGCATTCGTGCGCCCAGGCGATCGTCTGCTCGGCCCAGAGCACGAGAGCAAGCTGGTGATCGCGGTCCGCGTTGTCATTGCGCCGCTTCTGCTCCCAAGCCTCGTGCGAGAGGCCGGACGCGGCGTACCCGTTGGGCAGCACCGGCGCGTCGCGCCAATCGGCGGGCGCCGCAATGTAGCTGGTCGCCGGCGCGATCTCGGTCATCACGCCAAGGTCGGTGTGGCCGCCGAACTCGTATCCCTGCGTCCGACACCGGACGCAATATTCGATCGGGCTCGAGGCGTAGGGCTCACACGAGACCACGATCCGTGCTTCGTGCGGATCGCGCGCCAGAAGGATGAGCTCGCCGGGTCGGAACGGCGCGGTCACGGCGCGTCGTCCGTGACCGCCGGCAGGGCACCGAGCGGATAGCTGAAATGCTGGTCGACTGGAATGCCACCAACCGTAATTGGAGCGTTTGCCGGCGCGATGATGACCCGGTAGTCCTGGTCATCGAACGGCAGGCGCAGCCGGAGCTGGTGGATGCCCCATGCGCCGTTGGACTGGTGCTCGTCGGCGGTCGCACCCGAGAACTCTTCCGGCCCGCGCTCGCCGTTGACAAAGCGCCGGAGACCGCAGGCAATCAGGAACGAGTAGATCGGCTTGAGCTTGCCGGTTGTGACCGGCCGCAGGAACTCGGGGAGCGCGTATTCCGCGGTAACCGTATCTGGCATCGTCGCCTCCATCCATCGGACAAAGGCGACGTTAATAGGCTATTTCCTATCAGTCAATAGGCATAGTCCTACTTATCTTCCTATCCCTACACTTCGCGTCCCAACCAGATCACCCGGCCGATGATTTCGACGGCCTCCGGGTTCACCCCTTCCCACCGCGGATATTGGACATTGTCGCTGATGATGGTCAGCAGACCCGAGCGCGGGTCGACGGCTACCCGCTTGACCTGCAGGTCCTCATCTCGCCGCAACCCGTAAATGCCGTCGCGCGTTGCCCTTGTCCGCGTGCGGTCGAGAAGAACTTGGTCGCCGTTGTGGAGCGTCGGCTCCATCGAATCGCCCTCCACTCGCGCAACGACCAGCATCTCCGGCGCGGCCGCGGTAATTGACCTCAGCCACTGAAAGCGATAGGGCTCAAAATACAGCGGCTCGCTATCGTCGCCAGCCCACGCGCCGGGGCCAGCCGACAGCCGAAGGTCGTAGACGGGTAGCAACGCGTAATCGTGGCCGGCGATCGGCACGAGATGCCGTGCTTTCCTCGCTACCGCAGCGCCGGGGGGAACCCCATCCGGCCGAAACTCGTCCGCATCGACCCGGAAATGCGCGGCGAGAGCTTGCCGAACCTCCTCCGGCAGGTTTCGCGGCGTGCCGCGTTTCACATATTGCTGAAGGTAGGCGTGGTTTTTCCCGACGAGGCGCGAGGCCGTCGCGAGGTCCGTGTCGCGATCAGCGACGAGTTGCAACAGCCGGAGGCGCGGGGCGTCAAGGTCCATCGGATGATTGTCGCCGGCCGAATAGGAAATATCCAATAGGAACACCCCGCTTGACGGGTAGGAAATAGCCTATTATTTTCCTATTCCTGATGAACACCTCGCCCGATCCGCTTTTGCACGAAATCGAGAGCTTCCTTACCGAGGCTCGCATGACGCCGACTGCCTTCGGGCGAGACGCCTTGGGTGATCCTGGCTTCGTGTTCGGCCTGCGGGCCGGTCGCGACTGCCGGAGGTCCACGTCGGAGCGCGCCCGGGCGCAGATAACCCATTACCGCCAACACAAGAGTTTCGCGTCGCGAGCTGAGGTGGCGGCATAAAATGCCCGTCGAATTAGACATTGTAGTCTGTCAGATCACGCGGCTGGATCGCATCGTCGCGACGCTCCAGGCCCTTGAGGATGCGCCAGTAGAGTTCGATCGCGCGGTCGGCGTTGTTCGTGGTCGGCCGCTTGCCGGTCATCATGGCGGCTACCAGCGTCACTGCGATATGCTCGGGGTTCGTGGTGTACGGCTCCTTTCGTTGCTGGAGCTGCGATCATGACGCCAGACGCGCCCGATTTCTCGCGCGTTTCTGCCGGCTCCGAATCGAGCCAAGATGAGAGCCATACCCCCACCTTCGCGTGCTGCTGTGCTCATGGAATTGATGACGATAGCCACGTCGTCAGCATCGTCGCCGCGTGCTGCCCGCTGCATGGGTCGCTGCGGGTGGCGGTCGATCCGGGCCTTCGTGTCGCGCGAAAAATAGGGAGCCCAGATGGGCTCTAGCCCGGCGGTTGCCGAACTTCGGACCCGACGACAGCAGCGGCGAGGGGATTTGCCGCGATGGGGGAAAGCTGTCGTCGAGTCGTCGGTTCAACGTGTCTCACCGGGGGTTCGTTCCGGCGGGGAACGCTCTGAAACTAAGACGCGAGCGTGCCCCATGTCGTCACACAAGAATTGCGACTCGACCGTGAGCGAGGCCGCGATCGTCCGGGCGGTCTATCCGCGCCACCCGATGAAGCGCCTAGCGGGCGCGATGAGCGTGCCCCTCGATACCGCTCGGCACTGGCTGTACCGCCGCCTGTCCGGCGCCCGGCGCCGCGAATTGGCGCTCGTCCTACTGGCCGAACTGGACCGGCAAGACGTCGAACGCAGTTCGATCCGGCGCCGGCTCGCCGAGTGGGCGGCGGAGCCGTGATGCGATGGCTGCTCAAATGGCTGGCCCTGGCCGCGGCGCGCGCGCTGGACACGATTGCCCGGATATGGCGCTGCCGAAAGCGCGTCGGGTGACCTGAGACGGACACCGCCCGGCGGTGGGCGCCGGGCGGCTTTAAGAGGGGAAGCTGTAGTCATGTCAGAAAATGGTGAAGAAACCGGCGACGTCAACCACACCAACGGCGACGTCAACCACACCAACGGCGCCGCGATGATCAGCAATATGGCCGCATCGGCCGCGCTGGCGGAGCGCACATTGTCGGGCGATCTCCGCGACTACCTCCTGGGCCTCTTCCGCGAGCAGCGCAATCCTTGGCCGCTCCTTAGCGAGACCCAGCAAAGCAACCTCGCCGCCGAAATCGAAGTGGAGAGCGAGATCATCATCAAGCGTTGCGTCGAGATCATCGGCGCGCGCAATTTCCCGGCGATCGGCGTCAACCTCGAGCAGGTCACGTTCAAGCCCAAGGGCGTCGAGGCGAAGATGACCTTCGGCGCGATGGACATGGCGACGCGCCACGAGCTCGTCGACCGCCAGGGTGGCCGGGTCATCGTCGTCGCGGCCGATCCCGATGTCTTCCGCGGATCGCGCGGGCTCGCCCGGATCGACAAGCAACAACCCGACCTCCCGCTGGATCAGCCGGAGGCGACGCCCTACACGCTCGGCAAGGCGGCCGCCCTCGAGGGCGGCGAGCAGCAATGCCCCTACGAGGCACCGAGCCCCGAGCACGAGCAGTGGCTGGAGGGCTATCGCAGCGGTGCCGGCGAGCGGGCCGCGACCGGAGCCCCGGCCGACGAAGGCACGCTCGGCTACAACCTCGGCTACGAGGACGGCAAATCCGGCCGGTCAATCGAGTTCTGCCCGTTCCCCGGCGAGTCAGCCGAGCGGGCCCGCTACCACGCCGGCTACTTCCAGGCGCAGCTGGACGGCCTTGAAGACGGCGATCCCAAGACCGCGCTCACCGAGCGGGCGGCGCTTTATTTCAGTGTGATGGGCATCGCCGCTGCCGTGGCGGGTCAACAACCGATCGACAATCCCTTCGCCGAGTGGATGCCCGCACGGAAGGCTTGGAACGACGGGTTCTTCGCCGATACCGAACGCGCCCGCGACATGGGCGCGAAGGCCGGCAAAGCCGGTGCCGACGAGTCGACCAATCCCTTCGGCGATGGCACCCCGGAGCACGAGCAATGGCTGGCGGGTTGGATCGCGCCGGAACCGGGTGCCGGTCACCCCAGCGAGGAGCCCCTCAAGCGCGGCCGGGGTCGCCCACGTAAGGAGTCGCGAGCGGATCAGCCGGGCGCCTGAGCGGCGCCCGTGTCACTCCACGTCGTCATCACCCTCGCGGGTCCGCCGCGGGGCAAGGGCCGGCCCCGTGCGACGGTCAATCCACGCACGGGGTTCGCCCGCGTCTACACGGACGACCGGACGGCCCGGTACGAGTCGCAGCTCCGATATGCCGCGCAGCAAGAGATGGCCGGGCGACCGCCGACCGCTCAGCCGATCCGCGTCATGGTCGAAGCCCGATTTCAGCCAGCGCCGAGCTGGTCGGCGAAGAAGCAACAAGCCGCGCTGGCGGGCCATATCCGGCCGGCGACGACACCGGACGCCGACAATCTTCTCAAATGCCTCGACGCGCTCAACGGCGTCGCCTGGGTCGATGACCGGCAGATCGTCGATGCGGTGATCCGCAAGGTCTACGCCGAGGCGCCGGCGCTCGTCGTCACCATCGAGACCATCACGCCGCCGGCGCTCCCTGCCGCTCGCGGCACCCGCGAACCCGACACCGCCGATCTTTTCGCAGGAGCGACGGCATGACACTGCACATTGCCGAGATCCAGTACGCCGTCGCGCAACGCTTCGGCTTGCCGATGATCGAGATGAAATCGGATCGGCGAGCGCGGCGCTTCGCCCGCCCGCGCCAGGTCGCGATGTATCTGGCGAGCGAGATGACGCCGCACAGCTTTCCCGCGATCGGGAAGCATTTCGGCAACCGCGACCACACGACCGTCATGCACGCCTGCCGGGTGATCGCCGAGAAAATGGGCTGCGACCGGGAGCTGCAACGGACCGTCGCCGAAGTCAGGTGGTTGCTCGAAAGAGACCCAAACCAGGGCGTGCTGCCGCTGCACGAGCGTTGCGGGAGCGACCGCCCATGAGCCACGAGGGCGGCTATACCCGGCAGTTCCGGCGCCTCTGGGATAACCCGGTCTTCCGCAACAAGCAGGAGGCTGCAGTCTTCTCCTGGATGAAGGACGCGGCCCAGTGGCGACCGACGACCGTCCGCACAAAGCTCGGTCCGCTCGCGCTCGAGGTGGGCGAATTGCTCCTCACCGAACGGCAGGTCGCCGACGATTTCGGGCTCCACAAAAACACCGTTCGGGGGCTTTTCCGACGCATGGTCCAAGACGGCATGATCGTCGTTTCCAGGACCAGTGCCGGGACCAAAGTCCGTCTCTGCAACTACCTGAAATATCAATCTGAAACGTCGGTCGACGAAGAGGTCAGGACCAGTGCCGGGACCAAGCTAGGACCAAGCCAGGACCACGGGAGGACCGCCTATATAGATGAAAGAAGGGAAGGAATAGAAGAAGGGAATCAAGAGATGCGCGAGGGCGCGCATCCGGCGCGCACGGCGTTGCCGCGCGCATCTCTCTTCGTTGACGAATCTCGGAAGGGGGATGATTTCGACGAGTGGTGGGCGGTGTGGCTGAAAGCCGGCGGCCCCAACCGCGACAAGAAGCGGGCTCGGTCAGCCTATTGGAAGGCGCGGAAGCACTTCACCCGAGCTGACCTGATCACCGGCATCGAACGCTTTCGTCAGGCAAAGCCGGCCTTCGCCGAGTGGTGCGGGGCCGCGAAGTTCTTCGATGGCGAGCGCTGGCGCGACAGCGGCGAGCCGGCGCCCCCGCCGACACCGTCGCCCGGTGAGGATGGCGCACAGATCCGGCACGAGCTCGGCGAGCCCGGTGACCGCCTGGCGCGCGACCTCGGCGCTGCGGCCTTCCGCAGTTGGTTCGTCACATTACGGATCGACCGGCTCGGTGCTGGCGAGGTCTTTCTGAGTGCTCCGACGAAGTTCATCCGCAACTGGGTCAACACGCACTACGCCGACGCGATCGGGCGAGCGTGGAACGTCCGCCGGGTCACGATTGCGATCAGGGATGGCGATCCCGTGCCCGAACCCACGCCGGTGCCGATCGTCGCGCCCGCGTGCCCGCCCCATGAACCCGGCTTCATGCTGCCCATCATCGGCGGGAGGGCAGCTGCATGAGCGCCCCCGCCGACACCGTCGCCCGGTGCGAACCGATCCGTCGTGCCCGCGCGCCGCGGGAATGCTTCGCCGACGACCCCCGGTTCGACGGCCCGTGCTGGATAACGGACCCGTATCGCGCCCTCCCTACCGGGAACACCCTTCGCTGTCGTGGTTGCCACGGCACGGTCGACCCCCAGCGAAAGGGCGCACCAAGCCGCCAGGAACTCAAGGACGTGGGGATCGTGAAATGATCGAGGGGATCGGAGCGAAGATCTGGGATGCCAAGTACCGGCTGAAGCGGCCGAACGGGATCATCGTCGACCAGACCGTCGAGGACACCTGGGCGCGCGTCGCCGGCGCTCTCGCGGCGCCGGAGACTAGAGGGGCCGATGTGTGGGCGAAGCTCTTCTACTGGGCGATGGAGGATTTCAAGTTCCTGCCCGGCGGCCGGATTATCGCCGGCACCGGGACCGGCCGGGACGTGACCCTTTTCAACTGCTTCGTGATGGGGATCATCCCCGATTCGCTCGACGGGATCTTCGCGCACCTCCGCGAGGCGGCGCTGACGATGCAGCAAGGCGGGGGCATCGGTTACGACTTCTCCTCGCTCCGGCCGCAGGGATCGCTGGTGAAGGGGGTCGACGCTGACGCGTCGGGTCCGCTGACCTTCATGGACACCTGGGATTCGATGTGCCGCACCATCATGTCAGCCGGCGCGCGCCGCGGCGCGATGATGGGGACGCTGCGCTGCGATCACCCGGATATCGAGGCGTTCGTCGACGCGAAGCGCGATCCGGGCCGGCTCCGCATGTTCAACCTGTCGACCCTCGTCACCGACGCCTTCTTGGCCGCGGTCGATGCCGACAAGGAATGGCCGCTCGTGTTCGGCGGCGAGGTGCGGAAGATCGTCCAGGCGCGCGACCTGTGGGATCGCATCATGCGGGCGACCTACGACGTCGCCGAGCCCGGCGTGATCTTCATCGACCGGATCAACCGGCGGAACAACCTCGCCTATTGCGAGACGATCATCTCGACCAATCCTTGCGGCGAGATCCCGCTACCGCCCTACGGCGCCTGCCTCCTCGGATCGATCAATCTGGCGGCGCTTGTGCGAGCCGCGTTCACCCGCGACGCCGGAATCGTCATCAGCGATCTCCGCGACCTGGTGCGGCCGGCGGTGCGGATGCTCGACAACGTGATCGACGTGTCCAAGTTCACGCTCGAGGCGCAACGGCAGGAGGCGCAGAACAAGCGCCGCATGGGCCTGGGCATCACCGGCCTTGCCGACGCGCTGATCATGACCGGCCAGCGGTACGGATCGCGCGATGCTATCCAGACCGCCGAGGACTGGATGGCGGCGGTCGAGCGCGAGGCCTATCTGGCGTCGGCCGAGCTCGCTGCCGAGAAGGGATCGTTCCCGGCGTTCGACCGCGACAAGTTCCTTGCCAGCGAGCACGTCCAGGGGCTCGACGACGAGGTGAAGACGGCGATCGCCGAGAAGGGCATGCGCAACTCGCACCTGACCGCGATTGCCCCGACCGGCACGATTTCGCTCTTTGCCGGCAACGTCTCCGGCGGCATCGAGCCGCCGTTCTCGTTCCGCTACACCCGCGATGTCCTCCAGCCCGACGGGTCGAAGGTCACCGAGGAGGTGACCGATTTCGCGTATCGGAAGTGGCGCGAGCTGAGGGGTGACGAGCCGCTGCCGAACTACTTCCTCGACGCGCAGACGCTCCGCCCCAAGGATCACATCGCCATGCTTGCCGCGGTCGCGAAGCATGTCGACCAGTCGATTTCGAAGACGGTCAACCTGCCCGAAACCATCCCCTTCGCCGACTTCAAAGGCGTCTACCGGCGGGCTCACGAGCTAGGGTGCAAGAGCTGCACGACCTATCGACCGAACGAGGTCACCGGCTCGGTACTGAACGTCATCCCGGCCGAGGAGAAGGCGCCGGCGCCCGGCACCAACGTCGTGACGTTGACCGCGCCGCTCGTGGCACCCGACGAGCTCGACGGCAAGCGCTACAAGATCCGCTGGCCCGGCAGCGACCACGCCCTCTACGTGCTGATCACCGACGTGGTCGAGCACGGCCGGCCGCGGCCCTACGAAATCTTTCTGATCTCCAACGACGCCGAGTCGGACGCTTGGCGCGTCGCGCTCGGCCGGATGATCAGCGCCGTCTGGCGCCGCGGCGGCGACGTGGCATTTGTCGCGACCGAGCTGCAGGCGATCTTCGGCAAGGCCGGCGGCGGCCACGTCAACGGCAAGTTCTATCCGTCCCTGCCGGCCGCGATCGGTCACACGATCGAACACCACATGCGGGCGATCGGCTTCCTGCCGGAGAAGCAAGAGGATCAGCACGAGATCGCTGCCGCGCCGGCGGCAGTGGTGGGGGGAGGGGCGGGGGGGAGCAGTGTCGGTCCCCTAAGTGGCAACGCCGCCCCTCCCGTTCCCGCGTGGTTGCGGCAGTGCCCGGCCTGCGGCCAGCCGGCGTTGATCCGCGAGGAGAATTGCGACCGCTGCACGAGCTGCACCTACTCGAAATGCCAGTGAGGGAGAGAGCATCATGAGCGATCGTGCGACGGAGCGGGTTGCCGGATGGCTGGACGGGTCGAGCCTGGCCGATACCGAGGCGCCCGACGAGGTGTGGGCGTGCGTCGAGATCTTCGGGCACCGGAAGCACTACGGCCGGATCCGTGAGATCGAGAAGTTCGGCGCCAAGATGCTGCGGGTCGACATTCCGGTGGCCGCCGGCGCACCTCTCCTCGAGGAAGGCGAGCGGTTTGAAACCTTCGTCTACGGCGGCAGCGCGATCTTCAGCGTCACGCCGATGACCGAGGAAGCCGCTCGGAAATGGGCCGATTACGGGCGTCCCCGCGGTGCCTCCGACTACCGGCGCCTACCGCCGCCCGAGTACGCCCCCGCCGACGAGGACATGGCCTGATGGCCGATCCAGCAACCCTCGTCGAAGGCGGTGTCTGGCAGAATCGCGAGGACGGCAGCCTTTACTTCGCCCTCGGCCGGGCCCGCGACGAGACCCACGACGAGGCGGTGATCGTCTTCGTTCCCGTCCGCCCCGACGGCGAGTGCGAGCGGTTCACGAGGCGCGAGGTCGATTTCCTCGAATGGTACAGGCCGGTCGATGCCCTCGACCCCGCTTGGCTCCTTCGAGAATGGGGCACCCAGCTCTCCGAGGACGTTGCCCGGCTCGCCAAGTCGGGGGTGTCCTTGGTATCGGCGGTCATGGAGATGGCGAAGCAGATCGCCATGAATCTCGCGCTTTACGACGACGAGGCCACGCGCCACGCCGTCATGGAGGCGGTCGTCAAGTTGCTCCCGGTGTCGGTCAACCAGTACCTGGCCGTCAAATCGCAGGTCGCCGAGGCTAAGGCTGCTCCGCGGCATTGAACGCTTTCCGCGCTCTCTAACGCCGTTCTAACAATCGTGTGGTAGCCATGCCGAAATGCAGGCTGGTCGTGGTGCCAATGGGCAGACCACGTAAGTCCGGCGAGCGCAACCCGTCGGGTCGCCTCCGCGCCAAACCCGAGGGCGACCGCGGCACGCTCGAAACCCGCGCTCAGCGGGCATTGCGGGCGAACCCGCACCTCCTTTCCTCCCTGACGAAGGCCGGTCTTCGCGGCACGGCTCTTGTCGACGCGCTCGCGGCGCGCGATCAGGTCGACCGCAGGGTTCGCGACGACCCGCTCGGCATCCTCTATCGCCGCGACATGGTCGACGGCGGCGAGCAATACGCCGGCCGGCGATATGCCGGTCTCTTCGGCCGAGCGGTGCGCCGGGTCCATGCTCCCTCGCTGATGGGGGTGGCGGTCGCCGGCAATCGCGGTGTCGACGACAGCGCCGACGACGAGGATGGCCGTCTCGACTACCTCGCGGCCCGCCGTCTCGACTACCTCGCGGCCCGCCGGGCGCTTCAGCGTCGCGGCTATCGGGTCACCAGTGCCGTCGACAATCTGGTCGTCTACGAGTTCTTCCCGCAGACGCCGGCGCAACTTGCCGCCGCCCGCGACGGGTTGAGCGCCCTGAAGCGCCACTTCGACGACACGGAGCGCTGAGCCCGCGATCCGTAACAACGGTCGCAACGAGCGGATACGGTTGAAACACCCCCAAGATGCCCCGCCCGCGCTCGCTGATGGCCGCCGGACGCGGTGCTGCGGTAACGCCGTTCGTCGCCTACTACCGGGTTTCGACCGAAGGACAGGGCCGTAGCGGCCTTGGACTGGCGGATCAGCGGGCGAGAGTCGCCACTCGCGTCGCCACCGAGAACGGCCAGATCGTCGACGAGTTCACCGAGATCGAAACCGGCAAGGTCACCGATCGTGACCGGCCGCAACTGGCGAAAGCCCTCGCCGCGTGCCGCTCGAAACGGGCGGTGCTGATCGTCGGGAAGCTCGACCGCCTGGCCCGCAACGCCGTCTTCCTGTTGACCCTCGTCGAGGGCAGCGGTGAGGGCGGTATCATCTTTTCCGAGGTTCCGGTGCTACCGCCGGGACCGATCGGCAAGTTCATGGTCACCATGCTTGCCGCGGTCGCCGAGCTCGAGGCCGGGCTTATCTCGGAACGGACGAAAGCGGCACTGGCGGTCGTCAAAGCGTCGATCGAGCGTGACGGGTTCTGGATCTCGCGGAAGACCGGCAACCGGATCACCCGGCTCGGCGGCCCGCGCATGAAAGCCGGCGACGGGCACACCGGCTACCTCGGCCGGAAAGCCCAATCGCAACGGTCGGTCAGTCGCGCGAAGGACGTGCTGCCGCGGATCGCTGAAGCCCGATTGCTCGGCGACACCTCGCTGCGCCGCATCGCGGCCCGGTTGACCCAGTGGGGCATCAATCCGCCGAGCGGCGGCGCCCAATGGTACGCCGCCCAGGTGAAGCGGATTTTGGAGTTGGTCGAGACCGGGTCGCCCTCACGCGATAGTCGCGCAAGCTGATTGCAAAATCGCCTTTGGGCGCTATCTCATTGAAAGGGGCGAGTAGAACGTTGCGGGGGAAGATGGCGACGAGCGCGGACGCGGTCATAGTACCGTCGATCGCCCCGGTTTTCGACACCGACCGACACCTCGTCGTCGTAGGCGAGGATGCGCGAGCCGTCCAGCCTCGCACCTGGCAGCTCATCACGTTCCTCGTCGCCCGTCTCGGCCGTCTCGTCACCCGCGACGCGCTCTATGCCGAGTTCTGGCCCGCTCACTATCGGGACGCCCCCGATCCCCAGGGCCTGAAGGTCCAGATTTTCTACGCCCGCCGGATCTTAGCCGGCTCCAGCTACCGCATCGTCACGGTGTACGACACCGGATGGATTTGCGAGCCGATCCCCGAGCGGACCGCCTCGCCACGAAGGGAAGTGATCTACGATGGCCGCCCGCACGCGCAAGCAGCGGCATGACGAGTTCACCCGTGAGCGCATCCAGACCACTCAGCTCGTAAATCGCCTTACCGGGCATGCACTTGGGCGGGTCAAAATGACCGCCAGCCAAGTTGTCGCCGGCCTCGGGCTGCTGAAGAAGTCCCTGCCCGACCTGAAGAGCGTCGAGATCAGCGGCCCCAACGGAGGCCCGATCGAAACGTCGGTAACGGATGCCCGCCAGCGAAATCTTGCCCTCCTCGAACAGATCGCCCGCCGAGCTGCTGGCGGAACTGACGCCGGAACAGCGCCGGGCGGTGATGGAGGGGCTGAGCCCGGATGAGGCGCTGCGGTTCCCCTGGGCCTGGCGCGGTTGGTGGGCACGACCCAGCCAGCTCCCGCCCCTCGGCGACTGGCGTGTCTTCATGCTGTGCGCCGGCAGAGGATTCGGGAAGACCAGGGTAGGGGCCGAGACGGTCAGGGGTTTTGTCGAGACCGGTATCGCGCGCCGCATAGCGTTGGTCGGACCGACCGCAGCAGACGTGCGCAACGTGATGGTCGAGGGCGAAAGCGGTCTTCTGACGATCTCGCCGGCATGGCACCGGCCGCTGTATGAGCCGTCCAAGCGCCGCCTGACCTGGCCGAACGGAGCTATCGCTACAACGTTCTCGGCCGACGAACCTGAGCGATTGCGCGGACCGCAACACGATCTCGCCTGGTGCGACGAGCTCGCGGCGTGGCGGTATCCCGAAGCATGGGACATGCTCATGTTCGGGCTCCGGCTCGGTGACGACCCCCGCGCGATCGTCACGACGACGCCGAAGCCCACCAAGCTCGTCAGGGGGTTGCTGGCCGATCCTCACACCGCCGTCGTGCGGGGAAGGACGGTCGAGAACGCCCGCAACCTCGCGCCAGCGTTCCTCACCAGCATCGTGCGGAAATACGAGGGCACCCGTCTCGGGCGCCAGGAGCTCGACGCGGAGATCCTGGATGACGTTCCGGGCGCGCTGTGGTCGCGGAAGGGAATTGACGATAACCGCCTCGGCCTGACGGCACCGCGTCCCGACATGATCCGCATCGTCGTCGCGATCGACCCTGCCGCCACGAGCGGCGAGGACGCGGACGAGACCGGTATCATCGTCGTCGGTAAGGCCCCAGCGCCGGATGGCATCGAGCACGGCTATGTGCTCGGTGACCTATCCGGTCGTCACGCGCCTACCGAATGGGCCCGCCTCGCCATCGCGGCATATCGGCAGCATTCGGCCGACCGGATCATCGCCGAGGTCAACAACGGCGGCGAGATGGTCGAGGCTACGATTCGGGTTGTCGATTGGAACGTCGCCTACAAAGCGATCCGTGCGAGCCGGGGCAAGGTCACGCGGGCCGAGCCCGTAGCAGCACTCTACGAGCAGGGGCGTGTCCACCACGTCGGTGCGTTCCCCCAGCTCGAGGATCAGATGTGCGCCTTCACGTCGGACTTTGATCGGAATGCCGCCGGCTACTCACCGGATCGGGTTGATGCGCTGGTGTGGGGGCTGAGCGAGATCTTGGTCGAGCCCATCGCCAGCGAAGGAATTTTCGAGTTGTACCGCCGGCAGGCTGCGGCTGCGGAAGCGCAGCGCGAGAAGACGACCGTGACCGGAGCCGAAGTGGAGGGTGACATTGCCTGAAGCCGATGTGCCGCTGGCAGCGCGCGACACAGCGCCAGGCTATTCCCGGGCGTTCCGCGATGTCATCCCCGGCGCGGCCGATGGCGAGTTCGCCTATGACGGGGCGCGGTCGATGGCCGCGATCCTGGCCTCGGTGCCCCGCAAGGTGTCGGTGATCGACGGCCTCTTCGTTTACGAGCTGTTGGCCGATCTCCTGCACGCGATGTGGGACGACGATCTCCTCAGCGCCGAGATGCACGGGGCCGCGGTCGACCTCAGGACCGCCTTCAAGAACTCCCACATCGATTTCTCGTGGCTGCGCGAAGCCGACGCTTCCGACGTGGCCGTGATCTTCGGCCATCCCCGCACCGAGTTCCGCGAGGTGGCTTGCCGCGAGCTGGTAGCGATGACGCTGAATTGCGCCGGCGGGATCTTGTCGCCGGCTGGTCAAGCCCTCTGGTACGTCATCTGTTGGGGCTGTCCGCTGCGGACCTTTGCCGAGGTGCACGGCTACAGCGAGGACATCGCGACCGGCATCCTGATCGGCGCGCTGAGCGCGATCGGCCCGCACCTCCGCAACCCGAAGACCGCCACCATTCCGGCCCGCGCCGTCGCTGCTGCGGCGGTTGCCCTCGGGGTCGACCTTGAGACGTTCAAGCACCGCCCGTGATCCAGCGCCTCGCCGACAACGCCCTGATGATCTTCGCCCTCGGCATGTCCGCGGCGGTCGTCGCCATCGCCCTCTCCGCGTAAAGGCAGGTCACAGCCATGCCTCCGGCCGGCGGCAAGCGCACGCCGCTCAACCCCTCGTACACGTGGGGTGGCGGCTATGGTTCGCAGAATGACATCACCCAGTTCCGGGATGTCTATGCGCCCGATCAGGGCATCTTTTCGCCCGGCTATCCGCTTGTGCCGACTGACCCCGCCCAGGTCCGGGTCTGGGATTTCCCGGTCGGCCTCAACCAGATCTACACGCCGCGGGCTTACGAACCCGTGTCGTTCGCCGAGCTGCGCGCGCTCGCCGACGGCCACGATATCACCCGGCTCGCGATCGAGACTCGCAAGGATCAGCTCGAAAAGCTGGAATGGTCGATCAAGCCGAGGGACGAGAAGAACCCGAGGCCCGACGCACCCGCGCGCATCGACAAGCTGATCGAGCTGTGGCGCTTCCCGGACGGCGACAAGCCCTTTGCGACCTGGCTGCGCGAGTCCCTTGAGGACGTGCTGGTGCTCGACGCGCCGGCCTTCGAAATCCGCCGGAACCGCGGCGGCGATGTCATCGGTCTCGACGTGGTCGACGGCGCGACGATCGACCTTCTGATCGACGACACCGGCCGCCGGCCGCGCCCGCCAGCGCCGGCTTACGAGCAGGTCATCCACGGGCGACCGTGGAAGCTGCTGACGACCGACGACATGCTCTACCTGCCGCGCAACCCGCGCCCGCACAAGCGGTACGGCTACGGTCCGGTCGAGCAGATCATCATGACGGTCAACATCGCGTTGCGCCGTCAGGTCCAGCAGCTACAGCACTTCACCGAGGGCAACGTCCCGCCCGGCATGCTGAGCGCGCCGGAGAGCTGGAATGTCGAGCAGATCCGGCAATTCCAGGAATGGTTCGACTCGGTACTCGCCGGCAACACGGCGAGCCGGGCACGCCTCGTCTGGGCGCCGGGCGGCGCGAAGTATTCCGCGTTCAAAGACCCGCCGGTCAAAGACGAGCAGGATGAGTGGCTGGCCCGCGTGGTCTGCTACGCCTTCTCGCTGCCGCCGAACGCTTTCACCCGGCAGATCAACCGAGCCACGGCCGAAACGGTTCAGGAGGCCTCCCTCAACGAGGGCCAGGCGCCGCTGATGGGCTGGGTCAAACGGCTCGCCGATCACGTCATCCAGCGGGTGATGGGCCACGCCGACCTCGAGTTCGTCTGGAATGTCGACGAGCCGCTGGCGCCGCAAGATCAGGCCACGATGATAGAGGGCCTGGTCAAGGAAGGCCTCTTCACCCGCAACGAAGGCCGCGACAAGCTCGGCATGGACCCGATGCCGGATGGCGACGTGCTCATGGTCGACACACTGTCGGGCCCGGTGCCGCTCAGCGTAGCCGCGAACCCGCCGGCACCCGCCGCCGATCCGCAAGAGCCCGCCGCCCCGAAGCCGGGAGGCGCTGATCACGATGATGATGAGTCGGGGGTAGGCAAAACCGCCGCCGGCACCTTTCACCAAGGCACGCGGGAAACTGGCACGGTCGCCGCGGCGCAGCCTCGCCCTGATGACCGCAATCGAGCGCTCCTTGACCAAGAAGCTCGCCAGCTTCTTCGCCGAGCGGGCGCACGACGTAGCGGCCCAGCTCAGCCGGTCGCTCGGGCTCAAGAAAGCCGCGGAGGCTGATCCGGCCGAACCGGACGCCGAGCACCACGACGACGGCTGGAAGGACCCCGCCCTCATCGCTCTGGCGCTGGCGGCGGTCGATCTCGGCGACTGGACCGCGCTGAACGAGCCCGTCGCCGCCGCGCTGCAGGCGATCTTTGCCGACGGTGTGACGCGCGGCATCGCGGTCCTCGAGCTCCGCGACGGAGAGACGACGACGAACGAGGCGCGGGCCCATTTTGGCCTGCCGCCATCGGCCGGCGGTGATGCGGTCCCGTCGATCGCCGTGGGCGAGCAGGTCAATTCACGGGCTGTCGCCTGGGCCGAGGAGCGCGCCGCCGATCTGGTGACCCAGATCCAGGAGAACACCCGCGACATGCTGCGCGGCAGCGTCGCCGCGGCGATAGAGGACGGCGCAACCGCTACCGAGCTGGCCGCCACCATCGCCGCCGGCGCGGCGTTCAGCGAGGCCCGCGCGCTGACGATCGCCCGCACCGAGATCATCCGGGCGAACAATCAGGGCAACCTGACCGCCTACCGCGAATCCGGCGTCGCGACCGGCAAGGAATGGGCCACGGCCCACGACGACCGGGTCGAGTTCACCTGCGCCGCCAACGCGACGGCTGGCCCCATCGCCTTCGATGACGATTTCCCGAGCGGCGACGAAGCGCCGCCCGCCCACCCGAATTGCCGCTGCGCGTTGCTGCCCGTGACCGAGCCGCTACCGAGCGTCGATTGAGACGAGACGAGGAGAGCTGAAGATGAAGACCCTCTACCGCATGCCGTTCCTGTTGGCGCTCGCCGTGGTGGCTGCGCTCCTTGCCGTTCCGGTCAATCGCGCCCACGCCGCGACGATGCAGTGCCCGGTGCCGGGCCAGATCCTGGCAGTCTCCGGGTTCCCGACCAGCGGCCCCTACACCGTCGGCTCCGATGGCATCGTGACCGGCGTCAACGCCAATGACGTGCCGGCGCTGGTACAGGACGGTTGCGTGTCCCTCGGCACGACCGCCGGCATCATCGGTCGCCTGCTCGCCGCGAACATGAACGCGACCACGGATCAGCCCATTCCGATGTTCGTGAATGCGGCCGAGTATTTCCGCATCACGAAGATTTCGATGAAGAACTGCTCCGTCTCGATGACGACCGCCGCCGGCGGCGTCTACCCGGCGGCATCGAAGGGTGGCACCGCGATCGTCGCCAACACGCAGGTCTATACCGCCCTCAGCGCCGCGACGATTGCGCTCGACCTGACGATCGTCAGCGGGCCCGGCAACACGCTCTACGCCGGTACGGTCGCCCCGACGTTCGCGCTGACCACGGCGCAGGGCGCGGCCGGGACGTGCGATATCTTCGTCGAAGGCCAGGTCGGCCAGTAGCGCGACGGCGGGACAACACCGATGCGCTTCCTTGGATCAGCCATCGCGCTGGTGACCCTCATGGTGCCGCTCTGCGCGATGGCCGATGCCACCTATCAGGCAGCGGTGCAGGGCCTCCCTGCCGCGCCGGTTGAGATGGGTACGTCGGATCAGCAAGGACACGTCATCCCGACGAGCCCGGCCAATCCTATGCCCACGTCGGATTACGGCGACCGCCAGGTCAGCGTGCCGATCGTCACTGCGGCGGCCTATGCGTCGGGCAATGACGTCGGCGGCCTCAATGCGGTGTCGTTCCAAGGGAGCGGGCCGCCGCAGCTCGTCGAGGATTTCAGCATCGCGTCAACGTCGGGCCAGACCCCGACGTTGACGGTCTATCTCTTCGACAGCCAGCCGCAGCACTCGACCTTCACCGACAAGGGCAGCTTCTCACTCGATACCACGACGCCTGGCACCGACGGGATTGTGGACGTCGATCGCCTGCTCCTTGACCCGTTCGCGCTGACCCTGGCGGCGCCGACGGGCACGACGGTGAGCTTTGCCGACGCGGCGAACCTCACGCGCCTCCCACGGTCGGGCGCGCCGGCTCTGTACTACGCGCTCGCCGCCGGCAGCATCTTCACCCCCGGCTCAACCAGCGACTTCCGGGTCGCCATCCAAGCGGTTCAGCAGCACCAATGACCGACACAATCGCCAAGCGCTTCTTCGTCCCCCTCGCCAAGGTCGATGCCGAAGGCCGCATGGTCTACGGCTATGCCTCGACCGAGGCCGAGGACGACCAGGGCGAGACCATCACGCTCGACGCGCTCCGCGCTGCGCTCGACGACTACATGCAGTTCGCGAACATCCGCGAGATGCACCAACTGAGCGCCGTCGGCACGGCCGAAGAGGCTGCGGTCGACGATAAGGGCCTCTACATCGGCGCCCGCATCGTTGACCCCCGCGCTTGGGAGAAGGTCACCAGCGGCGTCTACAAGGGCTATTCGATCGGCGGGAAGGTGACGGCCCGCGATCCGACGAACCGTGCGGTCATCACCGGGCTCAGCCTGTCCGAAATCTCCCTCGTCGACCGTCCCGCCAATCCCGAAGCGGTCTTTGACTGCTGGAAACGGAGCAAAGAGGCGATGACCGATACCGATCTCGTCATCCCGGCCGACGAGGTCGGGATCGTCCGCGCGTTCCTCACCAAGCTCGGCATCCCCGGTCTCGCCAAGGCCGGCGACGGCGACAAGCCCTACGGCGAGGTCGAGTATGCCGATCCGGGCCACCAAGAGGATGGCAAGAAGCGCTACCCCGTCGACACCGTGGAACACATCCGAGCGGCCTGGAATTACATCCACAAACCCAAGAACGCGAAGAAATACTCGGCCGATCACCTGAAGGAGATCAAGGCGAAGATCGTCGCCGCCTGGAAGGAGAAGATCGACAAGGACGGTCCTCCCGAGGCCAGCGACGAGAGCGGCAAGACTGCCACCGCCAGCAGCGTGGCGAAGGGCATGGAGGACATCGGCCGCTTCGCGCGGATGATCGAAGACATGTTCTGGGCCTGGGAAAAGCTCGAAATCGAGCGGGCGATGGAGGGCGACGACAGCACGCTCCCCGACGACCTCAAAAGCCTTATCGCCCAGATGGTCGCCTTCCAACAGCAGCACGCGGGCGAAGAGACCGAGGAGTTCCTGGACGGCACGGAGACGCCCGTGCTGCCGCTTTCGCCCTATGGATCACCGATCCCGATCTACTGGGCGGCGCACGCCGAGTCGCTGCGGAAGGCCGGCAAGACCGAGCTCGCCGAGCGGATCGAGAAACTGGCGGCCGATCAGGCTGAGCCGAAAGGAGTGACCATGACGGACGACGAGATCGCGAAGCGGTCGGAGGATCAGCACCTCAAGGACGTGGCGCATGCCGCGATCCACAAGGCCCTCGGCATGGACACGATGGACGAGCGCGAGCGCGGTCATGGGGTCCAGGCCCGCGAGGCCATGAAGGCGGCCGGCGCCGGCGAGGATGGCACCGCGGACGAGCACTCGACCGTCGACACGGCCGGCAATCCGACGCATCCCGCGCCGTCGACCGGCGGCGGCGATCCGACCGGCAAGGCCGCGCTCCTCGACGCCCATCTCGACGCGATCGTGAAGCAGGGCGGCGGCCATCGCCACCTGATGGACATCGCCCACGAGTGTGTCCGCAAGCTGACGGACGGCGCGACGTGCAAGAGCGACGCCGCCAAGGCCGCGCGCCACAGCAAAGACGTGCTCGACAACCTGCACAAGGCCCACTTCCAGGTCTGCGCGGCCGGCGCGAAATGCGACGCCGCCGGCGGTCTGCCCGATGAGCATCAGGGCACGACCGACGACAAGAAGGACGCCGAGGTCATCGCGGATCTCGCAAAGGCGGTCTCGGCCGAGATCAGCACCGGCGTTGGCGCCGCACTGGCGGAGCTGCGGAGCGAGATGGGCGCGATTGCCAAGGACGTGGCGGCGATCAAGGCGACCCCGATCCCGGCGCAAACCATCAACCCGGCCGGCGTCACGCGCTTCACGAAAGCGAGCGACGCCGGGGCGGTCGTAGTGCCGACCGATGTGGTCGACGCGCTCGCCAAGCTGAGCGACGAGGAACGCACCCTCGCGATGATCAAGGCCGTGCATCGCAACCCGATCACGGCACCGCGACAGCCCACGGACGCAACCACGTAATCCCGGCCGAAAAGGCACCACCCCAACCCGGCCGGCGAGCCGGGTTTTTCTTTCCCGAGAAAGGGAAGCCCAGCCATGAACCCCACCCAAGACACTCTCGACCTTGTCAAAACGGCTCGCGAGACCCCGAGCGACGCGATTGCGAAGTCGATCTCGACCAACACTGGCCTACTCGCCTTCGACCTTCAGGCACCGGCGAAGAACCTCTATCCCTTCGTGACGCCGCTGCGGAACTCCATCCCGCGCGTCGGCGGCGGCACCGGCACGGCGACGAACTGGCGCCAGGTCAGCGCGATCAACGGGTCGGGTTATGACGCGATGGGGTGGGTGCCGGAAGGCCAGCGCTCCGCGCAGATGTCTTACGTGACCGCGACCAAGTCGGCCACCTTCGTCACGATCGGCGAGGAAGACGGGGCGACCTACGAGGCGATCAACGCCGGCCGCGGGTTCGAAGACATCCAGGCCCGGATGACCTTCCGTCTCCTCCAGAAAATGATGCTGAAAGAGGAGATGGCGATCCTCGGCGGCAACGCCTCGATGCAGCTCGGCACACCCGGCACCCCGACCCTGTCGGCGTCGGGTTCCGGCGCGACGCTGCCGGCCACGACGTACTACGTCAAGGTCGCCGCCCTCACCCTCGAGGGCTGGCAGAATTCGAGCCTGACGAACGGCGTCGCCACCACCAAGCCGATCACCGGCGCCGACGGCCATTCCTACACGCTCAGCGGCGGGTCATCGAACATCAGCGCCGAAAGCTCCAGCCAGTCGGTCAGCGCCGGCAACACGCTGTTCGCAACGGTGACCGCGCTCCAGGGTGCCGTGGCCTATGGGTGGTTCGTCGGCACCGCGTCGGGCGCGGAGACGCTGCAGGCGATCACCACGATCAACAGCGCCGCCTTCTCGGCTCCCCTCACCGCCGGCGCGCAGCCCGCCACGGCGGTCACCGCCGACAATTCGGCGAACCCGAGCTACGCCTATGACGGGCTGCTGACCAGCGCGCTTAAGTCGGGCTCCGGTGCCTACGTCAAGACGATGGCGACGGGCACCGCCGGCACCGGCACGCCCCTCACCGCGTCGGGCCGCGGTTCGGTCGTCGAGATCGACACGATGTTTCAGACGATGTGGAACAATTTCGAGCTGTCGCCGACCGTGCTCTACGTCAACTCGCAGGAGCTCGGCAACCTGACGACCAAGGTGCTGAACGGATCGTCCTCGCCGCTGCTCCGTTACAACGAGCCCGGCGATGGGGATGCGTTCAACATCACCGCCTCGGGCACGATCGGCTGGTACTACAACCCCTACAACACGGCGAACGGCACCCAGACCGGCCTCCGCATCCCGATCCGGCTGCACCCCCGCGTCCCGCCGGGCACGATCGTCGGCTGGGCCGAGCAGCTGCCGATCCAGTACCAGTCGAGCGAGGTGCCGAACGTCGCCGAGGTCAAGACGCGACAGGATTACTACGAGATCGACTGGCCGATCGTGACCCGCCAGCGCCAGGTCGGCGTCTACGCCGAAGAGGTGCTGGCCGTGTACGCGCCCTTCGCAATGGGCGTCATCAACAACATCGGCAACGGCTGATCCGGTGAAGAAGGCTGATCTGGTCGCCGCGCTGAAAGATGCCGCGGCGGCCATCGATCAGCAAAAGGTGGCTATCGCCTATCTGATCGATCGAAGCATCGCGTGGGCCACGCTCGCCGGCAACTGCGGAGCCCGCGTCGTGGAGCTGCGGCACGAGCTCGACGAAGCGCAATCGCGGCTCGCGCTCTACGAGGGCGTCGCCGCACGCCGGCGTGCCGAACAGGTGGGTCATTACGATGCCTGACATCCCCGTTTCCAACCTCGTCCGCCTACAGGCCCGCTTCGGCCAGGACGAGGTCAACGTCGGTCGTGGGCGCTATCGCGTCGGCCTCGACGGCACCGTGCTCGTTCCCCGCGAGGCGGTCGATTCCCTACTTTCCACTGGAGGCTTTGCTATGGCCGATCTACCGCTGCCCGTGCCGACCGGCATGGCGCGCCTTGCCCACCCCGAGCACATCGGTTGCGCCTTCGGCGGCAAGACCTATGAGCCGGGCGCCGACGGCACCGTGCTCGTTCCCGCCGAGGCGGCGGCGGTCCTGATGGAGGCGCACGGCTTCTGCACGCCGAGCCCCGCGCTCGAGGTGCCGGTCGATCCGCGCGATGCCGAGCTGGCTGCTCTGCGGGCCGAGCGTGACGATCTGCAAACCAAGCTCGCCGCGGCCGAAAAGCCCGCGAAACCCAAGCCCGCGAAGGCTGCGGATGGCCCCACTGGCGCTACCGGCCCGACTGGCGCGAGCGGTGCGGGCTCGACCGGCGCCACGGGCACTGCGGGGGCCTGACATGGCCGTCGCCTACCACGTCGGCGCCATCCTCGAGTCGATGGAGCGCGAGGGAAAGCCGACGACCGCTGAGGCATTGCTGGGTCTCTGGCGCCAGACGCTGCTCGGTATGGGTCGCGATCCCCGCATCGGCTTGCGCATTGTCGATGAGCGCGGCTACCACACGATCACCGGCCAGATCCACGATTTCGGGTCGGCGGTCGTGCTCGAGGCCGATCCCGAGACAGCGCCATTCGAACACGACAACGCGGCCGACCTCGATATCGCCACGATCCCGCTGCTTCGCGCCGCGTGAGCCCTCATGGCCTACGGTGACCTGACGACGCTCGGCGCCATCAAGGCGTGGCTGCAAACCGGCCAGAACGCCTTTCCCGACACCGACGACACACTCCTCTCGGGCCTCGTCACCGCCGCCAGCCAGTTCATCCAGACCTGGCTGAAGCGGCAAATCGCGGCGGCCGATTGGATGGAGACCCGCGACGGCACTGGCGGTCAACGCCTCGTCTTCGCGAATTTCCCGGTGACGGCGGTGCTCTCGCTGACGATCGACGGGCTCACCATCCCGCCGGCGCCGGCTGGCGGCGGATACGGCGCGGGGTATGTCTTCACCCCGACCGCGTTGGCGGTGCGGGGCTACGCCTTCACCCGCCGCATCCAGAACGTGATCGTCACCTACACGGCGGGCTTTACGACGATCCCGCCGGAGATCGCCCAGGCCTGTGTCGAGCTCGTGTGCCAGCGCTACAAGGAGCGCACGCGGATCGGTGAGGTGTCCAAGGCGCTCGCCGCCGGCGAGACGATCACCTACTCGCAAAAGGACATGAGCGCCGACGTCCAGACGATCCTGTCGCAGTACCGCGCCGTCGCTCCGGTCTCGTCCTACGCTCTGATCATCGCGCCCACCTAGACCGACGCGGTATGATCAGCACCTACATCGTCGGCGACGCTCAGGTGATTTCGCTCCTCGAGCGGATTACGCCACAGGTGCGGTCGCATGTCGCCCGCACCGTGGGAAGCCTTGGCCTTGCGCTACAGCGCCGGGTCCAGGATGAAAAGCTCAGCGGCCAGGCGCTGAAGGTCCGCACCGGCAATCTGCGCGCCAGCATCAACACGGAGGTCGCCGACTCGGGGTCGCGCGTCGCGGCGACGGTCGGCACCGGCGTCCGCTATGGCCGCGTCCACGAATACGGCTTTCAAGGCATCGTCTCGGTGCGGGCGCACCTGCGGCACGTCACCCAGGTCTTCGGGCGCCCGGTCGCCGCGACCCAGAACGTCCGGGCTCACTCGCGGCAGGTCAACCTGCCGGAGCGATCGTTCCTCCGATCGGCGCTGCGCGAGATGCAAGGCACGATCCAGGCGGCCCTCAACAAGGCCGTCGCCGACGGGCTCCAGGGCCGATGAAGCTCGGTGATCGCGAAATGGTGGCGGCCAGCGTCGATGAGGCCGGCGCCGTGGTGCAGCGCTGGGCGACGATCATCGAAATCGACCGCAAGGACCGGCTCGTCCATCTGCTCTGCGATGACGGGACCGTGACTGCCCGGCGGTTGCCACGGAGGCGCCGCCGATGACGATCAGCCGTGAACCGATCTACGCCGCGCTCTTCGCGCTGGTTTCGGAGGCGGCCGAGTTCACGACCGCCGATCGCCGGCTACGGCATTGGAGCGATGTGTCGCCAGCCGAACAGCCCGCCCTGTTCGTGGCGCAGCGCAAGCAAAACGCCGCCGTCAAGACGCTCGGTGCGCCGGCCGAATGGACGCTTTTCGCGGACATCTACGTCTACGCTCATTCGAGCGACCCCTACCTGTCGCCGGCGACGATCTTGAACCCGCTGGTCGACGCGATCGATGCGGCGCTTGCACCCGTTGGCCTCGGGCCGGGCGGTCGCGCAGTGCAGACGCTCGGTATGCCCGGCCTCGTGCAGCACGCCTACATCACGGGCTCGGTCGACACCGACGAAGGTGTGCTCGGCGACCAAGCGGTCGCGATCATTCCTGTTGAAATTCTCTGCGTGGGTTGAAGGAGGGCCGGATGGCCGAAAAGAAGACGGACGGCGCCCCCGTGGTGCCGCCGCCGATGGACGTGGACGCGCTCGTCGAGCGCTGGTGGACCGACCATTTCCCCGGCTCGGTCGTCGGCACCGTCACCGCGATCTGGAATCACGCACACGCCGCCAAGGAAGACCTGAAGCGGCGCCTGAAGGAAGGGGCGTAAGTCATGCAACTCGCTTTTGGCGCCGGGGCCCTGTGGGGCAACCGCACCGACACGACCGGCTCGGGCATCGGCCCCGACCAGTTCGGCATCCTGCAAGACGTCGAGATCGACTGGGACTGGCAGACGAAGGAATTGTGGGGCCAGTACCAGTTTCCGCTCGATATCGCGCGGGGGCAGGGCAAGATCACCGGCAAGGCCAAGTTCGCCCGCATCTTCGGCGCGATCTACGGCGATCTCTTCTTCGGCCAGACGCCGGCGAGCGGTCAGATCCAGGTGTCGGAAAACGAGGCCGGGAGCGTGCCGGCGTCGAGCACCTACACGATCACCCCCGCCAATGCGGCGAGCTATCTGGACGACCTCGGCGTCTACTACGCCAGCGGGGCAACCGCCGGCACCCGCTTCAGCCGCGTGTCGACCGGCCCGACGGCAGGGCAGTATTCGGTCAACATGTCGACCGGCGTTTATACCTTCGCCGCCGCCGACGCGAGCGCCGCCGTCCAGATCAGCTACCTCTACACCGGCACGGGCGGCAAGAAGCTGGTGCTGACCAACCAGTTCATGGGCTTCACCCCGACCTTCAAGGCGACCTTCTACACGACGAAGACGACCCAGGGCACTCCGGCCGGGCTGTCGCTCGTGCTGAACGCCTGCACGGCGACGAAGCTATCGCTGCCCACGAAGATCGACGACTACGAGATCCAGGAATTCGACTTCAGCGCCTTCGCCGATGCCACGGGCACGATCGGCACGCTCAGCACCAATGAGTAGCCCGATGGAAGACCCGATCATCCACCTGGGCGACAAGGAATTCGTCGTCGAGGCGCTGACGCTGCGCCAGATGAAGCGCCTCATGGTCCAGCTCACCATGCTGTCGGGCATCAACCCGAGCGGCCCGGAATTCCTCGACGCGGCGGTTCAGATCATCGCCGCCGCAATCGACAAGAAGCATCCCGAGATGACCGCCGACGGCATCCTCGACATGAACGCGACCCTGGAGCAGGTCAACCAAGCCGTGTCGATCGTTCTGCGTACGGCGGGCCTGGCCCAGGACGGTGCCCAGGGGGAAGCGGCGCCGGTAGGAGCATAAGGGAAGTCCTCGCGGCCATTTACGGGTCGCTCGCTACCGGCTGCGGCTACTCCTACCCGGTCATCGACGAAATGACGATCGCCGATGCCGAGGAAATCTTCAGCTATTGGGAGTCGTCCCCTCCCACCCATCACATGGCGCAGACGATCGCCGCGATGTTCGGCTGGAAGCCCAAGCAACGGGCGCCGGCACCTTCGGATGTCACTGCCGTCGTCGCCGACGCCGCGCGCGTCGGGATTGGGGCAACCAGCGAACCGACGCCCGACCAGGCGACCGTCATTCTCGATTTCGAGGCGATGCAGGAGCGCAACCGCGCCGTCATGCGCCAGATCGCCGAGCGGAACCGCGCCGAGACGGCAGGATAGAGGCGGATGGCCGACAATACGATCGAAGTAAAGGTCGTCGCCGATACCGGCGACCTGTCCGGGCCGATCCAAGCCGCGGTCGAGTCGGTCAAGGGCCAGGTCAATTCGCTGCGTTCGCAGCTGCGCTCGCTCGGCGCCGACTTTGAAGCGGGCAAGACCAGCAGCGGTAACTACGCCAAGGAACTGGTCGATCTCGGCGACCGGCTCGCCGATGCGAAGGGTCGCCTCGGCGGCCTGACGAGCGCGTTGGGCGGTGCAACCGGTGCGGCCGGTGCCGGCGGCTCTGCCTTCAACAACATGGGTTCCGAGCTCCGGCATGTCGTCGCGATCTTCGACGAGTTCAGCCGCGGCGCGCGGGGCCAGATGATCGGCTCCATCGTCGCCCTGACGCGAGACAGCGGTCTTCTTGGGAAAGTCGTCGGTTCCCTCAAAGGTCCGTTCGGCATCGCCATCGCCATCGCGGGCGCGCTGGCTGGTGCCTTCGTCCTGCTCGCCATGCGCGCTGCCGAGGCGGCGAAGCAAATCCGCGAGGTCAGCGCCGCGGCGGCCATGCAGGGCCGTGACGTGGGCGCGGCGGTCGCGAGCGCACAGCGCTGGACCGAGTCGATGGCGAAGACCGGGATGCTGTCGCATAGCAGCGCCCAGACCGTCGCCGACGCAATTTCCAAGATCCCGAACATCGCGGACGAGACCCGCGATAAGATCGCCGGCATCGGCGAGGCCCTGACGGTCGCGATGGGCGGCGACGCCAAGAAGGCGGCCGCAGAGATCGACAAGGCGTTCGGGTCGATCAGCGGGCTCGCCCACTTCGCCGATCAGAACAACATGATGACGGCCTCGGCGGTCGAGGCGATGGCGAAGGAGAAGGGCGCCGCCGCGGCATATGACGCGGTGATCGCGCAAGCCCAGGCCCGGCTTTCCGGCTACTCGGCGGCAGCGAAGAAGGCGAAAGAGGACGCCGCCGGCATCAATGCCGGTGCGAACGTGATGGGCTACATGCCCGTCCCGTCGTCGATGGTGTTTCCCCTGCAATTCCCGCAAGGGGCGCGGGGACCGTCGCCGCAGGAATGGCAGCTCACCAGCGATATCCAGACTGGCGCGCACGACTACGAGGAGATGAACGCCCTCGCGCGGCAGCAAGACGAAATCCTGACCTCCATCCGATCCGGCGAGGCCGAGCGACTCGGTCTTCTCGACCGCGCCAAAGCGGCGTTGATGGAGATCGAGGAGAAGATGGACACCCTTCGCAAGAAAGGCGAAGGGCACGCCGGCACCCGCGAGGACGAGTCGAAGGCCTTCGACTTCACCCGACACGTCCACGTTCCCAAGGCGCCGAGCACCGCCGGCGCTGACCGGGCGGTGCGCGAGGATTACCAAGCCTTCGCCGCGGAGGAGCGCGACAAGCTCTCTGCGGCCCAGGGCAACGCCGACGCCCAAAACGCCATTCTCGACGCCTGGCGGGCCAAGGCGGCGCAGAGCTTCGCCGCCGGATCGGCCGCCTACCGCAAGGCGATGGCCGAAATCGAACGCGCCAGCCAGAGCATCGGCCGGGCGAATTTCGCACAGGTCATGAAGGACGCCGAATCGGCCATCGCCGGCGCTCACGACCAGCTTCGCGAATTCCGCGCCGACATGGACGCGATGGCGAAGCTGAAGCAGATAACGCCGCAACAGGCGCTGGGCTTCGATATCGAGGAGGTGGCCCGCGCCGCCGCCGAGGCCCGAGCCAAGATCCAGTCCGCGATCGACGCCGCCGCGACGCCGCAACACCGTGCCGACGCGCAGCGCCTGATGAACCGGACCGCGCTCCGCTTCAACGCGGAGCAAGCGGTCGACACCGACCAATACCGTGAGGCGGGCGCGAAAGCCGCCGAGGCCTTTTCGAAGCCCTTCCGCGAGACGTTCGACCGTCTTGGCTCGACCTTGGAAAGCACGCTGACCGAATACCTGATCCACGGCACGTCGAAGGGGTACGGTCGCAAAGAGGTCGCGAGCCTGATCCAGTCCGCGATCGGCGGCGGGGTTGATCTTGTCGGCGGCGCGCTCAGCAAGGTCAGCGCGGGCCCGCTCGCCAAACTCCTCGGCACCCAGGCCAAGGAGGGTGAGGGGGCCGGCGACGTGCTCGGCAACGCTCTGTCTGGCTGGGTCAGCAAGGGCCTGACCAGCATGTTCCCGAGCCTCGGCGGCATGCTGGGGCAAGGCACGCAGGCCGCGGCGCAGACCGCCAACACGGCGGCGGTGACGGCTCTTACCGTGGCGTTGAC
Source organism: Allostellaceae bacterium (assembly GCA_036268075.1). Classification (GTDB taxonomy): domain Bacteria; phylum Pseudomonadota; class Alphaproteobacteria; order ATCC43930; family CGMCC-115725; genus DATARH01. Next base: position 181,075 of record DATAUV010000117.1, on the reverse strand, counting down.
GGCGAATACCGCAGCCGTGACCGGCGCCGCCGCGACGACGGGTGTGGCGGGTGCCGGCCTCGCTGCCGGCGCTGCTGGCGCAGCTGGTGCTGCCGCAGGCGGGGGCGGCTTGTTCGGGTGGCTTGGCGGGCTCTTCGCCTTTAAGGGCGGCGGCGTCGTGCCGAGCGCTTCGGGGGGCTGGGCGCTCCCGAACTTCGCCGGCGCGCAGCCCGCCCTTCTCCATGCTCGCGAAATGGTTCTCCCCGAGCACATCAGCACGGGCCTTCAGGACATGCTCGGCCGAGGTGGCGGGCGCGGCGACACCCACCTCCACGTCCACGGTCAGATTGTCGACGCACCGGCGGTCGGCCGCTGGTTTCGCGACAACAAGCGCCTCGTGGCTTCAGCCGTCCAGGGCTCGTTCGGCCCCGGCGGCATCAACCCGTTCCGGTGATCCCCATCGTGATCCGCCGTCTCGCCCTCATCCTCTTCGTGCTGGTCGCCGCGCCGCTTCCGGCGTTCGCGCTCAACAACAGCTTCCCGACCTCCGGCGACACGCTGATGTGTTCGGGCCGGCCCTGGATCGACGTGCTTTGCAACGGCGCCGATCCGGCCGACGCGGTCGACTCGACGACCGCGATCCAGAACACGATCACCAGCGCCATCGCCGGCGGCTTTCCCATCCACATCCCGGCCGGCACCTACAAGGTCACCAGCCAGCTCACGATCGACTATGCGACCCTGTCCTCCAAGGGCTTCACCGTCATTTCCGAGGGTGCGATTCTCGACGGCCGGTCAATCACTTCCGGGCCGGTTCTTCAGGTGCAGTGCGGCGGCGGCACGCCGAATTCACCGATCGCGTGCTTCTATTTCCGGCAGCGCGGCACCCTCGACATTCTGGGCAACTCAGGCGCGACGAACCTGGCGACGCTGACCTCTGCCTACAGCACGGGCGCGACGGTGCTGTCGGTCTCGTCGACCACGCCGTTCTTTGCCGGCGCCATGATCAATATCGCGCTGACCGGCGGCGGCACCTACGCCACCACGGTCTCGTCGGTCGGCAGCGGCACGATCACGATCCCGTCAGCCGGCCTTCCATCCGGCACCAGCATCAATGCCCAGGTCACGCGGCCGAGCTATCCCTTCGTGTTGGGCAAGGTCGATTTCTCCGACCAGCACAACTCGTTCAAGATCGATCACCTCCTCGTCAACAACGCGGCGACCGCGGCCGGCGCGGGCGCGTGCCAGTTCAACGCGGTCTTCGACAGCGATATCTTTGCGGTGTGCGACAGCGGCGGCGGTGCGGCCGGGATCGCGCTCGAACAGGTCCAGTTCTCCAAGATCGCCGGCGCCGGCTCAGCGACCGCCACGGGCGGCGTGGGGCTCGTCCTCGAGAACGGCTTCAGCTTCTCGAACACGATCATGGCGATGGACCTCGAGGCGTCGCCGATCTGCCTGTCGATCACCAACCAGCACCACGGCTACAACACCTTCGTCTCGCCCTACTTCAACTGCACCACGGCGGTCAACGCGACCGCGAGCGACAACAACGTCCTGATCAACCCGCAATACGCCGGCGGCGTGACCAACTTCGGGCCGGTGTCGACCGGCATCTCGGTCCACGGCACCGGAAGCCGGGCGAAGTGGATGTTCCCCTCGGCAGCCACCTACGTTGCGGCGGCGATCGACGACGGGTTGGCACTGTCGAGCTACAACGCGCCGGGCTCGTCGATGACGGCCACGCTGCCCGTGGCGGCGACGCTCAATCCGGGTTGGTCGATGGAGTTCGCGACCGACAACGGCAAGGGCCTGACGCTCCAGATCACCGAGGGCGATACGGCCCGGCTCCTCGCCGGTTCGCACTCGCTGTCGACGATGATCATGGGCCCGGGCAACTACGAGCACGCGCGTGTTGACTTTGACGGCAACAATTTCCGCGTCGTCGACACGACCCGTAACACCCGCCTCGCGAACGGCTTCGACGCCGCCCCGTGGCCGAGCAACTGGCTTTACCCGTCGGCGGGCGGGTACGGGGCGACTGTCGCCGACAACGGCAACGTCCTGTCGAGCTACAACACGGGCAGCGGCCTTACGGTCACCCTGCCGGAAACCACCTCGCTCAGCCCGAACTCGGGCTGGGTGATGGGCTTTGCGACCGACAACAACCAGCCTGTGACCGTGCAGGTCAACGGCACGAGTGGCGGCCACATCATCTATCCGGGCTCGGGATCTTCGCTGACCTCGGTGACGATGCCGGTCACCACGCAGGGCGCCTACGAGTTCCTGGTGATCGCCTACGACAACAGTGCGGCCGGCGGCAATTTCCGGGTGCTGTCGGCGACGCCGGCGACCGCCGCGGCCCTCGGCATCCTCGGCACCGACGTGATCAGCCAGTGGCTTTTCCCGTCATCGAACGCCTACGCCGCCGCACTCGGCGACAATGGCCGCGTCATCTCCAGCTTCAATTCGCCGTCATCGTTCCTGGCGGTCACACTGCCGTCGACCACGAACCTGCCGATGGGCTGGACCATCGGGATCGCGACCGACAACAGCAAGACGAACGCCGTGCAGGTGAACGGAACGGCGGGCGGTCACATCCTCTATCCCGGCAGCGGTGCGACCGTCACGTCGCTCTCGCTCGCGGCGGCGAATTATGAGCTCGTCACCCTCCAATACGACGGGTCGAACTTCCGGGTCACCCACATCACGCCGCTGACCGCAGCGTCGCTCGGCCTGTCGGGGACCGCGTGTTACGGCCAGTCGTCGTTCCCGTCGACCAGCACCTACAGCGCGGTCCTCAGCGACTGCGGAAAGATCATTTCGAGCTTCAACACCTCGGGCGGGCTCACCGTCACGTTGCCCTCGACGACGGCGCTCACTCCCGGCTGGTACATGGATTTCGTCAGCGATAACGGGAAATCGCTAGCGGTCGACGTCAATGGCAGCTCGGGCGGTTACATCCTGTCGCCCGGCACGCGTGGTTCCGTGTCGTCGCTGACCCTCTACGGCCAGAACTACGAGTTCCTGCGCCTCGAGTACGACGGCAGCGGCAACTTCCGCGTGGTGTCGCTCTCGCCGGCCAGCGCATCGGCAAACGGGATGCTCCCGGCGACCGGCACGCCCGGGTCGAGCTCGGCCACGTGCCAGACGGGTCAGATCGAAGCCGACAGCAACTTCCTCTACTTCTGCACCGCCCCGAACACCTGGAAACGGTCATCCTGGAGCAGCTTCTGATGCAGGCGACCACGATGTATCGGGCGAGCGACGGGCGCCTTTTCGACACCCAGGCCGACGCCGCAGCGTGGGAAGCCGAGTTGCAGATCGCCGCGCTCTACCTCGCCGCGTTCCCCGGCCAGGTCGCGCCGGCGGCACGGTTTGCCGCGGCGGTCACGAAGATCGCCGATAGCCTGACGCCGCTCCTCCAGCAGCTCGCCGCCGCGAAGACCGAAGCGCCGCACTGACGGAGCGCCCATGACCGCCGTCTTTCCGACGCTGCCGGGCCTCGCCTGGTCGGTGATCAAAGTCCCGCGCTTTGCCTCGCGCATTCAGCGATCCGTCAGCGGTCGGGAATTGGTGCTGAACGACCAGCCGGTCCCGACGTGGGAATTCACCCTCACCTTCAACCTGTTGCGCGACCCCAACGATGTCCGCGGCGGCAATGGGATGGGCACCGGCTACAATGAGCTGCGCCAGCTCATGGGCTTCTTCCTCGGCCAGCAAGGCGCCTACCAGCCATTCCTCTTTCAAGACCCGAGCGATTGCAGCGTGACCGGACAGGTGCTCGGCACCGGCGACGGCAGCGCGACGGTCTACCAGCTCATCCGCACGATGGGCGGCTTCAACGAGCCGATCCTGGCGCCCGAGACGGTCGCGACGATCTACTTCAACGGGATCGTGCAGAGCCCGAGCGGCTACACGGTCAACCCGAACAACGGCCAAGTCACCTTCACGGTGCCGCCGCCGCTCAGCCAAGTCGTCGGCGCGGACTTCACCTACTACTTCCGCTGCCGCTTCAGCGACGACACGGCCGAATTTGAGAATTTCCAGTACCAGCTCTGGTCGCTTCGACAAATCAAACTGATGAGCAAGTTGAACTGAAATGCGCCCGGCCACGACTGCTTTGCAGAACTATGTCGCGAGCGCGGACACCGCTGCTCTGACGGCGATAGTTGACCTCTACACGATCCAGCTGCTCGGCGGCGCGACGATCCGGGTCACGTCCTGGGATATGGCGCTGACGATCCCGGCGACGAACTTCCCAGGGTCGCCGTTCAACTTCGCGAACTCGGGGTTAGTCACCTTCAACCTCGGCCCGAAGTTCGGCCGCTCCAAGGTCAGCACGAAGGTCGGCGTCGATCCTACCGAGGTCGATATCACGATCTTCGCCGGTCCCGACGACGTGCTGCCCAACAGCAACCTATCGTGGCAGGAAGCGCTGCTGATGGGTCAGTTCGACGGCGCAACGGTCGAGCTGGACCGCTTCTTCATGCCGGCCGGGAGCGACGGCTTTGCCGGCCCGGTCAGCACCACGCTCGGCGCGATCGTGTGGTTTTACGGACTCGTCGCAGACGTGGACTCGGGGCGCTCAACGCTGAACATCAAGGTCAAGTCGCTCCTCAACCTCGTCGCCCGCCAACAGCTCCCGCGGCGCCTATTCCAGTCCGGGTGCAATCACATCTTCGGCGACGCGATGTGCGGCTACAACCGGGTGCTCGGCAAGAACGCGGCGGGCGCGTCGACCGGCGCCGGTGCCATCACCGTAACAGCGATCACGGGGTCGTCGCCGACCGATATCGTCATGGGGAGCGGCGTCGCGTCGTTCTTCGCTTTCGGCACCGCCATCGGCTTGACGGGTGCGAACGCCGGGATCGCGCGCGGCATCATCAGCGTCGGCATCCCGACGATCGTGGGGCTCGCGCTGGCCTTCCCGAACAACATCACGCCGGGCGACACCTTCCAGCTCTTGCCGGGCTGCGATCACAACGTCACCGGCACATGCCAGACGACCTTCAACAACCTGCCGCAGTTCGGCGGCGACCCGTTCATCCCGCCGCCGGAGTTGGCCTATTGAGTGATCCACGACGCGATGCGGTTGTCGCCGAGGCTGAAAGCTGGCTGGGCACCCCGTTTCACCATCAGGCGCGGATCAAGGGCGTCGGGGTCGACTGCGGCAATTTCCAGCTCGGCGTCTACGAGGCTCTGGGCCACATCCCGCATGTCGACGTGCCGTACTACCCGCCCGACTGGGCGATGCACCGCGACGAGGAATGGTTCCTTAGCTACCTGACCTCGTTCTCGACCGAATACGAGGGACCGCCCGCCGGCCGCACGCCGGAGCCGGGCGACCTCGTCATCTTCCAGTTCGGCCGGCTGTACTCGCACGGCGCGATCGTCGCGCCGGCGTGGCCGCGCTTGATCCATGCGTATTGGCGCATCGGGAAGGTCTGCCGCGGCGACGCTGGCGACGCGCTGTTGGCGTACCGCCGCGACGGAAGCCCGCGCCTGCGGCGTTTTTTCACCCGGTTCTAGGCGCACGTCATGGGAGGCGGAGCCCGGCCTTTCACCAATGCGTTCTCCAGCCTGCCGACGGCGAGCCTGCGATACAACACGTCGCAGGCGGGGAGCCCGGTCGTCATCGGCTACGGCACGCAGCGCCTCGCGATCAACCTGCTCGAAGGATTCGGCTTCAACGGCGGGAACGGCAAGGGCGGTAAGGGCGGCGGCGGAGGTGGGGGCGGCGGCGGCAAGAAGACCGGCGACGTCAATTACACCGTCAACGTGGCGATGGCGATTTGCCAAGGGCCCGCCGCTGTCACCGCCGCGGGCGGCGCGTTCAACCGGGTCTGGTCGAACGGGGGCATCAGCCTCTTCAATCTCGTGGGGATGAACTTCTACGACGGGGTGGACGGGCAAGCGGCCGATCCGGTCTTCCTCTCCGAAGACCCGAATTCGCCGGTCATCGGGTATTCCGGCACCGGCTACGTCACCGGCACGCCGCTGGATCTGGGTCAGACCCCGGCGCTGCCGAACGTCAGCTTTGAAATGTCGATGCTCGGCAGCGCGGGCTGGTGGGCGAGCTTTTCGACGACCGAGTATGCCCCGGGCAACGGTCTCGCTTGCCCGACGATCCCCGGCCTGTCGTTTTCGGGTTGCGGCCCCTCTTACCCGGCCGACTGCAACCCGGCGCTGATCATTCTCGACCTGCTGGCGAACCCGCGCTACGGCGCCGGCTTCCCGGCCGAGAACATCGATATCGCCGGAACGCTGTCGACCTTCGGGAGCTATTGCCAGGCGGCGCAGCTCGCCATGTCGCTGCTCCTGAACCGCAGCCAGGCGGCGGGATCGTGGCTACAGCAGATTTGCGAACTCACCGTGGCCGCGCCGGTGTGGTCGGGCGCGATGCTGAAGATCGTGCCGTACTGGCTGACGGACCTCAGCGGTAACGGGGCATCGTGGTCGCCGAGCCTCGCGGTCCAGTACAGCGTCGATGACGACGATTACGTGGCGTGGCAGGGCGATGCGCGGTCGTCGACCGACACGGGCTCCGATCCTGTCGTGATGACGCGCAACGATCCGGCTCAGATCACCAACTGGATGAGCCTCGAATATTACGACACGATCAACAGCTATAACCCCAACGTAGTCGATTACTTCGACCAAGGCGCGATCGACAACTACGGGGCCCGCACCGAGCCGTCGAAAGAGGCGCATTGCTTCACCAATCCGGGCTCGACCTACACGAGCGGGTACATGCAGGTCTCGCGGGGCCAGTGGAACCGCAACACCTTCAAATTTCAGTTGCCGTGGCGGTTCTGTCTTTTGGAACCGATGGACGTAATCGAAATCACCGACCCGGGGATTGGCCTCACCACGCCGACGCCGGTGCGGATCACCCAGATCGACGAAGACGACAACGGCGAATTGCAGATCACGGCCGAGGGCCTGCCGGGCGCGTCTAGCTCAGCGCCGGTCTTCGCCGGCGGCAATAGCGCGGGCGCTCCGCTCAACCTCTACGCCGATCCCGGCAACGCGAACGCGCCGATCATCTTCGAACCGCCGCCGGGTCTCTCGGGTGGCACCGACGAGGTGGTCATCGGCACGTCGGGGGGCGACCAGTGGGGCGGTGCTCAGGTCTGGGTGTCGACGGACGGCTCGACCTATCGGCAGATCGGGTCGATCTACGGCGATTGTCGACAGGGCGTCCTCGCGGCACCGCTGGGCACGTTCGCCGGCGCAAACCCGGACACCAGCGACACGCTGCAGGTCAATCTGACCGAAAGCGGGGGTCAGCTTGTCTCGGCGTCGTCGGGCGATGCCGCCAGCAACGTGACGCTCTCCTACTGCGATGGCGAGCTGATTTCCTACGAGACGGCGACGCTGACGGGGACCGCGCGCTACAGCCTGACGACCCTCTACCGGGGCGCCTATGGGAGTGCCATCAGCGCGCACGCCAATGGGTCACCATTCGCCTATATCGGCCTGCCGCTCGGCGGTCCGGGGATCCTAGTCTACGACTACCCGTCGAACCTCATCGGCAAGACGCTCTTCGTAAAGCTGTTGTCCTTCAATCTGTTCGGGCAGCAAGTTCAAGAGCTGTCTTCGGTCACCGCCTACGACTACCTGCTGAACGGCAGCGGTAGCGGCAATTTCCTCAGCCTGCTCGCGGCGGGCAACAACGAGGATCTGGGCATCGTCGGCACGTCGATCATCGCCGAGGCCAACCTGGGCGTCGTCACCGACACGCTCGCCGGCGATATCGACCTCGGGCTCTTGCCCTAAAGGAGATCAGCGATGGCGCACATCCAGTTGCAGGTCGGCCGCGGCAGCAACAGCCAGGTCGCGTCCTATACGGGCCCACAGGGCGAGATGGTGCTGTCGACCGACGACTGGGCCATCGTTGTTCAGGACGGCGCGACGGCCGGGGGTGCCGCGCGGGTGCGACCGGGCCCGAATTACCAATTCCCGTCGGGCTCCTCGAGCTACACCGCGATCGTCGCCGACGGCGGCAAGGTGCTGTCAAGCTACAACACGACGAGCTCGGCCCTTACGGTCACCCTCCCCGGCTACAGCACCCTCACCGACGGCTGGTCGATGGCCTTCATCACCGACAACGGTAAGGGGATGATCGTCAACACGGCGGGGGGCGGACAGAACATCCTGATCCCCGGCGTCGGAGCTGTCGGCGGCATCACGCTCGCGCACGGTGATTACGAATACGTGAAGCTCGAATACGACGGCGGCGCGAGCAACTGCCGCCTCGTCTCGGCGACGCCGGCGACGTGGTCGGCGCTCGGGGCGCGCGGCGCCGGTGCGAACTATTCGTACCAGCAGCCCACCGCGGGCAGCACGTTGACGGCCCCGGCCGCGCTCGGGGCCTATGTGATCGACCCGGCGGGTACGATCGCGAGCCTCACCGTCGTCATGCCGCCCAGCGCCAACGATGGGCAATTCTTCGAACTCTCGACCTCGCAGACCATCACTTCGCTGACGGTATCGCCGGCAGCGGGCCAGACCGTCCTGGGCGGTTCCATGCTGCTGTCAGCCAACGGCGGCATCGGCTTCCGGTATCGGTCGGCGAACAGCACTTGGTATCGCCGGTTTTAACCCCGGCGCCGTAGGGCGCCCCATCCATTTGAGGGCTGATAGTGGCCGCAACGCACAACGGGAGCGCGTCGCGAGTTTTCGCGCGCGGCATCACGGACCATGACGCACGCGCGGATGCAGAGGCGATGGGCCGCCTTTGCGAGGCCGTCGAGGGCCTGCGGGACGACGTCACGGAGATGCGCCAGTGGTGCTCCGGCGTCGACGATCGTCTCCGCGCCGTCGAGGTTGCCCAGGGCGGCAGCTCGGCGGTCAGGTCGCTCGTGCGTTGGGCCAGCAACGTCCTGTCTCCGCTCGCCGCGGCAGGCCTGACGATCCTCGGCATGCACCTTCTCGGCATGCACGGGTCGTGATGAGCATCCGCACCGCCGAATCCGCCATCTACTGCTGAGGGACGCCATGCAGCTACCTGCCACGGTTTTCGACGGTGTGATCGATGTCTCACATTGGAACGGCACGGTCGACTGGCCTGCGGTCGCCGCGGCCGGGATTGCGCTGGTGCTGATTAAGGCGAGCGAAGGGGCGGGCAATGCCGACCCGCTCTTCGAAAAGAACCGCGTCGCGGCGATCAAGGCCGGCCTCATGGTCGTGCCCTACCATTTCGTCGACCCCGGCATCGTCGGCGCCGTTCAGGCCGCGCACTTCCTGAAGGTGTCGGGCGTCGGCCAGGGCACTCCCACGATGATCGATTGGGAGACGAAGGCGCCGGTCGGAACCGTCGTCGCGATCGGCCAAGCGCTCGCTGCCGCGACCGGCCGCGACCCTGTCAGCTACTATGGCTGGGCGCAGCTCAAGGCTGCCGACCCGGTCCTCGCGCGCTGGCCGTTGATGCTGCCCGAATACCCGGACGGCAACCGCGTGGGCGACTATGCGACTCTCGTTAAGGCTGCTCCCCGCCTGCCGCCGGGGCGCGCCGCTGCGCGACCCTACGACCTCCACCAGTACACCGAGGCGGGGATAGTTGCCGGCATTACCGGCCACGTCGATCGCTCCGTGTGGGTCGGCACCGCGACCGAGCTGCGCGCCTGGCACTCGACCGGCGTTCTGCCGCAGGCCGCATGACTGGCTACACCCTCGATTTCCGGTTCGTCCGCTCGCCGGGGCTGGTGTCCTGGCTGATCGATCGCAGCACCGGCGGCTTTCTCGCCTATCGCGGTCCGCGATGGAGTCACGTCGGCGTGCTCGTGCGCGGCGGCGATGTCCGGTCGCTCGGCCCGGCGGTCGAGCTCGAGGACGACGCGGTCTACGAATTCGGGGCTCGATACGCTGTCGACGGCGCGCTGGCTGCCCGGCCCGGCGTCCAGTTCCGCCCGGAGGCCTACGCCGGCTTCGCCGCCACCGAGACGGTGCGGGTGCCGGTCACCAGCCATGAATGGATCGCGTTCTGGTGTCTCGCGCTCAAGACCGAGGGCGCGGCTTATTCCGAGCGCACCGTCGAGGGTTTCGTCGAGGGCGTGAACGTGCCGGGTCGACCGCGCGAACTGGCCTTCGACTGCTCGACGCTCGGCTGCTGGCTGGCGCTGCACGGTTGCCGCGAGCTGATCCCGCCCGAATTCCAAGGCGAACTGCGCCAGATGAGCCCGAACGGCTTCTACTACGTCGCCCGGATGAGCCGGTTCTACCGCAGCGACGCGGTGACGGCGTGAACCTCGCGAGTCTCGGTGCCGGGTTGTGCGCGTTCGCCCTGGCAGCGCTCCGCTTTCACGATCTGATGAAGGCCGTCCCGGAGTCGCCGGCAGCGGTCAATGCCGGCGTGCAGAGCCTGATCCTCGGTTTCAGCGGTGTGCTGCTGGCGGCATTCGCTTACGTGCCGCCCCCGCCGACCTGACCGACCGACCCTTTCGCCGAACAGAACTCGACCGCGCGGTTTCCGGCATGGCGCCGCGCGATTGAGGCCGCCTGCGGGTGGGGTTCGCCCCCTCGCCGGCGTGCCAATCCATAGCCGTGCCGACCCAAGGAGCCATGCCATGCCTGAAATGCCGAAATGGCTGTCCGCCGCGCTCGCGGAAGCCGAACCGATCACCAGCGCCGCGCTGGCGAACGCCGCGGTCCTGAAGGCGGCCATCGCCGAGGCAACGAGCGGTGATGCCGTGATGATCAAGGGCGTCAAGGTCGCCGAAGACCTCGTTACCTTCGGCGAGGCCGTCTTCGCCGCGGTCCACGCCAACACGAGTGCCGTGAAATGAGGCGGCTTCGTCTCCTTCTGGCCGCCAGCGCGATCAGCGCCCTCGCGGCTTGTGGTGTGCTGACCACGACCAATATCAACTCGCTGCTGGGCTCGTCGGCCGCTTCCACGGCGCTCAGTTACATCGCCGGGCTCAATCCGACGATCGCCGGCTACCTGACCGACGCGAACTCGGCGATTGCCGCGAACGTCGCGGTCAGGCAGATGACCCAGGCCGCAGCCGAGATGCACGGCGCAAGCTGATCGGCTATTCTTCCCCCGTCCCTCGATAGGCACGGGGGTCCGGGGTGGTGAGACACCCCGAACCGCGAGGTGGGCCCTCGCACGACCGCCACGCGGCCGTCGTAACGGCCGTCCCGTCATCGCTCGCGAGCGACGGCGGCAAGTCTTGCAAAGGGTCCCCGATGCTGTCGAGTGATATGGCCGGGCCGTCGGTTTCCCCGACGCGCCCGGCTTTTCCGTACATGGGCGGCAAGAAGCTGCTCGCGAAGACGATCATCACGGAGATCGTCAAAATCCCCCACGATCTCTACGGCGAGCCGTTCATCGGCGGCGCCGGTGTCTTTCTGCGGCGGCCGGCGCCCGTCAAGACCGAGGTCATAAACGACCTCAACCGTGATGTGGCGACGTTCTTCCGCGTCTTGCAGCGGCACGAGCAAGCCTTCTTCGACATGCTCAAATGGCGACTGTCAGGCCGCGCCGAGTTCGAACGGCTGATGAAGCAGGATCCCGAGACTCTGACCGACCTCGAGCGCTCGGCTCGGTTTCTCTACCTGCAACGGCTCGCCGTCGGCGGCCTCGTCGCGGACCGCCATTTCGGTGTGACCCGGACCGGCGGTCCTCGGTTCAACCTGCCGCGGCTTGTCCCCGTCCTCGAGGAAATCCACGAACGGCTCTCGCACGTCGTGATCGAATGCCTGCCCTACGAGGCCTTCATCGCCCGCTACGACCGGCCCGGCGCGCTCTTCTATCTCGACCCGCCGTACTACGGGTGCGAGACCTATTACGGTCGCGGGATCTTTGCGCGCGCCGACTTCGGGCGCCTCGCCGAGATCCTGGGCGACATCAAAGGCCGCTTCATCATGTCGCTCAATGATGTGCCGGCGATACGCGAGATCTTCAGCGCCTTCGCCCTGCGCCAGGTCGAGACGACATACACGGGCGGCCAAGCGCAGCGCACGCCGGCGACGGAGCTGCTGATCAGCAATTAACCGATCGTCTACCCACCATTCCGACAGGTTCTTGTCGACAAGCCGCCTTCAGGTTCGGGAAACCGGGCCTGGAGGCGGCTTTTTTGTGCCCGCGATCTAGGGCGCCTCCCGCTCCAGCGCTCTTGCCGCGTGCAACGTGCTGGCCGTTGCACGCATTCGGCTACGAGGATTTCCCCCTCGTTAGGACCGCAGCCAGCTCGGTTCCTAATTCACGGAACCGGCGCCGAACGTTTGCATCCTTGATCTGAAAGTACGCGGTGAGGAGTTCATTCGTCTCCTCCAGCTCAAAGGGATCGCCGCCGCTAGCCGGTTGTAGCACGGCCATTTTGGTCGGATCGTCGTCCTCGAAGAAAAATGCGACGGGTACATTGAGGACGGAGGCGATTTCCAACAGCCTACTCGCTCCTATTCGATTAAGCCCCCGTTCGTATTTTTGTACCTGCTGGTAGGTAATGCCAACAGCCACCCCCAGTTCGCTCTGGCTCATCCCGCTCGACTCGCGTCGGAACCGAACCCGAGCTCCGACATGCTGATCGATTGGGCTCGGGATCCGGCTGTCCGAATTTTTCTGCACGTTCAATTGCCGCAAAGCCCGTTCCTTCGTACCCAGATGGCATTTCTACCGATACGAGAGGCCTGCAACTTACGGCTATGATCGGTGTCAGCGCAATCGCTTTAAGACATTCGCCGATCGCCGGTCAATCCACCCCAATCGAACGGACAAGCTCCCCGGCCGCTGCGTCCGGGGTGCCCCCTTGTTTCCTGCTCACAGGCGGATCTGCCGTTGAATCCCCGTTATGCTCCGACAGCTCAATCAACATGAGAGTTGCCGGCCGATGGCCCCGATAGAGCGAGCAAATAGGATCGGCAGCACTCGTAATGACCAACGTCCATTCGGGCTGCAATTCGCCTAGTGCGTAGCCGACGGACACCGCAGCCATCGACGTCAGACGCTTGGGTTGCAACGTAACCGCTACGACCGATCGATCGATCGGTCGTATGTGGACGAACCCTCGTTTGGAGACGGCACGATCTACGTCATGCGCTCCAATATCCAGGGTATTCCCCTTCAGGTCGATCAAACAATCCATGTGCCCCCCGATTCGAAGCGGCCACGGCCACCCGGGCCGAGCTCATCTCCAGAGGAGTGTTGCTGACGGTCCGGGGTGCTATCAGGGGTGGTATCAGGGGAATTATCGAAAATCGGATTCGCCACAAAAAAATTTTGCACTTATGTTAACTATCGTCTGTCAGCCGCTCGACCGTACAGACCTGAGTATCTCGGAGTGTTGGTATGGACGAGCTTACGTTCCGGGAATATACCGATCGTATCGTCCCGCTCCACCCTGGCGCGCAGGCAACCGCTACTCGCACGCGGACCATCAGCCCTAGAACTACGCGCATCAAACTGCTCGGTCGGATGCAGGTTATTAGCCCCGACGGTGAAGATATTCTTCCCTCAGTTAAAAAAACTAGGGCCCTTCTCGCATATCTTTGTCTTTGTAGAGGAGAGCGCATCTCACGGGAAACGCCCGCCGGACTCCTTTGGGATCGCTCCGGGGAGACGCTCGCGCGCGATCATTTGCGCCATGCCCTCGCAGACCTGAACCACGGGCGCGGAACCTGGCGGCTCGATCGAGAACGACATTGGCTCCGGTTCGATACCACCAATTGCTGGATCGACGTCTTCGAGAATCCCGACCGTCCAGATCTTCTCGACGACCTCGTTGACGTCTCGCCGGCCTTTGACCAATGGCTTTTGGCCGAGCGGTCCCGGTACGAGACGAAGTGCAAATTCAACCTCGAGGGAGCACTTGAGCAACTTGTCTCGGCTGGCGCCCCGCCGGAGAGCCGTATTGAGGCGGCCCGAAGAGTCCTAAATTTCGAAAGTGCACATCAGCGCGCCGTCCGGGCGCTGATGGGGGCATTGGTCGACAGCGGCGATCCCGCGGGAGCGCTCGCCGAATATGAACGGTTCGAGACCGTGCTTGCGGCGAGTCACGGCCTGAGGCCATCGGAGAAGACGACAGCGCTTTATCGTGAGGTTCGGCGGGATTGGCAGATCGCGCCGGCGGGCACGGGCCGCCAAGGTCCCAGACAATCCGTCTCTTTCGTGGAGGAAATCAGCGTGGCCGACGCTCAGAAGGCACAGCCGTCGATCGCGGTTCTGCCGTTCCGCGATATCGGCATGAAGTCTGGACACAACTACGTGGCCGAAGGGCTCACCGATGATCTCGTAGAGCGGCTTTCCCACATACCAACTCTGTTCGTGACCTCTCGGCTCTCGACCGCCGCATTCAGAAAACAGGATCGCTCCCCGCAGGAAATTGGTAGCGCGCTGGGTGTTCGTTATCTGCTATCGGGAAGCGTGCGCGTCTCTGGCGATCGGTTGCGCCTCAGCGTCGAGCTCGCTGACACGGGGACCGGAGGAACCCTCTGGACCGAGCGGTTTGATCGAGACATCTCGGATCTACTCGACATCCAAGATCAACTCGCTGAGACGGTGGTTCGAGCGGTGGCGCCTCACGTCCGCTATGCCGAGATCAGGCGCGTGCGCATCACGCAACCCGAGCACCAAGGCGCCTACCATCTGCTCCTTCGCGCACAAGAATGTATGCACCAACCATCAAAGGAGGCCTTCACGGCCGCCGAAGAACTCTTTGAACAGGCGATCGAGCGGGGGCCGCGTTATGCGCCGGCATTCGCCTGGCGCGCATATTGGCATGTCATGCGCGTCGGACAGGAATGGTCGGAGTGCCCTGAAAGGGACACGGCTCTGGCCGAGCACTTTTCGCAGGCCGCCAGCGATTGTGATCAAATGGACTCGATGGCGATGGCCGTTCAGGGCCACATCGCCGGGTATCTCCATAAGGATTTCGACCGAGCGTTCCCGTTCTTCGAGACCGCACTGAGCATTAATCCCAACAGCTCGCGAGCATGGCTTTGGAACTCCAATGCCCATGCGTGGACAGGGCAAGGTCCGGAAGCGGTCGCCAAGGCGGAGCGGGCGAGGGCGCTGTCCCCATTTGACCCGATGATCTGCGCATACAGCGGCGGTGACGCAATGGCCCACCTCGCGGACGGGCAATATGCGAAAGCGGCTGAGTGCGCCGTACGTTGTATCCGCGACAACCGCACCTATACCACCGGCCATAAGCTCCTCATCATCGCACTCTCGCTCGACAACCGGGAAGCGGAAGCCCGCGACGCGGTCAGTCCTCTAATGGCACTTGACCCGAATTTCTCGGTTGAACGCTACCTCAGGCGATTTCCGGGCAGCGCCGGCCCGCTCGCCGAACCCTTCCGCGACGCCCTCCTAAGAGCGGGTGTACCGCCCTCCACTTGATCCAAAAAATTCACCGGGTACGGAACCGGCTGCTCCTCCGGGTACGGCCCCAAGAGATTTGCGACTCTCGTCCTTGCTTTGTCGGGCAATTCCGACGGTTACAGCAGGAGACTCGCAATGGAAAAGATCACCCAGAAGCCGATTTATCCGACGCCGCGCCTTCCCGACGCGAAGGTCGTTGACCTCGGCACCGTCCGCTTCGGCGACGGCACCATCACGAAGGTCTCGGTGACCACGCGTCGCCCCGACGCCTCAGTCGTGGATAAAGGAGAGGTGCGTTTCGGCGACGGCACGATCACGCGCTCGCGCTAAAGTTCGGGTGCCAGACAGCGCTGCGGCGAGGGAGATCGGAAATGGAAGAACCAGCAGAGCCGATCTGTCGGTTTTACAGGCTTATCCCCGATGCTCCCGAGCCGCGGCGCGCCGACAAAGGCGCGGACGGAAACGTAACGATCGACGCGGTTCGCTACTGCGTGCCGCTTACCACGGCCTCCTCGTTTGGCTGTCACATATGCCCGCCAATGGATTTCAGGCTTCTCCTCGACGACGACCAAACTTTCTGGGGGTATTCCGGCCTCCCGCCCGATGAGTGGATATCGATACAAGGAGGCATTCAGTACCCGGGATTTCGCGATCATTTCCGGGACGTCGCACCCGACGGCATCGGGGATCTGGCGCCCCCGTTCATCGAACAAGGTTCGGAGCCAGGCCAAGTGGTAATTTGGACCGGCTTGATGATGACCACCGCCCCAGGCTGGTCGGTGTGCGTGCGCGGCATCGTTAATGCAAAAAATACCCAAGCATATCAGGCATACGAAGGGATTCTTGAAACAAGCAAGCGTGATGAGCCACTGTTCGCAAACATCCGTCTAAAGCGATCGAACAGTCCTATTTATTTCGTAAAAACCACCCCATTCTTCCAGATACAACCGATTCTACGGGAAAGTTACCTAAATCAGAGCTTTGACGTACGTGATACCGATGCGCTGACACCATCGGATTGGCAGCGCTTCGCTGAGCGGTTCCAGCGGAAGGCTGATCATCTGCGCCGGCCCGGCGCCATGTACGCCGCCGAGACACGCCGCCTGTTGCGCGAGGAAAGCGCTACCCCATGAGCTGCCCGCGACCCGCCATTCAGCTGATGATCGCTCAAGCGGCGCTGTTCGCTGCGGAAACAGGCGTCATCCACCAGATCGGCCCGCACGCATCGGTAATGCAGCTCTCGTGTCTCCGGGGTGCCGCTGGCGTAATACTCGCACTCGTAGTCGCGAAAGGCCCGCTCTGGGAGACCGTGCGTACCCGTCACCTGCCGGTGCAGTTGCTCCGCGGCGGCGTCGCTCTCCTCTATTTGTGGGTGATGATCTACTCCTTCAGGCGCCTGCCCTTCGGGGATGCCACCGCGATCTCCTATACCCAGACCGCTTACATCGCGATCTTCTCGGTCGTCATCCTAGGTGAGAGCGTCACCGGTCGGGGATGGGCGTCAGCCGTGATCGGCATCGGCGGCGCGATTATCGTCGCCAAGCCAGCCTTCTCGGGATGGACGAGCGCATACCTGATCGCTGTTCTCGGCACCAGCCTGAACGGGCTTTCCTTCGTGCTCAATCGGTATCTCCAGCGCGACGACAGCCAGGCGACGACGATGTTCTATACCAATGTAGTTCCCGCTATCGGCAGCGCCCCTCTCGCCCTCTTTGCCGGTGTCCCAGAAGCGAGGGCCATGATGTGGCTCCCCGCAATCGCGTTGCTTGGCCCGATCGGAGTCTATTGCGGCATCGTGGCGACAAGACACGCCGAGGCGGCGGTGCTCGGCCCATTTACCCTGCTCCGTCTCGTGATCGCCCTCTCTGCGGGAACTATTATCTTCCGTGAAACGCCCGACCCAACGAGCGCGGTCGGCGCCGTGCTCATATTGGCGAGCTGTATCCTGTCGTCGGGGTACGACGTTCCGCTAAGATGGCTGCGGAGCATGATGCTCAAAGCAGCTGCCGACAGACCCGTCATTCACAGCGGCGCGCCCGGGCCCTTCCGGCCGATATTCGAGCGAGGCAGCGCCAGGTAGGCCAAGCAGACCGCGGTAATCGCGGTCTGCCCGGTCGATAACAAGCGAAGCGAGATCGGAGCCCGGATGAAGGGTCCAGCCTTTCCGGCGACCTCGCTGACCACTGTAGTGGAGTCCCGGCCCCCCGTCTGAAATCAAGAGGGTTAAGGACAATTTAATGCAACAGGCCACCCGGCTTCTGCTGTAGCTCCGCTCGCCTGATCCGCCGCCACACGTCGCGCCCGCCCAGGTCCCCGCGGTCCAACATGGCGTCGACCATCCGCGCCGCTTCAAGCTCCGCGTTCGTGCCGTGGCGCCGAACGAGCATGTTCGCCGCGCGCCAGACATCGATTTCAGGCAGCGTAAGCGGGTCGAGTGGACGCCGAGGCATCACCGAATAGCGCGGATCACTGGTGTGCCGGTTTCTGTACGGTCACCT
Source organism: Allostellaceae bacterium (assembly GCA_036268075.1). Taxonomy (GTDB): domain Bacteria; phylum Pseudomonadota; class Alphaproteobacteria; order ATCC43930; family CGMCC-115725; genus DATARH01. The sequence goes on along the minus strand of DATAUV010000117.1, from coordinate 163,273 downwards.
TCACCGATTGTTCTGGTTTTTCCGGGCTGTGCCATAACCTGAAAACCTAGGAAATCTGCGGAAAGGCTGGCTGGGGCGCCTGGATTCGAACCAGGGAATGCCGGAATCAAAATCCGGTGCCTTACCTCTTGGCTACGCCCCAAGACCCGTCGGGTCAGCGCAGTAGATATCGATTGTCGCGGTCATCGTCGAGGGGCCGGCGCGGAGGGCAGCATCGACACCGCCTCGGCGGCGACCGCGTCCGGCGTGATCAGGCGCATGCATAGATGGTCGTTGGTGCATTCCTCCAGCTTGTCGTGGCCACAGGGGGAGCACGGCACCACGCCCATCAGCGCGCGCACGCGGGCTCCGCGCGGCCCCCATTCCTGGGGCTGGTGGCTGCCCGAATAGATCGCGAGGGTCGGCGTGCCGCAGGCGGCGGCGAGGTGGCCGATGCCGGAATTGTTGCAGATCACGAGGTCCGCTTTACGGATGAGCGCCGCCGTCTGTGCCCAATCGGTTTGTCCGGCCAGGTTGACAATGCGGCCGGGGTTGCGGCAGCGCGCGGCGATCGCAACGAGCAGTTCGCGTTGCGCCGGCGCGCCGACGAGGGCGACCGCGCAATCTTGCGCCTCGATCAGCCGGTCGGCGAGAGCGGCGTAATTCTCCGCGCCCCAATCGCGCAGCCGCGAATTGCTGATCGGTGCGATGACGATCCGCCGGACGCCCGGCGGCCAGGGCGGGGCGATCGCTTTGCCCGGCAGTCCGTGTGCGGGCTCGAACGGCCTCGTGCGCTCTTCGATGAGTTGCACGAGCAGCGCCAACTGCTCGCCGACATGCAGCTCGGCCTCCTTCACCCGCGGCGTCTCGGGCCGGTCGATCCGCTCGATCCAGAGGCCGAAAAACCGCAACCGCGACCACAGCGGGCGGCCACGCACATGCAGGCGGAATTCGTGCGGGGCGCCGGGCTCGACGTTGTCGAACTCGACCGACGCCCACGAGCGGAAATCCGCCGGCCGGCCCCAGACGATGCGCCGGGTCGCGACGATGTCGGCGCCGCGATTGCGCGCGACGTCGATCGTGAAGGTGACGCCGGGGAAGCGGCGCAGCAGCGCGCCGAGCCGCAGATCCCAGGTTGCGCGAAACCGGCCGGCGGGCAGCGGAACATCGCCGCCATAGACCAGATGGCCGCGCCCGGCCGAAAAGTCGGTCTCATGAAACAGCGGGGTCTTGACGGGCAGCAGCGATTTGAGCTCGTGCGGGGCCACCCATAGGGCGGGGCCGCTTTCGCGCCGCTCGAACGGAGCCGGCAACAGGATGTCGAGATACGGGTGGCGGGTTCGCGAGCCGATCCCGCCTTTAAGGGCGGCGTCGACATGCTTGAGCAGAAACCGCGTGTCCTCGCTGACCCGCAGGTCGATCGCAAGGTCGAACGAGCCGGAAGCGGCGGTGCGAAAACAGTCGAGCCCCTCGACCGGCTCGCCGTCCCAGTTCCCCGCATCTTCGGGGAAAAAGCGATAGGGGCGGATTTCGTCGGCGATCCCGGCGGCGCCGGCGAACCCGACGTTCCACGGCCCGCAGACCAGCGTGATGTGGTCACCGGCGAAATCCCGGCGAAGGCGCTCGAGGGCCGGCAGCGCGATCAGGAAGTCGCCGACATGGTCCAATTTGAGCAGGAGGAGCTTGCGCCGCGCCGGCGGAATACCGCCGCAATCGAAGATCGCCAGGTCGCCTTCGCGGCGCCGGCGCATCGTCGCGACCTGGTTCCCGGCGGTTGGCGTGGAAGACATTTGAGCGGCAGCTTCGATCGTTGCCGGGGCGCTGGCAAGAGCGGTGCGCGGCCGAGTCTGAGGTCGCCCACAAGCAGGTTTTCGGTTCGGCTTGCATCCGGCGGTTGTAAGGCATTGAATAGGCGGACTTCGCCGAGGCGAGACGGAAGTCTGTCGTCATGTCCGAACCGCGGATTTCCAACGCCGCCGGTCCGAATCCGAGCACCAGGCAGCCGCAACCCGCGGGAGTCCCGGCGCGTCCGCCGCGCTGGCGCGATATCGAATTCGTCGAGTTCGAACCTGTCGACGAGCCCGTTCCGGAGCTGGTCATCGTCGCGCCGGAGCCGATCCCCGCAATCGCTGTCATGGCGGTGGCGAGCCCGCCGCCCGCGCCTGCCGCGGCGAACAGCAACGAGCCGTCACGGGAATCCCGGCTGCCGCCGAGCCTCGTCGCGGCCGGGCTTGAGTCCGCCCCCGCGCCGGAAGCGTCGCGCGAGCCCACGCCGGAACCAAGGGCGCCGCGTTACGGCCGCGCGATCGTGCCGTTGCCGCCGCATCTCATCGCTTCGGTGCCGCCGCCTCCGCGCAGCAGCTTGCCGCCAGCGTCGATGAGGCTGCGTCAGACGGCGCCGGCGCTCGGTGGGAATGCCTTGCGCGGCACGCCGTTCGGGTCCCGCCGCGCTGGCCGCGGCGCGCGGCTCGTGACGATGGCCCTGGTCACGGCCGCGGTCGCGCTGATCGTCTACCGCAGCGATCTCGTGACCGGCTTCGCGGCATCGTCTAGTCCGCCAGCGCCGGCCGCGCCGCCATTTCCCACTCCACAGACCGTCGCCGCTGTGGCGCCGGTTCCCGCCGCCTCCGCGCCACCGGCGGCCGCGGCCGCGTCCCCGCCGCCGGCGGCCTCCGCTTCGGATCGCGTCACGGCGCTACTCGCGCAGGCCAAGACCGGGGATAACGCCGCGCAATACGATCTCGGTGTGCTTTACGCGCGGGGGGACGGGGTCGCGCGGGATTACCCTGCCTCCGCGCAGTGGTTCCGCGAGGCGGCGATCAACGGCAATACGGCGGCGCAATACAATCTGGCGGTGCTGTACGAGCGCGGGCTCGGCCTGCCGCAGAACATGAACGAGGCGCTGATCTGGTATCACAGCGCGGCGGCGCGGAACTACCCGGCGGCGCAATACAACCTCGCGCTTTCCTACGCCGAGGGGCGCGGCACGCCACAGGACATGGTTGCCGCGGCGCGCTGGTACAAACGTGCCGCCGAGCAGGGCGTCGCCGCGGCGATGGTCAATTTCGCAATCCTATGCGAGGGCGGACAGGGTACCGAGCGCTCGGCGCCGATCGCCTATGCGTGGTACCGCGCAGCCGCGACGCGCGGCGACGAGTCGGCGGCCAAGCGGGCCGACGAGCTCTACCGGCAATTCTCCGGCGACGACAAGGCGGCGGGCAATGCCGCCGCGGCCGCGGCGGCGGAGTCGATCCACGAAAAACTCCTGGCTCCGACTGCACCGGCGAAGCCCAGCGCCGCCGGCCTGGCGCCGGCTCAATCTTCCGGCTGATTGCTCAGGAGATCGCCGCCGCGCACCCACCAGCCCGGCTGTGCGGCTGCCAGCGCTGCGCCTGCCCGTGCCGCCTGATCGCGGTCGGCAAACAATGCAAAGCAGGTCGCTCCGCTCCCGCTCATCCGGGTCAGCAGCGCATCCGGAAGGGAGGCGAGGCGGTTGAGCACGGCCGCAACCTCCGGGATCGAGCCGATCGCCGCCTCGGTGAGGTCGTTGCGGCATTCGGCAATCATCGCGACGAAGGCCGCGGCGTCGCGCGGGACCGCGCCCATCCCCGCGGTGCGGCCGAAATCGCCGCGGCGGGCACGGAATACGGCGGCGGTCGGAAGCTCGCGGCGGGGGTTCGCCAGGACGATCCCGAGCGGCGGCAATTTGCCGACCGGCTCTAGTATTTCACCGATGCCCGCGACCCTCAGCGGTGCCGCAGCGAGGCAGGCCGGTACGTCGGCGCCGAGCTGCGCGGCCCAGACGGCCGTCGCCGGGTCGGCTGGATCGAGCGAACATCCCCACAATTTTGCCAGCGCGCGCAGCGTCGCCGCCGCGTCGCTCGACCCGCCGCCGATCCCGGATGCCGCCGGGAGCTGCTTGTCCAGGTGCAGCGCGGCGCCGGCGACGATGCCCTCGCGGGCTTGCAGATGGCGGGCGGCGCGCAGCACCAGATTGTCGTCGCCGAGCCCGGCAAGCGCCTGGGCTTCCGGTCCCCCGACGGTCAGCGACAGGCAGGCGGCCGGCATCGCGGTGATCCGGTCGCCGATATCGGCAAAGGCGATCAGGCTGTCGAGCAGATGATGGCCGTCGGCGCGGCGGCCGGTGATGTGGAGGTAAAGGTTTATCTTGGCCGGGGCGAAAGCGGAGGCCGCCCCGGCGCCCGCTGCGCTCAGCCGCCCCGCTCCGACCGGGCCGGGACGGTCACGCCGTGTTCGAGCTTGGCCTCGATCGGCTTGATCTCCTTTTCCTCAGGCCCGAATTGCAGCGCCCGACGCCATTGATAGCGCGCCTCCGTCAGCCGCCCGACTTGCCAATAGACGTCGCCCAAATGGTCGTTGATCGTCGGGTCTTCGGGCACGAGTTCGACCGCCTTTTCGAGATAGCCGACGGCGCCGGCATAATCGCCCATCCGGTAATGCGCCCAGCCGAGACTGTCGATGATGTAGCCGTCATCGGGCCGCAGCTCGACCGCCTGTTCGATCATCTTGACCCCGCGATCGAGGTTCTGGCCGCGGTCGATCCACGAATAGCCGAGATAGTTCAGAACCATCGGCTGATCCGGCTTGAGCTGCAGCGCGTGCAGGAGGTCGCCTTCGGCGCGGTCCCATTGGTGCGAGCGTTCGAGCGCGACGCCGCGGTCGTAGAACATCGCCCAGCGCTCGGGCAGCCCGGCGGCGGCGGAACGGCGGATCGCCTCGTCATAGGCGACGACCGCGTCGCCGAACCGCTTCTTGTCGCGCAGGAGGTCTCCCAATTCGAGCTCGGCCCCAATCATCCTGGGCTGCTGCTGCGACATCTGCTGGAGCTGCGCAATCGCGTCGTCGGCGCGGTCGAGGGTGTCGAGGTCGGCGGCCGCGCGCAGTTCCGCGGACCATGAATAGGCCGAGGTCTTCGGGATTCCCTGCAGTACCGCAAGGCTCTGCTCGGGCTTCTTCTCGGCGCTCAGCGCATCGGCGAGCAAAAGCTGGGCGAGTGGGAAATGCGGCCGCAGCTCAAGCGCGAAACGGTCGTAGATCAACGCCAAATCGACGGTTTCGGCCTGGTTCAGCACGCTTGCGAGGTCGAACATCGCCTCGGCGAAGCCGTCCGCCGGCGAGGCAACCGTCGGCGCCGGGACGCCCGGCGGGCGGGCGGACAGTACCGACTGCGCCAGCTCGCTGCCCGAGTTTTCGGTGATGAAGCGGTCGTAGAGCTTTTTTGCGTCGGCGCCGCGGCCGTTGCGCTCGTAGAAATTGCCGACGGCATCGGTCAGCCGCCAGTTGAGGGAGCCCGACGCCGAGAGCGCCTTTGTGTAATGCTCCTCGGCCTTGGCCGGCTGCCCGGCATAGTCGTAGAGCAGGCCGAGCTGGAATTCCTTCAGCGGCGCAAACCCGTTGAACTTGTCGAGTCCCTGCAAGGCTGTGTCAGCCCCTGCCAGGTCATCGTTCGCGATCCGCGTCCAGGCCAGCGCGAGCGGCGTCACAAAGCGGTGCAGCCCATCTTGCGGCAGCGCGGTCGCCGCCTTGAGCGCGCCGGCCTTGTCGCCGGTCTTGAGCTTGGTCACGAGGATGACGAGCTGGGGCATCGCGTCGCTGGGGTCGAGCTTCAGCGCGTCGGCGGCGAGCGCGCGCGCCTTGTCGAAATGACCGACGCTCACCTCCATCAGAAAGGTGCGGCTGATCAGCTCCGGCGAGCTCGCATCGATCGCCATCGCCTTTTCGTACCAGCCGACCGCCGCGAGGAAGTCGCGCTCGGCCTGGGCATGCTTGCCGGCCAGGTAGTAGCCGCTGAGGCTGTTATCTGCCACCGCCGGCTGGTCGCCCGCCGGCGGGTTCTGCGCCGCGTTTGCCGCGACCGTGCCGCCCGCCAACATTGCGGCCGCCACGACCGCTCTCTTTAAAAATGTCACGATCTGCATTCGCCTCGATCCATATGCCTACATGTTCGGATAATTCGGCCCGCCGCCACCCTCCGGTACGACCCAGTCGATGTTTTGCTCGGGGTCTTTGATGTCGCAGGTTTTGCAGTGGACGCAATTCTGCGCGTTGATCTGCAATCGCGGTTCGCCGGCCCCGTCAGGCTGGACGATCTCGTAGACCCCGGCGGGACAATAGCGCTGTTCGGGCGAGTCGTAGAGGCGATAATTGATGGAAATAGCCTTGCTGGGGTCCCGCAGTTTCAAATGCGCGGGCTGATTCTCCTCATGGTTGGTGTTGGAGATGAACACCGATGACAGCCGGTCGAAGCTGACCTTGCCGTCGGGGCGGGGATAGGCGATCCGCGACGCCTGGTCGGCGCGCGTCAGCGAGCTGTGGTCGGGGTGGTGGTGCAAGGTCCAGGGCGCCCGGCCACGGAACACATAGGTGTCGAGCGCGGCATGAGCGAGCCCGGCCCAAAGCCCGAGGCGGAACCCCGGCCGAACGTTGCGCACGCGGTAAAGCTCGTCCCACACCCAGCTCCGCCGCACCGCCGCGCCGACCTGCGACCTCTCGTCGCCGCCAAGCCGCGCAAACACCGCCTCGGCCGCGACCATTCCCGATTTCATCGCGGTGTGGCTGCCCTTGATCTTGGGCACGTTGAGAAACCCGGCGGCACATCCGATCAGCGCCCCGCCGGGGAAGTCGAGCTCGGGGATCGACTGGAACCCGCCTTCATTCAAGGCTCGCGCGCCATAGGCGATGCGCCGCCCGCCCTCGAAGGTCGGGCGGATCGCGGGGTGGGTCTTGAACCGCTGGAACTCCTCGAACGGGTTCAGGTACGGGTTCTTGTAGTCGAGCCCGATGACGAACCCGACCGCGACCTGGCCGCCGTCGAGGTGATAAAGGAACGAGCCGCCATAGGTCGTTTTGTCGAGCGGCCAGCCGAGCGTGTGGATCACCTTGCCCGGCTGCGACTGCTCGGGCGCGACGTCCCACAATTCCTTGATGCCGATACCGTAAGTCTGCGGGTCGTGGCCCTCGCGCAGGTGAAAACGCTGCACCAGCGTCTTGGTCAGCGACCCGCGGCAGCCTTCGGCGAAGAGGGTCTCGCGGGCGCGCAACTCGACGCCGCGGGTATATTGCGCGGTCTGCTTGCCGTCCTTGCCGATCCCCATGTCACCGGTCGCAACGCCGCACACCCGGCCGTTTTCGTCGTAAAGCACCTCGGCGGCGGCGAAGCCCGGATAGATCTCGACCCCCAGCTCCTCGGCCTGGGTCGCCAGCCAGCGGCAGACATTGCCGAGGCTGATGATGTAGTTGCCGTGATTGTGCATCTGCGGCGGGGTCGGCAGGCGGTAGGCGCCGCGCGCGGTCAGGTAGAGAAAGCGGTCGTCGGTCGCGGGCGTGTCGAGCGGCGCCCCGCGCTCGCGCCAATCCGGGATCAGCTCGGCCAGCGCCCTCGGGTCGAACACCGCGCCCGACAGGATGTGCGCGCCGACCTCCGAGCCCTTCTCGACGACGCACACGCCGAGCTCGCTGCCGGCCTCGGCGGCGAGCTGCTTCAGCCGGATCGCCGCCGACAGCCCGGCCGGGCCACCGCCGACGATAACCACGTCATACTCCATCCGCTCGCGTTGTTCTGTTTCGGCCTCTGGCACCGGCGTTGCCTCATTCGTTCGGATGCGCGGATTATAATCGGAATGACAGCGCAATGGGTTTTGCTTCGCTAGGCCCGTTCTACAGATCCGGCGCCGTAGGATGGTTGAGCATCGCGAAACCCATCGGATGCCGCTAGTCTCAGATCATGCCGACGCCGGATATGTCCTCCCTCGATCGCACCGCCGTCCTCGCGCTGTTGCGCTGGCAGGTCGAGATGGGCGCGGACGAGGCGATCGACGCCATCGCGCTCGACCGGCTCACGGCGCCGCCGCCACCGCCGCCGCGATCCGCCCCGCCGCCCTCCGCACCGACGCCCTCCGCACCGCGGTCGCCGCGCCCCGCCGCCGCGCCCGTCGCCCCGCCCAACACCTTCGCCGAATCGCTGGCCGAGGCGGCGCAATCGGCGCGGGCTCTGGCGGCCGGGGCGGAGACGATCGAGGCGCTGGCCGCCCTCGTCCACGGTTTCGACGACTGCCCGCTGAAACGTACCGCGACCAACACGGTCTTTGTCGACGGCAACGTCGCGGCGCCGGTGATGATCATCGGCGAGGCGCCGGGGGCCGACGAGGACCGGCTCGGAAAGCCTTTTGTCGGCCGGGCCGGGCAGCTTCTCGACCGGATGCTGGCGGCGATCGGCATGGACCGCAACGGGGTGCAGATCACCAACGTCATCTACTGGCGCCCGCCCGGCAACCGCAAGCCGACGACGGCCGAGATCGCGACCTGCCTGCCGTTTGTGCTGCGCCACATCGCGCTGGCCCGGCCGAAGGTGCTGGTGCTGGCGGGCGGCACCGCCGCGAGCACGCTGTTGCCGCTCACCGAGGGCATCACCCGGCTGCGCGGGCGCTGGTTTGATCTCGCCGTGCCCGGCCTCGACGCGCCGGTGCCGACTCTGCCGATGTTTCACCCGGCCTTCCTGTTGCGCAGCCCGGAGCGCAAGCGCGACGCGTGGCGCGACCTCCTGGCGTTAAAGGCACGATTGCAAACGGAGTGATGCGATGCCGCTGAACCTCGACCGGCCGTTCCTCGCCGTCAACATCGCGATCCTGACCATCTCGGACACGCGCACCGCCGCCGACGACCGCTCCGGCGACACGCTAGCGGAACGCGTGGCCGCGGCCGGCCACAGTGTCGCCCGGCGCAAGATCATCCGTGACGATTTTGCCGCGATCGTCGCCCAGCTCAAGGAGTGGATCGCCGATCCCGAGATCGATGTGGTCATTTCCACCGGCGGCACCGGGGTCACCGGCCGCGACGTGACGCCCGAAGCGTTCCAGAGCGTCTACGAAAAGGAGATATCCGGGTTCGGCGAACTGTTCCGCTGGCAGAGCTACGAGAAGATCGGCAGCTCGACGATCCAGAGCCGCGCCACCGGCGGGGTCGCCGGCGGCACCTACCTGTTCGCGCTGCCCGGCTCACCCGGCGCCTGCCGCGACGGCTGGGACGGCATCCTCGTCCACCAGCTCGACAACCGTTTTCGACCGTGCAATTTCGTCGAGCTGATGCCGCGGTTGCAGGAGAAGTAGCCGGGAAAAACGATGGGCTTCGCTACGCTCAGCCCATCAAAACCCGCGCGTCGCCGCGAACCGCCGGTACGATTTCCCGTCGTCGACATCCCCCAGCGTCTCGGCAAAACCGACCGATATCCGCTTCGGCAGATAGGCGAGCGTATCGTCCAACGCATGAGCACTCGACCACCGCACCTTGCCGAAACGCGGCATCCGATGGCGGGCGCCGACGAGCCAGTAGCCGCCGTCCTCGGCCGGGCCGAAGACCACATCGTGATCGCCGAGCAGCCGGAATGCGTTGGCGATGTGCTCGGCGGCGAGAGACGGGATGTCGGCGCCAATGAGGAGCTTTGGGCCGGGCGGGCCGGCGGCGAGGGCGCGGTGCATCCGCACACCGAGATCGCCGCGCCCTTGCGGCAACGCACCCCGCGGGCGGCCGCGGTCGGGGGTGACGACAAGGCGCAGCCGCCAGCGCGGGTCGCGGCCGAGCCGGCAGGTGAGGCGGGCGATCATCAGCCGCTCGAACCGGACTGCCGCGACATCGCCGATCGCGGCCGCGAGACGGCGCTTGCCGCGGCCCAGCATCGGCGCCCGCAGGAACAGCAGCAGGTGTCCCCTCATCCGTAGAGCCGCGCGATGCGATGAGGGGCGACGCCGGCGAAATACAGCGACAGGCAGCACAGATTGCGCAGGGGCCGCCGGATGTAGCCGCCGTCGCGATAGCGCCGGGCCGAAGCGGTGATCTTCGCGCCGATCGGCGCCAACCGCTTGCGGCCGAGGCGGCGGGCCAGGTCGACATCCTCCATCAGCGGTATTTCGGCATAGCCGCCGACGGAATCGTACAGCGCGCGCGAGATCAGCAGGCCCTGGTCTCCATAGGCCAGGCCGAAATTGCGGCAGCGCCACGCCACCAGCCGTTCGACCCGCCGCGCTGCCGGAGCCGGGTCATCGAGCGCGAGGTCGAAATATCCCGCACGGGTGGGATCATTGGTGAACGCAGCGACCGCCGATTGCCACCCGGCCTCCAGCCGGCAGTCGGCGTGGAGGAACAGGAGCCAGTTCCCGCTCGCCGCCTTCGCCCCGGCGGCCATCTGTTGCCCGCGCCCACGCGGCGTCCGGATCGCGCCGGCCCCGTGCGCCTCCGCGACGGCGACAGTGCCATCGTCAGAGCCGCCATCCGCGACGACGATCACGTGGCTGCCCAGCGCGGTGAGGCAATCGCCCAGCGTCCCGGCAGCGTTGAGCGTCGGGATGACGATGCATAGATCAAGATGTTCTTGTATTGTTCTCATCGCCGGCGTATCTTCGCAATATGGATATGCCGGCCATCCCCCCGCCGCGCAAGGGACGCGGTGCAGTCACCAACGCCTCCGGGCGGTTCGAGAGCGAAGAGCGCGTCGCGTTCGACGACGGCTGGGGGTCGGCCGATCCCGACCCGGCGCCGCTGCAGACACGGCTCAGCATCGACGCCACGCGGACGATCATCGCGCGCAATACGTCGCCCGATATCGGTTTCGACCGCTCCATCAACCCGTATCGCGGCTGCGAGCACGGCTGCATCTATTGCTATGCCCGACCGAGCCATGCCTATCTCGGCCTGTCGCCGGGCCTCGATTTCGAGAGCCGCATCTTCTACAAGCCGCAAGCCGCTGCGCTGTTGGTGCAGGAATTGTCGCGCAAGGGGTATAGCTGCAAGCCGCTCGCGCTCGGCAGCAACACCGACCCCTACCAGCCGACCGAACGCCGGCTCGGCATCACCCGCTCGATCCTCGAAGTGCTGCGCGATTTCCGCCATCCGGTGACGATCGTGACCAAATCGGCGCTGGTGCAGCGCGACATCGACATCCTGTCGGAGATGGCGGCGGAAAAGCTCGCGGTGGTCGCGATATCGGTGACGACGCTCGACCGCAGGCTCGCCCGGGTCATGGAGCCGCGCGCGTCGACGCCGGAGCGCCGGCTCGAGGCAATCGCCGCGCTCGCCAAGGCCGGCATCCCGACAGGCGTCATGACCGCGCCGATGATCCCGGCGCTCAACGACAGCGAGATGGAGTCGATCCTCGAAAAGGCGCGCGGGGCCGGCGCGGTCACGGCCGCCTACACGATGCTGCGGCTGCCGCTCGAACTGAAAGCGCTGTTCAAGGAATGGCTCGAGGAGCACGAGCCGAACAAGGCCTCGCACGTGCTGTCGCTGGTGGCGCAGGCGCATGGCGGGCGGCTGTACGATTCGGCCTGGTCGAACCGGATGATCGGCTCGGGGCCCTACGCGGCGCTGCTCGCCTCGCGCTTCGACAAAGCCTGCCGCCGCCTCGGCTTCCGCCGCCGCGACATCGAGATGCTCGACTCCACCAAGTTCCGCCCGCCGCCGCGCGCCGGCGACCAGCTCGCGCTGTTTTGAGCGTCTGGCCCCGGTTGCCCGTTCTCGTTAGTGTTCGAGGTCGGCGGCAGGGAGACCAGGTTGGCACGAGAGCGGCGGCTCGAGGCGAAGGATGTCGAGGCGATCTTCCGCGCCTTCGCCGAGGTGCTGCGCGAGTTGCCGCCCGACACCGAGGCCGGGTTCCTCGACACCGAAGGCGATCTCCGCCTCGCCCCCGATATCGGCCGCAAGCTCCGCACCGCGCGCAACGTGCGCGACGTGCTCCGCGAAATCCGCGACGCCGAGCGGGGGGAGTAGGGGGCGGTAATTTAATGGGTTTCGCTGCGCTCAGTCCTTAGGTCCGGCGACCACCCCTTGATCGTGCAATCGCCCGATCTCCGCTGTCGAAAGCCCCAGTACTTCGCCCAGCACCGCATCCGTGTCCTGCCCGAGCCGGGGCGCCGGGCGGGTCGGCTCGCGCGGGGAGGCGGCGAAGTCTAGCGGGAGGCCGGGGGCGAGATAGGGGCCGATGCCGGGCTGGTCCACCTCGGCGAACATCGGGTTGGTGGGGGAGCAGCGCGGGTCGCTCGCGACCAGCGTGGCGAAATCCTGGAACGGACCCCAGAGGACGCCGGCGCCGGCGAATGTAGTTTCGATTTCGGCCAGCGTGCGCGCCTCGCACCACGGCGCCAAGAGAGCGGCGATCGCGTCACGCGCCGCGAAGCGGCCGGCTTCGGTGTCCGGGTCGGCGCCGAGCTTGGCGCAGGCCCGGGCGAAATCGTCGGCGAGCCCGGTCGCGCGGCCGAGCCCGCGCCATTGCCGCGGGGTCAGCGCGATCACCATGATCCGCCGCCCGTCCCTGGTGCCGAAATCGCGCCCGAAGCTGCCGTAAAGGTCGTTGCCGAGCGCCGGACGAGACGTGCCGTTGATCCGGATGTCGCCGATATAGCCGAGATGCCCGACCATCCCGAGCGCGACATCGGAAAGCGCGGCGACGACCTCCTGCCCGTTGCCGGTGCGGGTGCGGTGACGCTCGGCGGCGAGCAGCGCGGTCGCGAGATAGAGCCCCGCGGCGATGTCCCAGGCGGGCAGCACATGATTGATAGGGGCGCCGCCGCCCCCTTTATCCAGAGTGGGTCCTGTCACTAGCGGGAACCCGCTCGCCGCGTTGACGGTGTAGTCGACCGCCGCCGAGCCGTCGCGGTTGCCGAGAAGGCGCAGCAGGATCATGTCGTCGCGCCGGGCCTTGAGGCTCGCGTAGTCGAGGCCGGGCAGCGGCGGCAGATTGGTCAGCACGATCCCGCCGCCCGGGCCGGGCGCGGTCGCCAGCGCTTGCGCCAGTTCCCGCCCCTCAGGTTTGTCGAGCGCGAGCGCGGCCGAGCGCTTCGCCTTGTTGAGTCCGGCCCAGTAAAGGCTCGCGCCGTTCGCGGCGACCGGCCAACGGTAATGGTCGATGCCGCCGCCGATCGGGTCGATGCGGATCACCTCGGCGCCCATCTGCGCCATCGTCATGCCGCCGAGCGGCGCCGCGACAAAGGCCGAGATTTCGACGATGCGCAGGTCTTCGAGGAGCCGGTTCATGCCGCCTATTCAGCCGGAACCGGGTCGGGTGCGCAATCCTCAGCGGTTAGGCCACCTTGATGAACTTCTCCCATAGCGACCGCACGTTATCGTGGTAACCGTCGGTCACCGCGTCCTTGAACAAACGGCCGTCCAGAACTGCGTTCATCAAGCGGTCAAACCCCGGCCGATCCGACCCGCGAAGGTAATTCACAAACATCCCAGCCAAAGGGCCGGCCATGCACGGCCTCCACTTGCGCGATGGCGTCGGGGAGCAGCACGGCAACGTCACGGGCAAAATCCTCGGCGCCCGGCTGGTAGTGCATCTGGCTATTGGCAGACAGGGCGGGCATCCGGTCGGGCAGGTTCCACAGGCCCGAGATCAGGTGGCGTGTCGTTGGCAATGAAAGCGCGGCCCCCGCACCGGCGACGATCAACGCCAGGGGCGCCCCGACGGCCACCCAGAACAGCCGACGACGCATCGGGCTGCCCCTATTCGGCGAGCAGGTTGTCGGAACTCAGCCGCCGGCAATGAACGAGCGCAGCGAGCTCGCCTCGTATTCGATCTCGTCGAGCCGGCTTTTTACCAGGTCGCCGATGCTGACGATCCCGCATAGCCGGCCGTTGCGGACGACCGGGAAATGGCGGACGCGGCGGTTGGTCATTTCGGCCATCAGCTCGGCGATCCGGTCGTCGGGTGCGCAGGTGACGACCGAGCGGGTCATGATGTCGGCGACCGTGAGCTCGATCAGCTCGGTGCCGTAGCGGGCGAGCGCGAAGACGATGTCGCGCTCGGAGAGGATGCCGTCGACACCAGTGCCGTCGTCGCTGACCACGAGCGCGCCGATGCCGTATTGGCGCAGCGTCTCGACCGCGTCCGCGAGCGGGGCATCCGACCGGATCGTCGCGACCCGTCTTCCCTTGTCGCGCAGGATCTTTTCGACATTCATCGGGGATCTCCCAGTGATGGGAACGGGCGCCCGTCGCCTCAAGCTGCGGAGCGGCCGCTGGCTGAAGATCAAATTAGGACAAAGTGTCGCAGGTGTCTAGGCGCGCAGGAAGGCCGCGGCCCCTCGCCCCTCGATGCTTTACGGCAGCGAGTTGATGATCGCGCGGAACGCGGCTTCGGGAAATGCCTTCAGCGTCCGCGTGCGCACCGCGCCCATCTCGCCGAGCATCAGCGTGAAGCGCGCCGCGACCGCGTCGTCCGGCGCCTCGTAGACGACGATCATGTCGTACTCGCCCATCGTCATGTAGAGGTGGCTGAACTTGCCGCCCATCTCGTGCAGCAGCTTTTTCGCCGTCTCGACGCGCTTTGGCGATTGCTTGATCTCCCGGGCGCCCTGTTCGGTCCAGTTGGCGAGCATCACATAGGTCGGCACGGCGCACCTCCCTTGTCGAAGATCATTCCCCGCTCTGGCGGCGGAGTCGTCGGCTTACCTGGCGGCGGTTTCCTCGAACCGACGCGTGAACCCCTTGGCCCAGGCTTCGTTGCTGGTAAAGCCGTCGAGCTGCTGCGCGTCGCGGAGGGTCGCTTCCTTGAGCGCCGCATCGTTCTGGTCGTAATCGACATCGAAGCGGCAGGGCTGGGCCGCGTGCCACGGCGTCTGCGTGAACACCTCGATCCGGTTGTCCTCGGGGTCGCGGAAATAGACCGACCAGGTATTGGCGTGGCTCACCGGTTCCGGCTTGGTGTGGTCGATCTTGCGAATTTTCTCGTAGACCCGGCGCACCTCGTCGAGGGTGTCGACGCGGAATGCGACATGGCCGATCCCGCTGCCCGAGCTTTCGGCCGCGTCGGTCGGGATCAGCACGATCTGGTGATGCTCGTCGGGACTGTGGCTCATAAACACGAGCTCGCGCCCGGCGGCGGGGCCGCGCGTGAGGAGGCCGCGGTCGGTCACCTGGAAGCCGAGCACGTCGGTATAGAATTTCTCCATCCGGGCGCCGTCGCGCACGCGGATCTCGAAATGGCTGACGGTATAGCTCATCGCCCGGGCCCCATCGCGGTTCGCCGCAAATGATGCGCCTTATGGGCGCGGCGGAAAAGCCCTTGCTCGCCGCGCCGCTCGCCGATAAAGCGGGGTCATTCGATCCCCGCATTCCCGGAGTGTTTCCGATGCCCGACTTTCCCAGCAAAGCCGCTCTCCAGGCCCTCACCCAGTGGGACACGCCGACGATCTGCAACGCGCTCGAGGTCGTGGCGCCGCAGCGGCGGGCCTACGGCTTTACCCGCCGCCCCGTCGTCGCCGCCTTTCCGGAGATGAAGCCGGTCGTCGCCTTCGCCCGCACCGCCCTCATCCGCTCGCGCGAGCCGCACCCGCGCGACCGCGAGAGCGCGACCAAGATGCGCCTCGGCTATTACGAACACATCGCCGAGCAGCCGATGCCGTCGATCGCGGTGCTGCAGGACATCGACGCCCCCGATACCGGGTTCGGCGCGTTCTGGGGCGAGGTGCAGACCCATGTCCATGCCGGGCTCGGCTGCGCCGGCGTGATCACCGACGGCTCGGTGCGGGACCTCGATGCGATGGCGCCCAATTTCATGGTGCTCGCCGGCTCGATCATGCCCAGCCATGCGCATGTCCACCTCGTCGAGTTCGGCGGCACGGTCAGCGTCTTCGGGATGATGGTGTCGGCCAACGACGTGATCCACTGCGACCGCCACGGCGCCGTCGTCGTGCCTTATGACGTCGTCGAGAAAATCCCCGCCGCGGTCGATCTCCTGACCCGCCGCGAGCACGTCATCATCTCCGCCTCGAAGAAGCCGGGCTTCTCGATCGAGCACCTGCGCCAAGCCTTCAAAGAGCAGGAAGACATCCACTGACGCCCTGACCTGACCACGCGTCGCTGCGCGCCGCGCCCTCACCCGCCCTTTGGGCACCCTCGCCCCCGTTGCGGGAGAGGGTGCGCGGGAGAGGGTGCGCGGCTGAGCCTAGCGAAGCGGATGAGGGCGCTCCGCAGGGCCGAGGGGCGGTTGAGGCTAAATTTCGGTCTGCCCGCCCAGCTCGATGATGCGGTTGGTCGGGATGCGGAAGAATTCGGTCGCGTCGAGCGCCAGATTCGACAGGAAGATGAACAGGTGCTTGAACGGCAGCGACAGGCGCGAACCGCGCTTTGACACGATCTTCTCGCGGCCGACGAAGAACGAGGTTTCCATCAGGTTGAAGCGGAACCCGCCGACCCGGCACAGCGCCAGCACGCGCGGGATGTCCGGCTCCTCGAGAAAGCCGTAGCGGATCATCACCGTGTGGAAGTTGCGGTCGAAATGGTGGATTTCGATCCGCTCGCCTTCGGTGATGCGCGGCACGTCGACGGTGCGCACGGTCATCAACACGTTGCGTTCGTGCAAGACCTTGTTGTGCTTCATATTGTGGAGCAGCGCCGCCGGCACATTGTCGATCCGCCCGGTCATGTAAACCGCGGTGCCCGGCACCCGCACCGGCTGGTCGGGGCGGAGGTTGGCGATCAGCATGTCGAGCGGCACGCCCGCGGCCGCACGCGTCGCGGCGATCCGGCCGCGCCCCCACATCCACGCCGTCATGATCGTGAAGCTGGCGATGCCGAGGACGAGCGGGAACCAGCCGCCCTCGGTGAGCTTCAGCATGTTGGCGACGAAGAACGAGAGGTCCACGGCGTAGAACAGCGCGAAAAGCGGCGCCAGCCGCCACCACGGCCAGCGTGCGCCCCAGGCGAGATAGGTGAGCCCGAGCGTCGTGTCGACGATGAAGGTGCCGGTCACGGCGATCCCGTAGGCGGAGCCCAACGCGTCCGAGCTGCGGAAACCGAGAACCGTCGCGACCACCGCGACGAGCAGCAGGTTGTTGATGCTGGGCACGTAGACTTGGCCCATCTCCGCCTCGGAGGTGTGGCGCACCTGCATACGGGGAAGGTAGCCGAGCTGCACAGCCTGGCGCGCCAGCGAAAAGGCGCCGGAAATAACCGCCTGCGAGGCGATCACGCTCGCCGTAGAGGCAAGCGCGACCAGGGGAAACACCGCCCAGTCCGGGGCGAGCTGGAAAAACGGGTTCCGGATCGTTTCGGGATGAGCAAGCAGCAAGGCGCCTTGGCCGAAATAGTTGAGGAGCAGCGCCGGAAACACAAAGCGCAGCCAGGCCCGGCGAATCGGCCCGCGCCCGAAATGCCCCATATCGGCATAAAGCGCCTCGGCGCCGGTGACCGCCAGCACCACCGCCCCCAGCACGACGAGGCCAAGCCCGGGGTCGGCGACGATAAAGGCGATGCCGTAAAGCGGGTTGATCGCCTTGATGATCTCGGGATTGCGCGCGATCTCGATCAGGCCGAGCAGCCCGATCGTCGTAAACCACACGATGATGATCGGACCGAAGAAATTGCCGACCCGACCGGTGCCGCGGCGCTGCGCGATGAATAAGAAGATCAGCAGCAGCAGGGTCAGCGGGATCACGAAAGGCTCGAGCTCCGGCGCCTTGACCTTGAGCCCCTCGACCGCGCTCATCACGGTGATCGCGGGAGTCAGCACCCCGTCGCCGAAAAACAGCGACCCGCCGATCAGCCCGGCAAACAGGATCCACCGGTTGCGGCGCCCGGTCGAGGCGCGCAGCGCGAGCACGGTCAGCGCGAAGATGCCGCCCTCGCCGCGATTGTCGGCCCGCATCAGCACCAGCACGTATTTGAGCGTGACGACGATCGTCAGCGACCACACGATCAGCGACAGAATGCCGAAGACGCTTGCCGGCGACACCGAGCCGACATCGTCAAAGCACTGCCGCATCGTGTACAGCGGCGAGGTGCCGATATCGCCGTACACGACACCCAGCGCGGCGATCGTCAGGCTGCGCGCCGCATGCGGGGCGGGGGTCGCTTGGGTCGGGGCGGCGTCCGTCATTTATGAAGCGGGTTCGCTCAACTGGCGTCGTTCCAGCCTCGCAGGTGCGTCCCGCTGGCGAGGGCGCGGGAGATTGCCCAGAGATGCGTTGCCGCGTCCAGCACTTCCGATGCGGCAAAACCGTGCGTGGCTTGTGCCGGGTCGATTTATCACCGACGCTGGCGATGGAACGGGGGTGCGATGGAATTCGATCCCGAAACAATTCGCCAATTTGAACATCAAGGCTGGGAACGGGCCGCCGCTGCCTATGGCGAGACGTTTGCGCAGGCCAGCGGCTGCTATGTCGAGGCGCTGCTCGACGCGGGGCGGATTGGCGCGGGTACGCGGCTGCTCGACCTCGCCTGCGGCACCGGCCTCGCGACCGCGGCGGCCGCGCGGCGCGGCGCCGAGGCGACCGGCCGCGACTTCTCGGCGGCGATGCTGGCTGCGGCGCGCGTGGCGCATCCGGCCCTGCGCTTCGACCAGGGCGACGCCGAGGCGCTGCCTTATCCGCAGGCGGCGTTTGACGCCGTCGTGTCGAATTTCGGCATGCACCATTTCCCCCATCCCGACCGCGCCGCGGCGGCGGCTTTGTCGGTGCTGCGGCCCGGCGGGGTGTTCGCGTTCACGAGCTGGGCCGAGCCGGCGCACAACGTCGCCTGGCGGCTGCTGTTCGACGCGGTCCGCGCGCACGGCGACCCCGATGCGGCGAAGGCGCCGCCGTCGGGCGGTGGTCTTGCGCGGGTCGAGGCGGCGCTCGCGGTGCTCTGCGGCGCGGGCTTCGACGATTGCGAGGCCGAGTTCGAAACCCGCGAGTGGCAGGTCGCCGACCCGGCCGACCTTGTCGCCTCGCTGCGCCGCGGCACCGTGCGCACGGCAGCGCTGATCGAGGCGCAGGACGAGTCGGCGATGCCGGCGATCCTCGCCCATATCGCCCGCGCCGCCGCGCCCTATCGCCGCGCCGACGGGTTTGCGATCCCGATCGTCGCGGTCTTGGCGCGCGGCACCCGTGCCTGACCTCGAGACCGACATCCTATACCCGCCCGCCGCGCGAAAAGCTCGAATGATCGCGGTCCGATCGTATTGCGTGGTGTGGCTCTATTGTCACGATCGCAAACGTGGTAACCCTATGAGACCAGGGAGGGGGGCAAACGATGGCAAAATCGGCGCTGACCCAATTGCAAGACCAGATTGAGGCAGTCCGTCGCGAGGCCTATGCCGAGGGCTACGCCGCGGCGATGCAGGCGATTCAAGAGGCGATTTCGGGTCAAAAGGCGATTTCGGGTCAAAAGGCGATTTCGAGTCAAAAGGAAGTTTCTGGCCAAAAGGCAATCGCCGGCGGCACATCCGCGCCCGTCGCCCGGCGCCGCGGCCGCCCACCGGCCGCGAAGCCGGCCAAAGCGACCGCTCCGGCCCCTGTCCCTGTTCCGGCCGAAGCAGCTCCGGCCACGCCTGCTCCGGCCAAGCCGGCACGGGCGGGGAGACCGGCGCGAGAGGCAATTGCGGCAAAGCCCGCCCGGGGCCGCGCCGCCAAGGCTCCGGCCAAGGCCGCCGGTTCGCGTCCGCGCCGCGGGAACAACGCGACGATGATCGAGGACATCCTCAAGGCGATCGCCCCGCGTGCGGCGCGCCCGGCGGAGATCCGCACGGCGCTGGAGCGCGACAAGGGGGCATCGGTTGCGTTCACCTCGATCCGCCACGCGCTCGGCCAACTCGAGGCGCGTCAGGCGATCGAGCAGGTCGGCGACAGCAAGACTTGGCGGGCCAAGGCTTAAATCGCCGGCCCGCCATTCGCGCGCGCCGACACGATCCAGCCGCGGGCCAGCGCGTCTGCGCGTTCGTTTTCGGGGTGGCCGGCATGGCCCCTGACCCAGTGCCACTCGATCGTGTGCGGGGCGAGCGCCAGTTCGAGCCGCTGCCACAGATCGACGTTCTTGACCGGTTTCTTGTCGGCGGTGCGCCATCCCAGCGCCTTCCAGCGCTTGAGCCATTTGGTCGCGCCGTCGAGCAGATAGCGGCTGTCGGTATAAAGGTCGACGCGGCACGGTCGTTTCAAGGCTTCGAGCGCGGCGATCGCCGCCATCATCTCCATGCGGTTGTTGGTGGTCGGCGTCTCGCCGCCGCTGAGCTCGCGCTCGACCCCGTGATAGCGCAGGATCGCGCCCCAGCCGCCCGGCCCCGGATTGCCGCTGCACGCGCCGTCGGTGAAGACCTCGACGGTCTCAGCCGATGCCATAGAGGCCCGGATCGGTGATGCCGCGGTGGAAGCGCAGCTTTTTCAGGTATTCGAGCGGGTCCTTGGGCCGCACCAGCGCGCCTGCGGTCTGGTTCAGCCAGTCGTAGAGCCGGGTCAACAGAAAGCGCAGCGCGCTGCCCCGCGCCAACAGCGGCAGCGCGGCGATCTCGGCCGCGGTCAGCTCGCGCCCGGCGCGGTAATGACCGACCAATAGCCGCGCCTTGGTCACGTTGAAGCTGACATCCGGTTCGAAGCACCACGCGTTGAGGCACACCGCGATGTCGTAGGCGAGCGAATCGGTGCAGGCAAAATAAAAATCGATGAGCCCCGACAGCGCCCGGTCGCGAAAGAACACATTGTCGGGGAAGAGGTCGGCGTGGATCACCCCGCTCGGCAATCCCGACGGCCAGTCGGCTTCGAACAGCGCCATCTCCGCGGCGAGCTCGGCGGCGAGGCCGGGCATCACCTCGTCGGCGCGGCCGGCGCACGAATCATAGAGCCGCCGCCAGCCGGCGACGCCGAGGCTGTTGGGCCGGGCCATGCGAAACGAATCGCCGGCGCAATGGAGCTGCGCGAGGGCGGTGCCGATTGCGGCGCAATGGAACGGCTCGATGCGGCGCGGCGACATGCCGTTCAAAAAGGTCACGATCGCCGCCGGACGCCCGCAGAGCTCGCGCAGGGCGTCCCCGTCGCGCGCCCGCACCGGGGTCGGGCACGCGACGCCGTGATGCGCCAGATGGTCCATCAGCGTGATAAAGAACGGCAAATCGGCCCGCGCGACGCGCTTTTCGTAAAGCGTCAGGATGTAGTTGCCGGATTCGGTCGTCAGCAGGAAGTTCGAGTTCTCGATCCCCTCGGCGATCCCCTTGCACGACAGCACCGCGCCGATGTCGTAAAGCGCGGCGAAACTCTTGAGTTCGTCGTCGCCGATTTCGGTGTACACCGCCATCTCAAAAACGCCGTGCTTTCATCGGATACGATCACGCTTTAAAGTCGCGCCGGCCTGACCCAGGGGGCGCGGCTCGCTCGGGACACTAGCAAGGGCGATGGCGGGGAAGAAAGATGGCTGAACCGATCCCGGCGCAAAAGGCGCCCTACAACATCACCGTCGAAGCCGGCAAACGCTATTTCTGGTGTGCCTGCGGGCGCAGCGGCAAGCAGCCGTTCTGCGACGGCTCGCATACCGGAACCGGCCTTACCCCGTTGCCCTACGTTGCCGAACAGACCGAGGAAGTGTGGTTTTGCGGTTGCAAGGCCACGGAAGGCAAGCCCTTCTGCGACGGTACCCACAACACCCTCTGATCCCAGGACCACTCCTTGCGCGCACGATTGCTCCGGCTCCTGCCGCCGACCGTCTTGGCCGCGGCGCTTGTCTGCCTTGCCACGCTGTCGGGATGCGGGCACATCCCGCTTATCGGCAAATCGTCCGACGAGACGGCCGCAGCCTGTCCCGGCGCGGCCGTGCTCAAGCCGCTGTCGCAGACCGCGACCTTTGCCGGGCCTGGTAACGGGATGCGTCCGACGGACGTGGTCTTTTACGGCATTCTCAGCGACGTCGGCGCCAAGTGCTCGACGAGCGGCGACACGGTGCACGCCTCTCTCGACGTCATCATCGCGGCCGAGCGGGGTCCGGCGACCAAGGGTGATTCGGTCGATCTGACCTATTTCCTCGCCGTCGTCGGCCCCGGCGAGACGATCCTCGGCAAGACATCCTACGGCGTTCGGGTCGACGTGCCGCACGACGCGAGGCGCGCCGGGATCGACGACCATATCGAGGCCGACATCCCGCTCGGCGGGCAGGCGCCGGGCGCGCTGCAGATCGTCGCCGGTTTTCAGCAGACCCCCCAAACCGTCGATTTCTACCAGCATTTCCGCGGCCGCTGAGCCGGAACGGCTTTCCCGTTCGGCGGGCCGGTGCTAAAGAAGCCATGCCGTAACCCCGCCCGCAGGAGAGATCGCGCAGAAAAGCGCGGCGCCGAAGGAGCAACCGCCCCGGAAACTCTCAGGCAAAAGGACTGCAGGCGGTAGGGCACTCTGGAAAGCGGCGGTCCCTCATTCGGGCCCGCTCACCGAAGGAGTAAGCCGGACACGAGACTCGACGAGAATCGGGCCGGTGAATCTCTCAGGGTCAGCGACAGAGGGGGCATCTCCCGGACGCGTGGTGCGTCCGTATGTCGGAGGTGCGCCTGTGACCCTTTCCGCCGCGGCGGCGCCGCTCAAGCGAACACCGCTCTACGACCTGCACGTCGCGCGCGGGGCCAAGATGGTTCCGTTTGCGGGGTACGAGATGCCGGTGCAATACGCGCCCGGCATCATCGCCGAACATCTGCATACCCGCGCCCAGGCCGGCCTGTTCGACGTGTCGCATATGGGCCAGGTGAGGCTTTCCGGCCCGGCGCCCGATATCGCGCTCGAAACCCTGGTGCCGGGCGATCTGCGCGGCCTCGCGCCCGGGCGGATGCGCTACACGCTGATGCTCAACGACAGCGGCGGGATCATCGACGATCTGATGGTGACGCGGGTCGAGGACGGGCTGCTGCTGGTCGTCAACGCGGCGTGCAAGGACACCGACATCGCGCATCTGCGCACCGAGCTCGGCCGCGTCGTCGCGATCGAAATGCTCGACGACCGCGCGCTCCTGGCGCTGCAGGGCCCCGCCGCCGCGACGGTGCTGGAGCGGTTGCTGCCGGGGGTCGCGTCGATGCCGTTTCTGTCCGGCGCCCCCATCGGCGAATTGTTCGTGACCCGCTCCGGTTATACCGGCGAGGACGGTTTCGAGCTTTCGATTCCCTCGGCTCAAGCGGCGGAATGGGCGGAGCGGCTGCTGGCCGAGCCCGAGGTGGCGCCGGTCGGGCTCGGCGCCCGCGACACGCTGCGGCTCGAAGTGGGGCTATGCCTCTACGGGCACGATATCGGCGAAAGCACCAACCCGATCGAGGCCGGCCTCGCCTGGACGATCGGCAAGCGCCGTCGCGACGAGAACGGGTTTCCGGGCGCCACGTCCATCCTCGCCGAGCTTGCGTCGGGATCGGACCGCCGCCGCGTCGGCATCCTGCCCGACGGCCGCGCGCCGGCGCGCGACGGCACGATCATCACCGACCCGGCCGGGAACGAGATCGGCGCCGTGACCAGCGGCGGGTTCGGTCCGACGGTCGGCGGGCCGATCGCGATGGGCTACGTCGCCGCCGAGTTCGCCGCGCTCGGCACCGCGCTCAACCTGCTCGTGCGCGACGTGCCGCGCCCGGCGCGGGTCGTGAAACTGCCGTTTGTCGCCACCCGCTATCACCGCGGTTAGAACATGCGTCTATTACAAATAGTTAGAGAGCGAAATCCGATTCAATAAGATCGGATTTCGCTCCAGGGATCGAGAAGGAGCTTTCGGATGAGCGAGCTGCGCTTCAGCAAGGATCATGAATGGGTTCGCCGCGACGGCGACACGGTGGTGATCGGCATCACCGACTACGCCCAGGAGCAGCTCGGCGACGTGGTCTATGTCGAGCTGCCGGAGTTGGGCCGCCAGGTCGTGCAGGGCAAGGAAGCGGCGGTCGTCGAAAGCGCCAAGGCGGCGAGCGAGGTCTACGCACCCGTGTCGGGCGAGGTCGTCGCGGTCAACGAGGCGATCGCGTCCGACCCGGGCAAGGTCAACGCAGACCCGATGGGCGACGGCTGGTTCCTCAAGCTGCGCCTCGCCGATCCCGCCCAGTTCGACGCGCTGATGGACGAGGCCGCCTATCGCAAATTCGTCGCGGAGAACGGCTGATGCGCTATCTGCCGCTGACCGATTCCGACCGCCGCGACATGCTGGCGGTGATCGGCGCGCCGTCGATCGACGCCCTCTTCGCCGACGTCCCGGCGGCGGTGCGGCGCGACGGGTACGTCGACCTGCCGCTGGCGACGGGCGAGCTCCAGGTCGAGCGGCGGATTGCGGCGATGGCGGCGAAAAATGTCGCGGCCGGCTCGGTGCCGTTCTTTCTCGGCGGCGGGGTCTATCGCCATCACGTTCCGGCCGCGGTCGATCACCTGATCCAGCGCGGTGAGTTCCTGACCTCGTACACCCCTTACCAGCCGGAATTGGCCCAAGGGACGCTGCAATCGCTGTTCGAGTTCCAGACCCAGGTATCGCTGCTGACCGGGATGGAGGTCGCCAACGCCTCGCTGTACGACGGCGCCACCGCCTGCGCCGAGGCGGTGGCGATGGCGCGGCGGGTGACGCGGCGCGGCCACGCGGTCCTCTCCGGCGGGCTCCATCCGCATTACCGCGCCGTGTGCGAGACCTATGGCGGCTTCGCGGAGGCGAGGCTCAGCACCCTGCCGGCGCGTCCGGGCGATGAAGACCTCGCCGGGCTGATCGGTGGCGACACCGCCTGCATCGTCGTTCAAAACCCCGATTTCTTCGGCGAGGTACGCGACTATTCCGCGCTCGCCCAATCCTGCCACGCCGCCGGCGCGCTGCTCGTCGTCGTCGTTACCGAGATCGTCTCGCTCGGTGCGATCGTGCCGCCGGGCGAGATGGGCGCGGACATCGTCGCCGGCGAGGGCCAGTCGCTCGGCAACGCGCTCAATTTCGGCGGGCCGCATGTCGGGCTTTTCGCCGCGCGCGAGCAGCATGTCCGGCAGATGCCGGGACGGCTCGTCGGCCAGACCGTCGACGCCGACGGCCGGCGCGGCTGGGTCCTGACCCTGTCGACCCGCGAGCAGCACATCCGCCGCGAGAAGGCGACGAGCAACATCTGCACCAATGCCGGGCTCTGCGCGCTCGCCTTTACGATCCATCTGTCGCTGCTCGGCGAGGCCGGCCTGACCCGTCTCGCCGACCTCAACCACGAAGCCGCGATCGCGACAGCCGAGCGGCTCGCCGCAATACCGGGGGTGAGGCTCGTCACCGAGCATTTCTTCAACGAGTTCACCATTCGACTGCCGTTCCCCGCGGCCCCGGTGGTCGACCGCCTTGCCGAGCGCGGCATCCTCGCCGGCATTCCCGTGAGCCGTTTGTGTCGGGGGTTGGACGATCTGCTGCTCGTCGCCGCCACCGAAACCACGACCGAAGACGATATCGACCGGCTCGCCGCCGGCTTGACGGAGATGCTGCGATGACCGGCTGGAGCCGGGCGCTGAGCGCCCATCCCGCCAGCGCCGCCGCGCCAGACACGATCACCGGCAATCGCGGGCTGCAGCTCGAAGAAAAATTGCTCTTCGAGCAGGATTCGCCCGGCCATTGCGGGGTCGATTTGCCGGTGCCGAAGGGAACGCGGTCGCGCCTCGGCGGGCTCGCACGGCGCAGTCCGATCGGTCTGCCGGGCCTTAGCGAGCCGCAAGTGGTGCGGCATTTTACCCGGCTGTCGCAAAAGAACTATGCGATCGACAGCGGCATCTACCCGCTCGGCTCGTGCACGATGAAGCACAACCCGCGCCTCAACGAAAAGATGGCGCGGCTGCCGGGCTTTGCCGATCTCCACCCACTGCAACCCGCCTCGACGGTCACGGGCGCGCTCGAACTGATCGACACGCTGGCGCATTGGCTCAAGACGCTGACCGGGATGCCGGCGGTGGCGCTGTCGCCGGCGGCGGGGGCGCATGGCGAATTGTGCGGGATGATGGC
The DNA here is from genome assembly GCA_036268075.1 of Allostellaceae bacterium. Lineage (GTDB taxonomy): Bacteria > Pseudomonadota > Alphaproteobacteria > ATCC43930 > CGMCC-115725 > DATARH01. The sequence goes on along the minus strand of DATAUV010000117.1, from coordinate 137,593 downwards.
GATCCGCGCCGCGCTGACCGCGCGAGGCGACGCCCGCGGCCGCATCCTCGTGCCGGAATCGGCGCATGGCACCAACCCCGCGACGGCGGCCGCGTGCGGTTACGCGATTGAAAACATTCCCAACAACGCACGCGGCCGGGTCGATCTGGCGGCGCTCAAGGCCGCGCTCGGCGGTGACGTCGCCGCGCTGATGCTGACCAACCCCAACACCTGCGGCCTGTTCGAGGACGAGATCCTGGAGATCGCCGCCGCGGTCCACGCCGCGGGCGCGCTGTTCTACTGCGACGGCGCCAATTTCAACGCGATCGTCGGGCGCGTGCGCCCGGCCGATCTCGGTATCGACGCGCTGCACCTCAACCTGCACAAGACCTTCTCGACCCCGCATGGCGGCGGCGGCCCGGGAAGCGGACCGGTGGCGCTCGCGGCCGAACTCGCGCCGTTCGCCCCGGTGCCGTGGGTGGTCCATGACGGCGAGGGTCTGCGCCTTGTCGAGGAGCCCGAGGGGCCGGCCGAAAAATCGATCGGCCGGCTCAAGGGGTTTCACGGCCAGATGGGCATGTTCGTCCGCGCCCTCACCTACATGATGAGCCACGGCGCGGACGGACTCCGGCAGGTCGCCGAGGACGCGGTGCTCAACGCCAACTATCTGCGCGCGCGGCTGTCGGGCGCGCTGAGCGCGTCCTATCCCGGCCCGTGCATGCACGAGGTCTTGTTCGACGATGGTTTTTTGAAGGATACCGGCGTCACCACGCTCGAATTCGCCAAGGCGCTGATCGACGAGGGGTTCCACCCGATGACGATGTATTTCCCGCTGATCGTCCACGGCGCCCTGTTGATCGAACCGACCGAGACCGAGAGCAAGGCGTCGCTCGACCAGTTCGCCGACACGATCTTGGCCCTCGCGGCGCGGGCCAAAAGCGGTGAGGCGGCGGGCTTCCATGCGGCCCCGCAGCTCACCCCGCGCCGGCGCCTCGACGAAACCGGCGCCGCCCGCAAACCCGTCCTCCGGTGGCGCCCCGAAGCCGAGCGGCGGGAGGCTGCTGAATAGCACAAGTTATCCGTAAATATAATCCGATTGACGTATTATGAATGCATAATATCCTCCGCGCGGACGGGTTGCGCTGCGCGGCTATCGCCTTGCCGAGGCTCGTGGGCGATGCCATGTTGCGGCAATGGATCGATCATAGGGATTGATTCCCGATGGCCGCCTCCGCTCGAGCATTGCCGAGCACGAGAATCAAGGAGACTGAATATGTCGCTGCGGATCAACGACGAAGCGCCGAATTTTACGGTCGACACCACCCAGGGTCAGATCAATTTCCATGACTGGATCGGGGACGGCTGGGCGATCCTGTTCTCGCACCCGAAGGATTTCACCCCGATCTGCACCACCGAGCTTGGCTACATGGCCGGGTTGAAGCCGGAATTCGACAAGCGCGGCTGCAAGATCATCGGGCTTAGCGTCGACCCGGTCGATGACCACAACCGCTGGCAGAAGGACATTGAGGAGACCCAGGGCCATAAGGTGACCTATCCCCTCATTGGCGACAGCGAACTCAAGGTCGCCAAGCTCTACGACATGCTGCCCTCCGATTCCGGCAGCACCTCGCAGGGCCGCACCCCCGCCACCAATGCGACGGTGCGCTCGGTCTTCGTGATCGGTCCGGACAAGAAGATCAAGACGATGCTGACCTACCCGATGTCGACCGGCCGCAATTTCGATGAGGTGCTGCGCATCCTCGATTCGTGCCAGCTCACCGCGAAGCACCCGGTCGCGACGCCGGTCAACTGGAAGCAGGGCGAGCAGGTCGTGGCCTCGGCGGCGCTGTCCGACGACGACGTCAAGGCCAAGTATCCGGCCGGCTTCCGCGTCGTGAACCGCTATCTGCGCTACGTGAACCAGCCGCAATAGGCTGGTTCGTTCAAACCGACGCCAAACAGGGCGGTCCGGGGATACCGGGCCGCCCTAATATTTTGGCGCGGCCATCGGGCTCGGTGCGATCGGGCTGCTCGGCGCGATCGGCGCCAGCGGGGTCGGCATGGAATTGCCGCGGCGGCCCGGCGGCGGCGTGGCGGGAAGCGGGGCGCCGAGCGGCGGCAAAGCGATGGGCGAGGTGTCAATGCCAAGCAGCGCCTGCATCGGGTCGGCGCCGCGCGGCGGCTCGGCGGGCTTGACCAGCGCGTCGAGCTCCTTGTCCGTCAGCTTCACCTTGTAGAAGGTCTCGTAAAACTCGCTGACCGTATCGCGCAAATCCTCTTGCGTGGCATCGCGGTACAAGAGGTCCGACAGCCAATAAAGCCCGATCAGCCGGTTGATCCCCGGCGGATCGTCGATCCAGCCGAACGGGCTCGACGGGGCGAGATAGACCTTGCGCTCGCGCACCGCCGCAAGCTGGCTCCACGCCGGGTCGCGCCGGACGTTGTCGTAGAACCCGCGCTGCTCGGCGATGATCAAGTCGGGGGCCCAGCCCTGCACCTGGTCCGGCGTCACCTGCACCCGTTCGTCGCGGCCGAGCGCGCCGGCGACGTTGATCGCGCCGGCCTCGTCGATCGCCTCCGCCGCGGGCGAGCCGGGCAGGGCGGTTTCGAGGCCGCCGGGGCCACGCGCGTAATACACCCGCGGCCGCGGCTGGGCGGGCTGGATCAGCAGGCGTCCGCGCAGCAGGTCGACCGCATGCTCGGCATAGGTCGCCAAATCCTCGCCGCGAGACGACACCCCCAGCAGCGCCCCGACCGAGCGCAGCAGAGACGGCGTCCGCGTCATGCTGTCGTCGACGAGGATCCACGGGACCCCGGTCTGCTGCTGAAGCTGGTCGGCAAGCGCGGCCCGCTCCGGCGTCACCATCCCGGCGGCGATCACCAGATCGGGATGCAGCCGGCTGACGGTCGCGGCGGCATCGGGAGCCTCGGGGCCAAGCATCAGCCCGGTGACCGGCAGGCTCTTCGCCCGCGCCGGCAGGTAGGGCGGCTGCGGGGTCCGGCTCCAGCCCATCAGCTTGTCCGGCGCGAGCGCGAAGACCAGCACGTCGGCGGTCGGTCCCGCGGTCAGCACGTGGCTCACCTGGTCGGGCACGGTGACGCGTCGCCCGGCCGAATCGGTATAGTCGCCGGCCTCGGCCGACATCGCGATCGGCACGGTGAGGAGCAGCGCCGCGATGTGCGCGATCGGCAGGCGAAACGGCATGGACGGCCCTCGAAACCGGCGGAAACTCCGGCTCGGACTATAGCCCTCGCGTCCCTTCTGGCAAGCACGGCGAGGGCTGGTCCACTACTGCGGGAACGGGCCGCGCCGGAACCGTTCGCGGCTTGGCGAATCTTGGTTTCTGCCGGCTGGCGATCCAGCCATCGCAGACCTCGAGGAAACAAGGTAAGATTGGCGGATGGATTTCTCCGGCATCACGATCCTGTGCCTGGGCGACATCATGCTCGACCAGTTCGCCTATTGCGACGCCGAGCGGGTGTCGCCGGAAGCGCCCGTCCCGGTTTTGCTGCTCCGGGAAACCCGGTCGATGCTCGGCGGCGCGGGCAACGTCGCCCGCAACATCGCCGCGCTCGGCGGCACGGCGGTTCTGATGGGGCTGGCCGGCCGGGACACGGCCGGCGCCGAGCTCGGCGCGCTGATCGCCGCGATAGAGGGCCTCGTCGACGGCCGGGTCGTCAGCGCCGCGCGCCCGACCACCCGCAAGACCCGCTATCTCGCCTCGCACCAGCAGATCGTGCGGGTCGACGAGGAAAGCGCGGCCGCGATGACGGGCGCCGAGGAGGCCGATCTGCTTGCCGCGGTCGAGCGCGCGGTCGGGGAAGCGGATGCCGTGATCCTGTCCGATTACGGCAAGGGCGTCCTCGCACCCGCGGTCGTCGCCGCCGCCATCGAGCGGGCGCGGGCCGCCAAGATACCGGTCTATGTCGATCCCAAGGGCGACGATTTCGGGCGGTATCGCGGCGCCACCTGCATCACCCCGAACCTCAAGGAGCTGTCCTACGCCGCGCGAATGCCGGTCCGCGACGAGGATGAGATTGCGGCGGCGGCGTTGAGGGTCATGCGCGAGGCGGACGCCACGGCGATCCTCGTCACCCGGTCCGACAAGGGCATGATGCTGGTCGAGGCCTCGGGCGCGACCCATGTCGAGGGGGCGCGGGCGCAGGAGGTCTACGATGTCTCCGGCGCCGGCGATACCGTGATCGCGGTGCTGGCGCTGGCGCATGCGGCCGGACAGGCGCTGCCCGAGGCGATGCGGCTCGCCAACCTGGCTGCGGGGATCGTCGTCAGCAAGCTCGGCACCGCGACCGTCGAGCTCGATGAGCTGATGCTGGAGCTGTCGCGCGACGTCCGCGACAAATCCTGGCACCACGCCAAGCATTTCTCGGTCGACGAGGCCGAGACGCTGGTGCGCCGGTGGAAGGGCCGGGGTCTCACGGTGGGCTTTACCAACGGCGTGTTCGACATCGTCCACGCCGGGCACGTCGCGCTGCTCGCCGCGGCGCGCGCGCAATGCGACCGGCTGATCGTCGCGCTCAACAGCGACGCCGGCACGCGCCGGCTCAAGGGGCCGACCCGCCCGGTCAACCCGCTGCTCGACCGCTCGGCCGTGATCGCGGCGATCGAGGCGGTCGACGGCGTCGTCTCGTTCGAGGACGACACCCCGCTCGGCCTTATCGCCCGGCTGCTGCCCGACGTGCTGATCAAGGGCGGCGACTACACGGTCGAGACGATCGTCGGCGCCGAAGAGGTGATCGCCGGCGGCGGCCGGGTCGTCGTCGTCGACCTCGTCGAGGGACGGTCGACCACGGCGACGATCACCCGGCTGCAGGCGCCGGTGCGCCGCAGCGCGCGCTAGGGGCCGGCGATGCTGGTCGTCACCGGCGGCAGCGGGTTTATCGGGTCGGTCCTGGTCGCCGCGCTGAACGAGGCCGGACACGAGGACATCGTCGTCGTCGACCATCTCGGCAGCGACGAGAAATGGCGCAACCTCGCCAAGCGCGATTTCTACGAGATCGTGCCGATCGACGGGCTGCTGCCTTGGCTCGGCCGGCATGGCGGCGAGGTCGAGGCGGTGTTCCATCTCGGCGCCAACTCCTCGACCTTCGCGACCGACGCCGACGAGGTGGTCGCGAGCAACCTCAATTCGTCGATCGCCGTGTGGCGCTGGTGCGCTGAGACGCAGACCCCGCTGGTCTACGCATCGTCGGCGGCGACCTATGGCGACGGTCTCGCCGGGTTTGACGATTCCTGTGATCTGCAATCCCTGAAGCGCTTGCGGCCGCTCAATCTTTACGGCTGGTCGAAACACGCCTTCGACCTGTGGGCGGTGCGCGAGGCGGCGCGAGGAAAGGCGCCGCCGCTTTGGGTCGGGCTCAAATTCTTCAACGTGTTCGGACCCAACGAATACCACAAGGGCGAGATGCAGAGCCTCGTCGCCAAGAACTATCGACGGGTGATGGATGGCGAGCCTATCCGCCTGTTCAAATCCTATCGCCCCGATTTCGCCGACGGCGAGCAACGGCGCGACTTCGTCTACGTCAAGGATTGCGCCGCGGCGATGCTACGGCTGTGGCGGCATGCCGGCGAAAGCGGCATCTTCAATATCGGCAGCGGCGAGCCGCGCAGCTTTCGCGACCTGATCCTCGCGCTCGGCGCCGCCTGCGGAAAGGCGCCGGCGATCGAGTATGTCGACATGCCCGAATCGATGCGGCCGAACTACCAGTACTTCACCCAGGCGCCGATCGCGCGGCTGCGGCTCGCCGGCTACGATGCGCCGCTCACCGCGCTCGAAGCGGCGGTCAAGGATTACGTCGTGGGGTATTTGTCCCAGTCCGATCCGTATTTGTGACGCGGCCGGGTGATGGGCTTCGCGTTGCTTAGCCCATCCTACGGCGCCGGTTCATGTAGGATGGGCTGAGCGCAGCGAAGCCCATCAATCCAGCCACGGGAGAAAGCCCATGTCGCAAAACCAGCATTGGGTCGGCACCTGGACCGCGAGCCCGGCGCAGAGCGAGGCCGGCTACGGGCTCAACAATCAGACGATCCGGATGAACCCGCGGGTCAGCCTCGGCGGCGACACGCTCCGCGTGCGCGTCTCCAACGCCTATGGCACGCGCCCGCTCGCCCTCGGCGGCGGCACGGTAGGATTGCGCGGCAAGGGGCCGGGGGTCGTGCCCGGCTCGCTGCGCGAGCTTAGCTTCAACGGCGCCGTCTCGGCGACGATCGCGGCCGGTGCGGTGCTCGTCAGCGATCCGGTGCGGCTCGATATTCCGGCGCTCGCCGATCTCGCGGTCAGCCTGTATTTCCCCGGCGAGATCACCCCGGCCTTCGCAATCACCGGCCGCTACGCGCGCCAGACCAACTACATCTCGCCGCCCGGCAATGTCGCCGGCGAGACCGTGATGCCGGTCGGCAAGATCACCGACGAATGGTTCTTCGTCAGCGGCGTCGATGTCGTCGCCGCGCCCGAGACCGGCGGGGTCGTTTGCCTCGGCGACTCGCTGACTGACGCCAACATCTCGACCCATGACGCATTCTGCCGCTGGCCCGACCAGCTCGCGCGGCGGCTTGCCGAGCGGCGTGGGAGGCGCCCGATGGCGGTGATGAACCAGGGGCTCGGCGGCAATCGCATCCTGCACGATCTGCGCGGCGACAGCGGGCTCAAGCGTTTCGACCGCGACGTGCTCGCCCAGCCCGGCGTCACCCATGCGATCGTCATGCTCGGCACAAACGACCTCCGCAACCGCAACGCCAAGCCCGAGGAAGAAGTCACGGGAGAGCAGATGATCGCCGGCCTTTCGCAGATGGCGATGCGGGCGCAGGCCAAGGGGATCAAGTTCATCGCCGCGACGCTGACCCCGTTCGGCAACGAGACCTACATGGCCAATGCCTGGAACCCGCTGCGCGAACGCCATCGCGTCGCGGTCAACGCCTGGATCCGCGAAAGCAACAGCCTCGACGGCGTCGCCGATTTCGATGCCGCGATCCGCGACGCCGCGATCCCGACCCAGATGGCCGCGATCTACGATTGCGGCGACGGGCTGCACCCGAGCGATCTTGGGTACAACAAGCTCGGCGACGCGATCGACCTGGCGCTGTTCGACTAACGCGTCGTCATCTCCGCGTGGCCGGGGTGCCGCCCCGGCCGCTGCGGCAGCACGAGCAGGCAGGCAAGGATGAAGACCGCGATGACCGCCGAGGCGAGCGGGCGGCTCAGCGCGAACCCGCCCTCGCTCACCGGCTTGTCGAGGAAATCGCCGACCGTCGCGCCGAGCGGGCGGGTCAGGATAAAGGCGGCCCAGAATAGCCCCACCCGCGACAGGCCGCTCCAGCGGTCGAGCGCCGCGAGCACCACCAGCGCGGCGGCGAAAACCAGCGCGCCGCCGCCATAGCCAAGCGCGCTCGTATCCGCCATCCAATCGCCGAGCGCGGTTCCGAGCGTCTGCGAGAATGTGATCGCCGCCCAGTAGAAGCATTCGGCGCGCGGCGTGGCGACGGTTTCGACCTGGATCGACCCGAGGGACCAGTACCAAAGCGCCAGAACCGCGACCAGGCACAGGAACAGGATCGCCGATCCTCCGGTGTAGCCGACCCCCAGCGAGCGGTCGGCGAAATCGGCCATCGTCGTGCCGGCGGTGGTCGAGGCGACGATCGTGGCCCAATACAGAAACGGATGAAATCTGCGCGCGCCGATCTGGAGGACGACCAGCACCAGCAGCAGCGAGAGAAAGATCGCCGTTCCGACCAGATAGCCCCAGTCGAGGGTCATCGTGACCGTGTCGCCGCCGGTTTCGCCCAGCGTCGTCGCGGCGATCTTGATCACCCAGAACGCCAGCGTCACTTCCGGCACCTTGCTCAGCACCGGGTTCCGCGCATCCGCCATCGTCACATTCTCGCGGTTTTGACAGACGAACGTGCTAGCGCCGCAAGCGGTCCTAAATGTGGCGGGCGTCGGCCGCGCGGAGCAGCCGGGCCATGCGCTCGGCCCAGGCCTGCTGGCGGGGTGCGTCGGCGATCAGGTCTTGGCGAATTTCGACCTCGACATGGGGGATGCCGCGGCCTTCGCCGTGGACCGGGACCGTGTAGTCGCTGGTGTCGGTGATCGCGTAAGGCTGGTTATCGCCGACGGTCAGGTCGCCCTCGGCGCGCAGCAGCTCGAGCATGAGGCGAGAGAGCGGGGTCGCGTGGTGGTACAGCACGCCGATTTCGACGACCCGCGCAACGCCCTTGAACACCGGCGTGAAGCTATGCATCGCCACGAGGATCGTGCGCCGCCTCAAGCGGGCGTCGAGGATGGCGGTGATCGTCGCGTGATACGGATCGAAGACCGCGCGCCGGCGGGCCTCGCGCGCCTCAACCGACAGGCCGTCATTCCCCGGGACTGCGGTGATTTCGCTGACCGCCGGGATCGAGGTCGGGTGGCCGGGGTCGCGGTTGCAGTCGATGACGAGCCGCGAATAGGTCTGCAGAACCCCCGTCGCGTCGAGCAGCCCCGACAGGTGCTCGGTAACGCCGGCGATGCCGATATCCCAGGCGATGTGCCGCTCGCGCTCGGCCGCGCTGACGCCGAGATCGCCGAGCGCGCGCGGGATCAGCTTGCCGGCATGGTCGGCGATCAGCAGAAAATCGGAGGCGCCTTCAGGGCGGACCACCCGCACCGGCGACGGTTCGTCGGCGCCAAGAAGTTGGCTCAAACGACGGCCGGCTCCCGCTCCGGCAGGTCGACGCGGAACCCGCCCGACTGGCGTCGCCACAGCGCGGCATAGGCGCCGCCGGCGGCGAGCAGCGCGTCATGGGTCCCTTCCTCGACGACGCGGCCCTGGTCGAGCACGATCAGCCGGTCCATGCGGCAGATCGTCGACAGACGGTGCGCGATGGCGATGACCGTGCGGCCCTGCATCAGCGCGCCGAGCTGCTCCTGGATCGCCGCCTCGACCTCGCTGTCGAGCGCTGACGTCGCCTCGTCGAGCACCAGGATCGGCGCGTCCTTGAGGATCACGCGGGCGAGCGCGATCCGCTGACGCTGGCCGCCCGACAGCTTGACCCCGCGCTCGCCGACATGCGCGTCGAGCCCGGTGCGGTTGTGCCAGTCCTCGAGCCCCTCGATGAATTCCAGCGCGTGCGAGCGGCGGGCGGCGTCGATGATCTCGGCCTCGCTCGCCTCGGGGCGGCCGTAACGGATGTTGTCGCGGATCGAGCGGTGCAGCAGCGAGGTATCCTGCGTCACCATGCCGATCTGGGCGCGCAGGCTTTCCTGCGTCAGCCCGGCGATGTCGCGGCCGTCGATCAGGATCTGCCCTTCCTCGGGCCGGTAGAAGCCGAGCAGCAGGTTGACGAGCGTCGACTTGCCGGCGCCCGAGCGCCCGATGAGGCCGATCCGCTCGCCCGGAGCCACCGCGAAATCGAGCCCGCGCAAGACGCCGCCGCGGCGGCGGTGGCGGCCGTAGTCGAAATGCACCTTGTCAAAACGGATCGCCCCGACCGGCCGCGCCATCTCGGCCGCGTCGGGCTCGTCGGCCATCTGCCGCGCCTGCGCGATCGAGCGCATCCCGTCCTGCACCTGGCCGATATCGTCGAAAATGTTGGCGATCTGCTGCGCCACCCAGCCGGAGATGTTGCCGATCTGCCAGGCCATCGGGATCGCCATCGCGACCGTGCCCACGGGCACCGTGCCGCGCGCCCACAGCCATATCGCGATCCCGCTGGTGCCGACCAGCAGCGACGCGTTCATCACGATCAGCGAGGTGCCCCAGGCCGAGGTCATCCGCTGCTGGCGGCGATAGGCGATCGAGTGCTCGTCGATCGCCTCCTTGACGAAATCGTCCTCATCGCGGGCGCGGGCGAAAAGCTTGACGGTCAGGATGTTGGTATAGCTGTCGACGACCCGGCCGGTGACCTCCGAGCGCATCTCCGACATCCGCCGCGACCGTTCCCGCATGCGCGGCAGGAACGCCCGCAGCACCACGGCATAGGTCGCGAACCACAGCACGATCGGCAATGACAGCCGCCAATCGGCGCGCGCCAGGAGGATGATCGCCGCGGTGCCGTAGACGAGGATGTACCAGACCGCGTTGATCGTCATCGTGACGCTCTCGCGGAGTGCCGGCCCCGTCTGCATCACCCGCGAGGCGATGCGCCCGGCGAAATCGTTCTGGAAAAACGTCCAGCCCTGCCGCACCACGTGCCAGTGGTTCTGCCACCGCACGAGGTTGGTGAGGCCGGGGATCAGCGCCTGGTTGGTGATCAGCGCATTGCATAGATGCGCGGTCGGCCGCAGCACCAGCAGCAGCCCGGCCATGCCGACAAGCTGCCATTTCGCCTCGACCCAGATCGTGTCGGGGGCTCTTGACGTGACCAGCGTGACGATGCGGCCGATAAAGATCGGGATCGCCGCGTCGAGCAGCGCCACGGTCAGCCCGGTCGCGAACAGCGCGATCAGCAGCCCCGGGATCTGCCGCACGAAATGCCAATAAAACCGCTGCAGCGCCCCCGGCGTGCCCAGCACGGGCGGCGGCGCGTCGGGCGGCTTTTCGGTCGGTTCGAGGAGGTGTTCGAAAAAGCGGAACAGCATCCGGTTCTAAATGCCCATTGAACGGGCAGGGGTCAATGGATGGAAAGGAGCGCGGGCGTCCCGCCCGCATCCCAAACGAAAAAATTGCGGGCGGGACGCCCGCGCTCCTTCACCGCAGCTCCGGAAAATCCTCTTCCCAGAATTCCTGCTCGGTGCGCGTTCCGGCCGCGCGCCGCACGGCTTCGTTGCCGCGCAACTCGACGCGGCGAATCTTGCCCGAGATGGTTTTCGGCAACTCGGCGAATTCGAGCCGGCGCACCCGCTTGAACGGGGCGAGGTGGGCGCGGACGTGGCGGAAGATGTCGAGCGCGGTGTCGCGATTCGGTATGTGGTTGCCGGCGAGCGCGACAAACGCCTTCGGCACCGCGAGCCGCAGCGGGTCCGGCGAGGGCACGACCGCCGCCTCGGCGACCGCCGGATGTTCGATCAGCGTGCTTTCCAGCTCGAACGGGCTGATCCGGTAATCCGAGGCTTTGAACACGTCGTCGGCGCGGCCGACATAGGTGTAGACCCCGTCGGCATCACGCATCGCCACATCGCCGGTGCGGTACGCCGCGACCGACAGCGGCAGCAGCCCGCCGTCGTCGCCCTGATACCCCTGCATCAGGCCCAACGGCGCCGGACCCAGCGACAGGCAGATTTCGGCCTCGTCCTGCGCCGCGCCGTCGGCGTCGAGCAGTTCGACGCGATACCCCGGCGCCGGCCGCCCCATCGCGCCGGGCGTGACCGGCTGACCGGGGAAGTTGCCGATCTGCAAGGTCGTCTCGGTCTGTCCGTAGCCGTCGCGGATCGTCAGCCCCCAGGCGTCCTTGACCCGGCCGATGATCTCCGGGTTCAGCGGCTCGCCGGCGCCGATCACCTCCTTGAGCGACACCTGCCAGCTTTTCAGATCCTCTTGGATCAGCATCCGCCACACGGTCGGCGGCGCGCAGAACGTCGCGACCTTGCACCGCGCCAGCGTGTCGAGCAGCGCCTTGGCGTTGAACCGCGGCTGGTTGAGCATGAACACGCCGGCGCCGGCGTTCCACGGGGCGAAAAAGCAGCTCCACGCGTGCTTGGCCCAGCCCGGCGAGGAGATGTTGAGGTGGATGTCGCCCGGCCGCACGCCGAGCCAGTACATCGTCGACAAATGCCCGACCGGATAGCTCTGGTGGCTGTGCAGGACGAGCTTTGGCTTCGCCGTCGTGCCCGAGGTGAAATAGAGCAGCAGCGGGTCGCTCGCCCTGGTCTCGCCGTCCGGCGCGAAACCGGCCGTAGCGTCGTAGGCATCGTCATAGCGGTGCCAGCCCGCCGCGTCTCCGACCGCAATACGCGTGTAACCGCCGGGCAGCTCAGCGAACTTTCCGGTGTGCTCGGCGCTGGTGACGACGTGGCGCGCGCGGCCGCGGTCGAAGCGGTCGACGAGATCGTCGCGCGACAACAGCGTCGTCGCCGGGATGACGACGGCGCCCAATTTCATCGCCGCGAGCATCACCTCCCACAGCGGCACGGCATTGCCGAGCATCAGGAGGATGCGGTCGCCGCGCCCGACCCCGAGTCCGCGCAGGTAATTGGCGACCCGGTTCGACCGCTCGGCGATCTCGGCGAAGCTCAGCCGATGTTCCGTTCCGCCCTCATTGACGATCCACAGCGCGGTATCGCTATTTCCCTCCGCCATCGGGTCGAAATAGTCGAGCGCCCAGTTGAACCGGTCGAGCACCGGCCAGCGGAAATCCCGATACGCGGTCGCATAGTCGGCGCGATGGGCGAACAGAAAGTCGCGCGCTTTCAGGAATTCGGCTGCCGACATTCTTCCTACCTCCCATGCCCGTCGTCATTGCGAGCAGAGCGAAGCAATCCCCTTCCGCTTTTGCCCTCTACCGACAGGGATTGCCGCGTCGCCGCGCTCCTCGCAATGACACTCGTGATTATGCGCCCGCTACCTCGTCGATCTCGTCGATATGGACCAAATCGCCGCCCTCTGCCGTCTCAGCCGGCGGCAGGCGGGAGACGATCAGCCATGTACCGTCACGCGGGTTTTCGCGCAGCTCGGCGATCGTGCCGTCTGTCAATTTGAGGCGTGTGCCGGGCTTGAGGTGCTGGATCGCGAGCATCAGAAGAACACGGTGAGGTTTTTGGCCATCAGCACGTTCTGGTCGAGGATGATCTCGCGCCGCGCCAGTTGCCAGCCGGCCTTCAGCCCAGGCGCTTCTCCCGTGGGGCGACGCAGCAAATCGGTGCGCTTGCCGGCGAACAGGTAGGTCTCGGTCTCGACCCGGTTCTGGTAGATGAGGAACCGGTTGCCGACCTCCACCTCGTCCTCCCGCATCGCCAGCAGGCGGATGTTGGTGACGAAATGGCACACGCGCGACAGCGGCTCCTCGGCCCAATGGATGCCGGTCATGATCTGGTCGACACGCTTCGACAGCGTCCATTTGTCCTCGTCGAACCAGCTTATGTCCTCGCCGGCGCGGGTGTTCTCGCGCGCCGCGTGCTCGCCGAACGGGACGTTGCGCCGCAGCGGCATGAAGTAGTGGAGGTCGTCGGCGAGGAGACTGGGTCGTAGGAGGTCATCGAGGCGGCTTTCCCCAGCATGGGTCGGTATCTCAATGGTAGGATGCGCCGCCATAAACGCCAAGGGAGCCATGAGCCTCGACGCCTATCTCGTCCGCATCGGCTATGCCGGCTCCCGCGAGCCGACCCTTGCGGCGCTGCGCGGCATCGTCGCCGGGCACGCGACGAGCATCCCGTTCGAGAATGTCGACGTGCTGCTCGGCCGCGGCGCGAGCCTCGCGGAGGATGCGCTCGCCGACAAGATGGTGACGCGGCGCCGCGGCGGCTATTGCTTCGAGCACGACACGCTGCTGCTCCGGGCGCTGGCCGCGCTCGGCTTCGCGGTCGAGGGGCTGGCGGCGCGGGTGTTGTGGGGTCGCGCCGACCCGTCGCCCGGTCCGCGCACCCACATGCTGCTGCGCGTGACGCTGCCCGACGGGATTTATCTCGCCGATGTCGGGTTCGGCGGTCTGACCCTGACCGCGCCGATCCGGTTCGAGACCGGGATCGAGCAGGAAACCCCGCACGAACCGCACCGCCTCGTCGCGCGCGACGGCGAGATCGAATTGCAGGCGTGGCTCGACGGCGACTGGACCCCGCTTTACCGCGCGTCGCCGGTCGCACAGGCCCCGGTCGACTACGAGGTTGGCAACTGGTTCACCTCGACCCACCCGAACAGCCTCTTCACCAACAATTTGATGTGTGCCCGTCCCGACCCGGACTGCCGCTACGCGCTGCTCAACGACCGCTTCACGGTCCGCCGGCTGGGCTCGGCGCCGGAACGGCGGATGCTGGGGAGCGCCGGCGAACTGGGCGAGGTGCTGGCCCGCGACTTTCACCTGCCGACCCCGGCCGAGGATGTCGCGAGGGTGTGGGCAAAGATCGCCGGAAAATAGTATCGTCCCCGGTCGTCGAATTCGGAGGAAGCCATGATCCATCACCTGTCCATCGCCGCCCGTGAACCGCAGCGCGTCGCCGACGCACTCGCCGAGATGATGGGCGGCAAGGCGGTCAAGTTTCCGCCCAACCCGGGCAGCTTCTTTGCGCTGCAGCTCGACGAGAACGGCTCGGGGATCGAAGTCTATCCCGCCGGCACGCTCTTGGAGCCGGGCGGCGAGGTCGGCGCCGGCTTTGTCAAAACCGGCCCGAAGGACGGCTACCGCGCGACCCATTTCGCGCTCAGCGTCAAGACCGACGCGAAAAAGGTGACGGCGATCGCCGAGCGTGAAGGCTGGCAGTGCTACGACTGCAACCGCGGCCCGTTCCACGTCATCGAGGTATGGATCGAGAACGAGTCGATGGTCGAAATCCTGCCGCCGGAATATGCCGCCGAGTACGTCGCCTTCACCAACCCGCAAAAGGTGCTGACGGCGATGGCCAACGCCCCCGCGCAACATGCGAGGCAGCGCGCCTAGCGCTCTACGCCTTTCGCCCCAAATCACCCCGTCTCTACACGCGGACGGGGTGGTTTGCTCCAAGTTTCCGGAACCTGACGTAGCGGAGGGCGTTTTCGCAGAAGCCGTAACTTCACAAGGTCAGGCCGATGCGCACAATCGCCATTGCCGCGATTTCGGCGGCACTTCTTTCCAGCGTCTCAGTTTACGCCCAAACGACGTCCAGTCCGACAACGCCGGGAGCGCGCGCGCCAGCCACCGCGCCGGCCGCAGCCGCACCGCGGCCGACTCCGAACCCGTTGAAGCAGGAGATCGTCTCCAACATCGAGGGTGCGACCGTCTACGGCAAGAATGACGCCAAGGTCGGTCATGTTTCCGAGGTCCTGATGGACCCGAACAGCAAGAAGATCGACCGGCTGGTCGTAAAGACCGGTGGGGTCTTGGGTCTCGGGGGCCACCAGTTCGCCGTTCCCGTCGATCAGTTCTCCTGGGAATCCGACAAGGGCGTCCTGAAGGTGTCGATGGACGAGGCGGCGGTGAAGTCCCAGCCCGAATGGGTGGAAGGCGCCAAAACCGGGACCGGGTCGTCCACTGCGCCGGCCGGCGCCGTGCCGCCCAACTCCGCGGGAGACTCGCGGTCCCCGACTCATTGAGGCAGGCCCCGCAAGCTATCTCGAAACCCTCCCCCCGCTTGCGGGGGGAGGGTTAGGGTGGAGCCTAGTACACTTCCTTCGGCAGGTTGAGGTGCGGGAACGCACTGTGCACGTGCGGCACGAGCGGGGTGCGCGCCGGGCGGATGTAGCTCTTGTCGAGTTCGGCGTATGAAGTGACGCCGAGGAGCGACAGGCAGATGCGGATCTCGTCTTCGAGGATTTCCATGAGCCGCACGACACCCTCGCGACCGGCGGCGGCGAGGCCATAGACGTAGAGCCGACCGCAAACGATCGCGTCGGCGCCGAGGATGATCCCCTTGACGATGTCGGTGCCGCGGTAGAACCCGCCATCGACCATGATCTTGGCGCGACCTGCGACCGCTTCGACGACCTCGGGGAGCACGTCGACCGAGCCGACCCCCTGGTCGAGCTGGCGGCCGCCGTGGTTCGACACGTAGACGCAGTCGACGCCGTGATCGACCGCGATCTTGGCGTCCTCTGCCGTCGCGATACCCTTGAGGATCACCGGCAGCTTAGAGTTCCGCTTGATCCGCTCGACATCCTTCCAGTTGAACCGGGCCTGGTAGATGCGGGCGTCGCCGACCCGCACGCGCCGGCGCTCGTGGCGCTTGGCGATGTCGCGCTCGCGCCGCGAATAGCTGTCGGTGTCGACGGTCAGGCAGAATGCATCGTAGCCGCTGGCGGCGGCGCGGGTCACGTGGTCGTCGACCCAGGCCGCGTCGCCGCGCACGTAAAGCTGGAAAATCTTGAACCCGGTCGGCGACGCCTCCGCGGTCTTTTCGAGGCCCGGATGCGAGACCGACGACAGGATGATCCCGTTGCCGAATTCCTGCGTCGCCGCGGCCACCGTCGCGCCGCCGCCCGCCTCGAAATTCTCGAGGCTGCCGACCGGCGCGCACAGCACCGGGATGCGCAGCTTCTTGCCGAACAGCGTCTGCGACACGTCGACATCGGACACGTCGCGCAACACCCGCGGCCGGAACCCGATCGCGTCGAGCGCCATGCGGTTGCGCGCCAGCGTCGTCTCGGTCTCCGAGCCGCCGATCAGATAGTCCCAGTTGTTGCGGTTGAGGTTCTGGCGCGCCACCGTCACGAATTCGTGCAGGTTCATAAAGCGGTATTCGAGAATTTCGTCGGCCATCGGGTTCCCCTGACAAAGACAGCGCCGCGAGCCTAGCCGAGCGGCCATGCCGCATCAAACCACTTTGCTGTTGGGCAGCGCCGCCGCCTGTCGTTACGATGGGTGGCGAAATAACAACCTCGACAGCGCGGAGACGCCGCATGCCCCACCGCATCTTGACCCCCGCCGGCCACGGCGACGAAACCATGGCGATCGCCCACGAATTCCTGCCGCCCGGCTACGAGCTGGTGACCGCGCCGCACGGCCGGCCGGAATTCTGGGATCTGCTCAAGGATTCCGACTTCTACATCGGCGCCGGCCAGTTCAAGCACGGGCCGGAATTCTATGCCCAGGCGCCGAAGCTGAAATTGGTCCAGACACTCAGTGCCGGCTACAATACCTACGATCTCGACGCCGCTCGCACGGCCGGTGTGCCGATCTGCAACAACGGCGGCGCCAACGCGACCGCAGTCTCCGAGCACGCGATCATGCTGATGCTGGCGGTGTCGCGCAATTTGATCTCGGTGCATGACGGCGTCGTGTCCGGGCGCTGGCGCGGCAACGATTTCAACTCGACCAAGCTCTACGAGCTCGAGGACAAGGTTCTCGGCATCGTCGGTCTTGGGAATATCGGCAAAAAGGTCGCGCGCCGGGCCAAGGCGTTCGACATGCGCATCCAGTATTACGACGTCAACCGCCTGACCGCCGACCAGGAAGACGCGCTCGGCATCCGCTTCGCGCTGTTCCCCGAGCTGCTCAAGACCTCGGACTACGTCTCGCTGCACGTGCCGCTCGACCGGTCGACGCACAATTTGATCGGCGACGCCGAGCTCGCAATGATGAAAAAGACCGCGATCCTCATCAACACGTGCCGCGGGCCGGTGGTCGACGAGGTCGCGCTCTACAAGGCGCTGCGCGACGAGGTCATCATGGCCGCCGGGATCGACGTCATGGTCGAGGAGCCGCCAAAGCCGGACCACGAGCTGTTCACGCTGAAAAACGCGATCTTCAGCCCGCATTCCGCCGGCCCGACCTGGGACAACCATCCCAAGCGCTGGCGCAATGCATTCGACAACTGCCAACGCGTCGCCCGCGGCCAGCGCGCCTTCTGGATCGTCCCGGAACTGCGGGATTCGATGTAGGAAACATCGTAGGGCGGAAAAGCGGAGCGCATTCCGCCAGCCGCGACGATGGCGGCGGAACGCGCTGTCGCTCTTCCGCCCTGCAAGGTGAAACCGGAATGCCCAAATGTTGCGAAGGGAGGCGTTGAATTGCGCATCAAATGATGCGGGATCTGATGCGCCTCACGGAGCATGCCATGCGGACGACGGTAGCGATCGACGACGAGCTTATGGACACGTTGCGGCTCTTCACCGGTGAGGCGGAAAACGCCGCCGTCATTCGTGCGGCGCTCAGGGGGTTTGTCGAACGCGAAGCCGCGCGCCGGCTCATCCTTCTCGGCGGCAGCGACCCGCATGCCACGGCTCCGCCGCGTCGCCGATTCGAGCCGGCATGACCCTCGTCGATTCATCGGTGTGGATCGATCATATTCGGGCCCCAAACGAGATCTTGTCGATTTTGCTTGAGCGCAAGGACGTGCTGACCCACCCGTTCGTGATCGGCGAGATCGCCTTGGGTTCAATCAGTTCTCGGGTCGCCGTCCTGGCGGGGTTGGATAAATTGCCGGGCATGCCCCTTGCCAGGCATATCGATGTCATGCGGCTGATTGAAAGCCACCAGCTATTCGGTCGCGGTGTCGGCTACGTCGATGCGCACCTGCTTACCTCTGCACGATTGAGGCCCGACACCACACTGTGGACGCGCGATCGACGATTGCACGAGGCGGCGGACCGGCTCGGCGTGGCTGCGCATTTCACCTGCTAACCCTCCCGGCACTTCACCATTCTGAGCGGTGTGTAGACGAGGGCGGTCTTGCCGTCCTGCCTTACCACCCGCACCCGCGTCCGCACCAGGCCGCGCCCCGGGCGGCTTTTCGACAGCCGGGCCTCGGTAATCTCGCATTCGGCGTGGATCGTGTCGCCGGCGATGACGGGGCCTTCGATGTTCAGCTCCATATGGAGAAACGCGAAGCCGGTGTGCTGCATCGTCGACTGGGTCAAGAGGCCCTCGGCGAAGGCGTAGACCAGCGCCCCCGGTGCCGGGCGGCCCTTGATGTCGCTCTCCTCGCGGAGGAATTCGAGGTTGGTGAACAGCACCTCGACCATGCCGGTGCAGTTCACGAAATTGGTGATGTCGGCCTCCGTCACCGTGCGCCCAATCGTCTTGAATTGCCGCCCGACCGGCAGATCCTCGAAATAGAGACCGAGGCCGATTGTTTCCATGCTGCTTGCTCCCGCGTGACCGGTCGCAGAATATCGCCGCCCCGCGTTCGTGAGGAGTAAGACGATTTGCCTGCCGCCCCCCGCATCGCCCTGATCCATGCCGTGACCGTCGCGATGGCGCCGGTGCACGAATCGTTTCGTCGGCTTTGGCCCGAGGCGGAATGCGTCGACATCCTCGACACCTCCCTCTCGCGCGACCGCGAGCGCGAGGGCGAATTGACCGAGCGGATGATCGGCCGCTTTCTGCTTCTGGCGAAATACGCCGAGGGCAATGGCGCCGACGGCGTCCTCTTCACCTGCTCGGCCTTTGGCGAGGCGATCGAGCAGGCCGCGGCGGCGGCGCGGGTTCCGGTATTGAAGCCGAACGAGGCGATGTTCGAGGCGGCGCTCGCCACGGGCAAGCGTCTCGGCATGCTGGCGACGTTCGAGCCCAGCGTCGCCGGGATGGAGGCCGAGTTCCGCGACATCGCCGGCGCCGGCATCGGGCTCGAAAGCTTTTGCGTCGACGGCGCGATGAAGGCGCTGCAATCCGGCGACGGCGCGACCCATGACAGCCTCGTCGGGGCCGCCGCGCCGCGTTTCGCCGATCGCGACGCGATCCTCCTCGCGCATTTTTCGACCTCGCGCGCCGAGGCGGCGGTGCGGGCGGCTGTGTCGTGCCCCGTGCTCACCGCCCCCGGCGCCGCCGTCGAGAAGCTGAAGCGGGTGCTGGCTTAGGCGTGCCGCCGCTTCCCTTGGCCGTCACTTCCCCTTGGTCACGTCCTTGGTCGCATCGTCGTCGTCATCCTCGTCTTTGGTCCCCGGCTTGCCGGCCGCCTTCGCCGCGTCGCCGACGCCGCCACCGCTCGGCGTGGCCGGGGCTGGCGCCGCGACGTCCATCTTGCGGGTGCCGGCATAGTCGACCTTGAGGCCCAGGGCCTTGATCACGTCGTCAGCGCCCTTGGCGCCGGTGATTGTCGCCACGGAGGTTTTGTCGGCCGGGCTGAAAGTCAGACGCAGCGGACCCTTCGGCGACTTGTAATCTTCGAGATAGGATTCGACCGCGTCGAACACCCTTTGCGTGGCGTCGCTCTGCCCGGCCCGCATCGCGTCGAGGAAGGTCTTGGCCAGCCCGATCATCGCCGCGGGGTCGTCGGTCTGCATCGCGGATTTTGCCGCCGCCGGCAGCGCCTTTGCGAGCAGCGAGTGGTCGTCGTAGACGATGCTCGCGGTGCGCAGCGTCGCGTCGTTCGTCGCCTTGTCGGGCTGCGCCGCGTCGAAATTGTCGAGCACCATCGACATTTCGAGCCGCGCGAGCCCGTTCAGGTCGATCTCGATGCGATTGACGGTGAGCGTCTTTTTCGCCGGATCGAGGCGGTAGTCGAACTGGAAGTCGGCGCTCAACTTGTCGATCCCGGCGAGAGCGTGCAGATCGATGCCGGCGGCGGGCTGGTTGTCGACGTCGACGCCCTGGATCCGCATCTTCAGGAAATTCGGCGGCGCCTGCTTGGCGATCGAATCGAAATCGACCTCGTCCACCGTGATGCTTTTGGCCTTGATCGGCTGGGCCTTGGCCCCCGCGGTCGCATCGGGCGGCGGGGTGACGATCACGTCGTCGAGCTCGAACCCGTTATCGCCCAGCGCCTTCGAGCTTTTAAAGGTCAGCGAGTCGGGCGGCAGCTTCGATTTGACCAGCTCGTTGAACTTGCCGATCCCGTCGGCATGAGCCGGGGCCGTCGCCGCCAGCAACAGCCAGGCGCCGGCCACCAAAAGGCCGAGTCTGTTTAAGGTTCGCATGATGCCCTGCCCTAATGTTCGCGGGGGTTCGTAGCAGCACGGTTATACGGAGACTATCGGGTCAGTTCAACGCGGCCCCCTGCCGAAGGATCGGGTCGGGACGTCGCGAAACAGCGACATGTGGCTGTGGACGCACACCCAGTCGTCGCCGACCCGCGGGCGTGAGAACGCGATCGTGGTGCGGCCCGGCCGTTCGTAAGGCGTGCCGTCCTCGTGATACCCGGTAGAATCGAACACGCCCATCCCGATCGCGGTCAGCCGGTCCGCCGAGACGATCGCGCGGATGTCGTCCATGCGAAAACGGAAGTCGCTGGTGACGCCCCAGACGTTGCGCCATTGCGCCTTCTCGGACGCCTCGCGCCCGGTGATGAAATTCTCGAACGTGCCGAACGCGATCATGTCGTCGGCAAAGATCGGCCGGGCGCCCTCATAATCGACCGCCCGCACATGATCGCTGAGCCGCTGGAACCAGGCCTTGAGTCGGGTGAGATCGTCGGGATTGGGGGTCGAGATCACGGTTTCTCCTGCATCAGAAAACTCGGTGCAGCCTACACTGGCTCGTCGCCCCCGCGAAGGCGGGGGGCCAGGGGCAAGCGACGGAGCGGTTGCCCCTGGATTCCCGCGTTCGCGGGAATGACGATGGTAGGGACTGGAGGAGGAGACGCATATGCCCGGACCGTTGACCGGAATCCGCGTGATCGATCTGACGGCGGCGGTGCTGGGGCCGGTGGCGACGCAAATCCTCGCCGATCTCGGCGCCGAGGTGATCAAGGTCGAGCCGCCCGAGGGTGAGATGATGCGCTCGATCGGCCCGGCTCGGAACCCCGGCATGGCCGCCTATTACCTCAACATCAACCGCGGCAAGAAAAGCCTGGTGCTCGACCTCAAGCGGCCCGAGGCGCAGGCGGCGATCCTCCGGCTGGCGACGACCGCCGACGTGCTCGTCCACAACATGCGGCCGGCTGCGGCGGCTCGGCTCGGCATCGACTACCCGGCGGTCGCGGCGGCGAACCCGCGCATCGTCTATGCCTGGGCGAGCGGGTATCGCGCCGGCGGCCCGTCGCGCGACCGTGCCGCATTCGACGACGTGATCCAGGGCGAAAGCGGCCTCGCCGCGCTCAACAAGGGGCAGGACGGGGCGCCCCGTTATTTGCCGATGGTGATCTGCGACAAGCTTTGCGGCCACTCGCTCGCGTCGATGGTCGGAATGGCGCTCTACCACCGCGAAAAGACCGGCGAGGGGCAGGAGGTCCATGTGCCGATGATGGAGACGATGGTCGCGTTCAACATGGTCGACCACCTCTGGCACGGCGTCTTTGGCGAGCCGGAAAAGGGGCTCGGCTACCCGCGGATGCTGACGCCCTATCGTCGTCCCTACGCGACCAGGGACGGCCATGTCTGCCTCCTGGCGACGACCGACCGGCAATGGCGCAACCTGTTTGCCGCGCTCGACCGGCTCGACCTCGCCGACGACCCGCGCTACTCGACGATCGCCGGCCGCACCGCGAACATCGACGCCCTCTACACGCTGGTCGACGCGATCCTGCGCACGCGCAGCACGGCCGAATGGCGCGCCCGGCTCGACGAGTTCGACGTGCCGAACGGCATCGTCAACGATCTCGCCGCGGTCGTCGCCGATCCCTATCTGAACGAGACCGGGTTTTTCGTGCCCATCGATCACCCGAGCGAAGGCGCGACCGTGACGATGGCGATCGCGCCCGAATTCTCGCGCTCGAAGCCGGAGCTGGACCTGCCGCCGCCGCGGCTCGGCGAGCACAACGCGGCGCTTCTCGGCGAGCTCGGCTACAGCGCCTCGGAGATTGCCGCGCTTACTTCGACATAACCTTGTCGGCGGCCTTTGACAGCGTCGCGTCGCCGTTTTCGCCGCAATACTTGCCGAGCGCCGCGCCGCTCTTGGTCATCCGGTCGAAATCGATCACCGGGGGCGCGTCCTTGCCGAGGTAGTAAGCGTCGAGCCAGGTCAGGATGATCGAGATGTTGTCCTTGCCGGCAGCGAGGAAATCCTTGCAGGTCACCGTGGACAGATCGAGGTTTTCCGCGAGCGCTGGCGTGACGGCCAGCATCGTCGCCACCAAGGCGGCGGTACCGAAGGCGCGCATTGTGGGTCTCCGATGAGTGCGAGGCGTGAGTGGTGCAACCATAGGTGACGGCCCGGTCGCGGTCAAAGCACACTCCGGCAATCGAGGATTGACCGCCGCGCGTGGACGGTATCCCATCGGCCCAGCGACAGACACGAGGGTCAGCCCGCGATGAGCATTCGAGATCAGGCCTATATCGTCGGCATCTACGAGCATCCGACACGGCTCGCCACCGACAAGACGATACCGCAGCTCCACGCCGAAAGCGCCCGCGGCGCGATCGCGGATGCCGGAATTTCGAAGGACGACATAGACGGCTATTTCTGCGCCGCCGGCGATATGACCGGGCTCGGCGCGCTGTCGATGATCGACTACCTCGGCCTCAAGCTGAAGCACTGGGATTCGACCGATACCGGCGGCTCGTCCTATCTCTTGCAGGTCGGTCACGCCGCCGAGGCGATCGCCGCCGGCAAGTGCAACGTTGCGCTCATCACGCTCGCCGGACGGCCGCGCGCCGACGGCATGGCGACCGGCACCGCACCGCGCGCGCCGGCCGTCCAGATGCCGGAATCGGCGTTCGAGTTTCCGTTCGGCCCCGCCACCGCCAACATGTACGCGATGTGCGCGATGCGCCACATGCACCAGTTCGGCACGACCAGCGAGCAGCTCGCCTGGGTCAAGGTCGCGGCCTCGCACCATGCGCAGTACAACGAGCATGCGATGCTGCGCGACGTCGTGACCGTCGAGGAGGTGGTCAACTCGCCGATGATCGCCGACCCGCTGCACCGGCTCGATTGCTGCGTCATCAGCGACGGCGGCGGGGCGATCATCCTCGCCAAGCCCGAGATCGCCAAGAGCCTCAACCGGCCCCGGGTCAAGGTGATCGGCTGCGGTGAAGGCCCGAAAAACCAATATGGCGGCAAGCTCGACCTGACCTATTCGGGCGCGGTCGTGTCGGGGCCGATCGCGTTCGCCGAGGCCGGAGTCAAGCCGGCCGACATGAAATACGCCTCGATCTACGACAGTTTCACGATCACCGTCGTGATGCAGATCGAAGATCTCGGCTTCTGTGAAAAGGGCCAGGGCGGCAAGTTCGTCAGCGACGGCAACCTGATCTCGGGTGTCGGCAAATTGCCGTTCAACACCGATGGCGGCGGGCTGTGCAACAACCACCCGTCGAACCGCGGCGGTCTTACCAAGGTCATCGAGGCGGTCCGTCAGCTCCGCGGCGAGGCCCACCCGAAGGTGCAGGTGCCCAACTGCGACCTCGCGCTGGCGCATGGCACCGGCGGCTCGCTCGGCACCCGCCACGGCGCCGCCACCGTCATCATGGAAAGGGAGTAGGGTCGATGGCCCAAGGGCAAGAGACAGCTCAACAGATTCGGAAGTATCCCGCGCCGCAGCCCAATTCCGAGACGCAGGCGTTCTGGGACGCCGCCGCCGAAGGCAAGCTGCTGGTCAAGAAATGCGATTCCTGCGGCGAGCTGCATTTCTACCCGCGCCGCCACTGCCCGTTCTGCTTCAGCGACAAGACGAGCTGGCAGCAAGCATCGGGCAGCGGCACGATCTATACCTACAGCGTGATGCGCCGCGGCGCCCCGGTCCCCTATGCGATCGCCTACGTGACCCTGGCCGAGGGCCCGACGATGATGACCAACATCGTCGATTGCGACCTCGATGCGATCAAGGTCGGCCAGGCCGTAAAGCTCGTCTTCAAGGCGACGGAGGGTGGCCCACCGGTGCCGTGCTTCGCGCCGGTGTAGGGAGCGTTCGAGGCGGCGAGACCGTTCTGACGGAAAGGAGATAGATCCGCTGTGCCTACTATGACCGAGGAAAAGGTCGCGTTGACGGACTGGCGCGACCGGATCAGCATTGATCGGCGTATCCATCATGGCACGCCATGCATCAAGGGCACGCGCGTGCCGGCAAGCGTGATTGTCGGCAGCATCGCGGCCGGGGATACGCCGGAACAAATCCTGAAAGGGTGGCCTCAGCTGACGCGCGAGGACATTGTGGCAGCGCTGCGCTTCGCCGCGGCGCTGGCGGCGGAAGCGACCGCGGTTCCCGAATACGATGATAGCGACTAGTGTCCGTTCGTTTGAAGGTGGACGAGAATCTGCCGGACCAGCTCGCCGATCTCTTGGTTGAGCTTGGACACGACGCGGTCACTGTCACTGATCAAGGGTGGCGCGGGATCGCTGACCTTGACTTGTGGCGGGGCGTTCAAGCAGAACGACGGTGGCTGGTCACCGCGGACAAGGAATTTGGAGATATTAGGCGCTATCCGGCGGGTAGCCACGCCGGCGTTATTCTGCTGCGGTTGGCGGAACAAAGCCGCGTCGATTATTTGCGACTTGTAAAGGCGGCGGTCGCCAGCCTCGACTTGGACAATTTAGCCGGCGCAATCGTGGTCGTGACCGACCGCGGGGTTCGTATTCGCCGCGCCGAAATCCATCGATAATTGCATGCGGCGAAAGCGATAAGTTTCGCGTAGGCTCAACCCATCCTACGACCGCCCGTTCGGAGAAGCGCATGGACACACTCGAAGTTCTCTCAACCCGCCCCTCGCATATCGATGCCGAGGAGTGGCGGGTTCGCGTCGATCTCGCGGCGGCCTACCGCCTGATCGCGCATTTCAAATGGGACGACCTGATTCTGACGCATAATTCGGCGCGGGTGCCGGGGACGACCGACCAGTTCCTGATCAACCCGATGGGGCTGATGTTCGACGAGATCACGGCATCGAACCTGATCAAGATCGACATCAACGGCAATCAGGTCGAGCCGTCGGAATACGAGCCGAACTATGCCGGCTTTGTGATCCACAGCGCGATCTATATGGGCCGGCCCGACGTCGAGTGCGTGATCCACACCCATACCGAGGCGGATATCGCGGTCGGTGCGCTCGAAGAAGGGCTGCTGCCGCTCAGCCAGTGGGCGATGCGGTTCTACGGCCGGCTCGGTTATCACGATTACGAAGGCGTCTCGCTCGATCTCGACGAGCGCGCGCGGCTGCAGCAGTCGATCGGCCCGCACCCGGTGCTGGTGCTGCGCAATCACGGGCTGCTGGCGACCGGCCGCAATGTCGCCGAGGCATTTTCGCTGACCTATCATTTCGAGCGCTCGGCCGAAGCCCAGCTCAAGATTCAGGCAGCGGCCGCGGCGGGCGGCAAGATCGTCATGCCGCCCGTGGAGGTTTGCGAGCGGCAGGCGCAGCAATTTGCGAATTCCGGCAATACCCCGCGCCTGGGCGGGCAGCGTGAATGGCCGGCGTTGTTGCGCCTCGTCGAAAAGCTCGATCCGGGATTCAGAGGTTAGGCTGGAGTTCCGGGGCTAGAGCAAAATCCGATCCTATTGAATCGGATTTCGCTCTTCAACTATTTGAAATGGAGCATGTTCTTATCGGAAAACTGGGACCACTTTTCCGAAACATGCTCTAGACGCAAATATCCCCGCCGGCAGGGCAGCCGGCGGGGATGAGTCGACCAGGGATCAGCGCCCGGCGAGTGCGCGGGCGAGTTGGCTGACCGCTTCCTGGTGCTTTTCGTTCTGGATCTCGGCGAAATTGCGCGCGATCTCCAGCAGCATGCGCTGGTGCGGGGTCGCGGGCTGCGGCGCTTCCTGGCCGAGCCCTTCATAGAAATACATGACCGGCGCGTTGAGCACGCGCGCGATCTCGTACAGGCGACCCGCGGAGACGCGGTTGATGCCGCGCTCGTATTTATGCGCCTGCTGGTAGGTGACGCCGATCATCTCGGCAAGCTGCTGCTGGGTCAGCCCCAGCATGATCCGCCGCTCGCGGATGCGCGCGCCGACATGGTCGTCGATCGCGGCCGTCGACCGGCCTCGCTTTGGCTTCGTCATACCACCCACCCTCAGTTGTTACGCCCGGACCGCACATTTGTGCGCTGTGCCCGTTAACGCGAAAAAGTACCGACAATTCCACTGGAGCATGTGGGGAGCGAAAAGTTTTTATCAACGGAAACCGGTGGGTGAGGATGCGAATGAGATTAGTTATTGATTTCACGTGTTTCATCGGCCTCAGTGCAACGGCCAGACCAGCATGATCAGCGGCGTGCCCAGCGTGACGACCAAAATCGACAGCGGCAGGCCCAGCTTCCAATAGTCGCCAAAGCGATAGCCGCCGGGTCCCATCACCAGCGTGTTGGACTGGTGCCCGATCGGCGACAGAAAATCGGAGCCGGCGCCGACCGCGACCGCCATCAGGAACGGGTCGATATTGAACCCGAGCCGTTGCGCCAGGCTGGCCGCGATCGGGCCCATCACCAGCACCGCCGCGGCGTGGTGCAATACCGGGGTCGCCAGCATCGTCACCGCCAGCACCGCGCCGATCACCGCAAAGGCCGGCGTGTGCGCGGCGACGCCCGACAATGCGCCCGCGATCAGATCGGCGGTTCCGGTCGTCTTGACCGCTTCGCCGATCGGAATGAGCGACCCGAGCAGGATCAGGATCGGCCAATCGACGGCGCCATAGGCCTCGTCGAGCGACAGCAGACGGAACAGCACGAGCAGCAGCGCCGCGGCGACAAAGGCGATCTCGACCGGGACCCACTCGAACCCGGTCACCACCATCGCCACCCCCAGGATCGCCAAGGGCAGCAGCAGCCGCCGCGGTCGCCCGAGCTTGAGTTCGCGTTCCGCCAGCGGCAGGCAGCCGATGCTCGCGACGATCTCGTAGATGCGCTCGGCATCGCCCTGCACCACCAGCGCGTCGCCGTATCTGAACCGGGCGCGGCGCATCCGCGCGCTGGTGCGCCGCCCGCCCCGCGCGACCGCCAGCACGTTGACGCCGTACCGCTCGCGCAGGCGCAGATCGGAGGCCGAATGGCCGATCAGGATCGAGCCGATGCCGACGATCGCCTCGACCACCGCGAGCCGCTCGGGACGCCGCTCCTCGATCTCGGCGTCGGACCTCGCCTGGGTCTTGGTGGCGGGCTTATGCGCGGCCGCCTTGGTCTTCGCGCGGCCCCGGCTTTTCGGCGGTGCCGGTGGTTTGGCGGCCCCGGCGACGGTCGGGGGCGGCTCTTCGCCGCCGACCAGCTCGAGCTTGCCGTCGCGCGCGGCCAGCTCCAGCGCCTGCGGGTCGGCTTCGATCACCAGCACGTCGTCTTCGTAGAGCCGCCAGCTGCCGCTCGGCACGGCGCGGCCGGTGCGGTCGCGGATGATCGCGGTGATCGCGATCTCGCCGCCGGCATGCTGCTCGACCTGCCGCACGGTCTGGCCGATATAGGACGACCCGGCGGAAACCCGTGCCTCGCTCGTGTAATCCTCGATCTTGAACGCGGTCTCGCCGGCCGAGCCGCGCAGCCCGCGGGGGATCAGCCGCCAGCCAAAGGTGAGGAACACCGCCCCGACCACGGCGATGCCCGCGCCGACCGGCGTGAAGTCGAACATGTGGAACGGCTGCCCGGTGAGCTGCTGGCGCACGCTGGCGGTGAGGATGTTGGGCGAGGTTCCGACGAGGGTCATCGATCCGCCGAGCAGCGAGGCAAAGCTCAGCGGCATCAGGAATTCCGAGGGCGATCGGTTATTGCGCCGGGCGACCTGGACGGCGGCCGGGATGAAAATCGCCAGCGCCCCGATGTTTTTGACGAAGGCGGACAGAATGACGACGCAGGCGACCAGCACGCCGACTTGCAGGTCGCGCGATCTCATCAGGGGGTTCAGCCGCCGCACCAGTATCTCGATCGCGCCCGATTGCCCGATCGCCGTCGACACGATCAGCGCCGCGCCGATCAGCGGCAATACCGGGTTGGCGAACCCGGAAAAGGCCTTGTTCGCGGGCACGATCCCCGCCGCGACCGACGCGATCAGCGCCATCAGCGCGACGATGTCGAACCGCCATTTCTCCCACAGGAACAGGGCGACCATCACGACCAGGATGACGACCGTCAGGATCTGTGCCCGGTTCATGTGCTGTCCCCGTTCTCTACCGATGCGCGTTTCCGGCCCGCCCCGCCTGAGAACGCGGGCCGGCGGGAATGGTTGCGGGCCGCCCTTCCCGCTATAAGGGGGACCGGCACAGTTCGGCGAGGCACCCCACGATGACCGACACTCCGCACGGGCTCAGCGTAGGCCTGACCAATTACGGCGATCCCGATTTCGCGCTTTACCTGCGCCGCTCCTTTGCCCGCTCGATGGGGTATTCGACTGAATTGCTGTCAAAGCCGGTGATCGGCATCGCCAACACCTTTTCGGGGTTCAACAACTGCCACCGGCATTTCCCCGAGCTGATCGACGCGGTAAAGCGCGGCGTGCTTGCGGCGGGCGGACTGCCGCTGGAATTCCCAACCGTTTCGCTGGGCGAGGTGTTCCTCAACCCGACCAGCCTGATGTTCCGCAACCTGATGGCGATGGACACCGAGGAGATGATCCGCGCCCAGCCGATGGACGCGGTGGTGCTGGTCGGCGGTTGCGACAAGACCGTGCCGGCGCAGCTGATGGGCGCGATCTCTGCCAACAGACCCGCGATCAACCTCGTCGCCGGGCCGATGCTGACCTCGCGCTGGCATGGCGAGCGGCTCGGCGCGTGCACCGATTGCCGCCGCTTTTGGGCCAAGTACCGCGCCGGCGAGGTCGACGACGCCGAGATTCATGATATCGAGGGCAATCTCGCGACGACCGCCGGCACCTGCGCGGTGATGGGCACGGCCAGCACGATGGCCTCGATCGCCGAGGCGCTGGGCATGATCCTGCCCGGGAGCGCCGCGATCCCGGCCGTCCACGCCGACCGCCTGCGCGCCGCCGAGGCGACCGGCCGCGCCGCGATGCGCCTCGCCGCCGAGAAACTGACGCCGGACAAGATCGTCACCCCGAAATCGGTCGAGAACGCGCTCCGCGTGCTGATGGCGATCGGCGGCTCGACCAACGCGGTCCTGCACCTGACCGCGATCGCCGGCCGCGCCGGGATCGATATCGACCTCAACCGGCTGAACGAGATCAGCGACGGCACCCCGGTTATCGTCGATCTGAAGCCGACCGGGCCGCATTACATGGAGGATTTGTTCGCGGCCGGGGGCATCGGCGCGGTGCTGCGCGAATTGCAGCCGATGTTGCACCTCGATTGCCTGACCGTCGCCGGCGAGACCCTCGGCGAGCGCCTCGCGCGGCCCTCCGGGCCGGTCGACCGCGAGGTGGTCAAGCCGCTTGGGGAGCCGTTGCAGGAATCGGGCGGCCTCGTCGCGTTGTTCGGCTCGCTGGCGCCGAAAGGCGCGATCTTCAAGCGCTCGGCCGCCGACCCCAAGCTGTTCGAGAAAGAGGGCCGCGCGGTCGTCTTCACCTCGCTCGAAGACCTCTCCGCCCGGATCGACAGCCCCGACCTCGACGTGACCCCCGACGATTTTCTGGTGCTGCAAAACGCCGGGCCGCTGTCGGCGTCGGGCATGCCCGAGGCCGGCTATCTGCCGATCCCGCAAAAGCTTGCCCGCGCCGGAATCAAGGACATGGTCCGCATTTCCGACGCGCGGATGAGCGGCACCGCTTACGGTTCGATTGTCTTGCATGTAACGCCCGACGCGGCCTCGGGGGGCCCGCTCGCGAAGGTTCGCAACGGCGACCGCATCCGCCTCTCGGTCAAGAACCGCCGCATCGACCTCCTGGTCGCCGAAGACGAGCTCGCCCGTCGCCCGGCCCCGATCCCGCCGGTCCCCCCGCGCGGCTACGCCCAGCTATACCGGCGCGAAATCCTCCAGGCCGACCGCGGCTGCGACTTCAATTTCCTCAGGAAGGAGCCGCTGGAGACCGGCGGCTGAGCGCACGCGCTCTTGAAGCCGTCCGCAAGCTATACGTATATTACACGTATAGGAGCACGGAATGAAAAAGCTGACGATCACGGTGGACGACGATGTTTACGCCGGCCTCCACGGAAAGGTCGGCCGTCGTCAAATCAGCCGATTCCTTAACGACCTCGCGCGTCCTCACGTCGTACTCGATGATCTGGACGAGGCTTATCGGGCGATGGCCGCGGACGAGGAGCGGGAACGCGAGGCGCTGGAGTGGGCGGAGGGGCTGATCGGGGACGTGGCCGATGAGCCTCGATGAACCGCCTCGACGCGGCGAGGTGTGGTGGGTGGCATTCGATCCGTCCGTCGGTGGGGAAATGCGCAAGACCCGTCCGGCAGTGATCGTGAGCAACGACGCCGCCAACCGCCGCCTCAATCGGGTCATCGTCGTTCCGCTGACGAGCAATGTCGATAGGCTGTACCCGTCCGAGGCGTATGTGAGCTTACGCGGAGACCAGCGAAAGGCAATGGGGGACCAATTGACCACGGCCAGCAAGCTGCGGTTGCGGCAGCGGATAGGTCGCCTCGATCAGCGAGACATGACCGCAATCGACCGGACTCTTCGCATTCAACTCGATCTTTAGCGGGGCGCCGTGAAATTCGGCTTTTGCGTCATGGCGAAACATCGACGAGATCGGGTTCTACTCGCAAGTGGAGTCCCGACCTTCGCCGGGATGACGTTTGTAAGGGTCTCGGGAGCGCGCTAATTTCGGTCGCTGTGTCGGGAGGGCTGAGGATGACCGACTTGATCCTGCGCGGCGGCACGGTGATTGACGGCACCGGAGCGCCTCGCGTTCGTGCAGACGTCGGCGTCGCGGGCGATCGCATCGCCGAGGTCGGCATCGTCTCCAAATCCGCGGGAGCGCGCGAGATCGATGTTTCGGGACTCGTCGTCGCTCCCGGCTTTATCGACGTGCATACCCATGACGACCGCGCGCTCCTGGCGACGCCCGAGATGGCGATGAAGGCGAGCCAGGGGGTGACGACCGTCGTCACCGGCAATTGCGGGGTCAGCCTCGCGCCGCTGACGCTCGACCACGACCCGCCGCCGCCGCTCGATTTGATCGGCGGCTGGATCGATTACGGCTATCCGACCTTCTCCGCATACATGGCGGCGCTCGACGCGGCGCCGGCGGCGGTTAACGCCGCGTGTCTCGTCGGTCATTCGTCGCTGCGAGTCGGCGCGATGCCGGCGCTCGACCGGCCGGCGACCGAGGCGGAGATCAGGCGGATGCAGGAGCGGCTGCAGGAGGCGCTCGACGCCGGGGCGGTCGGGATGTCGTCCGGGCTCTTCTACGCTCCCGCCTTTCACGCACCCCCGGCCGAGATCAAGGCCCTCGCCAGGCTGCTGAAACCGGCCGGCGCGCTTTACACGACGCATATGCGCGACGAGGCCGAGCACGTCCTCGACAGCCTCGAGGAAAGCTTCGATGTCGGCCGCGACGCCGGCGTCCCAATCGTGATTTCGCATCACAAGACCACCGGCGTCGCCAATTTCGGCCGCACCACGGAAACCCTGGCGAAGATCAGTGCGGCGATGGCCGGCCAGGAAATCGGGCTCGACGTCTATCCCTATATCGCGTCGTCAACGGTGCTCAGGGTGCAGCGGATCGAAGATTCGTTGAAGGTGCTGATAACCTGGTCGAAGGCGAGGCCCGAATGCGCCGGCCGCGAACTGGCCGAGATCGCCGCCGAATGGGGTGTCGGCCCGACCGAGGCGGCCGAGCGGCTGCAACCCGCCGGCGCGATCTACTTCATGATGGACGAGGCCGACGTGCAGCGCGTGCTCGCCTTTGCGCACTCGATGGTCGGGTCGGACGGGCTGCCGCATGACAGCCACCCGCACCCGCGCCTCTGGGGCACCTTCCCGCGCGTCCTCGGCCATTACAGCCGCGAACTCGGGCTGTTCGGCCTCGAAATCGCGGTTCACAAGATGACCGGGATCTCGGCGGCACGGTTTGGGCTCCAGGGCCGCGGAACCGTAGCGCCCGGCGCCTATGCCGATCTCTGCGTATTCGATCCGGAAACCGTGATCGATCGCGCCAATTTCGCCG
The DNA here is from genome assembly GCA_036268075.1 of Allostellaceae bacterium. Taxonomy (GTDB): domain Bacteria; phylum Pseudomonadota; class Alphaproteobacteria; order ATCC43930; family CGMCC-115725; genus DATARH01. Next base: position 105,247 of record DATAUV010000117.1, on the reverse strand, counting down.
AGCCGACCCTGCCGGCCGCCGGCATCGCCCATGTGTTCGTCAACGGCCGCGCCGTCTGGCAGGAGGGCAAGCCCACCGGCGAGCGGCCTGGCCGGGCATTGCGGCGGCGCGCCGCGCCGGGGGTGTCCCGCTGATGATTCCGGGGCGGCTGGCCAGTCTCAACCGGCCGGCCACCGATTTTCTCGCGCGCCTGCCGGTCCGGCTCGAGCTCAAACTGATCGCCGCGTTTCTGGTGGTCGTCGCGCTGCTCGTGCTGCTCGGCGCCGCGGGGCTCGCGATCCTCGCCGACACCAACCGTCGGACCGAAAGGCTGATCGCGACCCAGCAGCGCAGCGATGAATACCGCGACCTCGCGGACCACGGCCATGCCCTGTTGATCGCGATCTCCTCGGCGCTGTGGATGCCGCGAGAGCAGATGGGACGGCTCGATAGCGGTATCGACGATCTGCGCCGCAGTCTCGCCAGGTTGCGGACACTGAAGGGGATGGACCCGGCCGAAATCGAGGCGGTGCGCGGCGAATACGGCAAGTTCATCGACATCGCGGCCCGCGACACCGCCCTGCTCCGCGCCGGCGACATCGATCTCGCCGGGGCGGTGCAGACCGAGCAGGGGCAGCCGCAGGCGCTGAAGCTCCGCGAACTCACCGACCGGCTCGTCGACGAGGCTCAGGCCGAGGCGGCCAGCCAGGTCGCCGCCATCCGTCGGTCTTATCACCGGGCTCGCGGCCTCTTGCTGGGGTTCCTCATCGTCGCCGCCGTAATCGGGCTCTATCTGGCGCACACGATTTCCGCCTCCGTCGTCGGGCCGCTGCGGGCGGTCGGCAGTCGGCTGGCCGGGATCGCCGGCGGCGATTTCAGCCACCGTGCCGAGATTCTCAATCGCGACGAGATCGGCGGCCTCGCCGACAACGTCAACCGCACCAGCGAGCAGCTCGGCCGGCTCTACGCGGACCTCGAAGCCGAGAAGGCCCGTTCGGAGGACATGCTTTACGGCATCCTGCCGCGGCGCATCATCGAGCGCATGCGCGGTGGCGAGCTCCTGATCGCCGACCGCGTCGCCGACGCGACAGTCCTCTTCTCAGACCTCGCCGGCTTTACCGAATTGTCGAACAACCTCGCGCCGGAGGAGGTGGTCGACGTGCTCGACGTGCTGTTCTCGCGCTTCGACACGCTCGCCGAGCGGCTTGGGCTGGAAAAGATCAAGACCATCGGCGACGGCTACATGGTCGCGGCCGGAGTACAGCATCCGCGCGCCGACCATGCCGCCGCAATCGCCGAAATGGCGCTGGCGATGCGGGCCGCGGCCGATATCGCGACCCGCGCGCTCGGCGTGATCGGCCAGCCGATCCGCATCCGCATCGGCCTCCACAGCGGGCCGCTTGTCGCCGGCGTGCTCGGCAGCAACAAGCTGGTTTACGACGTCTGGGGCGACACGGTGAATACCGCCAGCCGCATGGAGAAATACGGCGAGCCGGGCCGCATCAATGTCTCGGCGGTGACGCGGGACCTGTTGGGGGGCGAGTTTCGGTTCGAGGCGCGCGACCCGATCGAGGTCAAGGGCAAGGGCGAGATGCAGACGTTCTTTCTCGAACGTCACATCGGCCCGAGGCGGTTCCGCAACATGGTCCGGCGGCTGGTGGGCGCCGACGGCTAGAGCAGAATCCGATCCTATTGAATCGGGTTTTGCTCTTTAACTATTTGAAATGGAGCATGTTCTTATGGGAAAAGTGGGACCACTTTTCCGGAACATGCTCTAACGCTCGGCGAGCTGGTTCCCGGCGACGGTCTTCGGCAAGAGCAGGTAATACTGGCCGCTGGCGTAGAAATCGCCGCCGCGCCGGAACGCGTCGGGGCCGCTCCCCCAGTAGAAATCGCCGCGCACCGGGCCCTCGATGCCGTCGCCGGTATCCTGCGCGACGACGAGCCGGTGAACCGCGACCGGCCGGTACTTGTCCTGCGCGGACAGCCACAGCGGGACGCCGAGCGGGACAAAGCGGTGGTCGACGGCGAGGCTGCGCTCCGGCGTCAGCACGGCGCCCTGCGCGCCGACCGGGCCGTCGCCCTGGAACTCGCGAAAGAACACGTATTCGGGGTTCTGCCGGCGCAGCGCCTCGGCTTCGGCTGGGTGACTCTTCATCCAGGCGCGCACGTTGATCTGCGAGAACAGCGCCGCCGGGATGTCGCCCCGGTCAAACAGGAGCTTTTCGATATTGACCGGCGGCAGGGCGTTGTTCGCATCGTAGACCAGCCGCTCGGTGCTCCCGTCGGTAAAGCGAATCCGGCCCGAACCTTGCGTCTGCAGCACGTAGAGGTCATCGGGGTCCTGCAGCCACAGCAGCTCCAGCCCCTTGCCCTTGAGCGCGCCGTCGTCGATCCGGGCACGCGGCATATAGGGATGGCCGGGAACGAGATCGGCCGGGCGGCGGTAGACCGGGGTCTGAAACGGCCCCTCGCGTCGGCGCGAGGCGGTGAACTCCGGCTCGTAATATCCGGTGAAGAGGCCCTTGGCGTCGCCGCCGTCACCGGCCAGCACCGGCACGAAATTCGCCTCGAAAAACGCCCGCGTTTGCGCGTCGTCGCTGGGCGGCAGCGTGGCGGCGGCTTTGCACAGCGCATCCCAATCGCCGACCTGGCCGAAATTCGCCCCGGTCGCGGCGGGGTCGAGCGGCGTCCCCTTGGGCTGCGTCGTGAGGCGTGAGCAGGATTTGAGAAACGCCGGCAACGCCGCGGAGACATTGTCGGCGGCCCAGCCCGGAAGCTGCGAAAAACCGCTCGGCGACAGGGTCAGCCGCCCGGAAGGTCCCGCCGGCGCGGCGGTTGCGGTCAGCCGCTGCACCCCGCCCGCGGCGAGCGCGAGCGCCAGCGCCGGCAATACCAGCCGGCGCCAAGAAAGGCGCTTCGAGCCGTGCGGACGGGGTGTAGCGGCGACGTCGGCCAAGGTGCTTGTCTCCCTGAACGAGTGTGCCCCATCGGATATCGTGGAAAGGATAAATTTTGGTGAAACGCCGCTGCTTGCGCCGTCTTGCCGCATCGGCGCAGAATTTGCCTCGTCCCGTCCTGGAGCACCGTTGCCGATGCCCGATTCCACCGCGCCGCGTCTGCCGCTCGCCGGCGTCACCGTGCTCGATTTCGGGCAGATCTTTCAGGGTCCCTACGCGACGCTGCTGATGGCCAAGGGCGGGGCCAATGTCATCAAGATCGAGCCGCCTTCGGGCGAGCCGCTGCGCCGCCGCGCCGCGCCGGGCACAAGCGCGACGCTCCCCTTCGCGATGCTGAACCAGAACAAGCGCACCGTGACCCTCAACCTCAAGCACGAGCGCGGCAAGGCTCTGTTGTTCGAGATGGCGAAGCGGGCGGACGTGCTTCTGGAAAATTTCTCGCCCGGCACGATGGACGATCTCGGCGTCGGCTGGGGCGTGATGCACGAGCTCAACCCGCGCCTGGTCTACGCCACCGGCACCGGGTTCGGCATCAGCGGGCCGGATCGCGACAACCTCGCGATGGACCTGACGATCCAGGCCGCCTCGGGGATCATGAGCGTTACCGGCGCCCCCGACGGCCCGCCGATGAAGGCCGGGCCGACCCTCGTCGATTTCATGGGCGGCATCCATCTCTACGCCGCCGTCGTCACCGCGCTTTACGAGCGCGACCGCAGCGGCCTCGGCACCCTGTGCGAGGTGGCGATGCAGGAGACGGTGTATTCGAGCCTCGCCTCCAGCTTCGAGTACTACCACCGCACCGGCAACCCGCCGCCGCGCACCGGCAACCGCCAGGCCGGGCTCTCGACCGCGCCCTACAACGTCTACCCGGCAGCCGACGGGTATGTCGCGATCCACATCGTCACCGAAGGGCACTGGAAAAACCTGATCAGGGCGATGGGCCAGGAAGCGCTCGGCGACGATCCGCGCTTTGTGACCAACGCCGACCGCATCGCCCATCTCGACGAGATCGACGCCGTGGTCTCGGCCTGGACCCAGACCCTCCCCAAGATGGAAATCTTCGCCCGCGCCAAGGCGAACCGCATCCCCTGCGCGCCGGTGCGCACCGCGCCCGAGATCATGGCCGACCCGCATATGCACGAGCGCGGCATGCTGGAGGAGATCGACCACCCCGAATTGGGCCGCGTCACGCTGCCGAACTCGCCGCTGCGGCTCCACGGGATGGGCAAGGTGGCGCTCAAACCCAGCGGGCGGCCGGGAGAATACAACGACGAGGTATATGGCGGCTGGCTCGGCCTGTCCGCGGACGAAATCGCCGGGCTCAAGGCCGACGGCGCCATCTAACAGGGAGCAGTGACATGAGCGATCCGGGTTTGCCGCGGGCCGAGCGCCCAGAGGAGATCGGCCTGTCGTCCGAGCGGCTCGACCGCGCCACCGCGGTGATCAAGCGGGATGTCGAGCGCGGGCTGATCCCCGGCGCGGTGCTGGCGATCGCGCGCGGCGGGCGGGTCGGGTATGTCGAGGCGGTCGGGTATCGCGACCGCGAGGCCGCGGCGCCGATGGCGGTCGACTCGATCTTCCGCATCGCCTCGATGACAAAGCCGATGGTCTCGGTCGCCGCGATGATGCTGGCCGAGGAAGGCCGGCTCGCGATCGGCGCCCCGGTCGCCGACTACATCCCCGAATTCGGCGCGATGACCGTCGGCGTCGAGCGTCGGCCGGCGCAGCGGGTGATGACGGTGCAGGATCTGATGCGCCACACCTCGGGCCTCACCTACGCGCAGTTCGGCGATACGCCGGTGCAAAAGATCTGGCAGGACGCCAAGCTGATGGACGACAGCCAGACCAATGCCGACCTCGTCGGCAAGCTGGCGCGGCTGCCGCTGATGTTCGAGCCGGGCACCACCTGGGAATACAGCATGTCGACCGATGTGCTCGGGCGTGTCGTCGAAATCGCCTCGGGCCAGGACTTGGCGACGCATCTGCGCGACCGCGTCTGCACGCCGCTCGGCATGGTCGACACCGGCTTCGACGCCGAGGGCAAGGGCGACCGGGTCGCGCACCCGCAAACCGATGCGGCGACCGGAAAGCGCCCGCCGATGCGCGACCCGTCACAGCCGACGGCGTGGGCGTCGGGGGGCGGCGGGCTCGTCTCGACCGCGCACGATTATCTGCGTTTCTGCCAGATGCTGCTCAACGGCGGCGTCCTCGACGGCACGCGGCTCTTGGCGCCGAAATCGATCGCCCACATGGCCAGCGACCATCTGCCGCCCGGGTGCGAATACGGCTCGACGACGCGGACCCGCTTCGGCGCGCTCGCCCCGGTGCCCGAGATGGGCTACGGCTTCGGTCTCGGCTTCTGCGTGCGCAAGGCGCAAGGGCTGTCGCCGGCGCCGGGCTCGGTCGGCGAGTTCTTCTGGGGTGGCGTCCACGGCACCTATTTCTGGATCGACCCGCAGGAACGGCTGGTCACGGTCCTGATGATGCAGGCCCCAGACCAGCGCCTCCACTACCGCGTCCTCTCGCGGCACCTGGTCTACGGCGCGATCACGGGGCCAAGCGGACGCCGATATCGGTAGCAAAGGACCGCGGGCGTCTCGCCCGCATCTTCGGAAGTGCGGGCGAGACGCCCGCGGTCCAGGTCAGGCCGTCGCGGGCTCATAGCGGAGCACCATCAACTGCTCCGCCGGAACCGCGACCTGTGCATAGGTGCGCCCCTCGTCATCGCAGAACTCGATCTCGAAGACATCCGGACCGAGGCGCTCAATGACCGTGCCGACCTGGCCGCGCAACAACCCGTTCTCCGGGACGTCCGCGGTCAGCGCAACAACATCAAGCAGTCGGATCAAAGGGGGCACTTAGAGAAGCCTCAGAGGACAAAGCAGCTTACGAATCGTAACACGTCGTCGTTCGCACGAACAATCCAGGCGGATCTAACCACAGCATTGCCACGTGGGGTCACCACGGCGAAATCAAGCACATAGCGCTGGCCATAGCGATCGGTATCGGCCGGGGCCAGGCGATCCAGGTTTGCTCGCGCTCCGTCCAGCAGAATTCGCCTGAGATATTCGGCGTCGGATGTTTCGAGCCCAAGACGTGAGCGAAAAGCGCGCGCCTTGTGACGCCCACGCGAGTGGTGGGGAGAGAGACAGTAGTTTCGTAGCTTTGCGACGTGACAACGACGCTTGCGATAGCGTCGCTCACGCCGCCGCCATCCCCTCCCGCAGATGGCACGCGGCGAAATGGCCCGGCGCTACCTCCGTCATCTTCGGTTCCTCGACCGTGCAGCGGTCGAAGGCGTAGGGGCATCTTGTGTGGAATCGGCAGCCGGTGGGCGGGTTGATCGGGCTCGGCACGTCGCCTTTGAGGATGATGCGCCTTTTGGCGGCGCCGGGCTCGGGCACCGGGACGGCGGACAGGAGCGCCTCGGTGTAGGGGTGCTGCGGCCGCTTGAAGAGCGCGACCTTGGGCGCGAGCTCGACGATCTTGCCGAGATACATCACCGCGACGCGGTGGCTGATATGTTCGACGACGGCGATGTCGTGCGCGATGAACAGGTAGGAGAGGCCGAGCTCGCGCTGTAGGTCGCCGAGCAGGTTGATCACCTGGGCCTGCACCGACACGTCGAGCGCCGACACCGGCTCGTCGCAGATGATGAGTCTGGGGTTGAGCGCGAGCGCGCGGGCGATGCCGATGCGCTGGCGCTGACCGCCGGAGAATTCGTGCGGATAGCGGTCGAGCGCCTCTTCCCTGAGCCCGACCTTGCCGGCCAGCTCCTTGACCCGTGGATTGAGTTCCGCGCCGCTGGAGACGCCATAGTTACGCAGCGGCTCGGCGATGATGTTGCGCACCGACAGGCGCGGGTTGAGCGACGAATACGGGTCCTGGAACACGACCTGAAGCTGCCGGCGATAAGGCCGCATTGCGGCGCGCGACAGCCCGTCGATGCGCTCGCCGTCGATGCGGATTTCGCCCGCGGTCGGCTCGATCAGCTTGAGGATCGCCTTGCCGGCGGTGGACTTGCCGCAGCCGGATTCGCCGACGAGCCCCAGCGTCTCCCCCGCGCCGATCTCGAACGAGATGTCGTCGACCGCGTGGACCTGCCCGACCGTCGTCTGCAGCAGCCCCTTCTTGACCGGGAAATGCTTGACCAGGCCCCGCACCGACAGCAGCGGCGTCATGCGGCGGCGACCCGGTCGGAGTGGTAGCAGGCGGCGAAGTGGTCCGGCTCCTTCTCCTCGAAGGGCGGCGCCGCGCGGTGGCAGATATCGGTGGCGAAGCCGCAGCGGTCGGCAAAGGCGCAGCCGGGGATCGGGTCGCGCAATGACGGCACCGTACCGGGGATTTCGACGAGCCGCTCGGCCTCGCCTTCCGCCCCGGCTCCTCTTTCAATCAACGTCGCGCCGAGATGCGGGATCGAGTTGAGAAGACCCTTGGTATAGGGGTGCAGCGGGCGGCGGAACAGCGGCCCGACCGGCGCTTCCTCGGCCTTGCGGCCGGCGTACATGACGACGACGCGCTGCGCCATCTCGGCGACGACGCCGAGGTCGTGCGTGATCAGCACGATCGCCGCGTCGATCTTGTCCTTGAGCTCGCGCATCAGGTCGAGGATCTGCGCCTGGATCGTCACGTCGAGCGCCGTCGTCGGCTCGTCGGCGATCAGCAGTTTGGGGTTGCAGGCGAGCGCCATCGCGATCATCACGCGCTGGCGCATCCCGCCGGAAAGCTGGTGCGGGTACTGGCCGATCCGGCGCCGCGCCTCGGGGATGTGGACGAGCCGCAGCATCTCGACCGCGCGCTCCAGCGCCGCCTTGCGGTCGAGGCCCTGGTGCAGGGTCAGCGTCTCGGCGATCTGGCGCCCGATCGTCAGCACCGGGTTCAGCGAGGTCATCGGCTCCTGAAAGATCATCGAGATGTCGTTGCCGCGCACGTCGCGCATCTCGGCTTCGCTGAGCGCCAGCAGGTCGCGTCCCGCAAAGCGGATCGACCCCGACACGATCCGTCCCGGCGGGGACGGCACCAGCCGCAGGATCGAAAGAGCGGTGACGCTTTTGCCGCAGCCGCTTTCGCCGACGATCGCCAGCGTCTCGCCCGGCATTACGTGGAGCGACACGCCGTCGACCGCGCGCACGACACCGTCGCGGGTGAAGAACCAGGTCTTGAGCTCGTCGACCTCGAGCAGCGGCCGGCCCGGCGAGACCGTGGCGGCGACAATCCTCTGTTCGTCGATCGTCGCCATCGCCGCGTTCACATCCGGCGGGCGAGGCGTGGGTCGAGCGCGTCGCGCAGCCCGTCGCCGAGGAGGTTGATCGCCAGCACGGCCACCGACAGGAACACGCCCGGGAACAGCACGATGTAATAGGCGACCTGAAACAGCACCCGCCCCTCGGCCATGATGTTGCCCCAGCTCGGGATTTGCGGCGGGGTGCCGGCGCCGAGAAACGACAGGATCGCCTCGGTGATCATCGCCGAGGCGGCGATGAACGTGCCGTTGACCAGCACCGGGGTCAGCGTGTTGGGCACGATGTGCCGCCACAGGATGCGGAAAAACCCGGTGCCGCTGGCGAGCGCCGCCTCGACAAACGGCTGCTCGCGGAGGCCGAGGACGATGCCGCGCACGAGCCGGCTCACTCGCGGCACTTCGCTGACGCTGATCGCGAAGACGACGTTTTTCATGCTCGCGCGGGTCAGCGCCATCAGCGCGATCGCTATGAGGATCGCCGGGATCGACATCAGCCCGTCCATCACCCGCATCAGGATCGCGTCGACCCAGCGGTTGAACCCGGCGATGACCCCGATCGCGAGGCCGAGACCGGTGCTGAACACGGCGACCGAGAGCCCGATCGCCAAGGACACCCGCGCACCGTAGATCGTGCGGCTATAGACGTCCCGGCCGAGCATGTCGGTGCCGAACCAATGCGCGGCCGAGGGCCATTTCAGCCGGTTGATCGGCGATAGCGCCTGTGGGTCGACCGTACCGAGAAGCGGGGCGAAGATCGCCAGCGCCACCATCACCAGCAAAAGCCCGCCGCCGACCACGATCGTCGGGTGCCGCTTGACCGTCCGCCACACGCCGCGCCGCTGGACCGGCGGGGTGCCGGCGAGCGGCATGTCGCTGTGGATGACCGCCATCGCTCAATACCGGATGCGCGGGTCGAGCAGCGTATAACTGAGATCGACGAGCAGGTTGATCAGCACGTAAACGCCGGAGAAGATCAGGATGATGCCCTGGATGATCGGGTAGTCGCGCCGGAGGATCGCGTCGACCGTCAGCCGCCCGAGCCCGGGGATCGCGAACACGGTCTCGGTCACGACGACGCCGCTGATCAACAGCGCGACGCTGATGCCGATGATCGTCACGATCGGCACCGCGGCGTTCTTCAGCGCATGGCCGATCAGCATCTGCCGGCTGCCGAGGCCCTTGGCCTGGGCGGTGCGGATGTAATCCTGGGCGAGCACGTCGAGCATGCTGGCGCGGGTGATCCGGGCGATCAGCGCCGCCAGGATCATGCCCAACGCCATGCTCGGCATCACCAGATGCGACAGGAACGGGACGATGCCGCGGCTCGGCTCGACATAGCCCTGCACCGGCAGCCAGTTGGTCGCGATCGAAAAGACGAAGATCAGGATGTAGGCGAGCACGAAGACCGGCACCGAAAATCCGAGCACCGCGAAAACCATCACCGCCCGGTCGATCCAGGTGCCGACTTTCCACGCGGCGATCACCCCCATCGGGATCGCGACGACGATCGTTACGATCAGCGTCGTGACGCTGAGCGCGATCGTCGGCTCGAGCCGCTGCGCGATCAGGTGGATCACCGGCAGATTGGTAAAGATCGAGATGCCGAGATCGCCGTGCATCAGCCGCCACACCCAATCGGCGAACTGCACATAAAGCGGCCGGTCGAGACCGAGCTGGGCGTGGATGCGGGCGATATCGGCCGGGGTCGCGGTATCGCCGGCGATGATCGCGGCCGGGTCGCCGGGGCTCAGATAGAGGAGGCCGAACACGAATATCGCGACCACCGCCATGACCGGGATCGTCGCCAGGATGCGCCGGACGATATAGGCGAACATCGGGGGTTAAGCCCCCACCCGTTTGCTCATCTGTGCTCCCTGCTCCGGGCGCGACCTTACGCGTGCCGCCGTGCGTCTCGCAAGCCGCGTGCCGAGGCTAGGCAGGGCGGCGCGATTGCCCGATAGTCGGGCGGGTCAGGTGCAAATCCCGGGGGAGGGTGAATGCCGCGCGACGACGATATCGCCTATCTCTCGGCCGAGGCGCTGGGCGAGCAATACCGCAACAAAACCCTGTCCCCGGTCGAGGTCACGCAAAGCCTGCTGGCGCGGCTCGACGCCTTGGAGCCCAAGCTCAACGCATTCACGGTCGTCGATCGCGACGGCGCGCTGGGCGCGGCGCGGGCGTCCGAGGAGCGGCTGCACAACGGGGCGGCGCTCGGCGCGCTCGACGGCGTGCCGGTGACGATCAAAGACCTCGTGATGCTGCGCGGGTTCCCGATGCGGCGCGGCTCGCGCCTCGTGTCGGACGCACCGGATATCGAGGACGCCCCCGCCGTCGCGCGGCTCAAGGAGGACGGCGCGGTCATTTTGGGCAAGACCACCAGCCCCGAATTCGGCTGGAAGGCGCTCGGCGACAGCCCGCTGACCGGGATCACCCGCAACCCGTGGAATCTCGACCGCACCCCCGGCGGCAGCAGCGCGGGCGCCGCCGCGGCCTGCGCGGCCGGGATCGCGCCGTTGCATGTCGGCAGCGACGGCGCCGGCTCGATCCGCATCCCCGCGTGCTTTTCGGGCGTGCTCGGGATCAAGGCGACGTTCGGACGGGTGCCGGCGCACCCGCCGTCGCCGATGGGCCTCCTCTCCAATATCGGTCCGCTCGCGCGCAGCACCCGTGACGCGGCGCTGATGCTGAACACGCTCAGCCGCTTCGATCCGCGCGACCCCTATGGTCTGCCGCCGCATGACGGCGATTTCCGCGACGGCATCGAGGACGGAGTCAAGGGCTGGCGGATCGCCTACAGCCCCGATCTCGGCTATGCCCGCGTCGATCCCGATATCGCCGCGTCGGTCGCCGCCGCGGTCAGGCAATTCGAGGCGCTGGGCGCGGTCATCGAGGAGGTCCGCGAAATCTTCCCGTCGCCGCGCGAGGCGCTGATCACCCTGTGGGGCGCCGGCGCCGCGCGGATCATCAACGGCTTCCCGCCCGAGCGCCGTGGCGAATGCGATCCCGGCTTCCGCGCCGTCGCCGAGGCCGGCGCATCGATCAGCGCCACCGACTACCTCGCCGCCGACCTCGCCCGCACCGCACTCGGCAAGACGATGGCCGAGTTCCACCAGCGCTACGACCTGCTGCTGATTCCGATGATGCCGGTGCCGGCCCTGCCGGTCGGGCAGGACCTCAACGACCCGGCGCACGAGGAGCATTGGATCGACTGGTCGCCGTTCTCCTACCCGTTCAACATGACCCGCCAGCCGGCCGCGACCGTGCCGTGCGGGCTGACGAGCGGCGGTTTGCCGATCGGGCTGCAGATCGTCGGCCCGCTTTACGCCGACCGGCGCGTGCTGCGCGCGGCCCGCGCCTTCGAGGCGACGCAGCCGGTGCGCCGCCCCCCAATCTGACGAGACCCTGATGCCCGATTCCGAAATCGACCGGCCAGAAATCGACCGGCCCGAAATCGTCCTGACGGACACGGCAAGCCCCGAGGAGCTCGCGGTCATCGGCGACGGGCTGCGCGATTACAACACCAGCCGGGCCGGTTACGACGACTACAAGCGCCTCGCGATCTTCGTTAAAGACCCCGAGACCGGAACGATCCTCGGCGGCATCTACGGCGGCAGCTATCTCGGCCAGCTCTCGATCGAGCGCGTCTACCTCCCCGAAACCCTCCGCCGCTACCGCCTCGGCAGCCGCCTCATAGCAATGGCCGAAGCCGAAGCCCGCCGCCGCGGCTGCACCCGCATCACCCTCAACACGCTCGAAATCCAGGCCCAAGGCTTCTACCTGAAACAAGGCTTTGAAACCGCCGCCGCGCTGACCTGCGACCCGCCGGGGTTCAACCGTTATGTGATGACGAAGAAGCTGACGTGACCGTCACGGCGAGGAGCCAAACGCGGCGCGGCGGTCGCGGTGCTGCATCAGCCGGAATTCCGCTTTCGAAGGCATAACGGCCGCTCGCAGCGGTCAGGGGCCAAGGACCGCTCATGCCCGTTGGCGGACATCGGGATTCGCTGGGGCATTGAACCCTGCCCTGATCTCTATCGCCCCAGGGGCCGACATGACTATACTACGCTCGGGATACGCCGGTTGAGCCGAGAGCTCGCCCGGGCCCACGCATGTTTCCGCATCTTTCGGGCCAATTAAATCATGGGAAAAGGCTTATGGAAGACCGGCATTCGCACATGCACGCTCCGGATCTACGGCACCATTCGGAGCCTTGGGATCAGCTTCTAGCTCACGCCGCCCCGCAGGATCACATCGTCCATCTGTATCAGGACCAAGCCTTTCTCAATCGGGTGGTCTGTCGCTTCGCGGCAGCGGCCTTGGCAAATGGCGAAGGCGTCATTCTCGTCCCCACCGTGGCGCATTGGGAAGCTTTCAGACCGCGGCTCGAGGCGGAGGGAGTCGATGTAGAAGGCGCGCAAAACAGCGGACAGCTCAACATCGTCGATTCCGACGAGCTGCTGCCGCGGTTCATGCAGCAGACCATGCCGGACGGGCCGATGTTCCTTGGTCTCGCTGGGGAAATTATCGCGAAGACCCGTTCAGCCGGTCGCTTCAGCAACGTGCGCTGGTGGGGCGAGATGGTGAACGTCCTTTGGGAGCGGGGCGACGTCGCCGCCAGCATGAATCTGGAGGATTTATTCGACCGTGTTAGCCGGGAGCAAAATATCGCCGTCTTCTGCTCGTTCCTGATGGATAACTTCAACGGCGACGTCCATACCCACATGCTCCCACGGCTCGGGGACAACCACTCGCATTTGATTCCCGTTGAGGACTATGCGCGGCTGGAGAGCGCTGTCGCCGAAGCGCTCCGCGAAACTGTCGGACCGGATGAGGCGATGGTGCTGCAAGACCGCCTCCTGACGCGATACCAGGCGCCGTTCAAAATGCCCCCCGCCCAGGCGTTGCTGCTGGCGTTGCGGCAAACGCTCCCGGCGGTGGCAGAGTCGGTTCTGCAAAGAAGCCGAAGCCTTTACGCCGGAACCGCTGACGGGTGACGGTGCCGTCCGTGACCCGCTCTGACGGCTGGATTCATTTCGACCGGGACCATCGGCATAGCGCGGGTGCGTGTTCGACCACCGGCGATTTGATCGGCATCCTCGATGCCGTCGATGTTCCCATTGTCGTGGTATCGCTTGAGTTTAAGGTTACCTGCTTTAACCGCGCCGCCGCGGAATTGCTCGGATTCGAACCATCGGATATCGGAGGGTCGCCGGCCGACATGCCGCTGCTTCGGGGCTTTAGAGAGCTGGAATCGTGGTGCGCGCAGGCGATCGCCACGGAGACGGCTTCTCGGTACGACCTCCGTCACCGCGACAAGTCGTATCTGCTCCGCGTCGCGCCCTATGTACAGAGCGACGGTCGCATCACCGGCTCCGTGCTCACCTTTGCCAATGTAACCGCATTTCGCGCCAGTATCGATCAGGCGGTCTACGAACGCGAATACACCAAGACAATCCTCAATACCGTCACGGATCCGCTTGTCGTGCTCAACCGCGAACTCCGTATTCTGACGGGGAATCGTGCCTTCTACACAATGTTCGGCTTGTCGCGCGAACCCATGCTAAGCCCTTCGCTCGGCGAGATCGGCAATGGGGCGCTGAACCGCGCGCCGTTGCAGGAACTGCTGAAATCGGCGCTGACGGAGGGAGGCGAGTTCGAGCCGTTCGAAATCGATCACGCATTTCCGGGGATTGGGCGCCGGATTGTCTTACTCAGCGCTAACCGGTTTGTGCTGCCGGGCACTACGGAACACATGCTTTTGCTCGCGATCCGTGACGTCACCGACCGGTGGCATGCCGAGGAGGAATTACGGGATCGCGAACGCCGCATCCGGGAATTGATCAATGCACTGCCTGCGGCCGTCTACACGACCGACGCGAACGGGCGGGTCACTTTTTACAACAAGGCGGCGGTTGAATTCGCCGGCCGCCAGCCGGAGTTGGGTACCGACCAGTGGTGCATCTGCGTGCGCCTGTTGCGGCCGGATGGCACCTCCATGCCCCACGATGAATCTCCGATGGCCGTCGCCCTGAAGGAAGACCGGCCTGTTCGAGGATTTGAAGCGATCGCCGAGCGACCCGATGGCACGCGCGTCACATTCATCCCCTACCCGACGCCGCTGCACAATTCTTCGGGCGCCCTGATCGGCGCGGTCAATATGCTGGTCGACATCACCGAACGAAAGAAAGCCGAGGAGGACATGCGGCGGCTCGCGGAAACGCTCGAGGAGCGCGTTGCCCAACGCACCGTCCGGCTCGAAGAAGAGATCGCCGAGCGGGAGAAGGCCCAGGCTGCTTTGCGGCAATCGCAGAAGATGGAAGCGGTCGGCCAGCTCACGGGCGGTGTTGCGCATGACTTCAACAACCTGCTGACAGTGGTTACCGGCAATCTTGATCTGCTTGAGCGATGGTCGGAAGCGAACACACCGGCGCGGCGTTCCGTCGAAACGGCGCAGCGCGCCGCGTGGCAAGGGGCGCGCCTGGCGCAGCAGCTTCTCGCCTTCTCGCGACAGCAAGATCTACGCCCCGAAATCGTCCACCTCGGGCAGGCGATGGGCGAATACGAACGCCTGCTGCGCCGTGCCTTGGATGAAGCGATCGAGGTCACGATTGCCTGTGACCCGGATTTGTGGCTGTGCCGCGTCGACCCGGCGCAATTCGAAAATTCGATTCTCAACCTCGCGTTCAACGCGCGCGACGCGATGCCGGCGGGCGGCGGGCTTACGATTTCGCTGCGGAACATTGAACTCAACGGCTCCAACGGACCCGCCCATGCAGTGCCGGGGCAATACGTCTCGGTTGCGGTGGCCGATACCGGAGCGGGCATCGCGGCCGACTGCATCGACCGGGTTTTCGAGCCTTTCTACACGACCAAGGACGTTGGCCGGGGAACCGGCTTAGGCCTCAGTCAAGTTTATGGCTTTGTTCAGCAATCTGGCGGTTACGTTGATATTCAAAGCACCGTCGGCGCGGGGACGGCCGTCGTGATCTATCTGCCGAAAATGGCAGGGGTCGCCGCAGGCCGAGAACGGCGCAGTTACCTCGCCGAGGCGCCGACGCTGGGCTCGGAAAGGGTCCTGCTCGTCGAGGATAATCCGGATGTTCTCGAAGTCGTGACGGCGATGATGGAGGATTTGGGCTATCGCGTCCTCACGGCACGAAACGGGATGGAAGCATTGTCTATCCTGGAGCGTGGTGAGGCGATTGAACTGCTCTTTACCGATTTGGTTATGCCGCAGGGCATTAGCGGGGGCGATCTCGCCATGCGGGCGCGGCAGATGCGCCCGGAACTCAAAATCCTGCTAGGATCCGGTTATTCTGCGAAGATGTCGCCGGATATCGCGGCGACGGTTGCCGACCTGCCGATCCTCGGCAAGCCGTACCGGCGGGACGAATTGGCTGCCAAGCTTCGTTCAGTGCTCGCGAGTGGAGACGGTCTCGCAGTGATGGATACCCGGCTCGGTTCGTCTGGCTAGCTCGGCGGCGAAGCCTGTTGCTTCGGGCTGCCTAGGGTCCTGGCACGCCGGATTGATTGCTGTAACGCGATGACGGCTATCGGCGCAAACCGGTCATCAGTGCGGCGTAGCTGAGGGGCCGGTTTCGTGCTTCAAGGCCGCAATCGAAACCAAGGCATCCTTGTCGGCGAGGGTTGAATAGAACATAAAAAGAACATATCTGTCCCGACTACTTAGCCACCGAGCTTCGGCCCAATGCTCTAAGCGAGTGAAATTGTTGAGATCTCCTGATCTCCACCCGTTATCCTCCTGTTCGTTGCGGACAGATTTCGCGATACCAATCAGTTAGCGCCTGATAATTTTTCGCCTTAGCAGGTTCGGCGCATCAGAGAGGCATTCGATGAAATTCGGTTTGTTCGTCAATTCCCAGCAGCCCCGCGACGAGGACCCGGTCGTGCGGTTTCGCCAATGCGTGCAGCAGACGATCGTCGCCCGCGATGTCGGGTTCGACGCGATCGCCGCCGGGCATCATTACGTGTCGCCGCCCTACATCGCGATTCAGAACCTGCCGCTGCTGGCCCGGCTCGCGGCCGATTCCGGCAAGATGGAGCTGGTGCTGGCGGTCACGCTGCTGGCGATGCTCAACCCGGTGCAGATCGCCGAGGAGATCGCCTCGCTCGATGTGATGTCCGAGGGACGGGTCGTGTTCGGCGTCGGCATCGGCTATCGCGAAGAGGAGTTCCGGGCTTTCGGCCTCAACGTCTCCGACCGCGTGCCGCGGATGCTGGAGGGGCTCAATCTGATCAAGCGGCTGTGGAGCGAGGACAACATCACGCACCAGGGCCGCTTCTTCAATCTGCGCGACGCGACCTCGACGATCCGCCCGGTGCAAAAGCCGTTTCCGCCGATCTGGATCGCCGCCAACGCCGACGCCGCGGTCAAGCGCACCGGGCGGCTCGGCTATCCCTGGTTCATCAATCCGCACGCCGCCCTGCCGACGATCGCCCGGCAATGGGGGCTCTACAAGGAGGCGCTCGCCGCCGCCGGCAACGGCATCCCGACCGCGCGCCCGATGATCCTCGAACTCCACGTCGCGCCCACCCGCGAGGAGGCCGTCGCCACCGCCGGGCCGTATCTCGAAGGCAAATATGCCGCCTACGCCGCTTGGGGGCAGGACAAGGCGCTGCCGGGCGAAGAGAATTTCCGCGTCTCGTTCGACGAGCTCGCCAAGGACCGTTTCATCCTCGGCAGCCCCGACGACGTGATCGAGCAGCTCGAACACCGCATCGCCACGCTCGACGCGAACTACTTCATCTTCCGGGCGAGCTGGCCGGGGATGGAGTCGTGGAAGCTGCAAAAGGTGTTGGAGTTGATGGGCAAGGAGGTGCTGCCGTATTTCCACAAGAAATATGGGCGCGGATGAGACCGCAAGGCGCGGATTGAAATCCCCGCCCGGGCGGCGCATTTCGAGCGGTATGAACCGATATTTCGTCTTCGACACCGCCGCCGGCTTCTGCGGCATCGCCTGGAACGATGCCGGCATCATCCGCTTCCAATTGCCGGCCAAAAGCGCCGAGGCGGCGGGGTGGCTGGTTCAGCGCCGCATCTCTGCCGCCGAGCCCGGCGAGCCGCCGCCGATGGTTCGCGAGGCCATCGCGGCGGCCAAACGCTATTTCGCCGGCGAGGAGATCGATTTCTCCGGCTTTACGCTCGACCTTGAGGGGCAGCTTCCGTTCTTCAAGCAGATTTACGCGGCGGCGCGGCGGGTCGGCTGGGGACGCACCACGACCTACGGCACTCTCGCGAAGGAGCTCGGCGCCGGACCGGAAGCCGCCCGCGATGTCGGCCAGGCGATGGCGCAGAACCCCGTCGCGCTGTTCATCCCGTGCCATCGGGTGCTGGCGGCCGGCGGCAAGGTCGGCGGGTTTTCGGCACCGGGCGGGGCGGCGTCAAAGGCCCGGATGCTCGAACTGGAGGGTGTCCGGCTCGAACCGGAACGGCCGGCCCAAGGTTCCTTGGCGTTCTAGATTTTAGCGCCAATCCGCGTGACCCGGCGGCCAAACCTGATATCGTGCGCGCCGCCAGAATTCAGGAGGATGCGAGGATGGCTTCGAACGGCAAGGTTGCGCTGGTCACCGGCGGGGGCTCGGGCATCGGCAAGGCGTCGGCGCTGGCGCTGGCGCGCGAGGGGTTCGCCGTCGTCGTCGCCGGGCGCCGGCCCGAGCCGCTCGATGCCGTGGTCGGTGAGATCGAGGGGCTGCAAGGGCGTGCGCTCGGCGTGCCGGCCGATGTCGGCGATCCCGCCTCGGTCGAGGCGCTGTTCAGGGCGACCAAGGACAAGTTCGGCCGGCTCGACGTGCTGTTCAACAATGCCGGGTTCGGCGCCGCCGGGCTTCTCGAGGACCTCGAATTCGCCAAGTGGAACGGGGTCATCGGCTCGATCGTCCACGGCACGTTCCTGTGCACGCAGCAGGCGTTCCGGATGATGAAGGAGCAGGACCCGATGGGCGGCCGCATCATCAACAACGGCTCCATTTCGGCGCATGTGCCGCGGCCCAACTCGATCGCCTACACGACCGCGAAACACGCGGTCACCGGCCTCACCAAGTCGATCTCGCTCGACGGCCGCAAATACGACATCTCGTGCAGCCAGATCGACGTCGGAAACGCGCTGACCGAGATGACCCAGCGGATGACCCGCGGGGTTCAGCAGGCCAATGGCGAGACCGTGATCGAGCCGACGATGAATGTCGAAAACGTCGCCCGTTCGGTCGTTCTGTGCGCCACGGTCACGCCCGAGGCGAACATCCAGTTCCTGACGGTGATGGCGACCAAGATGCCGTTTGTCGGGCGCGGCTGAGACGGGATTGATGGGTTTCGCTGCGCTCTACCCATCCTACGGCACAGAACCTGTAGGATGGGTAGAGCAACGCGAAACCCATCGTTGCTTGGAGTTCGTTACTTCCCGTCCCACTTCGCCTGGAAGGCGCGGTCGGGGTCGGCGTCGCAATAGCTCCACTTGCCGCTATAGGTGCGGCCGGCGTCGCTCATCGCGAAGGTGAGCTTGCCCCAATAGGTCGTCCCCTCCTTTTCGCTCTCGCATGCGGTGGGGGCGGTCGACGCGGTCCAATACCCGGTGTAGTTCGGGTCGCTCATGCTGCCTTTTGCCGACAGCTTGCCGTCATTGTCGAAGGTGCCGGTGACGACGTCGTCATCGGCGAGCACGGTCGTGAGCTGGCCGAAGGACGATCCGGCAAAGGTCGCCGGCTCGCCTTTCTTGCGGCTCATCGGGTCGGCGGCGAAGGCCGCGGTTGTGGTCAGCAGGGCGGCGAGCAGAACCAGGGTTTTGGCTGCGCTCATGCGAAGGTCCTTTCAGGTTTCGTCCTCGGCCGCGGCGCTCTCGTGCCAGTTCCTGAGAAGCCGGCGCGAGATCGCGTCGAGGATCAGGTAGATCACGATACCGGTCAGCGAGAGTAGCACCAGCGCCGCGAAAAGGCGCGGGATCGCGAGCCGGTATCCGGCTTCGAGAATGCGAAATGCGAGGCCGGTCTCCGACCCGCCCGTGCCGGCGACGAACTCGGCGACGACCGCGCCGATCAGCGCGAGCCCGCCGCTGATCCGCAGGCCGGCGAGAAAGTACGGCAGCGCCGTCGGCAGGCGCAGCAGCCACAGCACCTGCCAGCGCGAGGCGCCGTAGAGCCGGAACAGCGCCAAGAGGTTGCGGTCGGCGCTGTTGAGCCCGACCGTCGTGTTCGAGACGATCGGAAAGAACGCGACGATCCAGGCGCAGACGAGCAGCGCCAGAAACGGCGTGTGGACCCAGATGATGATCAGCGGCGCGATCGCGACGATCGGGGTCACCTGCAGGATCACCGCATAGGGGAAAAAGCTCAGCTCGACGATCCGCGACAGCGAAAACAGCAAGGCCAGCGCGCCGCCGAACAACGCTGCGGCGGCGAGCGCGGCGAGGGTCACGCGCAGGGTCACGAGCAGCGATCCGAGGAGGCTCGGCCCGTCGGTCCACAGGCTCGCTGCGATCGCGCTCGGCGGCGGCAGGATGTAGACCGGCACGTCGTTCCATCGCACGAGCGCTTCCCAGAGGCCGAGGAAGACGGCGCCGACCGCCACCGGGGCGAGGATGGGCCACACCCGGTTCATGCCGCCTCGCCGCCCATCGCCGTGGTCAGCGCGGCCGAGACGGTTTCGCACATCGCCCCGTAACCGGGCGTCATGCGCACGGCGCGCTGGCGCGGCTGCGGCAGGTCTACCGGCAGGTCGGCGACGATATGGCCGGGCCGCCGCGCCATCACGGCGATCCGGGTCGACAGGTAGACCGACTCGAAGACGCTGTGGGTGACGAAGAGGATCGTCGGCCGGTGCCGCTCCCACAGCCGCAGGAGATCGTCGTTGAGCGCGAGGCGGGTGATCTCGTCGAGCGCGGCGAAGGGCTCGTCGAGCAGGAGCAGGTCGGGGTCGGTGACGAGGGCGCGCGCGATCGAGACGCGCATCCGCATCCCGCCCGAAAGCTGGTGCGGATACGCGCGCTCGAACCCGCCGAGCCCGACCGCCGCGATCGCCGCGTCGACCCGCTCGCGTGCGCCGGCGTCGACCCGGTGGGCGATCCGGAACGGCAGCAGCACGTTGCTCGCCACATTGCTCCATGGCATCAGCGTCGGATCCTGAAAGACAAAGCCGATATGCCCGGCGCGCCTGTCGCCGAGGGCGACGCGGCAGGTGCCGCTGCTGGGCTCGGCAAGTCCGGCGACGATCCGCAGGAGGGTGCTCTTGCCGCATCCCGAGGGACCAAGCAGGCTGACGAACTCGCCGCGCTCTACCGTCAGGTCGACGCCCTTCAGCGCCTCGACGTTGCCGCCAAAGCGCTTGCCGATCCCGGTCAGCTCAACGATCGCGGCGTCGGTCAGGATTTCATCCCAACTTTCTTGTTCACGAATTGCAGCGTGAACGCCTTTTTGTAGTCGAGGCCGGTCGGATAGACGCCCGCCTTCGACATCACGTCGAAAAAATCCTTCCACCGCGCGTCGGTCATCGCGCCGATGCCGCTCGTCTTCGAATCGCCGCTGTCGACGATGCCGTATTGCTTGATCTTCTCGACCCCGTAGGCGATCAACGGGTCGGTCATCTCCGAATTATCTTTCTTGATCAGTGCGATGCCCGGCGACGGGTCGCCGTAGAGAAAGCTGTACCAGCCCTCGATGCTGGCATCGACAAAGCGCTGCACCAGATCGGGCTTGCCCTGCACCAGCTTTTGCGAGGTCGCGATCAGCGAGCCGTAGCTGGAGTACCCGTTATCCGCGAGCAGCAGCACGACGGGTTTGACCCCGGCTTGCTCGACCGTATAGGGCTCGCTCGTCAGATAGCCCTGCTGCACCGCGTTCTTGTCCGCCATGAACGGTGCGGTGTTGAAGTTGTAGGGGCGGATCTGGTCGTCGGTGTAGCCGAATTTCTCCTTGAGGAAGAGCCAGTACCCGACTCGGGTGTCGGAGCCGATCATGATCGGCTTGCCCTTCAAGGCGGCAAAGCTGTCGTTGCCGACGCCGGCATGGGCGATCAGCACCGACGGGTCCTTCTGGAACAGCGCGGCCACGGCGACCATCGGGATGTTTTCGTCGATGTAATTGAGCGGCAGGAACGAGTTCGACGCGATGTTGAAATCGAGCACGCCGGCGGCGAGCAGTTGCGCGTGGTTCACCGACGGCCCGCCTGGCCGCAGGTTCACCGTGAGCCCGTGCTTTTCGTAGATCCCGGTGGCGATCGCCTGGTAGTACCCGCCGTGCTCGGCCTCGGCTTTCCAGTCCGTGCCGAAATTGACCGTGTCGGGGCCCGCCGCCCGGCCGAGCCGGGGCGCGGCGAGCGCGGCGGCTGTCGCGCCGAGCATGGTGCGCCGGGAAATTGCGTTCATCAGCTGGATATCTCTTCGCGTGTGGGGCGTTAGCAGTCTAGTCGGGGCCGCCGGTTTGGCCAAAGCACAAGTTGTCTCGGCCCGTGCGGGGCCGCTCTCGCGCAACGCGACGGGGTCGAGTATGATGCCTGCAAGTCGCTCGCAAGGGCGAGACCGGACGCAAGTCTCGGACTTCGGAGGCACGATGCTGAAAAACCTGCTCGCGGTCATCGGCGACGGCAACGCGGGGCCGGTGCTCGAAGCCGCCATCATCACGGCCCGCCGCTTCAACAGCCATATCGTGGGGCTGCACAGCCTGACCACGGAGTATGCCGTCGTCTTCGGCGGCGAGATGGGGTTCTCGATTTCGTCCGAGGTCGACCGGACCCTCGAACGCGAGGGTCACGAGCGGCGCGACCAGGCGCGGCGGCTGTTCCGCGAGTTCATGAGCGCAAACGGCATCCCGGTCGGCGGGTTGCCGCCGGGCCACACCGGTCCCAGCGCCTCGTGGCGCGAGGAGGACGGGCGCCAGAACGCGATCGTCGGCATGACCGGCCGGGTCTACGACCTGATCCTCGTCGAGCAGCCGGAAAAGCTCGCCTCGATCGCCGAGGCGACGCTTGAGGACGCCCTCTTTGAAAGCGGCCGCCCCGTGATGATGGTGCCGAAGACCGTGCCTGCGACGATGGGCGAGGTCGTCGCGGTCGCGTGGAACGGCAGCACCGAAACCGCGTTGACGGTCGCGCTCGGCATGCCGTTCCTGCTGCAGGCGCGGGAAGTCGTCGTCGTCACGGTCGGAGCCCAGCACATGCCGGAGCCCGGGCCTTCTGGCGAGGAGCTGGCCCGGACGCTTGAGCGGCACGGCCTCAATGTCAGCCTGCGCACGGCCATCGGCCGCCAGAAGCCGCAGGGCGAATCGTTCCTGAAGGAGGCGATCGCGGGCGGCGCCGATCTGATCCTCAAGGGCGCCTACACGCAAAGCCGCATCCGCCAGATGATCTTTGGCGGCGCGACGCGGCATATGATCATGGAATCGAAGATTCCGATGATGATGGCACGGTAATCGAAAAGAGGGGCCGATGCGCGGTTTAGCGGGTGTTGCGTTTGTCACGGCGGTGTTGTTGAGCACCGCGTCCTTTGCCCAGGCCCCTCCGCCTCCGCCCCCGCCGAGCCCGCAGGCGGACGCGATCCGCCAGTGCCTGTGCCTGCAGCAATCGATGGAGCGAGCTTCGTCGGAGATGACGGCGAAGCGCAACAGCCTCGACCAGATCAACGACCAGCTCAGACAGGCCGACGCCACGCTTGAACGCGAGCGCGCCGGTCTCAACGTCAACGACCCGCAAGCCGTCGCCCAATTCCGGCAACGGCTTGAGCAGCGCGACGCGCTGTTCAAGCGGTCAACGGGCGCGATCGTCTCCGATGTCAGCGCGGCGGTGCAGCGCTTCAACGACCGGGTCGGCGCCTACAACCAGCAATGCGCCAACCGCCCGTTCGATTCGATCCTGCACAGCCAGGTGCAGGCGACGCTAAGCTGCCCGGTCGAGTAGGATGTCGAGTAGGATAAGGAGCGCGGGCGTCCCGCCCGCGTTTTTTTCGTTGAGTTGCGGGCGGGACGCCCGCGGTCCTAAGCCCCGTACAATTTGCCGGGTGCGACTAGCGGCGGGGCGATCTCATCCCATCCGCCGTCGCGCCAGGCGCGGAAGAAGCAGTTGCGCCGGCCGGTGTGGCAGGCGACGCCCTGCTGGTCGACGAGCAGCAGCACCGTGTCGCCGTCGCAATCGAGCCGGAAGTCCACCAGGCGCTGCGTCTGGCCCGAGCTTTCGCCCTTGCGCCAGAGCCTCCCGCGCGACCGCGACCAGTAGCACCCGATCCCTTCCTCGAGCGTCACCCGCACCGCCTCGGCGTTCATCCACGCCACCATCAGCACCTCGCCGGTGTCGTGCTGCTGCGCGATCGCCGGGACGAGCCCGTCGGCATCGAACTTGATCTCGCTCAGCGCGCGGTCGATCGTCTCGCTCACGCCGCCGCTCCTTGTCATTTCAATTGTCGAGGGATTAGGGTCGCGCCGCAACGAAAGCAAGTGCGGTCCGCGCGAGAACGGGTCTGGCGGTACGGGTGTGGATGAGCTGATCCTCGAAACCAGGGGGCTTTCCAAGGATTTCCGCGGCTTTGCGGCGGTGCAGGGGGTCGACCTCAAGGTTCGGCGCGGGACGATCCACGCGCTGATCGGCCCCAACGGCGCCGGCAAGACCACGGTCTTCAACCTGCTGACGAAATTCCTCGAGCCGTCGGCCGGGCGGATTCTCTACAACGGCCGCGACATCAGCGCCGAGCGGCCGTCCGCCGTGGCGCGGCTGGGGCTCGTGCGCTCGTTCCAGATTTCGGCCGTGTTCGCGCATCTTTCGGCGCGCGACAACGTGCGGGTCGCGCTGCAGCGGCCGCTCGGCAACTCGTTCCACTTCTGGCGCCCGCAGCGCGTGCTCGACCGGCTCAACGACCGGGCGATGGCGCTGTTGGAGTCGGTCGGGCTCGGCGAGTTCGCCGGGTTGCCGGCGGCGTCGCTGTCCTATGGCCGCAAGCGCGCGCTGGAAATCGCCACGACGCTCGCGCTCGATCCCCAGATGATGCTGCTCGACGAGCCGATGTCGGGGCTCGGGCAGGAGGATATCGGGCGCATCTCGGGCCTGATCCGCGGCGCCGCCCGCGACCGCACGGTGCTGATGGTCGAGCACAATTTGTCGGTCGTCGCGGATTTGTCCCAGGTCATCACCGTGCTGACCCGCGGCACGATCCTCGCCGAGGGGGATTACGCGACGGTCTCGGCCAACGCCGAGGTCGTCGAGGCCTATATGGGCACCGGACATGCCTGACGCGGCGCTGCTCAAGACCACCGAGCTCAATGCCTGGTACGGCGAGTCGCATGTCCTGCACGGCGTCGATTTCGAGGTCGGCGAGGGCGAGCTGGTCACGCTTTTGGGCCGCAACGGCGCCGGCAAGACGACGATCCTCAAATCGATCATGGGGATTGTCGCCCAGCGCCGCGGCTCGGTGAGCTTTGCCGGGCACGAGCTGGTGGGGTTGCCGTCGAACCGGATCGCCCGCCTCGGCGTCGCCTATTGCCCGGAGGAGCGGGGCATCTTCGCCAGCCTCGATGTCGAGGAAAACCTGCTGCTGCCGCCGACGGTGAAGCCCGGCGGGATGAGCGTCGAGGAGGTCTACGCGATCTTTCCCAACCTCGCCGTGCGCCGCCGCAGCCAGGGCACCAAGCTGTCCGGCGGCGAACAGCAGATGCTGGCGATCGGCCGCATCCTCCGCACCGGTGCAAATCTGCTATTGCTCGACGAGCCGACCGAAGGTCTGGCGCCGGTCATCGTCCAGCAGATCGGCGTGGTCTTGCGGACGCTGAAGGCGAAAGGGTTCACGATCCTCTTGGTCGAACAGAATTTCCGCTTTGCGTCGACCGTCGCCGACCGGCATTACGTGGTTCAGAACGGCCGCGTCGTCGACATGATCGCGAATGCCGATCTCGGCCGGCATGCGGATCGGCTGCACACGTATCTCGGAGTCTGAATCGGAACGTGGGTTTGAGTCGTAAATTGGGGAGGAAACGATGAAGAAATACACCGCGCTCGCGGGGTTTGCCGCCGCGCTCTTGCTGACGGCGGGCGCCCAGGCGCAGATCACCAAGGACACGATCAAGATCGGCGTCCTCGCCGACATGTCGAGCCTCTACGCCGATCTGGGCGGTCCGGGCTCGGTGATGGCGGCCAAGATGGCCGTCGAGGATTTCGGCGGAACGCTCAACGGCAAGAAGATCGAGGTGGTCAGCGCCGACCATCAGAACAAGCCCGATGTCGGCGCCTCGATCGCGCGGCAATGGTTCGACCAGGACGGGGTCGACATGATCACCGACCTGACCACGTCGAGCGTCGCGCTCGCGGTGCAGGAGGTCGCGCGCAAGGAAAACAAGGTGCTGCTGATCACCAGCGCCGCCTCGTCCGACCTGACCGGCAAAGCCTGTGCGCCGACCTCGATCCATTGGATGTACGACACGGTCGCGCTCGCCAACGGCACCGGCGCCGCCGTGGTCAAGGCTGGCGGCGACACCTGGTACTTCATCACCGCCGACTATGCCTTTGGCCATTCGCTGCAAAACGACACGACCGCGGTGGTCGAGGCCAATGGCGGCAAGGTGCTGGGCTCGGTCAACGTGCCGCTCAACACCGCCGATTTCTCGTCTTACCTGCTCCAGGCCCAGGGGTCGAAGGCCAAGGTCATCGGCCTCGCCAATGCCGGCGGCGACACGATCAACTCGATCAAGCAGGCGGCCGAGTTCGGCATCGTCAAGGGCGGGCAGAAGCTGGCCGGCCTCCTGGTCTTCGCCAGCGACGTGCACAGCCTCGGGCTGGAGACCGCGCAGGGGCTGCAACTGACCGAAGGGTTCTACTGGGACATGGACGACCAGACCCGCGCGTGGTCGAAGAAGTTCTTCGACAAGATGAACAAAGAGCCGACGATGGCTCAGGCCGGGGTCTACAGCGCGGTGATGAACTATCTCAACGCGGTCAAGGCGGTGAACACGCTCGACGGCCCGGCCGTGGTCAAGCAGCTCAAGTCAAAGCCGGTCAACGACTTCGCGGTTCGCAACGGGCATATCCGCGACGACGGCAGCCTGCCCCACGACATGTATCTGTTCGAGGTCAAGAAGCCGAGCGAGTCGAAGGGCCCGTGGGATTTCTACAAGCTGATCGCGACGATCCCCGGCGACCAGGCCTTCAAGCGCCCGCACGGCAACGAATGCCCGGCGGCGAAGGGCTAACTCGACGTTGCACGTGAGGATGATCGCAAGAACCTCCCTCTCCGCCCATTGGGGGGAGAGGGCCGGGGTGAGGTGGGAACGCGCTGAGCCTGCCCACCTCACCCTCCCATCGCTGCGCGACGGGCCCCTCCCTCTCCCCCCGATGGGCGGAGAGGGGTAGCCCGTCATGTTCTCCTGGATCCACATAGCGGTACCGCCGGCGCCGCTGTTGTTCGCCCAGCTCCTGGTCGGGCTGATCAACGGCGCGTTCTACGCGATGCTCAGCCTCGGGCTCGCGATCATCTTCGGCCTCCTCAACATCATCAACTTCACGCACGGCGCCCAGTACATGCTGGGCGCGTTCGGCGCGTGGTTCCTCCTGACCTTTCTCGGCATCGGCTATTGGCCCGCGCTGATCATCGCGCCGATCGCCGTGGGCCTGGTCGGGCTCGCGATCGAGCGGCTGTTCCTGCGCCGGATCAGACAGCTCGACCATCTGTACGGGCTGCTGCTGACCTTCGGCCTCGCCCTCGTCATCGAGGGCGTCTTTCGTCAGGGGTACGGCTCGTCGGGCCTTCCCTACACGATCCCGAGCGCGCTGCAGGGCGCGCGGAACCTCGGCTTCATGTTCCTGCCGATCTACCGCGCCTGGGTCATCGTCGCGTCGCTGGCGGTGTGCCTCGCGACCTGGTTCGTCATCGAGCGCACCCGCCTCGGCGCCAACCTCCGCGCCGCGACCGAGAACCCGGCGCTGGTGCAGGCGTTCGGGATCAACGTGCCGCGCCTCGTCACGCTGACCTACGGCGCCGGCGCCGCGCTGGCGGCGTTTGCCGGGGTGCTGGCGGCGCCGATCTACCAGGTCAGCCCGCTGATGGGCAGCAACATCATCATCGTCGTTTTCGCGGTTGTCGTGATCGGCGGGATGGGGTCGATCCTCGGTGCGATCGTCAGCGGTTTCGCCCTCGGGCTGATCGAAGGGCTGACCAAGGTGTTCTATCCCGAGGCGTCGAGCACCGTGATCTTCGTGATCATGGCGCTCGTGCTGCTGGTCAAGCCGGCCGGGCTGTTCGGACGGGCCGCCTGAGATGGCGCGCCGCGGGGCCGCGCTGGCCTGGGGCGTCGGGCTGATCGCCCTGGCGTTGGTGGCGCCTTTCCTGTTCTACCCGGTCTTTCTGATGAAGGCGCTGTGCCTGGCCTTGTTCGCCTGCGCGTTCAACCTGCTGCTCGGCTACGCCGGCCTCTTGTCGTTCGGGCACGCGGCGTTTTTCGGCACCGCCGCCTATATCACCGCGCATACGGTCAAGGTGTGGGGGCTGCCGCCGGAACTCGGCATCCTCAGCGGGGTCGCGGTCGCGGCGGCGATGGGAGCCGCGTTCGGCTGGCTCGCGATCCGCCGCCAGGGCATCTATTTCGCGATGATCACCCTCGCGCTGGCGCAGATGGTCGCGTTTATCGCCCTCCAGGCGCCGTTTACCGGCGGCGAGGACGGCATCCAGGCGGTGCCGCGCGGGCATCTTTTCGGCGTAATCGACCTCGGCGACACGCTGACGATGTATTATTTCGTGCTGGCGATGTTCCTGATCGGCTTTGCGATCATCGCCCGCACGATCGATTCGCCGTTCGGCCAGGTGATCAAGGCGATCGGCGAGAACGAGCCTCGCGCGATCTCGCTCGGCTACCGCGCCGAGCGCTACAAGCTGCTCGCCTTCATCCTGTCGGCCGCGCTCGCCGGGCTGGCGGGGTCGATGAAGGCGCTGGTGTTCCAGTTCGCCGCGCTGACCGATGTCGATTGGACGATGTCGGGCGAGGTCGTGCTGATGACCCTCTTGGGCGGGCTCGGCACGATCCTCGGACCGGTTGCCGGCGCGTTTATCATCGCGACGATGGAGACCTATCTCGCCGAGACCGGTTCATGGGTCACGATCATCGAGGGCGTGATCTTTATCGTCTGCGTCCTCACCTTCCGCCGCGGCATCGTCGGCGTGCTCGCGCCGTATCTCGGCGGCCGGCGCGAGACGCAGAGATTGCCCGCCTCGACCGAGGCGTCGCCGGCGGAGTGACGAGACGATGGGCTTCGCGTTGCTCAGCCCATCCTACGGCACCGAATCTGTAGGATGGGCTGAGCAACGCGAAGCCCATCAACTCCGCCAGTGTAGCGTCTTGGCCTCGACCGGGTTCTCGAACCCCCGCCCTTCCTCGATCGACCGCCGGTACTCGCGCTTCAGGCGGTAGTACCAGCGCGCCTGGGTATCGGCGTCGTCGATCAGCGACAGCGTCGGGTTATACCGCAAACCCTGCTGCTGCTTTTCCATGACGTCGCGGTCCTGGCGCAGAAACGCGCGGACATAGGGCCTCAGCATCGGCTTCAGCGCACTGAGCCACGGCGCTGTCCAATAGATGCAGTGGTTGATCTCGCTGGTCTTGTGGTCGATCGGGGTGATCGCGGTCAGGTTGCACACGGCGTGGCGACCGGTGCGGATCTGCTCGACGCGCACGCTCGGCAGGCGGAACGCGATCTCGGTCGAGGGCGCGCCGCCGAGGATTTTGTAGGCCCGCGAGTTGGTCGACGGCGCGTGCCGGCTCATCGTGAAGCCCCACGGCGAGGGAACGAACGGCTTGGCCTTCTCATGGATCGAATGCCGCCCGCGCCACCACCAGGCACGGTGGACAAACGGCCCGTGCGCCGGGTCCATCAACCCCACCACCGCATCGTCGACCGAGGCCGTGAACGACATCTGCTCGACGATCCGCGGCTCGGCATCCGCGCCGAACCCGTCGAGGATCGGGATGTCGGGCGCCGTGTCCGGCCTGTCGCCGAGATAGACCCAGATATTCCCCTGCACCTCGCGCGCCGGATACGCCCGCACGCAAATCCGGGCGAGGTCGAATTTCTGCCCGTCGACCAGCGCCGGTATTGCGGTGCAGGCGCCGTCGGCGGCAAAGCGCCAGCCGTGGTAGCAGCACTCGATCTCGCGCCCGTCGAAACTCCCCGCCGAGAGCGGCATGCCGCGATGCGGGCAGATGTCGTGCAGCGCGAACACAGCGCCGTCGGCGCCGCGGCCGAGCACGACCGGGTCGCCGAGCAGCACCCGCGAGAGCAGCCGGCCACGCCGCACCGCCCGGCTCGGCGCCGCGTAGTACCAGGCCTCGCGCAGCGGTGCGGCCGCTTCTTCCACGCTTTGATCCCCCAACGCGTCGACACCCTATCATCGTCGCCCGGCACTCGCTATTTTCGCGCCCGTGCTCCGCGTCATCCGACATCCTGCTTCGGCTTCCGCCCATCATCGCGGCGTGGTGCTGGCGATGGGTAATTTCGACGGGCTGCATCTCGGTCACCAGGCGCTGATCGGCCATGCCAAGGCGCTGGCCCGCGACGCCGGCGCCCCGGTCGCGGTGCTGACCTTCGAGCCCCATCCGCGCGCGATCTTTATGCCCGGCGGCGAGGCGTTTCGGCTGACCCCGTTCCGGGTCAAGAAGCGCGAGATCGCGGCGCTCGGCGTCGATCTTCTTTACGTCCAGAAATTCGACCGCGAGTTCGCCAACAAGAGCGCCGAGTCCTTCGTCGACGACCTGATGATCAAGGGGATCGGCGTCGGCCATATCGTCGTCGGTCACGACTGCACCTTTGGCAACCGGCGCCGCGGCACCGCCGACATGCTGCGCGAGGCCGGCGCCGCGCATGGGTTCGGCGTCACCGTGGTCGAGCCCGTGCGCAACACCGACGCGGCGGTCTATTCCTCGACCCATATCCGCGAGTTTCTCAAGGCCGGCAAGCCGCGCGAGGCGGCGGCCCAGCTCGGCCGGTTCTGGGAGATCGACGGGCGCGTCCGGCTCGGCGACCAGCGCGGCCGCACGCTAGGCTTCCCGACCGCGAACATCCTGCTCGGCGAATATCTGCGCCCGCTGCTCGGCGTCTATGCCGTGCGCGTGACCGGCGACGGCGACGACGACCCGCTCAACGGCCGGGCGGTGGACGGCGTCTGCAATATCGGCATGCGCCCGACCGTCGGCGGCCACCGCCCGCGGCTCGAGGCGCATCTCTTCGATTTCGACGGCGATCTCTACGGCCGCCACCTGCGCGTATCGGTGATCGACTTCATCCGCCCGGAAAAGAAATTCTCCGGCCTCGACGAGCTGAAGGCCCACATCGCCGCCGACGCGGCGGCCGCGCGCGACCTGCTCGCCGCGGGATAGCGTGGGCCGCCATGCGCGGACAACATGACCGCAAGCGATAGCGGTGGCTTAGCATGTCGCGAGCATAACGGAGGGGCGTGATGGCTGATCTGGTGATTCGCGGGGCGACGGTCGTCGACGGGCTCGGGCACGACCCGATCCGGGCGGATGTCGCGGTCAAGGACGGGCGGATCAGCGAGATCGGCGACATCCCCGCGAACGGCGCCGAGACCGTCGATGCCGGGGGCCTCACGCTGATGCCGGGGATCATCGACATCCACACCCATTACGACGCGCAGGTGACGTGGGACCCGACCCTGTCGCCGTCGCCCTCGCTTGGCGTTACCACCGCGGTGATGGGGAATTGCGGGTTCGGCATCGTCCCGTCGCCGCCGCATCTGCGCGACCTGATCATGCGCAACCTCGCGGTGGTCGAGGGCATGGATATCGACGCGCTGAGGGCCGGGATCGACTGGCGCTTCCAGTCCTTTGCCGAATACCTCAACGCGGTGCGCGGCGCCGGGCCTTACGCGAACCTCGCCGTGCTCGTCGGGCATTCGGCCGTGCGCACGGCGGTGATGGGCGACGAGGCTTCGGTGCGCAAGGACCCGACCCCGGCCGAGCTCGCCGAGATGAAGCGGCTGGTCGGCGAGGCGATGAACCAGGGCGCGATCGGGCTCGGCGCGTCGTATTCGCCGAACCATTCCGGCTGGGGCGGCATTCCGATGCCGTCGACGATCAGCGACATCAGCGAGTTCGAGGCGCTGGTCGAGGCGATGGGCGGGCCGGGGCGCGGTGTGGTCGAGATCGCGTCCGGCACGGTGCCGGTCGACACGATCGCCGGGATTGCCGGGCGGCATGGCCGCCGCATTTTCATGACCACCGGCGTCGCCTTCTACAACGAGCAGTATCCCGAGCGCGGGCTCGGCATGTTCGAGGCCGCCGCCGCGGCGCAGGCGCGCGGGCAGGAGGTCTATCTCCAATTCACCTGCCAGCCGCTGTCGTTCGACTTCACGCTGGCGGCCGCCTATCCGTTCTACAGCCACCCGGCCTTCGACCCGATCAAGGCCTATGACCGCGACCAGCTCAAGGCCGTGTTCCAGGACCAGAGCTGGCGCGACAGCTTCCGCGACAATCTGCGCAACCCGCGCCCGGGCACGATCTTCCAGGGCAATTGGGACCGCGTCATCGTCGCCGCACCGGCGACGCACGAAAACGCCGGGCTTGCCAACCGCTCGATCGCGGAGATCGTCAAGGGCAGCAATCGCGACCCGCTCGACACCTTTCTCGATCTCGGGCTCGACGAGAACCTCGACACCGGGTTTGTCGGCCGCTTTCTCAACGCGGTCGACGAGGGGGTCGAGCCGCTGGTCAAGCACAAGGCCGGGGTCATCGCGCTATCCGACGCCGGCGCGCATCTGGTCTATCTGTGCGACGCCGGGTTCGGGCTCTATCTGCTCGGCCATTGGGTGCGCGAGCGCGGCGCGTTCGACATCGTCGAGGGCGTGCGCCGGCTGACCAGCCACCAGGCGGGGCTCTACGGCATCCCCGACCGCGGCCGCATCGCCATCGGCGCCCATGCCGACCTGCTGCTGTTCGATCCCGCGACGGTTCACATCTCCCCGCCGCGTCGGGTCAACGATTTGCCGGCCGGCGGGCAGCGCACGCTGCGCGACCCGGTCGGCGTCCACGGCGTCTACGTCAACGGCACCCGAGTCTTCGACGGCCGCGACTACGCGAAGCTGTCGAAGGGACCGGGCCGGGTGCTCGACCGCTTCCTGCCGGCGCGGGAAACGTCGCTGGCGAGCGCGGCGCAATAGCCGGCAAGCGCGATTGACCACTGAGACCCCCGGCCCGCGCCTGTGGGCCGGGTTTATCGCCATGAGCATCGGCATGTTCATGGCCGTGCTCGACATCCAGATCGTCGCCAGTTCGCTGCCCGAGATCCAGACCGCGTTCGCGATCCCGCTCGACCGGCTCGGCTGGGTGCAGACGGCCTATCTCTCCTCCGAGATCGTCGCGATCCCGCTGACGGGGTGGATCACCCGCGCGCTGTCGACGCGGGGCGCATTTGTCGTCTCGGTGCTCGGCTTTACCGCCGCGAGCATATTCTGCGCCGCCTCGCCCGGGTTCTGGTGGCTGATCCCGGCGCGGCTCGTCCAGGGGTTTTTCGGCGGGTTTCTGATCCCGATCGTCTTTTCCACCGTGTTCCTGATGTTCGAGGACGGCCCGGCCCGGCTCCGGGCGACGATGATCGCCGGGGTGATGGCGATGCTGGCGCCGACGCTCGGCCCGAGCGTCGGGGGCTTTATCACCGACCGCTATTCCTGGCACTGGCTGTTCCTGATCAACGTGCCGCCCGGGATCATCGTGGCCGCGCTCGCCGGATGGGCCGTCAAGATCGACCGGCGCAAGCCTGGAAGCGGCATCGACCTGGCCTCGGCGCCGCTGCTGGCCCTGTTTCTCGCGGGGTTGCAGATCGTGCTGAGCGAGGCGCCGCGGCGCGGTTGGGCAAGCCCGGTTGTGCTCGTCCTGGTGGCGCTCTGCCTCGGGAGCAGCGTCGTCGCGATCCGCCGCTGCCTGACGCAGCCGGAGCCGCTGGTGCGGCTCGCGGCGTTCCGCCAGCGCAACTTCGCGCTCGGCTGCGTGTTCAGCTTCTCGCTCGGCGCCGCGCTCTACGGCGCGGGGTTTCTGCTGCCGCTATATCTCGGCGTCGTGCGGCATCACGATCCGCTCGAGATCGGACTGATCATGATGGTGACCGGGGCGGCCCAGCTCATTGCCGCGCCGATTGCCGCAATCCTTGAACGGGTTACCGAACCGCGCCTGCTCGCCGGCTGCGGCTACGCGCTGCTTGCCGCGGGCCTCATCGGCAACGGCTTTATGGACCCGTCCGGCGATTTTTGGGCGCTCGCCTGGCAGCAGGCGGCTCGTGGCGTGGCCTGCATGTTCTGCCTCCTGCCGACGACCTCGCTCGCCCTCGGCGATTTCCCACCCGGTGAGGTGGCCAATGCGAGCGGGCTCTTCAACCTGATGCGCAATCTCGGCGGCGCGATCGGGCTGGCGGTCATCGACACGCTGATCGAGCAGCGCGCGCCCGTCCACGCCGCGGCGCTGGTCGAGCGGCTGCGGGCCGGGTCGCGCGCGGCGGCGCAATTCGTCGGCTTGCCGCTCGACCAATTCAACGGCCGGCCGCTCGGCCCGATCGACGACGCAGTCCGCGACCAGGTCGCCCCGCTCGTCGAACATGCCGGGCTGACGATGGCGCTCAACGAGGCCTGGCTGGTGCTCGGCGCGATCGTCCTCGTGTCGCTTGCCGCGGTGCCGTGGCTGCGCCGGCAGACAAGCCCCTCGAATTCGACACATTCCACTGGTATACGGACGCAATGATGTCGAGGCGCGGGTGGATAGGGCGAATTACGGGCCTGATCCTCGGTTGAGGGTCAGGACGAACCCGCTTTTCCGCACTCCACCCAGAGGGTGACCATGCCCACGGACTACCGCCCGACCGTTTTCCTGCCCAAGACCGATTTTCCGATGCGCGGCGACCTGCCGAACCGCGAGCCCGTCATGCTCGCGCGCTGGCAGCAGATGGACCTTTATCGCCGGCTGCGCGAGACCGCAAAGGGGCGCGAGAAATTCGTCCTCCATGACGGACCGCCCTACGCCAACGGCGACCTCCATATCGGTCACGCGCTCAACAAGATACTCAAGGACGTGATCAACCGCACCCAGCAGATGCTGGGCAAGGATGCACCTTATGTCCCGGGCTGGGACTGCCACGGGCTGCCGATCGAGTGGATGATCGAGGAGCGCTACCGCGCGAAAGGCCAATCCAAGGATTCGGTGCCGCGCGACCAGTTTCGCGCCGAATGCCGCGCCTTCGCCGAGCATTGGATCGGCCAGCAGAGCGAGCAGTTTCAGCGCCTCGGCGTGATCGGCGACTGGAAGGACCCGTACACGACGATGGCCTTCAAGGCCGAGGCGCAGATCGTTCGCGAGATCGGCAAGTTCCTCGCCAATGGCGGGCTCTACAAGGGCGCGAAGCCGGTGCTGTGGTCGGTGGTCGAGCAAACCGCGCTCGCCGAGGCCGAGGTCGAATACCACGACCACCGCTCGACGACGATCTGGGTGCGCTTTGCGGTCGAGCACGCGCCGCGGCCGTCGCTGCGCCACGCCGCGATCGTCATATGGACAACCACGCCCTGGACGATGCCGGGCAACCGCGCGATCGCCTACAGCGCCGATCTTGAATACGCGGTGATCCAGGTCGACGCGCTCGGCGAAAACAGCCGCGCCACGATTGGCGAAAAGCTGGTCGTCGCGATGCCGCTGATCGAGGAATTCTGCACCCGCTGCCGCATCGCGGGGCACACGGTCGTCGATCTCTTCCCCGGCACCGCGCTCGCCGGCGCCATCACGCACCATCCGCTCAACGGCCAGGGTTACGATTTCCCGGTACCGCTGCTGCCGGCCGGGTTTGTCGAGGCGGGCACGGGCACGGGGTTTGTCCACATCGCGCCCGGCCACGGCGCCGACGACTGGGAGCTCGGCCAGGCGAACGGGCTGGCGGTGCCCGACACGGTGGGGCCCGACGGCGTCTACCTGCCGGCGGTCCCGCTTTTCGCCGGCCGCTCGGTCTACACGTCGGAGGGAAAACCGGGCGACGCCAACGAGGCGGTGATCGCGGCGCTGGTCGCGGCGGGCGGGCTCGTCGCGCGCGGCAACCTCGTCCATTCCTATCCGCATTCGTGGCGGTCGAAGGCGCCGCTCATTTTCCGCAACACCCCGCAATGGTTCATCTCGATGGAGGCGAACCACCTCCGCGACAACGCGCTCAAGGCGATCGACGACACGCGCTGGATTCCGCAATCGGGCAAGAACCGCATCTCGGCGATGATCGAGGGGCGGCCCGATTGGTGCGTCTCGCGCCAGCGCGCCTGGGGCGTGCCGATCCCGGTCTTTCTCAACAAGAAGACCGGCGAGGCCCTGCGCGACCCCGCAATCATCGAGCGCGTCGCCGCCGAGGTCGAGAAGAAAGGCGCCGACGCCTGGTTCAGCGACGAGCCCGGCCGCTTCCTCGGCAACGCCTACGATCCCGAGGAATGGGATCAGGTCACCGACATCATCGAGGTGTGGTTCGATTCGGGCTCGACCCACGCCTTCGTGCTGGAGCAGCGGCCGGAGCTGAAATGGCCGGCCTCGCTCTATCTCGAAGGGTCGGACCAGCATCGCGGCTGGTTCCATTCGTCGCTGCTCGAATCCTGCGGGACGCGTGGCCGCGCGCCCTACGACGCGGTGCTGACGCATGGCTTCGTCCTCGACGAGGACGGCCGCAAGATGTCGAAATCGCTGGGCAACGTCGTCGCGCCGCAGGACGTGATGCGGCAGAGCGGCGCCGACATCCTGCGGCTGTGGGTCGTCGCATCGGATTACGCCGACGATCTGCGCATCGGCCCCGAGATCCTCAAGCATCACGCCGACGTCTATCGCCGCCTGCGCAACACGCTGCGCTACCTGCTCGGCGCCCTGGAGGGCTACACGGCGGCAGAGGCGGTCGCGCCTGAGGCGATGCCCGAGCTGGAGCGCTGGGTGCTGCATCGCCTCACGGAGATCGACGGGATCGTGCGCACGGCGATCGAGGCCTATGATTTTCACGCGCTATTCACCGCGCTGCATAATTTCTGCGCGGTCGATCTGTCGGCGTTCTATTTCGACATCCGCAAGGACCGGCTCTATTGCGATGCCGCCGGCGACCCCTCGCGCCGGGCAACCCGCACCGTGATGGACCGCACCTTCGACTGCCTCGTCCGATGGCTCGCACCGATCCTGTGCTTCACCGCCGAGGAAGCCTGGCTCGCCCGGCATGGCGATGCGCCCGGCCGGAGCATTCATCTTGAGTTGTTCGCCGAGGTTCCGGCGGCTTGGCGGAACGATGCGCTCGCCGCGCGGTGGGAGGCGTTACGCGATCTGCGCCGCGTCGCCACCGGCGCGCTCGAGGTCGAACGTGGGGCCAAGCGCATCGGGTCGAGCCTGCAGGCGGCGATCACGCTGTTCGTGCCGGAAAGTATCGACAAGACGCTGGACGGCGTCGACCTTGCCGAGCTGTGCATCACCTCGGCCGCGCGCGTCGAGGCCGGCCCCGTGCCGGAAGGCGCCTTCACGCTTCCCGATCTCGCCGGGATCGGCGTCCGGGTCGAAGCGGCGGCGGGTGAGAAATGCGAGCGCTGCTGGCGGGTTCTGCCGGAGGTCGGACACGGTCATGGCCCCGCGGATTTGTGCGGGCGCTGCACCGAATTGG
Organism: Allostellaceae bacterium; assembly: GCA_036268075.1. Lineage (GTDB taxonomy): Bacteria > Pseudomonadota > Alphaproteobacteria > ATCC43930 > CGMCC-115725 > DATARH01. The sequence continues at coordinate 68,442 of DATAUV010000117.1, read as the reverse complement.
TCGAGGCCGCGTGATGGTCGGGATCGGGCTGGCCGTCGCGATCCTGGTCGCCGCGCTCGATCAGCTCGTCAAGCTCGGCATCGTCGCGCTGTTCGCCGACCGGCCGCCGGGCTACGCGATCGATCTGTCGCCGTTCTTCGACCTGCAGATGAACCGCAACAGCGGCATCACCTGGGGCCTGTTCAACAACGGCGCGACCGCCAATGCCCTGATTTTTTCCGCGTTGGCCGCGGCCGTCGTGATGGTGCTGATCAACTGGCTCCGGCGAGTCGACACGCGGTTCCTCGCGATCGCGATCGGCTTCATCATCGGCGGCGCCGCGGGCAATGTGATCGACCGGCTGATGGATGGCAGCGTCGTCGACTTTCTTGATTTCCATCTCGGGGCATGGCACTTCCCTCCAACATTCAATATCGCCGACAGCGCGATTTTTCTTGGGGTTGTCGCGATGTTGCTTGACGGACTGGTGTTTCGCCGCTCGCCTCGCCAAGCAAAAGAGCCAGGAGACCTTGCGTGATGTGGGGGAGAGACGGGGACATTGCCGGGAAACTGGCGCGACCTTTATTTGGGGTGTCTTGTGTGGCGGCGCTATTTCTACTCGCCGGCTGCACCGGGTTTAAGCAGGTGGTCGGGCTCGAGGCACAGGCGCCGGACGAGTTTGCCGTCGAATCGCGCGCGCCCCTGACGATCCCGCCCGAATACGATCTGCGTCCGCCGGCGCCCGGCGCGCCGCGGCCGCAGGAGGTCAGCCCGTCGGCGACGGCGCAGCAGGCGCTGAGCGCCGCCGGCCCGGGCAAGCCCGGCGACCAGGCCAATGGCGGCCTGCGCGCCGGCAGCCCGCTCGGCGCCAGGCCGCTCGAGGACCAGCAGCTCACCCCCCTCGCCCGCAAGCTCTTGAGCTCCAATGACATCAGCCGCGGCATGGCGGTCGAAAAGCGCGAGACCACCCCGCTAAAGGGCGTCTACTAGCGGAGCACGCCGATGCGGAGCCTATGGTCGGACGGCGACGCGGAGCGGATGGTCGGGCATTACGCGGCGGCCGGAATCGGCCGCGACCTCGCCGAGCGCGTCTACACCTCGCGGCTCCTCGGCGGCGACCCGCTATTGGTCCTGCACGGCGGCGGCAACACCTCGGTCAAGACTGCGGCCGATGATCTGCTCGGCGACAGCCAGGAGGTCCTGTGCGTCAAGGGCAGCGGCTGGGACATGGCGGCGATCGAGCCCGCCGGCCTGCCCGCGGTCCGCCTCGCCCCGCTGCGCCGGCTGCGCACCCGCGTCGCGCTCGGCGACGAGGACATGGTGCGGGTCCAGCGCGCCAATTTGATCGATCCCGGCTCGCCCAACCCGTCGGTCGAGACGCTGCTCCACGCCTTCCTGCCGCATAAATTCATCGACCACACGCACGCGACCGCCGTCCTCAGCCTCGCGGACCAACCCGACGCGGCCGAGCGCTGCGCCGATCTCTATCGCGGCCGGCTCGGCATCGTGCCCTACATCATGCCGGGCTTCCTGCTCGCCAAGAAAGCCGCCGAGGTGTTCGAGGAGGACTCTCAGGTCGAAGGGCTGGTGCTGCTCAAGCACGGCATCTTCACCTTTGGCGACACCGCCCGCTCGGCCTATGAGCGCATGATCTCAGCGGTCACCGAAGCCGAGGAACAGTTGGCGCGGGGGCGACAGAGCGTCTTCGCCGTCGCGATGCTCCCCAACGCGGTTCCCGGCGCCACCGAAATCGCCCCGATCGTGCGCGGCGCCTGCGCCTGGCAGGGGCCGTCCGCGGATGGATGGAAACGCTTTGTCCTCGATTTCCGCGCCGGTCCGGCAGTGCTCAATTTCGTCAACGGCGCCGAGCTGCCACGCTATGGGATGGCCGGCGTCGCCACGCCCGACCACACGATCCGCACCAAGAACTATCCGCTGATCCTTCCGGCCCCGGCGCCCGGCGGGCTCGACGCATTCGCGAGCGCGGCGCGTGACGGGGTCGCCGGGTTCGTTGCCGCCTATCACGACTATTTCGCCCGCAACAACGCCGTCTCGCCGGTCAAGAAGCGTGAACTCGACCCGATGCCGCGGGTCGTGCTGGTGCCGGGGCTGGGTCTCTTCGGGCTGGGGCGAAGCGCGCGCGATGCCGCTATCGCCGCCGACCTCGCGGAAAGCTGGATCGCGACCGCGACCGACGCCGAGGCGATCGGCACGTTCGAATCGTTGTCCGAGGCCGAGCTGTTCGAAATGGAATACTGGTCGCTCGAACAGGCCAAGCTCGGCACGGTTCAGGAGAAGCCCTTGGCCGGCCAGGTCGCGCTCGTCACCGGCGGCGCCGGCACGATCGGCCTCGCCACCGCGAGGGCGTTGCGCGCGGCCGGGGCCGAGATCGCGCTGCTTGATCGCGATGATGGCGTCGGCGACCAGGCCAAAAAGCTCGGCGGGATCGGCATCGCCTGCGACGTGACCGACAAGGCCGCAGTCCCCCACGCGTTCGACCATGTCGTTGCTTGCTTCGGCGGGGTCGACGTTGTCGTTTCCAACGCCGGCGCCGCCTGGCAAGGCAAGATCGGGGAGGTTGACGAGGACACTCTGCGCGAGAGCTTCGAGCTCAACTTCTTCGCCCACCAACGGGTCGCGCAACACGCCGTGCGGGTGATGGAGGCCCAGGGCACCGGCGGCTGCCTCCTGTTCAATACGTCAAAGCAGGCGGTCAACCCCGGCGCCGATTTCGGTCCCTACGGCCTGCCCAAGGCCGCGACCTTGGCGCTGATGCGGCAGTATGCGCTCGAATACGGGTCGATTGGCATCCGCGCCAATGCGGTCAACGCCGACCGCATCCGCGGCGGTCTCCTGACGCCCGAGATGATCGCCGCGCGATCCAAGGCGCGCGGGGTCAATGAGGCCGAGTATATGGGCGGCAATCTGCTCCATCGCGAGGTCGCCGCCGCGGATGTCGCCGACGCCTTCGTCTCGCTCGCGCTGGCGCCGAGCACCACCGCCGCGATCGTCACGGTGGACGGCGGCAACATTGCCGCATCCGTCCGGTAGGAAAAAATAGGACCGCGGGCGTCCCGCCCGCTCTTTCCGTAAGATGCGGGCGTCCCGCCCGCACTTCCACCTATCCAAGCCCGATTCCCCCCAGAAACTGTCGCACAACCTCCGCACACGCCGCCGGCGCTTCGAGCTGCAACAGATGGCTCGTGCCCGGAACCGCGGCGTAGTCGAAGCCTCCGGCATCGGCGAGCGCGCGGTTCGACAGCGCCGTTGGGGCAGGGTGGTCGCGCGAAGGATCGGCGCCGATGAGTTTCACCGGCCCGGCGAAATCGCCGCGGCGCGGCCATAGGTCGAGCGGCGCGCCCTGCTCGTACATCGACGCCTCAAGCGCCGGCGGGCAGTGCAGCCGCCATTCGCCCGCGTCCGGTCGCAAAACCGATCGCGCCATCGACTGGCGCGTGTCATCGGCCCAGACCTGGCCCGAGCGGGTGGCCGCATACTCCGCCGCAAGCTCGGTCGGATCGGCAAACGCCTCGCGGCGTTCCCTCGCCCAGCGCGTCAGGCGGTCGAGATAGGACAGCATCGCCGCCCGCGCCGGACCCTCGGGCGGCACGTTGGGCGGATCGAACGCGATCAGCGCGTCGAGCCGCCAGCCGTGGTCGATCGCCGCGAGCAAGGCCGATTGCGCCGACATCGAATGAAACAGCCCGACGCTCGGCTTCGCCCCGAACTCGTCGGCGACGGCGCGAAGCACGGCGTCGACGTCGCCGACCATATGCGCGTAGTCGTGCCCGGCCGGGTCGCCGGGCGCGTTGTGGCCGTGGTTGCGCATGTCGAACACGGCGATCTCGTACTCGGGCACAAACCGGCCCCAGAACGCGCGATAGCCGTCGCTGGCGAAGCCGTTGCCGTGGCTGACGAACAGCCGGGTCGCGCGGGGCTCGCCATGCAGCCGCACGCGGATCGGCGGGCTCTCGGGCCGTGGAACGTCGAGGGTCGCGCGCGGCGTCAGCTTGCCGTCGCCTCCGCCAGGGCGATACCGCGGCCGCGCCCAAGGATGGTGCGCCGCCCGCCTTTGTTCAGGTCACGCGGCCAAGCCGGCATCGCGCGCTCCTCCCGTTGGGGTATGCCCGCAAGTGTAGCCTTATGACGCGCGGCCGGGATAGCTGACCGCCATGCCGGCGCGCACATCCTGCTGGATGCCGTATTGCGGGAACGGATAGCGCAGGCCGTTCTTCGACAGCGCCTCCATCCCGGCGATCGCCTTTTCCAGATAGTCGGGCGGCAGCGCCATCAGCATCTCGTCGTCGAGCACGCCGCCATAGCGCCGCTCGGCAAAGCACGGGATCGACAGGCTCGGCTCGCGGGTTTTCAAGGCACGGCCCCAGCTATCGGCGCAGGCGCTCTCGCCGACGATGCCCCAGTCGAACTTCTTGTATCCAGCCCATTGCAGCCCGTTGATGAAGTACATCATCGCGCCGGGCGTTGCGTAGAAGAGCGCGATGTCGGGCGGGTCGAGCCGCCCGCTCGCCAGCGGCGCGACCGCCATCGCCTCGTACTGCCCGTCGGCGACGCAGTTCATCGCCGCCTGATGCGCGGTCGCGTCCTCCTCGGTCGAGTACCAGACGCCGACCATGTGCTTCCCGGTCTTCCATTCCGCGTCCTTGGCTTGGCCCAGCCCGATCACGGCGCGGCATTGCGCGCCGACGAGGTTGTCGGCGGTGATCCCGACCGTCCAGCCGAGCCGCGACGCCTGGCCGACCACCTGGTCGAAGGTGTGGATCGATTGCGGCCGGCGGATGCGCGGGATCGCCTCCATCTCCTCGCGCTTCTCGTACAATTTCATCGCGAAGACAAACGAGCGCAGTTTGAGCAGCCGTTCGAGATCGGCGCTGAGCTTGGCGTAGTCGAGGGTGGTCATCGGATCCTCCGGGCTGTCCCGCGCATTGTGTCAGCCGCCGCCCCGATCGACCAGCGCGAGGCGCGGGACGATGGTGCCGGGGCATGGAACCTGGCGATGTGACCTTCGATCACCCGGCGAGCGCCTCGTAATAGGGCGCCGGAAACCCGGCTCGGTCGCGGGCGTCGCGGTTGAAGGGGGGCTTGATGCGGCCCTTGAAGTAGCGCCGCACGCGGTCGTGGAACGTCGCTTCGGGGTCGAGTCCCTGCTCGCGGCACAGGCGATCGAACCAGCGTGCGCCGGCCGCGACGTGCCCGATCTCGTCGGTGTAGATGCGTTCGAGGATCGCGCCGCTGTCGGGGTCGCCGGCGCGTTCGAGTCGGCGGATCATCTCCGGCGTCACGTCGAGCCCCCGCGCCTCCAGAACGAGCGGCACGACAGCGAGCCGCGCCAGCAGATCATGCGCGGTCGCAGCCGCCGATTCCCACAACCCGTCATGCGCCGGCAAATCGCCATAGGCCCCGCCGAGCGCCGTCAGCCGCGCGTCGAGCAGCGCGAAATGCTCGGCCTCTTCGGCCGCGACCCCGGCCCAATCGTCGTAGAAGGCACGCGGCAATCCAGGGAACCGTGCGACGATGTCCCAGCCGAGGTCGATCGCGTTGAGCTCGATATGCGCCAGCGCGTGCAGCAGCGCGAGCCGGCCGCCGAGCCCCCCGAAATTGCGCCGCCGGGGCATTGCCTTCGGGTGGAGCAGCAGCGGGAGCGGCGGCCGGGCAGGGCGTGGTGGCGGAGTTGCGGTGCCGACATCCAGCTTGCCGTTTCCCCATCGTGCCGCCAGTGTCAGACTCAAGCGAATTTTCTCGGCTGGATCGGCAGCGAGCAGGATTTCGACCGCACTTTCCGCGAGACCCGCCCTCACGTCGCTGCGCGCCGCGCCCTCACCCGTCGCGTCAGCGACGGACGGGTGAGGGCCCATCGCATCGCGATGGGAGGGCGGGCAAATCGAGGTCAGAGCGCCTTCGCCGCTTTCAGCACTTCGGCGACGTGGCCGCCGACTTTGACCTTGTGCCAGATGCCGCGGATGACGCCGTCCTTGTCGATCAGGAAGGTGGCGCGCTCGATGCCCATGTATTTGCGCCCGTACATGCTTTTCTCGATCCAGGTGCCGTAGCTCTCGCAGACCTCGCCGGTGGTGTCGGCGGCGAGCGTGAACGGCAGCTCGTATTTCTTTTTGAAGCGGTCGTGCGAGGCTACCGAATCCTTCGACACGCCGATGACAGCCGCGCCGGCGCCGCTGTAATCCGAGAGCGAATCGCGAAACCCGCAAGCCTCGGCGGTGCAGCCCGAGGTGTCGTCTTTCGGATAGAAATACAGCACCACCGGCTTCCCTTTGAGGCTCGCCAGCGAAACCGTGCCGCCGCCGTCGCTGGGCATCGTGAAGTCGGGGGCCTTGTCGCCGATATTGAGGGTCATCGGAGCGCTTCTCCTGTCGCGATTGCCGCTCGTTTCGCCGCGCGCCGGGCCGGCCGGGCGACGAGGCGATCATACCATTCGCGCCCGCGGGCGCATGCCTCGGAGATTTCCGCATCGAGCCGCGCGAAGTCAACCGCACCGGCGCAGCGCGCCAGCGTCGCGGCGTGCATCCCGGTCAGCGCGTCGGGATCGGGCGGCCCCTCGAACAACAGCGCGAGCAGCGCCTGGACATGGCGCAACAGCCGCACCGCCTCGCCCAGCTCTTGCGCGGCGCGCGGGGTGAGCGCGCCGGCCTCGCCGAGCGCGTCGATCGCCGGTGCGATGCCGCGCGGCGCGATCTGCGGCGCATCGCGCAGGATCAGGTGCTGCACGATAAACTCGATGTCGACGAGCCCTCCGCGCCGGTTGCGCAAATCCCACGGCGACGGGTGCAGATGCTGCCCGGCGATGCGCCGCCGCATGTCGGCGACGTCGGCGACCAATGTCCGGCGGTCGCGGGGCCGGCGCAGCGCGTCGGCGATCGCGGCTTCAACCGCCGCGAACAGGCTCGCGTTGCCGGCGACCGGGCGGGCGCGGGTCAGCGCCATATGCTCCCAGGTCCACGCCTCGTCGCGCTGGTAATGGGCAAAGGCGTCGATGCGGGTCGCGATCGGCCCCGATTCGCCGGACGGGCGCAGTCGCATGTCGACTTCGTACAGCCGCCCTTCGGCGGTCGGCGCCGTAATCGCCCCGATCAGCCGCTGGCCGAGCCGGGCGAAATACGTCGACGGAGCCAGCGGTCGCGGGCCGTCCGACATCTCGGTGGCGGCGGGGGCGTCGTAGACCATGATCAGGTCGAGGTCGGATGACAGGCTCATCTCGCGGCTGCCGAGCCGGCCCATCCCGATGACCGCGAACGCGCCGCCGGCGATCCGGCCATGCTGGCGCGCGAAGTCGTCGGCGACCGCCGGGGCCAGCGCGGCGAGCACGGTCTCGGCGATATCGGCGAGCGCGGCGCCGGCCCGTGCCCCGTCGAGACCCCGGCGCAGCAATTGGACCCCGACCTGAAACCGCCGCTCGTTGCTCCAGCGCCGCAGCAGGTCGAGCGTCGCCTCGAAATCGCGCGAGCCCTCACGCATGGCGGCGAGGTCGGCGGCGAGGCCGGCGCGGTCGGGTAGCGGCGCCGAGAACTCCGTCGTCAGCACCGCGTCGAGCAGCGCCGGGCGGCGAACCAGATTGTCGGCAAGCTGCGGCGCCTCGGCCATCGTGTCGGCGACGAGGGTCAACAGGCCGGGGTTCTGCTTGAACAGCGAGAACAATTGCACCCCGGCCGGCAGGTGCGACAGGAACCGGTCGAACCGCGTCAGCGCCGTGTCGGGCGCGGCGGTCGCGCCGAAAATGCGCAGAAGCTCGGGCACCAGCTCGGTCAGGATCTCGCGAGCCCGCTCGCTGCGGGTCGCTCGGATGCGGCCGTGATGCCAGTCGCGCACGGTCGTCGCGACCTGCGAGGGGTTGGCGAAGCCGAGGCGGGAGAGAGTTGCCAATGTCCCCGGATCGTCGTCGGCCCCGGTGAAGACCAGGTTGCCGGGGCCGGCGAGGCTCGGCGCCTCCTCGAACAGATCGGCGTAGTGGCGCTCGACCGACACGAGGGTATTTCGCAAATCGCCCGCGAATGCCTCAACCCCGTCATAGCCGAGAAACAATGCGAGATGGGCGAGGCCGTCGCGGTCGGTGGGCAGGCGGTGGGTCTGCGCGTCGTCGATCATCTGCAGCCGGTGCTCGACCCGGCGCAGAAACCGGTAATCGGTGGCAAGCCGCTCGGCCGCCGCCCGGTCGATTCGCCCGGCGGCGGCCAAGGCGTGCAACGCGGGCACCGTCTCGCGGAGCCTCAGCGCGGGAATCCGCCCGCCCCAGATGAGCTGCTGGGTCTGGGCGAAAAACTCGACCTCGCGAATCCCGCCGCGGCCGAGCTTGACGTCGTGTCCTTCGATCGCGATGCGCCCGCCGCCGCGGTGCGCGTCGATCTGGCGCTTGATCGAGTGGATGTCGGAGAGCGCGGCGAAGTCGAGGCTTTTGCGCCAGATAAAGGGCGCGAGCTCGGCGAGGAACCGCTCGCCCGCCGGCACGTCGCCGGCGATCGCGCGCGCCTTGATCATCGCCGCGCGTTCCCAGTTCTGGCCGACGCTTTCGTAATAGGCCATCGCGGCGGCGACCGACATCGCGAGCGGAGTCGAGCGCGGGTCGGGGCGCAGCCTGAGGTCGGTGCGAAACACATAGCCATCCCCGGTACGCTCATCGACAATGCGCACAAGGTCGCGCGCCAGCCGGGTAAAGAAAATCTGCGCGCCGTCGCGGTCCTTGAGCGCTGCCCGGACCGGATCGAACAGAAGGATCAGGTCGATATCGCTGGAATAGTTCAGCTCGCCGGCCCCGAGCTTGCCCATCGCCAGGATAAAGAAGCCGCAATCCCGTTCGGGATCGCCGGGATCGGCGAGGGTCATCGTCCCGGCCTCCGCCGCCTCGCGGAACAAATGGCGCAGCGCCGCCCGCAACGCCGCCTCGGCGAACCCGCTGAGCGCCGCCATCTGCCGTTCGAGCGTCCACGCGCCGGCCAGCTCGGCAACGGCGGCGACCAGCGCGGTCCGGCGCTTGGCGACGCGCAGCCGCCGCATCGTCTCCGCCCGATTTTCGCCGTGGTTGTGCGCGAGGGTAGTGCCGAGGATGTCGCCGAAAAGGGGGTCGGCACCATGCTCGACGAGCCGACTGAGGAAGTCCCATTCCGCGACCGCCACGCCGCTCAGGAATGGGCTGTTGCCGAAGATCGCCGCCAGCAACTTGCGTCCCGCCGGGCTCGCGCTCCACGTCCGCGCGCGGGCGGCCGCCTGGTGGTCCTCGGCGGCGTCAAGCGCCTCATTCCAGGCGGCGAGGCCGATTTCGAGGCGACGCGCATCGGCGGGCAGCGGCAGCGGGCCGCCATCGGGGGAGAGCTGCGATAACAATTTCATCGCGCGGCACCGGTGAGGGAAGCGACCTTGGCCCGCCCGCCGGCCGCGATCAAGCCCCGGTTGAACCGACGGCGCCGCCGCGCAGTCGCCACGCCCGCCGCGCGGCGCGGCATGTCGGCCGCCACGCGCACCGTGTGCTGACCTGGCTCGGCTCGATCGCCGCCGTGTTGATCCTGCTCGTCGGGGTCGGGATCTGGCGGCTGATGCAGGGACCGGTCGAGCTCGACTGGGCGCTGCCCTACGTGCAGGCCGGATTTGCGCGGGCCGGTCTCGGCATGGATGTGACGATGTCGGGCGTTCGGCTAGGCATCGACCGGGGTACCCGCCAGCTCGACCTGCGTGTCGAGGATGTGCATCTGTCGCTGCCGAACGGCGAGCGGCTGGCGAGCTTTCCGGAGATGGCGACAAGCTTCAGCCTCGGCTCGCTGATCCGTGGCCGGCTGGCGCCGACGCAGCTTATCGTCGAGCGCCCGGTTGTCGCGCTGTCGCGCGATGTGTCCGGCAGCATCCGCTTCCGCATCGGCGATGACGCCGCCGCGAGCGGGCTCGACATTGCGATGAGCGTGATCGGCCCGGCCGTGGCCGACGCGCCGATGGGCCAGCTCACCCGTGTGCGAATCCGCGACGCGACCGTGGTCGTCGACGACCAGGTGGTCGGGCGGCGCTGGCGGGCCGGTCACCTCGACGCCGCGATCACCCGCGACGGCGCGGGCAGCGCCGGCGATTTTTCGGTCGCCGTGACCCTCGGCGCCGAGACCTCGGAACTGCACGCGACCTACCGCTACGCCGCTTCCCGGCGAAAGCTCGACCTCGGCCTGTCCGCCGATCGGGTGCAGCCGGCCGCGCTCGCCGAGCTGCTGCCCACCCTGGCGCCGCTGTCGAATATCCACGTCCCGATATCGGGCACCGCGCAGACCCAGTTCGATGTCGACGAAACCAAATTCGAAGGGCTGCGCGTCGATCTCGCGTTTGGCGCAGGGTGGCTGCACAACGCGCAATTCCCCGGCGGTCGGCTGGCGGTCGGCGGCGGCGAATTGCACGCGGTTTACGCTCCGGAGGCGCAGAGCGTTCGCCTCGACCGGCTGACGGTCGATCTCGGCGGCGGCGCGAATGCGGTGATCGACGGTCATGTCGACGGCATCACCCGGGGCTTTGTCGCGGCCGGCGGCGACACTGCCGCGGTGCTGCCGGCGCATTTCGGTCTGACGCTGACCAACCTGCCGATCGCGCGTGTCGGCGCGCTGTGGCCGGCCGCGCTGAGCCCGGGCGGAAGACGCTGGGTTCTCGACAATGTCCGCGACGGCGTGCTCGCCGAGGCGAGTGCGCGCGTCGATCTCAAGCTCGATCCCCAGCACGGCGCCGCCGATATCGGCGCGGTGCACGGCAAGCTGCGTTATCACGATATCTCGGTAAATTATTTCAACGGGCTGCCGATCCTTCAGGGGATGAGCGGCACGGCGATCCTGAGCGACAAGGAGCTCGACTTCATCCCCGGTTCGGGCACGGTCAAAGGGATGAAGCTCACTGGCGGCGCGGTCAAGATCACCAACCTCGACCAGCACGACCAGAACGCGGTCATCGACGCGACGATCTCCGGCCCGCTCAGGGATGCCCTCGAAATCCTCGATGCAAAGCCGCTGCGCTACGCCCATGCCGCCGGGCTCGACCCGGCCGGGGTCGGGGGCAAGGCGGACGCCCAGCTCCATTTCAAATTCCCGCTCGTCGATGCGCTCAAGCTCGATGATGTCGACTACACCGCCAAGGCGACGCTGACCGGCGCCTCGCTCGCCAAGGTCGCGCTTGGACGCAATCTCGGCGACGGCGATCTTTCCCTCGACCTCACCCGCGACGGCGTGCGGATCAAGGGCGACGCCCGTTTTGACGGGATCCCGGCGGCCGTCGACGCCGACCTGGCCTTTCATCCGAAGAGCGGGCCGCATGCCATCTACCGCGCAAGCCTCACCCTCGACGATGCCGCGCGTCAGCGCCTCGACGGGGATTTTCTGCCGGAGCGACTGTCAGGTCCGGTCACTGTCGATCTGACCTATACCGTGCGCGATGCCGGCCACGGCTCGGCGGCGCTCGTTGCCGATCTGCGCGCGGCGCACCTCTCCGTCGCCGAGGCGGCCTTTGAGAAGCCAGAGGGGCAGGCGGGCGTCGCGCGGATCGATTTCGATCTGCAGCACGACGCGATTGCCGGTCCCCTAAAGGTCGCCGTGGCGGCGCATGGGCTCGACGGGCATTTCGTCATCGGCCTGTCCCCTGATCGAGGGCAGACGGCACGGATCGACATCACCCACCTCACCGTCGGCGACGATGATTTTACCGGCTCGCTGATCCGCCGCGGCGCCGGCTGGCATGCCGACATCAACGGAAAGCGGGTCGATCTGCATCCGCTGCTGAAGCACGCGCTGGCCGGTGACAAGGGGTCGCCGGGGCCGCCGCTCTCGGTGACGGCGCGAATCGACCGCGTCGCGCTCGGGCCGAACCGGGTGATGCAGGGGGTTTCCGCCGAGCTCAGCCGGGCCGGCGGCTCATGGCAGACGATGCGGGTGGACGGCGTCTTCGCCAATGGCCGCCGCCTCGCGGTCCGCCTGGGGGGCGAGGCGGGGCCGCATCGGCTGTCGATCGGTTCGGACGATCTCGGCGCCGCGCTCAAGCTGTTCGATGTCGCCAACAATGTGAACGGCGGCAAGATGCAGGTGATCGGGGAACTAGCCGACGACGGCGGAAAGCCCGCCTTGCGCGCCCAGATCACCGGATCCGATTTCAGCGTCAGCCGCACCGGCGTGCTGACGCGTGTGCTGTCGGTGGCGTCCTATACGGGAATATCGAGCATCATGTCCGGGTCGGGCATCCCGTTCGGCTCGTTGCAGGGCGCCTTCACCTACACCGACGACCGGGTTGTGCTCGACCGGCTGCTCGCCTCGGGCGAGTCGCTCGGCATCAGCGCATCGGGGTCGGTCGACCTGGTTCACGACACGCTCGACCTGACCGGCGCTATAGCGCCGGCCAATCTGGTCAACTCGGCGCTGGGCAAGGTGCCGGTGATCGGCTCGCTGCTGATGGGCGGCGAGGGGCAGAGCCTCTTCGCCGCAAACTACGAGCTGACCGGCTCGGTCGACGATCCCGGCGTCTCCGTCAACCCGCTCAGCGCCGTCGCGCCGGGCGTCTTGCGCCGCCTTTTCGCCGTGCCCGATTTCAGCGGCGGCGAGATGCCGCCGCAGCCCGAGCCGCACTAGGTTATTCGGGCCTCACCAGCGCGTGCCGCTTGCGCCCGGCGCTGAGTTTGATAGCGCCGCCCGCGGCGAGATCGGTCAGCGACACCGCCTGCGTTTCGCTCGCGACCGCCACGTCGTTGACCCGCGCGCCGCCGCCGCGGATGAGCCGCCGCGCCTCGCCGTTCGACGCGGCGAGCCCCGACCTGACCAAAAGCTCGAAAGCCGGCATCCCCTCGGCGAGCCGGTCGCGCGGCACCCCGATTTGCGGCAGGCCATCGTCGGCGGCGCCTTCCTCGAACACGGCGCGCGCGGTTTCCGCCGCCGCGTCGGCCGCCCCGCGTCCATGGCACAACGCGGTGGCCTCGGTTGCCAGTACCTTTTTCGCATCGTTGATCTGGCTGTCGTCCAGCCGTTCGAGCCGGGCGATCTCGTCCATCGGCAACTCGGTGTACAGGCGCAGAAATCGGCCGACATCGGCGTCCTCGGTGTTGCGCCAATATTGCCAGTAGTCGTAGGGGCTCAGCCGGTCCGCGTTGAGCCAGACCGCGCCAGCGACGCTCTTGCCCATCTTTACGCCCGAGGCGGTGGCCATCAGCGGCGTCGTCAGTCCGAACAGCGTCTTGCCGGCGATCCGCCGTCCGAGCTCGACACCGGCGACGATGTTGCCCCACTGGTCCGACCCGCCCATCTGCACAGCGCAGTCGAACCGCTTGGCCAGCTCGACGAAATCGTAGGCCTGCAGGATCGTGTAGTTGAATTCGAGGAACGACAGCGGCTGCTCGCGGTCGAGTCGCAGCTTGACGCTGTCCTGCGTCAGCATCCGGTTGACCGAAAAGTGCCGGCCGACATCGCGCAAGAGCGGGATGTAACGCAGCTCGTCGAGCCAATCGGCGTTGTTGACCATGATCGCGTCGGTCGGGCCGTCGCCGAAGTCGAGGAATTTGGCGAAAATCTGGCGGATGCCGGCCATATTGCGCGCGATGTCGTCGTCGGTGAGGAGGGGGCGCGCCTCGTCCTTCCCCGACGGATCGCCGATCCGGGTCGTGCCGCCCCCCATCAGAACGATCGGCTTGTGCCCCGATTGCTGAAACCGGCGCAGCAACATGATACCCAACAGGCTGCCGATATGCAGACTGTCGGCGGTGCAGTCGTAGCCGATATACGCGGTGACGATGCCGGCGCCGAGCCGCTGGTCGAGCGCCTCGGTATCGGTGCATTGGTGGAAATAGCCGCGCTCGATCGCGGCGGCGAGAAAGGGGGATTTGACGGTCGGCATGGCGCTGTCATCTAGCACAAAACCGGTGGGGGTGCTGGGCTTGATGAGCGGCACCTCGCTCGACGGTATCGACGTGGCCGCGATCGAGACGGATGGCCGCGACTACGTGACGCCCGGTCCGTCGCTGACGATCTCCTATCCGGATAATTTCCGCGAGCGCCTGCGCGGCGTGCTCGGCGGCGCGGGGCCGGTGCCGGAGGTCGAGGCCGAGCTGACCCGGCACCATGCCGCGGCGATCGCCGAATATCGCCGCCGCTTCCCCGATATCCACGCGGGGCTGATCGGCTTTCACGGCCACACGATCTTGCACGAACCGCACAACCGGCGGACCTGGCAGATCGGCGATGGCGCCTTGCTCGCGCGGCTTACCGGCACCGACGTGGTCGCCGATCTGCGCAGCGCCGATGTCGCGGCGGGCGGCGAGGGCGCGCCGCTGGCGCCGCTTTACCACGCCGCGCTCGCGGCCACGCTGCCAAAGCCGCTCGCGGTGCTCAATCTCGGCGGGGTCGGCAACGTCACCTGGATCGGCGCCGAGGCCGAAGATATCCTCGCCTTCGACACCGGACCCGGCAACGCGCTCCTCGACGATTGGGCGCGACACCACACCGGGGCGGTGTGCGATTGGGACGGCAGGTTCGCTCTGATCGGAGCCGCCGCCGCCGACCATGTCGCCCGCTTTCTCGCAGCGCCCTATCTCGCCCGCCGCCCGCCGAAATCGCTGGACCGCGATGAGTTCCAGGTCTTCGTGCCGACCGGTCTCGGCCTCGAAGACGGTGCGGCGACCTTGACCGAGATGACCGCGGCAGCGGTCGCGGCGGCGCGGCGGCATTTCCCGGCGCCAGTGCGGGAGTGGCTCGTGTGCGGCGGCGGGCGGCACAATCCGGTGCTGATGGCGGCGTTGGCGCGGCTGCTCGCGGCTCCGGTTCGGCCGGTCGAGGCGGTGGGATGGGACGGCGACGCGCTGGAGGCGCAGGCCTTCGGCTATCTCGCGGCACGCTCGGTGCTCGGCCTGCCGCTCAGCCTGCCATCGACGACCGGAGCCCCGCGGCCGATCCTGGGGGGTCGGTTATTTCACGCGTGAATCGATCGAAGTATCGCGCTCGATCGAGGTCAGCTTTCCGTCGGTGAAGTAGAGAAATCCCAGCGGCCGGCCGATAAAGGCGATCTTGCTGTCGTTGGTGTAGATCCATTCCTCGCGGCGATGATCCGCGGTCTCGGTGACCATGACCTTGACCGGCTCGCACCAGGTAGTCTGGCGCACCTCGGCCGCGCTCATGCCGAGCCGGACATCGCCCTGGCACCGCGCGTGGTACTGCTCGCCGATCCGTTTCGCCGCGAGGCACGTCTCCAGCGTCTCGCGCAGGAACTCCATCTTTTGGTTGAGCGCAACCATCGCGTCCGGGCTGCTGCGTGCGACGGTGAGCATCGCGCGAGCGTCGAACAGGGCCTTGCGCGCGCGCATCGCCGCGATGGGTTGCGGACAGGCGGCGATCGCCGTCTCGGCGCCGTCGAGCGCCGCCGGCACCCGGGCGAGGGCGGCGGCGGCATCGGCGATCTGGTCAGCCCGGGCGGGAGCGGCGATCGCGAGGATCAGTGCAACCATCGCCAGCCACCACCGCATCGCGCCCTCCCCCGTTGCGAGGAGCCTAGCGCGCCCGTCACAGGGGAGACAACCGGCGGTTATCTGACGACGATTGTCCCGACCATGTGAGGGTGTACCGAGCAGAAATATTTGTAGGTCCCGGGCTTGTCGAAGGTGAACGAAAAGCTGTCGTCGGTGTCGAGTCCCGCCGATTTGAACGACGCGTCCCTGCCGACGCTGGTGACCGTGTGCGGCTCTACGTCTGGCCCGAGGGATCGGGGCCCGCCGGGTTACCGGCGACCGCGGCGCATAGCGGCTACAACCTCGTCCACTGGTCGGCGGACGGAATGACGCTGTGGACGGTTTCGGACTGGGAAACCGGTCAGCTCTCCGACTTCTCGCGGGATTGGCGGACGGCGAAATACTGGACCGCGGGCATCCCGCCCGCATCTTTTGTTAAGAGCGGGCGGGACGCCCGCGGTCCATGCGTCTCAGTGCGTCACCAGCCGCCGTTCGATCGCGGCGGCCTTGATCGCCTTTTGCAGCTTCTCGAACGCCCGCACCTCGATCTGGCGCACCCGCTCGCGCGAGATGTTGTATTGCTGCGACAGCTCCTCGAGCGTCGTCGGGTTGTCGCGCAGCCGGCGCTCGGTGAGGATGTGGCGCTCGCGCTCGTTGAGGTGGGTCATCGCCTTGCCGAGCAGGTCGCGGCGCAACCCCAGCTCCTGCCGGTCGCCGAGTTTCTGCTCCTGGCTCTCGCTTTCGTCGACGAGCCAATCCTGCCATTCGCCCTCGCTGTCGCTCCGGAGCGGCGCGTTCAGCGAATGGTCCGGGCTGGCGAGGCGGCGGTTCATGCTGATCACGTCGGCCTCGGGCACGTCGAGCTCGGTCGCGATCTTTTTCAGGTTTTCCGGCGATAAATCGCCTTCGTCGATCGCCTGAAGCTGGCCCTTGAGCTTGCGCAGATTGAAGAACAGCTTTTTCTGCGCCGCCGTGGTGCCCATCTTCACCAGCGACCACGAATGCAGGATGTATTCCTGGATCGCCGCGCGAATCCACCACATCGCATAGGTCGCGAGGCGAAAGCCGCGGTCCGGGTCAAAGCGCTTGACCGCCTGCATCATGCCGACATTGCCCTCCGAGATCAGCTCGGAGAGGGGCAGGCCATAGCCGCGATAGCCCATCGCGATCTTGGCGACGAGGCGCAGATGGCTCGTCACCAGCCGATGCGCGGCATCGGGGTCCTCATGCTCCTTCCAGCTTTTGGCGAGCATGTATTCCTCTTGCGGCTCCAGCATCGGAAACTTGCGGATCTCCTGGAGATACCGCGTCAGGTTTCCTTCGCCGGAGAGTGATGGCATCGACACTGAGGGCATGTGCGATCGTGGCTCCATTCTTTAACTGCTGTAGGTGAACGCCGCCCCTGGCCGGCCGATCCACCCGAGGAAAGTCCTACTACATAAGTCGGCTTTTGTCCAGTTTAAAGTCCCTCTAATTCGGTAATCAGCGCCCTGATATCGGCGGGCGGGGCGCTGTCGAAGCGCAGCGCCTCGCCGGTTGCGGGATGCTCGAAGCCCAACAGGCGCGCATGCAGGGCCTGGCGTGGGAAACCGGCGATCCGGATGCCGACCTCGCCGGATCGGGCGACCGCCCGGCCGCTGCGGCTGCCATAGACCGGGTCGCCGATCACGGGATGGCCGCGCTCGGCGAGATGAACGCGGATCTGATGCGTGCGGCCGGTCGCGAGCCGGCACTCGACCAGCGACGCCTTGCCGGCGAAATTGCGCTCGACGCGATAGCGGGTAAGCGCCGGCTTGCCGTGCGCCGCGCCCACCACCGCCATCTTTTTCCGGTTGCGGGGGGACCGGCCGATATTGCCTTCGATCTCGCCGCTCGCCGGCATCGGCACGCCCCACACGAGCGCGGCGTAGGCGCGGGCGATCCGGCGCGCGGCGAAATCTCGGCTCAGCGCCCGGTGCGCGGTCTCGGTCTTGGCGACGACCATCAGCCCGCTGGTGTCCTTGTCGAGCCGATGGACGATGCCCGGCCGGCGCACCCCGCCGATCCCGGCGAGGCTGTCCCCGCAATGCGCCAGCAGCGCGTTGACCAGCGTTCCCGTCAGGTTGCCCGGCGCGGGGTGGACGACCATGCCCGCCGGCTTGTCGATGACGAGCAAATGTGCATCCTCGAACCGGACATCGAGCGGCAGCGGCTCTGGCGCCGGTGCCGGCTCGACCAGATCGGGGAGAAAAACGACGAACGTTTGGCCGTCGCGGACCTTGGCTGCCGGATCGCGCACCGCGACCCCGGCGGTCTGGACCTGCCCCGTCTCGATCAACGCCTTGAACCGGCTGCGCGAATGCTCGGGCAGCGCGAGCGCGAGCGCGCGGTCGAGGCGCTGTCCCGCCACAGCCTCGTCGATCACAATCGCGTGCGCCGCCGCCTCGGTCATCGCGCCCACGATACCCGGTTAGGGCGATGCGCGCGCTGAAGATACTGGTTGCGGTGATGGGGGCGATGATCCTCGCCGGTGTCGCGGTTCTCGGCGCGACCGTGGCCGGGCGCATGTCAAAGGGCACGCCGCCCGCCGCGGCCTATGCTGCCGCGCCGGTCGAGATTCCGGCCGGCGCGCATGTCGAGGCGATGAGCACCGGAGCCGACCGGGTGGTGCTCGCCCTCGCCCTCGCCGACGGCACGCGGCAGCTCGTGATCGTCGACCTGGCGACCGGAAAGAAGCTCGGCGTGATCCCGCTGCGACCGACCCCGTAAGAACCGACGATTCGGTGCGTTCGGCGTGTTTTTAAGCAGCCGGTTCCGGCTTGTTCGGATGCAGTTCCGGGCATTTCCCCAAGCCCCGAAGAGTTCGCGATTTTCCCTTGCAATCGCGAACGATGCGCGTATCTATCCGCGCGTTGACGCACTCGCACGTGCCTATGGCCCATGGTGGTTATGCAACGACGTAACGCGTCCTTTTTGGCAGTCCCGCCGCAAGGCAGGTCCCGAGAGGGAGGTCGATATGGTTGCAATCCAATTCGGGGCCTTAGCGCCCTGCCCTGACGCCAATCTCCCCGGCACCCGGTGCCGTGGGCGGGGCTCCCGGGCCAACGACCCGAGCAGTTTAAGCTAACCGAAAATCGGCTCGGCATTCCCGCGGGGATGCCTGTCGAAAATCTGCGCTTCGGTTCCGCCCGGTCATCCGGAACGGGACCGAGGGTCGGTTGCTTACTCGTCGCTTGCGGGAAGGTCCCGGTGCCATGAACGACAAGATCGCGCGTTTCCTCGTAGACACTGTACCCGATACCCCATGCCTGGTCGTCGATCTCGACGTCATCGGCGCGGCTTACGACGCGCTGCGGCAGTACCTGCCGATCGCCAGGGTCTTCTACGCGGTAAAGGCCAATCCGGCGCCCGAGATCGTCGCGATGCTGGCCGAGCGCGGCTCGAATTTCGATGTCGCCAGCCGGGCCGAGATCGCGCTCGCGCTGGACAGCGGCGCTACCCCCGACCGGCTCTCCTTCGGCAATACGATCAAGAAGGAGCGCGATATCGAGTTCGCCTATGCGAAGGGCGTGCGCCTGTTCGCGTTCGACAGCGATGCCGAGCTCGAAAAGCTGGCGCGGGTCGCGCCGGGCGCGCGCGTGTTCTGCCGCATCCTCGTGTCGTGCGAGGGCGCGGAGTGGCCGCTGTCGCGCAAGTTCGGCTGCAGCCCTCGGATGGCGGTGCAGCTTCTCGGCAAGGCGCGCGGCCTCGGCCTCGAAGCCTATGGCGTGTCGTTCCATGTCGGCTCGCAGCAGACCGATCTCGGTCAGTGGGACGGGGCGATCGCGCAAGCCGCCGAAATGTTCAGCCTCCTCGCCGAGACCGGCATCGATTTGCGCATGGTCAATATCGGCGGCGGGTTTCCGGCTCAGTATCGCGGCGCGATCTCGCCGGTCGCGCATTATGCCGGCGCGGTGACGACGGCGCTGACCCGCCATTTCGGCAATCATCTGCCCGAGGTGATCGTCGAGCCCGGCCGCTCGCTGGTCGGAGACGCGGGGGTGATCCAGAGCGAGGTCGTGCTGATCTCCGAGAAGGGCGACGGCGACGACCGCCGCTGGGTCTATCTCGACGCCGGCAAGTTCAACGGCCTCGCCGAGACGATGGACGAGAGCATCAAGTACCGGATCGAGACCCCGGGCCGCCGCGGCCACCCGGGACCGGTGATCATCGCGGGCCCGACCTGCGACAGCGCCGACATCCTCTACGAAAAGACCGAATACAGCCTGCCGCGCGACCTCCAGGTCGGCGACCGGGTATCGATCCTCTCGACCGGCGCCTACACGTCGAGCTACGCCTCGGTCGGCTTCAACGGCTTCCCGCCGATCCGGACGTATTGCATCTGAAGCGAAGGGTTTCGCTGCATTCAGCCCATCCTACGCACCGGATCCGTAGGATGGGCTGAGCAACGCGAAGGCCATCACTCCCGACATCCGATTTCGCCTTCCCGGAAACGACGCTACGATACGCGCGCTCCAGAGCGGCGAGGATCAGCGATGCCCCATTTGCAGACCGATGACGGTGTCCGGCTTTATTACGAGGAAGCGGGGGCGGGGTACCCGGTCGTGTTCGTCCACGAATTCGCCGGCGATCTTCGCAGCTATGAGACGCAGATGCGGTATTTCTCGCGCCGCTACCGCTGCATCGTGTTCAACGCCCGCGGCTATCCGCCATCGGACGTGCCGGACGATTTCGAGCGTTATTCGCAGGCGCGGGCGCGCGACGACATCCGCGCCGTGCTCGACGCGCTGGGCCTCGCCAAGGCGCATGTCGTCGGCATCTCGATGGGCGGGTTCGCGACGCTGCATTTCGGCTTCGCCTATCCCGGCCGGGCGAGCGCGCTCGTCGTCGCCGGCTGCGGCTACGGCGCCCAGCCCGACAAGAGCCAGCAATTCCGCGACGAGACCGCGCGCACCGCGGCGCAAATCGCGCAAAAGGGAATGCCCGAGGTCGCCAAGACCTATGGCGCCGGCCCGACCCGCGTGCAGCTCGAAAACAAGGACCCGCGCGGCTATGCCGAGTTCATGGCCCAACTCGCCGAGCATTCGACCGAAGGCGCGGCCAACACGATGCGGGGCGTCCAGGCGCGTCGCCCGTCGCTGTGGGAATTGGCCGAGGAGATGAAGGCGCTCGACGTGCCGACCCTGATCGCGACCGGCGACGAGGACGACCCGTGTCTCGACCCGGCCCTCTTGATGAAGCGCCTGATCAGGAGCGCCGCCCTGGTCGTCTTCCCGAATACCGGCCACGCCCTCAACCTTGAGGAACCGGACCTGTTCAACCGGGTCTGCGACGATTTCTTCCATCAGGTCGAAAGCGGCAATTGGCCCCGCCGCGACCCCCGCGCCGTCGTCGGCTCGATCCTGGGGATGTAGGACTGGCTGCCGTTACCGCGGGCATACGCGAGGCGGGGCGGGCCTCGCGCTACGCGGCGATCACGCTGGGCCTCACCCTGCCGGGCGACACGGTGCTGTATCTGCTGCTGCCGCTGCATGCGGCGGCGTTTGGTGTGACCTTGCCGGAGGCGGGCGTTCTGCTCGCGGTCAACCGGCTGGTGCGCATCGCCGGCTATGGTTGGGTCGTGCGCGGTTACGAGCGTTACGGGCCCCGCACGGCCTGCCTCGCGGCGGCGCTCGGAGCGGCGGCGTCGACGCTCGGCTACGCGACGCTGTCTGGCGTCGTTCCGCTGATCGCGGCGCGGCTGTTGTGGGGCCTCTCGTTCGCCGCGCTCAACATCGCGACCCAGGCGCTGGCCACGGCCGATCTCGGCCGGGCGGCGCGGTGGAGCGGGCATGCGCGCGCGATTATCGCCGCGGGGCCGATGACGGGCCTCCTCCTCGGCGCCGTGCTCGCCACGGCAGCCGGCCCGCGCATCGTCTTTCTGGTGCTCTCGGGAGTGGCCGTGCTGGGCCTGCCGATGGCGCTGCTCCTGCCGGGCGGACCGGGACAGACCGTACGGGCGGCGCGGCGCCGCTTCGGTGTTCCGGCGCCGCTCGATTTGTGGTCGTTCGTCCAGGGGCTGACGCTCGACGGGGTGTTTGTCGTCGGCCTGTCGATCCTCGCCGCGGCCAGCGCGCCAAAAGGCGAGGCGACGTTGGCGGCGGGAGCGGCGTTGGCGCTGCGCTATCTCGCTGAAATCGTGCTCGGGACGCCGAGCGGCCTCGCCGCGGAGCGCTGGGGTATCGCACGTTCCGCGGTCGTCGTGTCGCTGCTCTGCGCGCTCGGCTTCGCCGCGCTCTGCGGCGGGATGGTGTGGACCGGGATCGTCGGGATCGTCCTCTTGCGCGGCATGCTGCAGCCGCTATCCGCGCCGCTCGCCGCCTTCATCTATCCCGGCGGCGAGCGGGTGCCGGCGATCGCCCGGCTGGCGACCTGGCGCGATCTCGGAGCCGGCACAGGGCCAATGCTCGCGGGCTTCCTGTTGCCGCTGGCGCCGACCGGGCTTTATGCCGGCGCGGGGGCGGCCTACGCGGCCGCCACCTTGCTGCTCGCCGCGAGCTTGGCGCGAACCCGCGACTGATGCCCCCGGCCTATTCGATCGGCACGAAGATGCAGTTGCGGATCTTGCCTTCGACGGCCTTCGACAGATGGCCCTTGCCGGTCGTGTCTTCGACGAGGATCACCTCGCCGGCCTTGATGATCCGGGCCTCGCCGTCGCTCGCGGTGATCTGCACGCCGGCGTCGAGGTTGATGATGTACTGGCGGCGCGGCGCCGGGTGCCAGTCGAGGTCGTAGCTCGGCTGCACCTCACGGAAGATGATGCCGGTCGCCGGCAGCCGCTTCGACAATTTGCCGGCCGCGCCTTCCTCGGCCCATTCGATCTCGATGTCGCGGAAATGCGACTGGCCGTTGGCGTCGCAGTAGAGGTTGTGGACACGCATCGCGGCGGCTCCCTTGAGGGTTGATCGGTCCTGCCCAGTCTAGAGCAAAATCCGATCCTGTTGAATCGGATTTTGCTCTTTAACTATCTGAAATGGAGCATGTTCTTGTCGGAAAAGTGGGACCACTTTTCCGGAACATGCTCTAGCGGTGCGCCGCCGCGTTGCGCCAGGGGAAGGGTTCAGTACGGCGGCGGGCCGTAGCCGTAAGGCGCGTAATAGGCGCCCGGCGGCGGGCCATAGGCGGAAGGCGGCGGCGCATAACCATAGGCCGGGTAGGGCGCCGGCGGCGGCGCGACGACGGCGAACGGCGCGGTCGCGATCGCCGCGGCGGTCCCGAGCACCGCGGCGCCGACGGCAAACGGCCAGAACCCCGGCCCGCCGTGATGATGCCGGGCCAGCGCCGGCGTCATCGGCGCGCTGACGACGGCGAGTGCCACCGCGGAAGCCGCCAAGATTCGTGTTCGCGTCATATCCGTCCTCCCGTTGAGCCACCGGCGGGGCCGTCCCGCAGCCCGAACCCTAGACTCCAACTCAACCGAAACGCAACCGTATCGTATATTAAATTTCGATGACGTTCGCCCGCGCTTGCGCCCGGCGGCAACCGTGGCGATCATGGCGGAGGCCAAGGGAGATCGGGCGATGGAGTTCGGCACGTTCATGGAGTTTCCGCCGGTCGCGGGTGGGCGCGAATACGCGGCGTTCGATCGCGCCCTGGCCGAGGCCGAGATGGCCGAGGAA
Organism: Allostellaceae bacterium; assembly: GCA_036268075.1. Taxonomy (GTDB): domain Bacteria; phylum Pseudomonadota; class Alphaproteobacteria; order ATCC43930; family CGMCC-115725; genus DATARH01. The sequence continues at coordinate 45,372 of DATAUV010000117.1, read as the reverse complement.
TGGGGGCTCGACGCGGTCTGGCTCGCCGAATTGCACGGCGCCCCCGAGCGCTCGGTCCTCGCGGCGCCGATGACCGTCGCGAGCGCGATCGCCAGCCGCACCAAGCGGATCAAGATCGGGATCGCCGTCCAGGTGCTGCCGCTGTGCCACCCGCTACGCCTCGCCGAGGAGGCCGCGACCGTCGATCAGGTCAGCCGCGGGCGCCTCATCTACGGCATCGGCCGCAGCGGCGTCGTGCGCACCTATGAGGAATACGGCATCTCCTACGACGAAAGTCGCGAGCGCTTCGCCGAGACGCTGGAGATTTTGCAGCGGGCCTGGACCGAGCCCAAATTCTCGTATCAGGGCAAGTATTATTCCTTCGACGACATCGCCGCGACGCCGAAGCCGTTCCAGAAACCCTATCCCGAGCTGCGCATGGCCGGCGCGACCCCGGAAACCTTTCCGGCGATCGGGCGGATGGGTTTTCCGGTCTTTGTCGCGGTCCGGCAGGGGCCGTTTTCGCAGCTCAAGCCCTATATCGAGGCGTATCGCGCCGCGTATAAGGAGGCCGGCCATCCCGGGCGCGGCCAGGTCTATCTGCGCGTCCCGGCCTATCTCGCCGAGACCGAGCAGCGCGCCCGCGCCGAGCTCAAGGACAGCCTGATGGGCTTTTTCGCCTATCAGGCCGAGCTCGGCCGCGATTCCGCCCGCCGCGCTGGCGGCGACGTCGCGATCCAGCGCCTGCGCCGCGTCGAGCGGCTCGAAGCGCTGACCTTCGACGAGGCGCTGGCGACCCAGGTCATCTGCGGCACCCCCGACCAGTTCACCAAGCGCCTGAAGGAGGTCGACGAAGAAATCGGGCTCGACGGCATCCTCGCCGAACTCAATTGCGGCGGCAAAATCCCCGACGAAAACGTCCTGACCGCGCTGCGCCTGATGTGCCAGGAGGTCATGCCGAGATTTCATTGAAGGCGATTGCAATGATATCATTAATGCTGTAAGGGAGCCGCATGAGACAGTTAGTCATCCGCAATATCGACGATGGCGTAATTGAAGCGTTGCGGCGGCGCGCGGCAGCTTGCGGCACCTCTACCGAGGAACAGGCACGCCGGGCTCTCGCGAGTGCCGTGGGTTTGGGGCGCGAGGAGGCGGTTCGGCGGCTAGATGAAATTCGACGCGAGATCGGACGGGTCGAGGGGTTTTCGACGCTTGAGGAGCTGCGCCGCGACCGCGACCGCGACAACGAGTGAGCTTCGTCGTCGACGCGAGCGTCGCGGTCAAATGGGTTATCGAGGAGCCCGGGTCGGATGCCGCGCGGGCGCTCGTCCTTGAGGAGCTGTTGCTCGCTCCTGACTTCTTGATCATCGAATGCGCCAACGTCTTGTGGACGCTCGTTCGACGCCGTCTGCGCAGCCGTGGTGAGGGCCGCGCCGCGCTCGCCGCAATCGAGGCCGTTCCCATTCAGCTGCTCCCAGCGCCGGTCTACGTCTCGGCGGCGCAAGACATCGCCGTCGATTTGGGCGAGACCGTGTACGACTCGCTGTACTTGGCTGTAGCCTTGGCCGAAAGGGCCGTGCTGGCCACCGCGGACCGCAAGTTCGCCAACGCGGTGCGGCGCCACGGCGTGTACGCTTCATCGGTACGGCTTCTCGGTGAAGGTTGAAATCTTTCGGAGGATTGCTGCCGATGTCCCGCATCCGGTTGCCCGAAGGTCCATCGGTTCATTGCTTTGTCGACGACTACCTGTGGCCCTGGGACGGCGCGACGCCGGTGCTGATGATGCACGGTTTCGCCCGCAACGCGCTGTTCTGGAACCGCTGGGTTCCAACGGCCGCGGAGACGCGGCGGGTGTATCGGCCCGATCTGCTCGGCTGCGGGCTGTCGGACCAGCCGCCGGATGGATATCGCTACACGCCTGAGGCGATCGGCGCGCAGATCATCGCGGTGCTCGACGCGTTGTCGTTGCCGCGGGTGCATTGGGTCGGCGAGTCGTCGGGCGGGATCATCGGGCTGCTGCTCGCCGCCGCGCATCCCGACCGCGTCGCCAGCCTCGTGCTGTGCAACACGCCGACCCGCATCCCGGACCGGATCAAGGAGATCTACGCGCTGGGCAAAGGCTCCGCATCCGATGCGATGCGCGCGTTTGGGGTCGGCGAATGGTGCCGGCAGACGCTCGGCTACCGGCTCGACATGGACCACGCGAGCCCGAACCTCTGCGATTGGGTCGTGCGCGAGATGGACCGCACCCCACCCGAGATCGCCGCGGCAATGCACGATTGCTTCGAGGCGGTGGATACGGTGCCGCTTCTGCCCGGGATCAAGGCGCCGGTGCTGCTGCTCAGCGGCGACAAGAGCCCGATCGCGTCGGCGCAACAGCAAACCTTTGTCGAGAAACTGCCCGACGGCCGGGTCGCGTCGATTCCCGGAATCGGCCACGGCGTCAATCTGCTCCAGCCCGAACGCTGCGCCCGCACGGCCGTCGAGTTTTGGGCCTCGCTGGGTTGACGCACTGCCTCCCGGCGGCCCGTGCCGCCGCGACGCGCGTCACGCTGCGCAGCGTGAAGAAGCCCCCATGTTTTTCCCGGTGCGGTCGTTATTTCGCCGCCCGTATCGCCTGCCACACCCGCAACGGCGTCGCCGGCATCATGAGTTCGGTGACGCCGAGCGGGCGCAGCGCGTCGAGGATCGCGCTGATCACGACCGAGGGCGCCGGCGTCGTGCCGCCCTCGCCGCCGGCCTTGATGCCGAGCGGGTTGCGCGGCGACAGCACCTCGACGATGCGGGTCTCGAAGCTCGGGATGTTGTCGGCGCGCGGCATGCCGTAATCCATGAACGACCCCGACAGCGGCTGGCCCGATTGGGCGTCGACCGCGCATTCCTCCCACAGCGCCTGCCCGATCCCCTGCACCGCGCCGCCATGCGTCTGGCCGTGCACGATCAGCGGGTTGATGCAGCGCCCGACATCGTCGACGACCGAATAGCGCACGAGGTCGACCCATCCCGTCTCGGGATCGACCTCGACCTCGCAGACGGCGCAGCCGTTCGGGAAGACCGGGTCGTGCATCTCGTGCTCGGCGGTGACCGCGAGCGGCTCCAGCTTGCGCATGGCGGCCTCTCGCCCCAGTTCGAGAAAATCCAGGCTGCGGTTGCCCGGCGGGGACGAGAACCGGCCTTCGGCATAGGCGACCTCGCCGGCATCGACGCCGAGGAGCTGCGCCGCGAGCTGTCTCCCCTTGGCGATCATCTCCGGCGCCGCCTTGACGAACAGCGTCGCCGCGTGCCGCATCGAGCGTCCCGAATGCGAGCCGCCGCCGGCCGCGACCTGGTCGGTGTCACCGGTGATCAGGTCGATCGCGCCCGTCGGCACGCAGAGGAGGGCGCCGACGACCTGTGCAAAGCTCGTCTCGTGCCCCTGGCCGCTCGGTCCGGTGCCGATCACGACCCGTAACCGGCCCTCAGCCGTCACGGTGATGTCGGTACGCTCGTTCGGCGCGCCGATGGCCGATTCGACGTAATGCGCGAGGCCGAGCCCGAGGAGTTTCCCGCGCCCCTTCGCCTCTCGCTGGCGCGCCGCGAACCCGGTCCAATCGTGGATTTGCATCGATAAATCGAGATTGGCCTCGTAGGTGCCGCTATCATAAATCATGCCCACCGCGTTCGGGTACGGCATCGCCTCGGGCGCCACCATGTTCATGCGGCGCAGTTCGACGCGGTCGAAGCCGAGCGTAGCCGCCGCCTTGTCGATCACCTGCTCGATCGCAAAGGTGACCTCGGGCCGGCCCGAGCTGCGATAGGCGTTGGTCGGCATCGTATGGGTGAAGACGGCCCGCGACCGCAGCGCCGCGGCCGGGATCGCGTACGAGCCGGTGACCAGCCCCGACCCCTTGCTCAGCGGCGACAGCGACGCGCAATGCGCCCCGCAATTGCTGATATTGTCCGCGCGCAGAGCGAGGAATTTTCCGTCCTTGCTCAACGCCAACTCGACCCGCGTCAGCAGATCGCGCCCCTGGAAATCGGTAAGAAAAACCTCGCTGCGCGTCGACAGATATTTGACCGGACGCCCGACCCGTTTCGCCGCCCAGGCGACGAGCCCGGTTTCAGGGTAGATCCGGTTGCGCGTGCCGAAATTGCCGCCGACATCGAGCGAGACCACCCGCACCTTGTCGAGCGGCACGCCGAGGATTGTCGCCAGCTCGCGCTTCTGCCGTACCGCTCCACCGCTGCCGGCGTAAGCCGTATAGCGCCCGGTCGCCGGATCGTACTCACCGAGCCCGGCGCGCGGCTCCATCGGCACGCCGGTGACGCGGGCGATGTGGTAGTCAAATACGACGACATGCTCCGCCTCGGCGAAGGCGCGGTCGGTCGCCTCCCAATCGCCGAATTTCGTGTCGATAAAGACGTTGTCCGGGCATTCGGGCCACACCGCCACCGCGCCTGCTTGCAAGGCGGCCCGCGGGTCGGTGACCCACGCCAATTCCTCATACTCGACCGCGACCGCCTCGGCCGCGTCGAGCGCCTGGGCCTGCGTCTCGGCGACGACCATCGCGACCGCCTCGCCGACATGCCGCACGATGTCGGACTGCATCAGATGTTGCGGGCCGATGAACAGCTCGACCCCTGGAGGCGGCACCAGCTTCATGTCGTAGCGCGTTTTCGGCACCGGGTCGTGCGGCACCGGGTTGAGCCCGTCGGAGATGCAGTCGGCGCCGGTAAAGACCGCCAGCACCCCCGGCATCGCCGCCGCCTTCGCGGTGTCGATCGATAGGATCCGTGCATGCGGGTGCGGGGAGCGGACGATGGCGGCGTAGGCCTGGCGGGCCAGGGTGAAATCGTCGCTGAACCTGCCCCTGCCGGTAACGAGGCGCTCGTCCTCTTTGCGCCGCATCGGCTGTCCGATCGCGCCAAGCGCGATGCCGGCCAACTCCCCGGCCAATCTCAGGTCCGATGGGGGCAAAGTCGTTGCCGGGTCCCCGTCCATTATCTACCCTCACCGCATGGCAGCCCCTGAGGATAGGGGCCGGCCCGGATTGTTGTCGAGGTGGCGAATGGCGCCAATGGACGGACTGGGCGGCGGAACCGCGATACGGCGCTGGCCGCAAGAAGGCATCGGGCGCATCCCGAACTGGGTCTACACCGATCCGGCGATCTTCGCCCAGGAGCTCGAACGCATCTTCGACGGCCCCTCGTGGCTTTATACTTGCCTCGAAGCCGAAATCCCGAACCCCGGCGATTTCAAGCGCAGCCGGCTCGGCACGCGCGAGGTCGTCGCGGTGCGGGGCGAGGACGGCGCGGTCCACGTGCTGGTCAATCGCTGTGCACACCGCAGCATGCAGGTCTGCAGCGCCAACCGGGGCCACGTGAAGGAATTCATGTGCCCCTATCACCAATGGACCTACTCGCTCGACGGCAAGCTGATGGGCGTGCCGTTCCGCCGCGGCTTGAAGGGACAGGGCGGGATGCCGGCCGATTTCCGGCTCGAGGATCGCGGGCTCGAAAGCCTCGCGGTCACGACGCGTAACGGCGTCGTCTTCGCCAGCTTCGACGCACCGAACGAGACGATCGAAACCTATCTCGGCCCCAAGATGCTCGGGTATTTCGACCGCGTCTTCAGCGGCCGGCCGCTGGAGGTGCTGGGCTATTGGCGCCAGCGCATCCCGAGCAACTGGAAGCTGATGATGGAAAACATCAAGGACCCGTACCACGCGGGGCTCCTGCATGTGTTCCTGATCACGTTCGGCCTGTTCCGCCTCGACCAGAAATCCTCGACCGAGATCGATGACGAGACCGGCCGCCACGGCGTGCTCGTCAGCCGGCGCGACGACACCCAGGCGACGAATGAGGTCGCCCAGCTCCCGCAGTTCCGCGACAAGCTCACCCTCGCCGACCCGCGCCTGATCGACCCGGTGCGCGAGTTCCCCGGCGAGCCGACCGTGGTGATGCAGACGATCTGGCCGAATTTGATCGTCCAGCAACAGTCGAACGCGATGGCGATGCGCCAGATCGTCCCCTTCGACGCCGGCAATTTCGACCTGGTCTGGACCGTGTTCGGCTATGCCGACGACGCGCCCGAGATGCGCGAGCGGCGGTTGCGCCAGGCCAATCTGTTCGGCCCGGCCGGGCTCGTCTCGATCGACGACAGCGAGGCGATGCTCTTGTCGCAATCCGGCATCGCCGCCGGCGAGGACCGCGACTGCATCGTCGAGATGGACGGGCGCGAGGCCAGGGATTCGCATCATATGATCACCGAGTGCGGCATCCGCGGCTTCTACCAGCATTACCGCACGGTGATGGGCCTATGAGCCGACCATGATTGGGAGCACCGGGGTCGCGGCGTCATCGGAGCTGCGCCAACGCCTCGCCGATCTTTACGCCGGCTACGATTCGGCGCTCGACGAGGGCGAATACGAGCGCTGGCCCGATTTTTTCGTCGAGGCCGGGATCTACAAGATCACCCCGCGCGAGAATTACGATGCGGGGCTGCCGGTCGCGATGGTCTATTGCGAGAGCCGCGCGATGCTCGCCGACCGCGTCGTCGCGATCCGGGAGACCACGCTTTACGCCCCGCGCATCATCCGCCGCGTGATGGGGGCGCCGTCGCTGCTGGCGATCGAGGGGCCGGAACTCCGCCTCGCCCAAAGCTTCGCCCTGTTCGAGACGATGCTCAACGAAACCTCGACCGTCTTCCTCTGCGGCCGCTGCTACGACCGCGTCGCCGACGATGCCGGTACTCTGAGGTTTGCCGAACGCATCTGCGTGACCGATGCGACCAACATCCCGCTATCGCTGATCTTTCCGATTTGATGGGTTTCGCTGCGCTCTACCCATCCTACGATTCCGGCGCCGTAGGATGGGCTGAGCAACGCGAAGCCCATCATCCGCCGTTCAACATCGGCACCACCGATGCTACATAAGGCTCAGGATTTGGAGGTGGAGATGGACGACAAGACCCGCACCGAACTCGAAGCCGCGACCTTCCGCGCCCTCGTCGCGCATCTGCGCGAGCGCACCGACGTGCAGAATATCGACCTGATGAACCTGGCCGGCTTCTGCCGCAACTGCCTGTCGAAATGGTACCGCGCGGCGGCCGAGGAGAGCGGTGTCGAGCTGACTGACCCGCAGGCGCGCGAGATCGTCTACGGCATGCCCTATGACGAGTGGCGCAAGCAGCACCAGAAGGAGGCGAGCCCCGAGCAGAAGGCCGCCTTCGCCGCCTCGCAGCATCAGCATTAGCCGGTGCGGCCATGCCTGATGTTGGGGGGATCGCGGGCGATCGGTTGAAGTCGTTCATCGAGCGGATCGAACGACTGGAGGAGGAGCGCAAGACGCTCAGCGAGGACATCAAGGAGGTCTATGCCGAGGCCAAGGGCACCGGGTTCGACACCAAGATCATGCGCCAGCTCATCCGCTTGCGCAAAATGGACAAGGACGACCTCGACGAGCAGGAAACCCTGCTCGACGTCTACAAGCGCGCCCTTGGAATGCTGCCGGCGATCGACGAGGCGGCGGAGTAGCCGCTACTCGGCCGCCTCGCTGGCGATGACGAGCCGCCGCCCCAGCACCGCCAGCGCCGCCTCGATCTGTTCGAGCCGCGAGGCGTGATACCCGTCGAACAGCCGCGTCACCTGCGACGGCTGCCAGCCGAGAAGACCCGCGAGCTGGCTTTTGTTCAAGCCAGCGGTTTGCATGGCCCAATAGACTTCGAGCTTCGCGGCAGTCAGCGCCGGTACGGCGACAACCGGCCGCCCCTCCGCCAGCGACGGTCCCGCCACTGGATCGTTGTGTGCCATGAACCCGAGGATCATCTCTTCAAGCAAATCGGCGGCGTTAGCGAGCGCCTCTTCCTGCGTCTCCCCTTGGCTCCAACCTTGCGGCAGATCCGGGAAATTGACGATGAAGCCGCCCTCCTCGGCGGGGATCAGATCGACCGGCCATCCTGTGGCCGCGGCTTGTCGAGCGTCCATCTCGCCTCCCAGAATCACTACTAGCGCAAGTCCCGCATTGTCAGACCGAGTTGTTTCACGACGCCGTGGACGAGGCCGGTCTTCAGCTCACCCGAGCCTGTTGGTACGTGGCTGACACACCCGTTCAATTCCACCCTGACATGCCCGCCCTTGCCCCGATTTTCGTGGAGTGTCGCGCCCAGTCGGCGGAGTGCTCGAAGCAGTTCGCGGCTCGTCATTCGGCGGATTATACACTTATGTATAATGTGCCGCCATGCAAGCCCTACTCCGCCGCCTGCTTGGTCTCTCCGCAAATCCGTCGCAGCGATGCCACCAGCGCCTCGGCCTCGCCATTCGTGCAGTCGAAACGGCAGACGAAACGGGCGAGGGTGGGGCTGCGGCGATAGAACTGGAAGCCGTCGCGGTCGAGCGCGTCCATCGCCCCGTGGGGCAGTTCGAGGAACAGCTCGTTGGCCTCGACCGGCGCAAGCAGCTTGATTCCGGCCAGATTCCCGAGCCCCGCGACGATGCGCGCGGCGATCGCGTTGGAGGCGGCGGCGAGGCTGAGCCACAGCCCGTCCTCGATATAGGCCATGAGCTGGGCCGAGGCGAAGCGCATCTTCGACCACACCTGCCCCGCCCGGCGAAGCTGGATCGCGAGCCCGTCGGCAAGGCTCTGGTCGAACACGACGATGGCATCGCACAGCGCGCCGCCGTTCTTGGTCGCGCCAAACGACAATATATCGACCCCCGCCCTCCAGCTCATCTCGGCCGGGGTGCAGCCGAGCCGGACGACGGCGTTGGCGAAGCGTGCGCCGTCCATGTGCACCTTGAGCGCGCGGCGTTTCGCGACTTCGGTCACGGCGGCGATCTCGTCGACCGTGTAGACGCCGCCGAGATCGGTCGCCTGGGTCAGGTTGACCGCGACCGGGACGCCGCGATGGGTCTGGCCGGGCAGGATGCCGGCGAGCACCTGCGCCAGCTCGTCCGCGCCCACCCGGCCATAACGGCCGGCGACCGGCGCCAGCTTGAGCCCGCCGCCGAAAAATCCGGCGGCGTTCGCCTCCGACGTGTTGATATGCGCCGCCTCGCTGCAATAGACGAGGCCCCAGCTCGGGCCCAGCGCGGCCAGCGACAGCGCGTTCGCGGCGGTGCCGGTGGCGACCGGGAACACCCGCACCGCGGTCTCGAACAGATCGGAGAACCGGTCTTGCAGCCGCGCGGTCCATTCGTCGGCGCCGTAGCCGAGCGCCGTGCCGTCATTGGCGCGGATCAGCGCGTCGAGGATCTCGGGCGCAGCGCGTCCGGTGTTGTCGCTGCGAAAGTCGATCATGGCGGAATCCGGTTTGGGGGTTATTGCCGCAGGATGTGATGAGCTTCGGCGATGTGCCGGCGCATCTTGTCCGGATGGGGCGGCGGGGCAGCGGCGAGCTTTGGCGGAGGCCGGTGGTTCGCCGTCCGGCGGTGCGGCGCATCGAGGGCAATTCTCGCCGGCGCGGGTTTTGGCTTTGGCGGTGCGGCGGCCAATATCGGCGGGGCGGGATGAACCGTAATCCGCGGCAGCCCCGCGACAAGACGCGGCGCCGGCGGCTTAAGCCCCGGCGAGCCGGGAATCACCGGCGCCACGTCGAGGCGCCGGTCGGGAATATCGACCAGTGCCGCCGCGACCGGTTTGCCGCCGATGAAGACCGGCTTTGGCACCGCGCTGGCAAAACGGCGGTTTTTATAGGCAGCGTCGACGATCTTAGCGGGCGCGTCGCCGTCGGCGGCGGGCCAATAAGGCTCGCCCGGCGCGAGCGGGAACCATGCGATCGCGGGTCCCGACCCGCCCGCATAGCTCAGCCCGATCCCCGGCGTGCCGAGAAATGCGACCCCGGCCGGCATGAAATCCGCCGCCACTTCGGCACTGCCGGGCACCCAGCCCCAGCGGTTGTCGACCCGCGCCCAGCGCCCGTAATGGCTTGGCGCGAAACCCCACGATGCATCGTCGATCCAGGTCCAACCCCAGGGCGGCAAATTGCGCCAGCCGCCGTCGCGGAACGGCGCCCAGCCGGCTGGCAAACCATTCGGATACCAGATCGGCCCGCCGTCGCTGCGGCCCCAGGTGCCGCCGGTCGCGAGCGCTGCGGCGCCGGGCATCGTCGCCGGCACCTGCTCGGGCAGCACGACCGCGCCCGTCGCCTCGCTCTTTTCGGTCAGGCCAGCCGCGGCGTCGATATCATAGCGGCCGGGGGCGGTCGGCTTTACTGGGCCAGCCGCGGTGGCGATCTCGACCGCCGCCGGGTTTCGCCGGTCGAGCGCCAGCGTCGCGCGGCCGGAGCTGAGCGCGAACTGGGCCGCGTCCTTGTCGAGCCGGCCGATATCGAGCGTCGTCCCCGGTGCCAGCGCGATCGTGATGCCCGACAGCGTGATCTCGGCGCGGCCTTGCGCGCCGCTGCGGATCGAGCTGCCGGCGGCGACCGGCTCATTGACGACGGCATCGCCCCATGCGCCACCCGCCGGGCGCAGCGTCGCGCCGGTTTCGGCGAGGCTGATCCGGCCGACACGCGCCGGCCACGGCTCGGCGGCGGCCGCGGAAAGGCCCGTCAGCGCGATGGCGAAAAGAGCGGCAATCAACAGGGGACAAGACCGCATCGGCCGATCATAGCATTTCTGCGCCGGCTTGGGCACCAAGGCCGGGCAGGGGCGCCGCGCCTCAATTATCGAGCGAGCGGGCCGAGTTGAACAAATCTTCGTCGCCCAGCTCCTCGCGATGCCGCGCCTCGAGCTCGCGGTAATAGCGACGCAGCGCGAAGGCCTCGCTGAGATAGCCCTGGATGTGCCGGTCGACCGCGTTGTCGACGACGGCCAGCGTGTCCGAGGCCGACGCGGTGAACACGTCGAGCGTCTCGCGTACCGGCTGTCCCGGCGTCAGGAAGCGGTTGGCGCCGCGGGCGATCTCCGCGGCGGTCAGCGCCTCGTCGTCGCCGTCGACCTCGAGCCGGTGCGCTTCGGCGAGGTCGACATACCCCTCGTACCCGCCGTCGTCGTTGACGACAAAGACATGCTTGCCGTGGTCGATCGGGAATTGCTTGCACAGATCGGCCACGGTCGTCGCCGGCGGGATCACGGCAAAATCCTGGCGCATCAGCTTGCCGACCTGCAGATCGTGCAGCCAGCCGATGTCGTGCGGGCTGTGCAGCGCCACGCCGCGCAGATGGAACCGCCATGTCGCGAACGAATAACCGAACCAGTGCCGCACCACGAGCGCGGCGACGATGATCGAGGCGGTGACGCCGATCGTGGCCGAGAAATCCGAGGTCACTTCGAGCACCAGCATGATCATCGTCACCGGCGCGCCGACGACCCCGGCGGCGACCGCGCCCATGCCGGCGAGGATGAACACCGATTCGTCGGGCAGCACGCCGGGCAGGTACTGCGCGATCATCGCCGCGGCTGTGCCGAAGAGGCTGCCCAGATACAGCGACGAGCTGAACATGCCGCCGCGGAACCCGCTGCCGATCGAGACGGCCGACCCGGCCATCTTGACAAAGATCAGCCCGCACAACAGCGGCAGCTCATAGCCGACCGTGCCGGTCGCCAGATTGTTGAGGATGCCGCCGTGCCCACTACCGAGCACCTGGGGGTACATGAGGCCGAAGAGGCCGAGGATCGCGCCGCCGACCGCCGGCCGCGCCCAGGTCGGGATCGCGATGCGCCGCGACCATTGCTCGACAAACGTGACACCGGTCATCGCGGCGATCGCCAGCAGCCCCCCGGCAAAGCCGATCACCGCCAAAATCGCGTAATGCCCGGCGGCGAGGTCGACATGGCTGTCGATGATAAAGATCGGCGTCTGGCCGAAGATCTGCCGCGTCACGATCGTCGCGAAGACGGCGGCGATGATCACCGGCGCCATCGTCGCCAGCGTGTAGCTGCCGATGATCAGCTCGAACGCATAGAAGGCGCCCGCGAGGGGGGCGTTGAAGGCCGCCGCGATCGCCGCCGAGGCGCCGCACCCGACCATCGTGCGCAAATCCATGCGGCGCAGGTGTAGGAGGCGGCCGATGCGCGAGGCGGTGCCCGAGCCGAGCTGGGTAAACGCCGCTTCGAGGCCGACCGACGCGCCGACCCCGGCCGACAGCACGGTGAGCCCGGTGAGGCGCACGCTGTCGCTCAGCGACATCCGCCCGCCATGCAGCGCGTTGGCCTCGATCGCGTCGACGATGTCGCGCGGTTTCCAGCGGCGAAGCCCATAGGCGATCAGTCCATAGACCAGCCCGCCCACGCACGGCACCACCAACACGCGCCACGATTCGATCATCAGCGTGCCGCTCAAATGCTCGTCGAACGGCACCCCGAACAGCAAATGGTGCATCGAATCGACAAGCTCGCGGGTGGCCGCGACACCGAGGGCGATGACCGCGCCCATGATCGCGGCGACGACGGTAAGGCCGAGTTCGCTGTTGCGGACGTTCTGGCGGACGAACAGGCGAACGCGCGTCTTGAAGTGCGGACCGAACCGGCGGTGTACGGGAAATGCTTTTTCTTCGGTGGCCGCCAACGCCCGAACCTTCGCGAATAAAAATGCGTCCGCCGGGCAGGGCCAGAAGAGGGCTCTACCCGCGGGGTATTCGTCGTCGTACCCGAACCTGCGCCAACGCGACGCGGTTTCTAACATTACGCGCAATTACTGCGCTGCAACACCGGGCCGCGACCGCGCCAGAATGTCGCAGACGCCGCTAGGAGCAGCGGGTAGAGCATAACCTCGATGCGTTAACGCATTGTGGGCATCGCGTATTCCGCGCCCGTGCGGATTCCGGCCGGCCAGCGCGACGTGATGGTCTTGACCCGGGTGTAGAAGCGCACGCCCTCGCCGCCGTACACGGCGGTGTCGCCGAACAGGCTGCGCTTCCACCCGCCAAAGCTGTGGAACGCCATCGGCACCGGGATCGGCACGTTGACGCCGACCATGCCGATTTGCACGCGACTTGAAAACTCGCGCGCGGCGTCGCCGTCGCGGGTGAAGATCGCGGTGCCGTTGCCGTATTCGTGGTCGTTGACAAGCTTGAGCGCGCTTTCGAAATCGGGCGCGCGCACGACCGACAGCACCGGGCCGAAGATCTCCTCCTTGTAGATGCGCATGTCTGGGGTCACGTCGTCGAACACCGAGCCGCCGATGAAAAACCCGTTCTCGTAGCCCTGGAGTTTGAGCCCGCGGCCGTCGACGACGAGCTTCGCGCCCTCCTTGACGCCGAGATCGACATAGCCGTTCACCTTGTCGAGGTGTTGCCTGGTGACGAGCGGCCCCATCTCGGCATCGTTGTCGGTCCCGGGGCCGATTTTCAGCGATTGCACGCGCGGCACCAGCCTGTCGACGAGCTTGTCGCCGATGCCGCCGACCGCGACCGCGACCGACACCGCCATGCACCGCTCGCCGGCCGCGCCGTAGGCGGCGCCCATCAAGGCGTCGGTGGCCTGGTCGAGATCGGCGTCGGGCATCACGACCATGTGGTTCTTCGCGCCGCCCAGCGCCTGCACGCGCTTACCGGCCGCGGCGGCGGTCGCGTAGATGTACTCCGCGATCGGGGTCGAGCCGACAAAGCTGACCGCGGCGATGCCCGGATGGGCGAGGATCGCGTCGACCGCCTCCTTGTCGCCGTTGACGACGTTGAACACGCCCGGCGGCAGCCCCGCTTCGAGCAGCAGCTCGGCGATGTGGATGCCGGCCGACGGGTCGCGCTCCGACGGCTTCAGGATAAAGCAATTGCCGCAGGCGAGCGCCATCGGGAACATCCACAGCGGCACCATCGCCGGAAAGTTGAACGGGGTGATGCCGGCGCAGACACCGAGCGGCTGGCGGATCGACCAGGAATCGATGCCGCGCCCGACCTGCTCGGTGAACTCGCCCTTCATCAGATGCGGGATGCCGCAGGCGAACTCGACGACTTCGAGGCCCCGGGTAATCTCGCCGGTGGCGTCGGACAGCACCTTGCCGTGCTCGCCGGTGATCTCGGCGGCGAACTTGCCGGCGTCGCGCTCCAGCAGGTCCTTGAACTTGAACATGACGCGCGCGCGGGTCAGCGGCGGGGTCGCGGCCCAGCCCGGAAACGCCTTGGTCGCCGACGCGACCGCGCGGTCGATCTCGGCCGCGCCGCCGAGCGCGACGCGACGCGTCTCCTCGCCGGTCGCCGGGTTGAATACCGGACCCGAGCGCCCGTTGCCGTCGAACCGCTTGCCGTCGATGAAATGTTGGACATCGCTCATGCCCACGCCCCGCTCTGTGAATTGACCCGTCGGACGCATCATAGGTCGGCACGACGGTCGCGGCCAGATCGTGGGTGTGGGGGGCGGTGCCTCCGCGCTAGATGCCGTGCAGCGTGAAATAGGCCGAGCAGGCGCCCCAGATCGCGACGGTCGCAATTCCGGTCCAATACACCCAGCTATACATCGGCGCCCCCTTCGGACCCCCCAGTCCCTTGGAGTCATAGGCAGCCGGAGCCGGGGGCGTGCCCGTGCTGGTTTTTTGGGGCTCCGCGCCTATGATGGGCGAGGTTAAGCGGCGGTTTGGGCTAGGCTTCGGAGGCGACATGTACGATACGGCGACGATCGCGGTCATGCTCGGCGCCATCGCTCTGCTCTACATCCTGCCGACGATCCTCGCCTTTGGCCGCGATCATCCGCGACGCCAGGCGCTGGCGCTGGTCAACATCCTGTTCGGGTGGACGCTGGTCGGCTGGATCGGCGTGTTCCTGTGGGCGCTATTGTCCGAGCCCGGCACCGGCGAGGCCTAGCGAGGAGGGTGGCGGTCCGATGCCGGCGATAAACGCGGCCGAACGCATTCCGGTAACCGTGCTGACCGGGTTTCTCGGCAGCGGGAAGACCACGGTCCTCAACCATGTGCTGAAGCATCCGGGGATGGACCGGACCGCGGTCATCATCAACGAGTTCGGCGAAATCGGTATCGATCACCTGCTGGTCGAGCGGGCGACCGAGGACGTCGTGCTGATGAGCAGCGGGTGCCTGTGCTGCACCGTGCGCGGCGACATCGCCGACACGCTGACCGACCTTTTCGTCAAGCGCGCCAAGGGGCGCATCCCCGAATTCCGCCGCGTCGTCATCGAGACCACCGGCCTCGCCGATCCGGCCCCGGTGCTGCACGCGCTGATGTCGGACCCGATCGTCGCCGAGCGCTACATGCTCGACGGCGTCGTCGCGACGATCGACGCGGTCAACGGCGCCGGCACGCTCGACAACCACCAGGAGGCGGTCAAGCAGGCCGCGATCGCCGATCGCCTGTTGCTGACCAAATCCGATCTCGCCGATGCGGACGGCATGGCCGCCTTGGCCGCGCGCCTCGCCGCGCTCAACCCGACCGCGTCGCCGCTGCCGGTGATGCAGGGCGAGGTCGATCCGCAGGTGCTGTTCGATCTCGGCCTCTTCGACCCCGAAAAGAAAAGCGTCGAGGTCCGGCGCTGGCTCAACGACGAGGCGCTCGCCGACGGGCATCACGATCACGACCACCACCATGATCTCGACGTCAACCGCCACGACGACCGCATCCGCGCCTTCTGCATCGTGCGCGACAAGCCGATCTCGTGGAACGCGCTGTCGGGCTGGCTCGATTCGCTGGCCTCGATGCGCGGCGACGACCTCCTCAGGGTCAAGGCGATCGTCGCGATCGCCGACCGCCTCGACCAACCGGTCGTGCTGCACGGCGTGCAGCATCTGTTTCACCCGCCGGTGCTGCTGCCGTCATGGCCGAGCGACGACCACCGCACCCGCATCGTCTTCATCACCCGCGACCTGCCGCAGGAAGTGATCGAGAAGAGCCTCGCCGCCTTCGAGGAAGTCGACGAGCGCGGCCACGGGCTTTAGCCGAGGTCGAGCGGGAACTCGGCGGTAATCAGGCAGTCTTCGAGGACGCCGCGGCCGCGGTTGGGCAGGCGCCGATCGCGGGCGAAGCGTTCGTGCGCCGGCAAGATCGCCTCGATGCCGCGGGCGGGGCCGGTCGGCAGGTACTGGATGAGGTTGTCGCGAAACCCGCGCCGGGTGACAAAGGTACAGTCGAGTCCGCGGCTGCGCGCGACTTCCTGCTGCGACTGGGCGAGCGGCTTCACGTTCCTGTTGGTCGCGAAATCGGCCCAGTTGGTGGCGAGGCACCCGCCCGGCGCCAGCGCGTCGAGGCAGCGCGTCCAGAACGCCGCGTCGCTCGCCGCCGGCCCGTGCGCGTCGTAGAGGTCGACGAGGATCGCGTCGAATTTCTGCGTGGTCGTGGCCAGGAATAGCCGGGCGTCCTCGATCACCGCCGGCTGGGTCAGGTAGAACCAGCGCTTCGCCACCGCCACCACCGCCTCGTCGCAATCGACAAGCGTCGGAGCGCAATCGGGTAGGTAGGCGCGCACGAACCGCCACATCGCCGCCCCGCCGACCCCGAGCAGCAGCGCCCTTACCGGCCGCTCGGCCAGCGCGAACGCCAGCGCCATCAGCCGCTCGTATTGGAACACCAGATGGGCCGGATACATCATGTCCATGCTGGACTGCTCGGTGACCTGGTCCGCCCCGGCAAACCCCCCGACCGATCCCAACGTGCGGTAGTGCCGCGCCCCTTGGTCGAAATCGACGACGAACACGGGGGAATCGAACACCGGCGCGGCGCGCAGAGCGCGAATGCGCGCGCTCGGGCCGAAATATCCCTGGATCAGGCGCCGGTGGTACTCGGCGGAGTTTGCTAACGCCATCGCCCGCAACGAAACGGAATTTTCCCGCCGCTGCCAAGAGGTTTTGACGCTAAGCTCGCGTCAGAACCAGGGAGAGGCGTCAATGTCCGAGCACCACACCGTCTCGTGCCAGCCCGAGCATTGCCATTGGGGGTATTTCGACTCGGCGTTGGCGCCGGTCGTCACGGTCCAATCGGGTGACACGGTGTCGATCGATTGCGTCTCGGGCGGGACGGACATCGTGCCCAAGGGCGATGGTTTTGAGATTCTAGGCGACCATCTCGAGATCCTCGACAAGCTCGAACCCAAGCTCGGCGCGCACATTCTCACCGGACCGGTCGCGGTCGCGGGGGCCGAGCCGGGCGATGTGCTGCAGATCGACATCCTCAACATCGATTGCCGGCAAAACTGGGGCTACACCCGCATCCGCCCGCTGGTCGGCACGCTCCCCGAGGATTTCCCGATCCGGAAAACCTGGCACAGCGGCATCGACCGCCAGCGCGGCGTCGCGACCTTGCCGACCGGGCACGAGATCGACCTCGCGCCGTTCTTCGGAGTCATGGGCGTCGCGCCGCGGCCGGTCTACGGCGCGTGCAGCTCGATCCAGCCGCGCGAGTTCGGCGGCAACATGGATCTGAAGGAACTGACCGCCGGCACGACGCTCTACCTGCCGGTCTGGGCCCCCGGCGCCCTCTTCTCCTGCGGCGACGGCCACGGCGTGCAGGGCGACGGCGAAGTGTGCATCACCGCGCTCGAAACCGCGCTCGCCGGCACCTTCCGCCTGACCGTGCGCAAGGATCTGCATTTCACCCTGCCGCGCGCCGAGACCCCGACCCACCACATCACGATGGCCTTCAACGAAGACCTCGACGACGCGGCGAAGGACGCGCTCAGGGAGATGATCAAGCTGATCGGCGAGAAGATGGGTCTCGAAGCCTCGGACGCCTATATGTTTTCGAGCCTCGCGGTCGACATGCGCGTGACCCAGCTCGTCGACGGCAACAAGGGCATCCACGCGATGCTGCCCAAGCATTTCGTGCGCTGACGCGTTATTCGGCCATGGGTCTCGAATGAGAAAGCAATAGCCGGATAGAGCGTCCGCGCCGTCCGGCCCATCTTCCCTCCCATGAGCTTGGGACGGAGAGTTGACATGTTGGACGAGGAACGGTGCTGGGAGGCGGTCTGCACGCATGACGCGTCGCAGGACGGGAACTGGTTCTATTCGGTCAAGACCACCGGGGTCTATTGCCGGGCGGGCTGCGCCTCGCGCCAGCCGCTGCGCGAGAACGTCGCCTTCTGGGAGACCAGGGAGGCGGCGCAGGCCGCCGGGTTCCGCGCCTGCAAGCGGTGCCGGCCCGACGAGGGCTCGATCGCCGATCGGCACATCGCGGCGGTCGAGCGCGCCTGCGCCCTGATCCGCTCGCGCGACGCGATCCCGACGCTCGATGAACTGGCCGAGGCGGCGCATATCAGCCGCTTCCACTTCCACCGCGTGTTCAAGGAGGTGACCGGCACGACCCCGCGCGAATGGGGCCGCGCGTACCGGCTCGGCCGCTTCGCCGACCGGCTCGACGCCGGCGAGGACATCGCGTCAGCCACCTATGCCGCCGGGTTCGGCGCCAGTTCCCGGGTGTACGAGGCGGCGCCGGCCGCGCTCGGCATGACCCCGGCGGCGCGGCAGAAGGGCGGGCGCGGCGAGACGATCCGCTACACGATCGTCGAGACCGCGATCGGGCACGCGATCGTCGCGGCGACGGCCAAGGGTATCTGCATGACCGCGCTCGGCGATACCCGAGCGGCGCTGGAGGCCGAGCTGCGCCGGCGCTTCCCGGCCGCCCTCATCTGGCCGGCCGATACCGAGCTCGCCGATTGGGCCGAGCGCATCGTGCGGTTTGTCACCAACCCCGACACGCAGCCCGACCTGCCGCTCGACATCCGCGGCACCGCGTTCCAGGCCCGCGTCTGGCGTGCGCTGCGGCAAGTGCCGCCGGGCCGCACCTCGACCTATACCGAGATCGCCGCCGCGCTGGGGCAACCGCGGGCCGTGCGCGCGGTCGCCGGGGCCTGCGCGGCCAACAAGCTGGCGCTGCTGGTGCCGTGCCACCGTATCGTCCGCGGGGACGGCAACCTCGCCGGCTACCGCTGGGGCATCGAGCGCAAGCGCGCCTTGCTTACCCGCGAACGCGAGGCGACCAAAGATGCCGCCGCGGATTGACTGGGCGGAGGTCGGGGCGTCGCTGAACCGGCGCGGCTACGCGACGATCCCCGGCCTCGTCGACCCCGCCGCATGCCGCGACCTCGTTGCCCTCTACGACGACGAGGCGCGGTTCCGCAGCCGGGTGGTCATGCAGCGCCATCGTTTTGGCGAGGGCGAGTACAAATACTTGCGCTACCCCCTGCCCGAACCGGTCGCCGGATTGCGCGAGGCGCTCTATCCCGGCCTCGCCGAGATCGCCAATCGCTGGGGCGGCAATTTTCCGGCAACCCACGACGCCTACCTTGCCGCCTGCCACGAGGCCGGCCAGACCCGCCCGACCCCGCTGCTCCTCAAATACGGCCCCGGCGACTACAACTGCCTGCACCAGGACCTCTACGGCGAACTGGTCTTTCCGCTCCAGCTTACGGTGCTCTTGACCGACGGGTTCACCGGCGGCGAGTTCCTCCTTGTCGAGCAGCGCCCGCGCAGCCAATCGATGGGCCAGGTCGTGCCGCTGGCCCAGGGAGAGGCGGTGATCTTCCCGGTCCACCACCGCCCGGTCGCCGGCACGCGCGGCACCTACCGCGTGACGATGCGCCACGGCGTCAGCCGCGTGAATTCCGGCCAGCGCTTCACCCTCGGCATCATCTTCCACGACGCGGCGTAGGCGTGCGACGATTGTGAAACGTGAGCACGAGGGCGGTCGACATGGATCAAGGCAAACCGGTTATCCACCGTGACCCGGAGATTCTGGGTGGGACACCGGTATTCGTCGGCACCCGCGTTCCGCCGAGAAATCTGATCGATTACCTTGAGGGCGGTTACAATCTCGAAGAATTTCTGGACGATTTTCCGACGGTGTCGCGAGAGCAGGCCGTGGCTGCGCTCGAAGCGGCCAACGAGATGTTGATCGCCGGTGCGCATTCTGCTGGATGAGCGGGTGCCAAGGCGGCTCGCGCGCCAGCTATCCGGTCATCAAGTTCGCACGGTCCAGCAATGCGGTTGGGCGGGATTGCGCAATGGCGCCTTGTTGATGCGCGGGCGATCCAAGAGGCGCAACCCGGAAGCGTGATCCGGGTCGACGCCCGACGACTTGGACCGCGGGCGTCTCGCCCGCTCTTGGTAAGATGCGGGCGGGACGCCCGCGGTCCAGCTTTGGAGTTAACTCGCCGCAAATACCTCCTTTGCCAGCGTCGCCGCGGTCATCGCGCTGGGCCAGCCGGCGTAGAAGGCGAGGTGGGTGATCAGTTCGCTGATCTCGTCCTTGGTGACGCCGTTGGCGAGGGCGCGGGCGAGGTGGCCGCGGAGCTGCTCGTAGCGGCCGGTCGCCATCAGCGCCGAGCAGGTAATGAGGCTGCGGTCGCGCTTCGACAGTTGCGGGCGCTCCCACACCTCGCCGTAGATGATCTTGTCGGCATATTCGGCGAGCATCGGCACGGTACCGCGGATCGCTTCGCGGGCGGGGGAGCTGGCGGATTGGGCCATCGTCGTTCTCCTGTTTGGGTGAGCGGGCTAGCGTAGAGCAAAAGCGGGAGGATCGGCATGCGCATCGCGGTCATTGGCGCCGGCGGGATCGGCGGCATCTTCGGCGCGGCGCTGGCCAAGGCAGGGGCCGATGTCACGTTCATCGCCCGCGGCGCACACCTCGCGGCGATGCGCGAAAACGGGCTCAGGGTCGAGGGCGATCGTGGCGAGACCCATGTCCAGCCGACCATCGCTACAGACGATCCCGCCGCGGTCGGGCCGGTCGACATCGTACTGCTCTGCGTCAAGCTATGGGATGTCGAGACCGCCGGCGCCGGCCTGCGCCCGCTGATTGGCGACGAGACCGCCGTGATACCGCTGCAGAACGGCATCGACGCGCATGAGCGCCTTATTCCGATCCTCGGGCGAGCGGCGGTGATGGGCGGCAGCGCCTTTGTTACCGGGTCGATCGTCGCGCCCGGCGTGATCCGCCAGACCGGCACTTACCAGCGCATGAGCTTTGGCGAGCTCGACGGGCGGATGAGCGCGCGCGGCCAGGCCCTCGCCGATCTGTGCGAGAAGGCCGGGTTCGACCGGGTGTTCAGCGCCGACATCCTGGTTCCGCTCTGGGACAAGTTCCTGCTGCTGGTGCCGCTCGCCAACGTCAATGCGCTGACCCGCGTGCCGCTCGGCCAATACCGCGACGACCTCGACCTCTGGCCGCTGGTCGAGGCTAGCCTCTACGAGACCGAGGCGGTCGGCCGCGCGGAAGGGGTCGCGCTGCCTTCCGATAGCGCCGACAAGGCGATCTCGATGTTCCGCACGATGCCGCCGCACCACATGACCTCGATGGGCAACGACCTGCTGCACGGCAACCGTCTGGAATTGCCGTGGTTCGCCGGGAAAGTCGTCGAGCTGGGCCGCAAGCACGGCATCCCGACACCGGTCAACGCCTTCGTCTATGCCGCGCTAAAGCCGCACGTAAACGGGTCGCCGCGTTAGATCGGGGCAGCCAGCCGGGTGCGGTTGTACTCCCGCCTCACCGGCCGTTTCGCTTGCGGGCCTTCCGCGCCGCATAGCGAGCGTCGCGAGCAGCCTGTGCCTCGGCTTCGGTCACGGCCGCCTTGGCAACCCGTTCCGCGTATTCCGCCTCCCGGGCCTCGTGTTCCGCCTGCAAGGCGATTTTCTGGGCGGCTTCGGCCGCGGCCTCTGCGGCGGCCCGCTCGGCGGCCTGCTGCGCCTCGGCCGCTGCCTTGGCCGCCTTCCGTTCCGCGATACGGATGTCGCGAGCGGCGATGATCGCCTCTCGGGCCGCCCGCCGCTCGATCGCCGCAGGGTCCTCAGCGGCGGATTTCGCCAGGGCTGCCCGTTCGAGCAGGGCCTTTTTCGCCTTCGCGGATGCGTCCAGGCGGTCCGTATAATCGGTGCTTTGGGACTTGTTCATCGTTCTCTTGCTGGTCCTTGCTGGTCGGTGTGCCACGCACATAGGGATTGAACGGTCATCCGTACAGAGGCGACCACTCCACCCCGTTATCGAGCGGGATCACGGGGCGCGGCAACCGCTTCCAGTCGAACCGGCTCAGCACCGGCGAGGTCAGCCCCGGCAGATCCACCTCGACGATCTGCTCGGGCGCGAAGAACTCGTCGTAGCCGCCGCGGAAATGGCCGCGCGACTTGACCACGACAACCCGCGCCCTGGCGATGTCGAGCCCCATCATCTCGAAAAAGATCGGGTCGGCGCATTGCACCCGGTGCGAGATCACGACGACCGTCACCCCGCCGATCGCCAGCGCCGCGCACGGGCCGAGATGGAGGCTCAGCCCATTGTAGATGCCGCGCCGCCCGACGCAATTCCCGTCGGTCAGCGCGGCGACGCGGGCCCGGGCGGTCCAGCTCTCCGAGAATTCGCTGTCCTCGGCGCGGTTGAACTCGGCGTCGAAGCGATAGTGCAGCCCGTATTTATGCGCTTCGGCGGCGAGCGGCGGATCGTAGATCACCCCGACCAGCGCGCCCCTCACCCCCGCCTCGACCAGCGCCTTCAGCAGGAACATCGTATTGCCGCGCGCGCCGCCGCCGGGGTTGTCGGCGACATCGGCGAAGATCAGCGGCGCCGCGGCCAGGTCGGTCGACACGGTGACGGCCCTCGCCACCGCGTCGTCGAGCGAAGTGAGGCGCGGATAGAACCGCTCGCGCTGCGACCAGCCGAATTCGGCGATCTCGCGCGCGACGGCCATCGCCGCGCTCTGGTTGCGGCGGTCGTCGCGGCGGGCGGTGACGATGATCGCCATCCCGTTCTTGGCCGTGTCGGCATAGGCGAACCCGCCCATCACCGACACGTTCATGATCTCCGGCGCCATCCGGCTCTGGCCGAACTCGATCATGTCGGCGTAAGGACCCGCCGCGGTCAGCAGGGTCACGGTCGGCGCGACGATCGGCAGGCGGATGAGCGCGCGCTCGGTCTTGACCCCGGCGAGCATCTCGCGCATCGCCGCCGCCGCTTCCTCCCCGCGCTCGCGCATGTCGAGATGCGGGTTGGTGCGATAGCCGATAAAGGCGTCGATCGACTGCACCATCCGGTCGGAGACGTTGGCGTGCAGGTCGAACGTCGCGACGATCGGCACGTCGTCGCCGAC
Organism: Allostellaceae bacterium; assembly: GCA_036268075.1. Classification (GTDB taxonomy): domain Bacteria; phylum Pseudomonadota; class Alphaproteobacteria; order ATCC43930; family CGMCC-115725; genus DATARH01. The sequence goes on along the minus strand of DATAUV010000117.1, from coordinate 22,457 downwards.
GATCCCGCGCACCATCGCGAACATCGTTCCCTCCGGGTCGTCGTCCTCGGTCGTCACCGCCGCGCCGTGCGCGCAGATATAGACGCCGTCGACCGGCAGCGCCGCGGTCAGCCGCGTGCGGATCGTCTCCAGCAACTCGGTGAAGAACGGATGGTCGACCGGGCCGTTGGGCTCCGTCATCGCCAACGCGATCCCGACCGGAATCCACGGGCCGGCCGCATCCATCGCGGCGATAAAGCCGGGCGTCTCGGGCAGCATCGTCGGGGTGGCGCCGCGCGCCTCGCCGACGATGTCGTCGCCTTCGAGATAGGTGCGGGCGAGAAAATGCGCCTTGGTCGCGACCGGCGCGAATTTGTTGCACTCGATCGAAAAGCCCATCAGGGCGATGCGCGGCGGGTTGGACATGGCGGCGGCCTGGGTGGTTCGGGACCGCCAGTCTAGCAAATCGGGCGGAATGATGGGCTTCGCGTTGCTCAGCCCATCCTACGATACCGAGCCGTAGGATGGGCTGAGCGCAGCGAAGCCCATCGACCGTGCGCAGTTACCCCCGATGGAACGGGTGGTCGAGGATCTGCTTCTGCTGCGGGATCAGCGCGCTGTAGAGCGCCTGCAGCGCCGGCTGCACCTGCTTCATCCCGTCGAGCCGAGCCTGCATCATCTGCTCGCGGCGGTTGAGCCGGTCGATCAGGGTTGCCGGCACCTTGGCGTCGGTCGGCAGCGACGAGCAGAGCTGGTGCTCCTTGCCGGCCGCGCCCTGCATCGCCGCCTCGACCTTGGCGGCGAGCGGCCGCTGGTCCGGAGTCAGGTTGAGCAGCGCTTCGACATAGGCGGCGCGGGCCGCGCGGCGGGCGATGCCGGCCTCGCAGCGCTGCTGCGGCGAGCGCATCGCCATGCGGTGACCCCAGCCATGGTGGTGCTCGCCCATGCCGGGGCGGTCGCCGCCGGGTTGGCCGGGCGCCATCGGCGCAGGCGGCGGCGGGGCGTCGGCCGACCAGGCGATCATCGGCACCGCGACCGCGGCGGCCGCCAAAAACGCGGCTCCCGCTAGGATCGATTTGTTCATAACTCGGTTCTCCGTTTGAGACAGTTGGACAGAGGCTCAGGCTCGACCGCCGGTATTCCGTGGTACCAGGTCCCGCCGTGAGCGCCCGACTCTCGAAAAGAAGCCGACGGGTGCATCCGCAAATCGCCTAGGACCGAGCGATCTTGGATTAGGATACGCAGCGCACGGCGCCGGGCTCCCCCGGCGCGCGGGTTAATTCGCTGACAGGTTGCCGGGAGGGCCAAGAACATGCCGAGGATCGATGGCGAGCGGGTGGTGGCCGATCTGAAGCGGCTGGCCGAGTTCGGGCGCTACAAGACCGGGGTGCACCGCCCGACCTATTCGCCCGACGACGTCGCGTCGCGCCATTGGCTCTCCGAGCAATTCGCCGCCGCCGGCCTCCTCCCCGAGATCGACGGCATCGGCAACGTATTCGGGCGCAACCATGCCGCGACCCGGCATCTGCTGGTCGGCTCGCACAGCGAGACGCAGCCTTATGGCGGCTGGCTCGACGGCGCGCTCGGCGTCATCTATGCGCTTGAACTGGCGCGCGCCTTCGCCGGCGACCCGGATTGCGCCGGGCTCGGCATCGACACGATCGCCTGGGCCGACGAGGAAGGGCATTACGGCCAGATGCTCGGCAGCCGCTCGTTCACCGGCACGGTTGGCGAGGAAGAGCTCGCCGCCTGCAAGAGCCGCGAGGGGGTGCCGCTGTCCGAGGCGCTGGACCGGGCCGGGTTTGCCGGGCGCAAGCGCGAGGCGGTCGATCCGGGGCGTTATGTCGGCTATCTCGAAGCGCATATCGAGCAGGGCGACACCCTTGAGGCGAGCGGGCGGCGCATCGGGATCGTCGAGGCGATCGTCGGCATCCGCAACTTCATGGTCACGCTGAGCGGCCAGCAGAACCATGCCGGCACGACGCAGATGGCGAGGCGCCGGGACGCCGGGGTCGCGATGGTGCGGCTGGCCGCGCGCATCCACGACCGTTTCGCCGCGATCGCCGGGCCGCGCACCGTCTGGACGATCGGGCGCATCGTCCTCGCCCCCAACGCGCCCAGCATCGTGCCCGGACGCGCCGACATGCAGGTGCAGTTCCGCGACATCGATCCGGCCCAACTCGCGGCGTTCGAGGCGGCGCTCTACGAGATGGTCGGCGAATCCGACCGCGCCGGCCCCTGCCGCGCCGCGATTGCGCCGATGTCGCAAGTGGAGCCGCGTCCGATGGATGGCGTCTTTCAATCGGCGATCGAGGCCGCCGCGCAGGCGCATGCGCCAGGGCTGCACCTGCGGATGCCGAGCGGGGCCGGCCACGACGCGCAGATCCTGTCGCACCGGCTGCGCGCCGGGATGATGTTCATCCCCAGCATCAACGGCGTCAGCCATCACTGGTCCGAGGACACCAGCGAGGCCGACATCGTCCTCGGCGCCCAGGTCTTCGCCGATGCGGCCTGTGCTATTCTCAAAGGAGCCTAAAACGCGATGAGGCGACGCACACTGCTGCTGGCGGCTGCGGCCGCCGCGCTGGCGCGGACCGGTCCGGCCGCGGCGCAGCTACTGCCGCATCCCGGCGTCGCGCCCAAGATGGACCCCGCCGATGCCCGGGCGATCGCCAAGGACGCCTATATCTTCGCCTACCCGCTCGTCCTCTATTACCGCACGATGTACCGCCAGGCGGCCGACGCCAAATCGCCTTCCTATATCGGCGGGTTTGGGCATTGGGGGCATCGCCACATCGCGACGCCGTCCTCGAAGGACATCGTCACCCCGAATGTCGACACTCCGTATTCCTATGCCTGGGTCGATCTGCGCGCCGAGCCGTGGGTGCTCACCCAGCCGCCCAGCGACGACGGCCGCTACGTCGCGAGCCAGTGGGACGATCTGTGGGGCTATGTGCTCGATTGCCCCGGCAGCATCATCGACGGTAATGCCGGCGACGGCTATCTGCTCGCGCCGCCGGGCTGGAAGGGGTCGCTGCCAAAGGGGATAAAGCGGGTCATCATCGGCGAATCGAGCTTTCTCGGCACGCTCACCCGCACCGAGCAGCGCGACCCCGCCGACGCCGCGGCGGTCGAGAAGATCCAGCGCGGGTATGCGCTGCAACCGCTGAGCGCCTATCTGAAGCAGCCTGCACCCTCGGCGGCCCCTGCGGTAGAATGGCCCGTGTGGCGTGACGGCAGCGATCAGACCCTGGCGTTTTTCGCCTACGCGAATTTCCTGCTGACCTTTACGACGGTCAACGAAAAGGACGCCCCGATCCTCAAGCGCATCGCGCAGATCGGCGTCATCCCCGGCGCCCGCTGGGATTTGAAGCAGATGGATGCCGGTCTGCGCCGGGCGATCGAGGCCGGGATAGGCGATGCACGCCAGGCGATGCACGCGGCGGCGCTCAAGCTTACCGACTCGATTGGGCTGTTCGGCTCGCGCGCGGTGCTCGGCACCGATTATCTCAACCGCGCGCTCGGCGTCGCCGGCGGCATTTTCGGGGCCGACCCGCGCCAGGCGATCTATTACCCGCTCGACGCCGACCAAACCGGCGCGCCGGCCGATGCGAGCCAGCATTCGTACACGATCACCTTTCCGCCGGGCGGCGCCCCGCCGGCGAGCTATTTCTGGTCGCTGACGATGTACGGCATCCCGGACCATTTCCTCGTCGCAAACTCGATCGACCGCCATGCCCTCGGCAGCCTCGCGCCGCGGCCGCGCCCCGACCCGGACGGGTCGATCACGATCTATCTGCAAAAGAACCCGCCGCCGCCCGAGCGGCGGGCGAACTGGCTGCCCGCGCCGAACGGCAAGTTCTTCGCGATCCTGCGGGTCTACGGCCCGAGCCAGGACGAGATCAGCCGCCTGTGGAAGCCGCCGCCGCTAAAGCAAGCGGGATAGGGGGCGGAGCGGGAGAAATCCTCAGCGGGCGAGGTCGATGACGCCGGCGCGTTCGAGGCCTCGGTTATATCCCACGCCAAAGCAGGCCATCGACGGTTCGGCGGGTTGATAGCTGCCCTGGTTGCACATCTCGTTCAGTGTCCGGGATTCCAGATATTGTTGCGCCTGGGCGGCGCCGCCGAGCGCGACGAGGCCGATGCCGATGACCAGGGCGGCCAGGGTTGCGTTAATCATGGTTAACCCCTCGTTAACGTCTGCCGGGGCTAACGGCGGTCCGCCGCGTTCGCTCCGCCCGCCGGCTATCTCTAGCGTCGGGGTATCGGCGGCGCGCGCCCGCGGCGCCAGCGCCGCGGGCAGTGCCGCCGCGCCAAAGCTGCGCCGGGTGATCCCCGTCACGGTCAATAGGCCTGGAACGCCGCCTGGATCGCGGCGATGTCGGTCGTCGTCGTCAGCATCAGCATCAGGAGGATGCGCGCCTTTTGCGGCGAGAAATCCTCGCCGGCGACGATCCCCGCTTCGCGCAGCCGCCGGCGCGGCGCGACTCGACCGCTGGCGGCGCGGGTGCATTGCACGACGACGATCCCGGCGTTGGTCGCGGCCACCAGCGCACGCTGCTGCGCCGGGCTCGGGCTGCCCGGGGCGAACCCGGCGGAGACGAGGCCCTTCGCCCCCGCCGCGACCGCCGCCTCGACCAGCGCGCCGTCGGCCCCGGCATAGGAATAGATGATGTCGACCCGTGGCATCGCGCCGAACTCGCGCCCGGCGAAGGGCGTGTCGGGCGCGTGTGCCTTGGTCGGCGCGCGGTAGAAATGCACACCGTCGCCGTCGACATGGCCGAGCGCGCCGAAATCGAGGCTCTTGAACGTCTGCACCCGATAGGTCGAGGTCTTGACCACGTCGCGCGCGGTCTGAATCTCGTCATTGAGCAGCGCGAGCACGCCCTTGCCGCGCGCATCCGGCGAGCCGGCGAGGCGGAGCGCGTTGACGAGGTTCATCCCGGCGTCGGTGCCGAGCGCGCTCGCCGGACGCTGCGCGCCGACCAGCACCACCGGCCGGTCGATCGCCAGCGTCAGATTGAGAAAGAACCCGGTCTCCTCCAGCGTCGCCGTGCCGTGCGGGATGATGAACCCGGCGATGCTCGGGTCGTCGCGGGCGATGCGGTGGATGAGGGTGCGCAACTCGACCCAGTCCTCGACCCCGATCGCGGTGCTCGCGACCTGGCGGAACGTCACCGGCACCGCGTCGGCGACAAGCCGCGTCTCGGGGAATTTGGCGAGGAGGTCCTCGCTCGTCAGCCGCTCGCCGAAATCCGGGTAATCGAGCACGTCGAGCGGCCCGTTCCCGAGCGACGAGATCGTGCCGCCGGTGCCGATGACGGCGATGCGGGGAAGGCTGGGCATGGCGGGGGCTCCGGATCAGGGGTGGTCGGCTATTATGGGGAGTCTCGGACGCGCGCCTAGCGTCCTTCGAGACAGCCGCTACGCGGCCTTCGAGACAGCCGCTACGCGGCTTCCTCAGGATGAGGAATTCCCATGATGCCAGGCACGACGTTCCTCATCCTGAGGAGCGCCTGAAAGGCGCGTCTCGAAGGACGCTATGACGCTGTTGCAGTCCCGATCAGGACAGCCAGCGCTTGCGGCGGCGGTAGTGTTTGGTGTCGCGGTACGATTTCCGCGTCCCGGCCTCGTTGAGGCCGAGATAGAATTCCTTGATGTCGGAATTCTGCCTCAGGGATTCGGCCGCGCCCTCGAGGACGATGCGGCCGTTTTCCATGACGTAGGCGTGGTCGGCGATGGCGAGGGCAAGCGCGGCGTTCTGCTCGACCAGCACGACGGTCAGCTTCTGCTCGTCCTTGAGCTTGCGGATGACCGTGAAGATCTCCTCGACGATCATCGGTGCGAGGCCGAGCGAGGGTTCGTCGAGCAGGATCACCTTCGGGTCGGACATCAGTGCCCGGCCGATCACCAGCATCTGCTGCTCGCCGCCCGACAGGTACCCGGCCGAGATGTGCCGCCGTTCCTTGAGCACGGCAAAGCTCGAATAGACGCGGTCGATGCCGCGCTGCACCGCGGCGCGGTCGCGCTGGGCATGGGCGCCGGCGATCAGGTTTTCCTCGACCGACAGATTTTCGAAGACGCGCCGCCCCTCGAACACCTGGACGATGCCGCGCTTGACGACATCGTGCGGCAGCAGGCGGTCGAGCCGTTGGCCGTCGAGCTCGACATTGCCCTTGGTGACCTGGCCGCGCTCGGTATGCAACAGGCCGGATATCGCCTTCAGGGTCGTGGTCTTGCCGGCGCCGTTGGCGCCGAGGAGGGTCGTGATGTGCCCCTCCTCGGCGGCCAGCGACACGCCGCGCAACACGAGGATCACGCCGTCATAGACGACCTCGATGTTGTTGACCGCCAGCATCCTGCGACCCCAAAGACGATTCGTTACGACAGGTCCGGTTACGACAGCGTTCCGTTATTCGGAATTCTTGACGGTGTTCAGCACGACGTCGCGATAGCCGTGCATCCAGTCGGTCGCCGGCTGCAGCTTGCCGCCCTTGACCGCGAAGATGCGCACCCAGCCGCCGCCTTCGTGGTCGGTCGGGGTGATCTCGAGCGGCGGCACCAGCCCGCCGAGGGTGAAGCCCTTGATCTGCTCCATCCCCTGCTTGACCTGGTCGCCGGTCGGCTTCTGGCCGCCGCTGATCTTCAGCGCGTTCTTGATCGCCTCGACCTGGATCGACGCCTGCAGGAGGCCACGGTTGTAGATGACCGTGTTGTCCATCTCCTTGGGCGGCTGCTTGCCGTCCTTTTTGTACATCGCCTTGATTTCCTGGCGGACCGGGTAATCGTCGCCGGCGCCGGCGAACTGCATCGTGTTGTAGCCATCGGCAAACGCGAAACCACCGGCGGCCTTGATGTCGTCCTCGGCCGAGGCCCATACCAGCCCGACCATGTGCGACAGCGGATAGCCGGCGCCCTTCATGCTCTTGATCAGCACCGACGGCGAGCGGCCGAACAGATGCGCGATCACGAAATCGGGCTTGAACCGCTGGGTGATGTCGAGCACCTGCGCGCCGACCTCGACGCCCGGCGGCGGCACGGCAAACGTGCGCAGCTCGAACCCTTCGCTCTTCTGGAGCTGATCGAGGATCGCCAGCGGTTCCTTGCCCGCGGGGTTGTCGTAATAGACATAGGCGATCTTTTTGCCCTTGAGATTGCCGCCCAGCTTGTCCTTGGCAAATTGCACCGCGGCCGCGCCCTGCGACCAGTAGGTCGCCGCGATCGGGAACAGATACGGGTAGCGGGTGCCGTCCGCCGCCGCCGAGATGCCGAAGCCCGGCGAGGTCGTCGGCATGTGGTCGGCTTCGAGGCGCTGGTTCAGCGCGACGGTTTGCGGCGTGCCGTAGAGGGTCATCATGACGACGCCCTCCTGCTTTTGCCGCTCGTAGGCCTCGATGCCTTCCGGCACCTTGTAGGCGTTGTCGATCTCGTCGCCCTTGATCTTCCAGCCGTCGACGCCGCCCTTGGAGTTGACCAGGTTGTAGTAATCCTGCATCGCCGGGCACAGCGTCGTGCCGACGATCTGGGTCGGGCCGGTGCGGTCGCACTGGTCGCCGATGATCAAGACCTTGTCTTCCGCCCGCGCAACGCCCGCGACGGCCAGCACGGCCGCGGCGCCTGCCGCCAGCGCGAGCATCGTCCTTCCTAGTTTTGCCATAGTCGCCTCTCCTCCCTTTTTACGTTGCCCCGCCTTAGTAAGAGCCCGGCTTAGTGCGAGCTCACCTTAGTAAGAGAATGGCCAGATGCGAAAGTAATTGCGGATGTTGCGCCACAGGCGGTTGAGGCCTTCCGGCTCGACGACCAGGAAAAAGATGATCAGCCCGCCAAAGATGATCAGCCGCAGATTGGGAATGACGCTCAACAAATCCGAATAGGAAAAGAATGCGCCGCCAAAGGTCTCGAGGAACCAGCGCGTCGCGATCGGCAGCAGCGTCACGAAGATCGCCCCCAGCACCGACCCCAGCACCGAGCCGAGCCCGCCGATGATCACCATCGCCAGGTAGTCGATCGAGACGTCGATCTGGAACTGCTCGTAATTGGCAATGCCGAGATAGTAGCTTTCCAGCGCCCCGGCGACGCCGGCGTAGAACGACGAGATCGCGAAGGCATAGAGCTTGTAGCGGAAGATGTTGATGCCGATGATCTCGGCGGCGATGTCCTGGTCGCGGATCGCGATAAAAGCGCGGCCGATGCGGCTGCGCACGAGGTTCAGCGTCGCGACCATCGCGATCACCACGAACCCCATCAGCCACAGATAAATCTGCCGCTCGTGGACGAGCTGGATGCCGAACACCGACGGCCGCGGCAACTGGATCGTCGCCTGCGTCCCGCCCGAGATCCACGGCACGTGGTTGATCGTCCATTCGATGATGAGCTGCGCCGCGAGCGTCGCAATCGCGAGGTAGATGCCCTTGATCCGCAGCGACGGGATGCCGACGATCGCGCCGATCGCGGCGGCGACGATGCCGCCCAAGGGGATCGTGATCCAGAACGGCAAATGCAGGCTGACGACCAGATGCGCCGCCGTATACGCGCCGACCGACATGAACGCGCCGGCCCCGATCGAGATCTGCCCGGTATACCCGACAAGGATGTTGAGCCCGAGCGCACCGACGATCGCAATGAGGATCAGGTTGAGGATCGAGAGGATGTACTCGTCGAAGAACAGCGGCGCGACCACGATGAAGAGGCCGGCGATCGCCGCCACCGCCCATTTCGCGATCGGCAGCGGATAGAGCGCCATGTCGGCGCCGTAGGTGGTCTTGAAGACGCCTGCCTCGCGGTGGAACATGCTTCAGGTCCTCACACGCGCTCGATCAGGCGGCGGCCGAACAGGCCCTCGGGCCGGATCATCAGCACGATGATCATCACCACATAGGGGGCGAAATCCTTGGTCCCGCCGCCGATGATCGGATCGAAATACCCGGCCGTGAAATTCTCGACGATCCCGATGATGAGCCCGCCGACGACCGCCCCCAAAATCGAGTCGAGCCCGCCCAGGATCACCACCGGAAACACCTTGAGGCCGACGAGGGCGAGCTGGTTGTCGACCCCCAGCATCGCGCCCCAGACGATCCCGCCGATCGCCGACACGACCCCGGCCATCGCCCAGGCCAGCGCGAAGTAGCGGCGCACGTTGATGCCCATCGCCATCGCCACCTGCTGGCTGTCGGCGACGGCGCGCATCGCGATCCCGGTCCGGCTCTTGAGGAAGAACCAGGTGAAGCCGACGAGGAAGACGATGCTGACGAGCGCGCCGACGAGCTCCACCGGCGGCACCGTCACGATGCCGAGGTCGATCGGCATATCGCCGACCGGCATCGTGATCGATAGCGTACTGGCGCCGAAGAGGACCACCGACACGCCGCGCAGCACCGCGGCGAGCCCGATCGTCGCCATCACGACGGCGATGACCGGCCGCCCGATCAGCGGCCGCAAGACCACCCGCTCGAGCCCGAACCCGAGCACCACCATGCCGATGATAGCAACGAGGGCCGAGGCCCAGAACGGCAGTCCGAACTCGCTCGCCGCCGCGGCCGCGATAAACCCGGCGAACATGACGAACTCGCCCTGGGCGAAGTTGATCGCGTCGGTCGCCTTGTAGATCAGCACGAAGCCGAGCGCGATCAGGGCGTACATCAGCCCGATCATGATCCCGTTGACGAGGAGGACGAGGGTGAACCCCCATTCGAAATCCGGCACGGAAGCGGCTCCTATTCCGCCGCGGCGGTTCGGGCGCGCGAGGCGGCGGCCGCCTTGAGCCGCTCGGCCGGCGCGTCGATATCGGCGACGGCGAGGCGCGATTGCAGCATCGCCTTGCGCCCGTCCTCGTAGGTGATCTCGGCCGCCATCTCGACCTCGGCGCCGCCGCCGTACATCGCGTCGATCACCGGGGCGTATTTCTCGGCGACAAAGCGGCGGCGGATTTTGCGGGTACGGGTGATCTCGTCGTCGTCGGCGTCGAATTCCTTGTTGAGCACGACAAAGCGGCGGATCCGCGTCGCCGCCGGCAGCGCGGCGTTGCACCGGCGGATTTCGTCGCCGACCATGTCGCGCACCTCGGCCCGGCTGCTCAAATCCTGGAACGAGGTATAGGCGAGGCGGTTGCGCTCGGCCCATTTGCCGACCGTGGTCGGGTCGATCGCGACGATCGCCGAGACAAAATCCTGGTCGGTGCCGAACACCACGGCCTCGCCGATATAGGAGCTGAACTTGAGCTTGTTTTCGATGAATTGGGGCGCGAACGACGTGCCGTCGGCGAGCTTTCCGACGTCGCGGGCGCGGTCGATGATCACGAGATGGCCGCGCTGGTCGATAAACCCGGCATCGCCGGTCTTGAGCCAGCCGTCGGCGGTCAGCGCCTCGGCGCTCGCGTCTGCCTGCTTGTAATAGCCCCGGAACACGCCGGGCGAGCGCACCAGCACCTCGCCGCCGTCGCCGATCTGCGCCTCCATGCCCGGCAGGACGTGCCCGACCGTGTCGGGGTCGACCGCCTCGTTCTTCTGCACCGAGCACAGCCCGGACAATTCGGTCGCCCCGTAGACCTGCTTGAGGTTGACGCCGAAGGCACGGAAAAAGCGGAATACGTCGGCCCCGAGCGGCGCCCCGCCGGTATAGACGAGGCGGGCGCGGCGCCAGCCGAGCTGGTCGCGCACTGGGCCATAGATCAGCACCTCGCCGAGCCCGCGCATCAGCCTGAGCCCTACCGGCACCGCGCGCCCCGCCCCGACATGCTCCTGCGCCCGCTCGGCGACGCCGCGGAAATAGTCGAAGACCTTGCGCTTGACCCACGACGCGTCGGACGCGCGAACCAGGATCGTGGTCAGCGAGTTCTCCCAGAAGCGCGGCGGCGCGAGGCCCATCGACGGGCCCAGTTCGCGCAGGTCGCGCTCGACCGTCTCCGGCTTTTCCGGGAAGTTGCAGGTAAAGCCGACCAGGATGTGCAGCGCCAGCGAGATCAGCGAGCTGCCGATCCACGCCATCGGCAGATAGGCGAGGTGCTCCTCGCTCTGCTTGAACCCCTCGGCATCCGCAAACGCCTGCGCCGACAGGACCAGATTGGCGTGGGTCAGCATCACGCCCTTGGGCCGCGACGTGGTGCCCGAGGTGTAGGAGAACAGCGCGAGATCGCCGGCCGTTGCCGCCTCGACGATGTCCTCGACGTAATTCGGATGCGCGGCGCCGAACTGGCGGCCTTCGTCCTGTACTGCCGGGAAGGCTTTCAGATGCGCGTGGGCGTAGTGGTTGAGCCCGCGGGAATCGTCATAGACGACCAGCTTCAGATGCGGCAGCTCGGCCTCAAGCGACAGGATCTTGTCGACCTGCTCCTGGTCCTCGGCGACAACGACCGAGATTTCCGCGTGGCTCAGCACGTAGGCGAGCTCGCTGGCGATCGCGTCCTGGTACACCGGCACCGCGATCCCGCCGAGCGACTGTGCGGCGAGCTGGGCAAAATAGAGGCGCGGCCGGTTCTCGCCGATCACCGACAGCTTGTCGCCGGCCTTGAACCCGTTGGCGGCGAGGCCGAGCGCGAAGTCGCGCACCTCCTCCCAATAGCGCCGCCAGCTATAGGGCTGCCAGATGCCGAGGTCCTTTTCGCGGATCGCCGGGCGGTCGCCGATCCGTCCCGCGTTGCGCCGCAACAGCTTGGGCAGCGTGTCGTCGCTCATGCCGCCTTCTCCTCGACGGCGCCGCCCAGATAGGCGCGCATGACGTCCGGGTTGGTCTGCACCTCGCTCGGCGTCCCCTCGGCGATCTTGCGTCCGCGGTCGAGCACCGCGACGCGGTCGGAGATGTCCATCACCACCGCCATGTCGTGCTCGATCAGGATGACCGTCGTGCCCCACTGCTCGTTCACGTCGAGGATGTAGCGGGCCATGTCCTCCTTTTCCTCGGTGTTCATGCCGCCCATCGGCTCGTCGAGCAGCAGCACCTTGGGTTCGAGCGCCAGCGCCCGCGCCAGCTCGACCCGCTTCCGGAGGCCGTAGGCGAGGGACGCGGTCGGCTGCCGCCGCAAATCCTGCAAGCCGAGGAAGTCGATCAGCTCCTCGACCCGCGCCCGGTGCGCGATCTCCTCGCGCTGGGCGAGGCCCCAATAGATCACCGACGAAAAGATGCCGGACTTCATCCGCACGTGCCGGCCCAGCATGATGTTGTCGAGCACGGTCATGCCGACGAAGAGCGCGATGTTCTGAAACGTGCGGGCAATGCCCCGCGCGGCGATCTCCGACGGCTTGGCGCGGGTAATGTCGTGGCCGTCGAAAATGATCGAGCCGGTATCCGGCTTGTAGAAACCGCTGATCATGTTGAGAAGCGAAGTCTTGCCGGCGCCGTTAGGTCCGATCACCGACGCGATTTCGCCGCGGCGCACAGTAATCGACACGTCTTCGACGGCACGGACGCCACCGAACCGTTTGGAAACCCCGGTCACGGCAAGCTGAATGTCGTCGGCTGCCATTGCAGCGCGTTCCCCCGATAACACGTGGCGGTACATGCGCCGCCGTTATGGCTGCCATGATGCTGACGCAAGGTTAGGATTGCAACCAATTGCGTGGAACCGCGCGATCCGCCGCACTTGGCCTCAGGGAACTATTGCGCCGTTCCGGCGTGTCGTGGAACCATCGCCGCAAGGGAGGGGCGATGGCGGCGCGCGATATCCTGCCGACCACGGTGCTGACCGGGTTTCTCGGCAGCGGCAAGACCACCCTCTTGCGGCGCGTCCTGGCCTCGCCCGATTTCGCCGACACCGCGGTCGTCATCAACGAGGTCGGAGAGATTTCGATCGACCATTACCTCGTCGATTTCGTCGAGGGGAATGTCGTCGAATTGCCCGGCGGCTGCCTGTGCTGCGCCGTTCGCGAGGATCTGGCGAAGACGCTGCGCGAGCTGATCGACCGCCGCGACGCCGGCACGGTGCGCCCCTTCCGCCGCGTCGTCATAGAGACGACGGGCCTCGCCGACCCGGCCCCGATCCTCTACACGCTCGGCGCCGACCCCATGCTCGACCAGCGCCTGTCCTTGGCCCGCGTCGTGACCCTCGTCGACGCCGTCAACGGCGCGGCCTCTCTCGCCCGCTACGCCGAAGCCGCCCGCCAGATCGCCGTCGCCGACGCCATCGTCGTGTCGAAGACCGACCTGGCGCCGCTATCGGCTGAATTGGAGGCGAGGCTGGACGCGTTGAACCCGGGTGCAGAACGTATCAACAATGCTCCCTCTCCGCCCCTCCGGGGGGGAGAGGGCTGGGGTGAGGTGGGGGATTCCACCGGCGCGCGCCCACCTCACCCTCCCACCGCTTTGCGGCGGGCCCCTCCCTCTCCCCCCAATGGGCGGAGAGGGTCAGAAGCGGCGATCTTGTTCGGCGCGGGCGCTCGGCAGTACACAGTCCCCGCGCCACCGCACGCCGCCCACAGCCACGACATCGACACCTTTGCCGTCATCCTCGGCGGAAAAATCTCCCGGCTCGACTTCGCCGTCGCCCTCGGCGGCCTGGCCCAACAGAGGGGCTACGACCTCCTCCGCGTCAAAGGCCTCGTCGCCTTTGCCGACCGTCCCGGCCAGCCTGCTGTCGTCCAGGCCGCGCAGCATGCGATGTTCGCGCCCGAATGGCTCGATGCCTGGCCCGACGCGGACCGTCGCAGCCGGCTCGTCTTTGTCGTCCACGACATTCCTCGCGCGGAAATCCTCGCGCATTTCGCCTTTGCGTCGCCGACGCTCTTGCACTGACAGGAGGCATCCATGCTCGACACCATCATCACCGGCGGCCTCGCCGTTCTTCCCTCGGGTCCGGAAAAGGCCGATATCGGCGTCTCGGGCGAAAAGATCGCCGCGATCGGCGCGCCGGGCAGCCTCTCGGCGCTGGGCGGCAAGATTGTCGACGCCGCCGGGCAGATCGTCATCCCCGGCGGGATCGATCCGCACGTCCATTGCCGCTGGCCGATGCCGACCCCGGGCCAGACCCAGCACAATCTGACCGACGGCCCCGACCGCGTCAGCCAGGCCGCGCTCTTCGGCGGCACCACCACGATCCTCGATTTCGCCCTCGTCGACGGCGACAACACAGTGCAGCAGGCGATCGAGCGGCGGCAGGCGGAATGGGCCGGCGACTGCCATTGCGACTACGGGTTCCACGTCATGGTGCAGGGCGCCCTCCACCACACGATCCCCGACCAGATCGCCGAGGCGGTCCAGGCCGGGCACGCGACGGTCAAGATGTTCACGACCGACATCACCCCGTCGCGCAAGGGCCGGATGGTGCCGTTCGGCAGCATCATGGAAGTGCTGACAGTCCTCGCGAAGACCGGCGGCCTGGCCGCGATCCACGCCGAGGACAACGACCTCGTCATGCACATGTACGAAAAGCTGACGCGCGAGGGCCGCACCAGCTTCCACAACCTGGCCGAAGTTCATACGACGCTGTCGGAGGATCTGGCCTTCAACCGGGTGATCCGCCTCGCCGCCAACATCCCGGGCGCGGCGCTCTACATGCTCCACACCTCGGCGGCGACCGGTGTCCGTGCGATCGCCAACGCCCGGGCCGACGGCGTGCCGATCTACGGCGAGACCCTGCACCAGTACCTGATGTACTCGTCCGAGGACTACAAGCGGCCGAACGGGCAGATCTACCACACCTACCCGTCGCTCAAATTCGCCGAGGACCAGGCGGCGCTGTGGGACGGCACGAACTGGGGCGCGATCCAGACCGTCGCGACCGACGAGATCTGCTGCCCGCTCAAGTACAAGCTCCAGGGCGCGCGCATCGACGACACCACCGGCGGCAATGCAGGGGTAGAGCCGCGCGTCTCGCTGATCTACACCGAGACGGTCGAAAAGCGCGGCCGCGGCCTGGAGAATTTCGTCAATCTGATCTCGACCAACGCGGCCAAGATCATGGGGCTCTATCCGAGGAAGGGCGCGCTCGCGGTCGGGTCGGACGCCGACATCGTCCTGCTCGACACGCGCCGGCGCCACACGGTCAAGGCGGCCGACATGCACGAGGCCGACTATTCGCCCTGGGAGGGGCGCGATCTCGCCTGCTGGCCGTCATTGACGATGCTGCGCGGCAAGGTGGTCGTCGAGGGCGGGCAGCTCAAGGGCGCGCTCGGCGACGGGAAGCAGATGTCGCGCAAGATCCCGGACGACATCAGAAGCCGCCCGGTCGTCTGAGTCGGGCGGCTATCCAGTTCAGATAGTTTAACGAGCAAAACCCGATTCAATAGATCGGGTTTTGCTCTAAGGGCGGCGGCCGCTCAGCGCCAGCGGCCGTCGGTCCAGTACCATCCCTCGGGGCGACGCTCCCAATAGCCGGGGGTGAATTTCACCATGTGCGACGGGCGCTCGACATAGGAGCCCTTGACCCATTCGTACTGACGGGCGTCGAGGTTCCAGGCCCAGTGGCCGGGCTTCCACGTCAGGTCGGGGGCCGACGGCGGCGGCGGTGTCTCGGCCTCGAGCGGGGGCGGCGCGACCGGGGCGACGGTGGTGACCGTCGTGGTCGTCCGCTCTATTTCATGCGTACCCGGCGGGGGCGGCATCGGCGGGCCCGGCGAGACCTGGACCTGTGCCAGGGCCGGCGCCGCGCTCGCGAGCACCAGCCCGGCCGCAAGCAGCCCATGCTTCAACATCGTGAACCTCCATCGCTGTGCGCGGCGCGGCATCGCCGTCCCGCGTCTGTCCCCTCAACACGGAAAGCGCGGGATCATTCCCGGCGGAGGGCTGGCGATGGAGGCTTCAGGGTCAGGTTCCGGGCTCGATCGGCAGCGTCGCGATGGCGGTCCAAGCCACGGGTGCGCCGGATTTTTCCGCGGCTTCGCGAGGCGGCAGCGCCGGGTCCCAATGGACCGCGAGAAACCGTCTTCCGGTGGTATCCGCCGCCTCGTCCGATACGAGCCATGCGAGCGGCGGCGCCATCACCGCCGGTTGGATCATGCGCTCGCGGTCGAAGCCCGATTCGAGCGGCACCATCGCGGTATTGGTGACCCCGCCCGGCACCAGCACGTTGACGGTGACGCCGGTGCCGTCGAGGTCCTTCGCCATCACCGCCGACATCGCTTCGAGCGCCGCCTTCGAGGGGCCGTAGCTGGGCGATCCCTGACGGATCATCGTGCCGAGGCTGGTCGTGACGTTGACGATCCGCCCCCACCCGGCGGCGATCATCTCGGGCACGACCTCCTGCGCCAGCGTCAAGGGGGCGGTCGTGTGGACGGCGAGGAAGTTGCGCCACTGGTCCGCGCTCACCTCCCAGAACCGGATCGGGTTCTGCCAGTTGTCGTTGCGGATCGTCGCCTGCCCGACCCCGGCATTGTTGACCAGGATGTCGATCCGCCCAAACCGCGCCTTCGCCTCGGCGATGATTTTCTTGGCGATCCCGTCCGCCGCCAGATCGGCCTCGATCGTCAGCAGCCCCACGTCGCCGCGCTGCCGGCCGTTCTCCGCCATCAGCGCCGCCAGCCCCTCCGCTGTCCGATCCACGGCGGCGACCCGATACCCCGCGCCCAAGAGTCCTTTGACGAGAGCCCGCCCAATCCCGCCGGCCGCCCCGGTCACGATCGCGGTTCGCTGTGCTTCGGCCATGGCATCCTCCTTGAACGGGTTTCACCACGAAGACACGAAGAACACGAAGGCACGCGAAGCGCGCAACAGATTCATTCACAATGAGACAGTGAGGCAGTGAGATTCCGCGGCTCTGCACCTCACTGCCTCACCGTCTCATTGTGGATTCCCGGCGCTGCGCACCTCTTGTTCTTCGTGTTCTTCGTGTCTTCTTCACCAAGAACACGAAGGCGTGCGAAGCGCGCAACAGATTCATTCACAATGAGACGGTGAGGCAGTGAGATTCCGCGGCTCTGCATCTCACTGCCTCACTGTCTCATTGTGGATTCCTGGCGCTGCGCGCCTCTTGTTCTTCCTGTTCTTCGTGTCTTCGTGGTTTCACCAAGAAGACACGAAGAACACGAAGGCGTGCGAAGCGCGCAACAGATTCATTCACAATGAGACGGTGAGGCAGTGAGATTCCGCGGCTCTGCACCTCACTGCCTCACCGTCTCATTGTGGATTCCCGGCGCTGCGCGCCTCGTGTTCTTCGTGTTCTTCGTGTCTTCGTGGTGAGCCCTCAAGCGCATGACCCCATGCGAGCGCCGCCGGTTGTGCTCCGCCCCGCCGAGCCTCATGCTTCGGGCTGATCGACAGGAGACCTTACGATGCACGACATCGTCATTCGCGGCGGCACGATCGCCGACGGCACCGGAGCGGAGACCTTTACCGGCGATGTCGCGATCGACGGCGACCGCATCGTCGCGGTCGGGGGGAAGGCCGGCGCGGCGCGGCGGGTGATCGATGCCGACGGGCTCCTGGTCACGCCGGGCTGGGTCGATGTCCACACCCATTACGACGGCCAGGCGACCTGGGATCCGATTCTCGCGCCGTCGTCGTGGCATGGGGTGACGACGATCCTCTTCGGCAATTGCGGCGTCGGCTTCGCGCCGGTGCGCAAGGAGCACCGCACCGAATTGATCGACCTGATGGAAGCGGTCGAGGACATCCCCGGCACCGCACTCGCCGAGGGGCTGAAATGGGAATGGGAGAGCTTTCCCGAATACCTCGACGCGCTCGACAAGCTGCCCCGCGCGATCGATATCGCCGCTCAGCTTCCGCACCACCCGCTGCGCGTTTTCGTGATGGGCGACCGCGGCATCAACCGCGAGGCCGCGACCCCGGCCGACATCGCCGAGATGAACCGTCTGGCCGAGGAGTCGATCCGCGCCGGCGCGTTCGGCTTCACCACCTCGCGCACCTATTCGCACAAGACCACCACCGGCGAGCTCGTCCCCGGCCACAAGGCCGAAGAGGCGGAGCTGCTCGGCATCGGCCGCGCGCTCGGAAGGGTGGGGCGCGGCGCCTTTGGCATGAACAGCGATTTCGAGCGTGAGGCCGAGGAATTCGACTGGATCACCCGGCTGTCGAAGGAAACCCGCCGCCCGGTCTGGTTCCTATTGACCGACCGCCCGACCGACCCGGCGCGCTGGCGCCGCCTGATGGCCGGCGTGCACCAGGCCCGCGCCGCCGGGGCGCACGTCACCGCCCAGGTTGCCGGCCGCCCGGTCGGGGTCATCCTCGGCCACGCGACCTCGATGAACCCGTTCACCTTTCGCCCGGCCTACCGCGCGCTCGAGAAGCTGCCGGCGGCCGAGCGTTGGGCGCGGCTGCGCGAGCCGGAGGTACGCGCCCGCATCCTCGCCGAGCCGCCGTCGGAGGCCGAGCTGGCGCGGCAGGGTCAGTTCCTCCGCTTTATCGCGACGCGCTGGGACCGCATGTTCCTGATGGGCACCCCGCCCGATTACGAGCCGACCGCGGACAAATCCGTCGCCGCGATCGCCGCCCGCACCAACCACACCCCCGACGAGGTCGCCTACGACTACCTGACCGAAAGCGCCGAGAACTTCCTGTTCTTCCCGGTGGTCGGCTATGTCCACGGCGACCACGAGCAGATCCGCGAATTGCTGCTCGACAGCGGCACGCTGCTCGGCCTCGGCGACGGCGGCGCCCATTGCGGCCAGATCGTCGACGCCAGCTTGCCGAGCTACATGCTCTCGCATTGGGGCCGCGACCGCTCCCGCGGGCCGGGCCTGCCGCTCGCGCAGATCGTCAAGATGCAGACCAGCGAGACCGCCGATTTCTTCGGCTTCCATGACCGCGGCCGGCTCGCGCCGGGCAAGCGCGCCGACGTCAATCTGATCGATTTCGCCGCCCTCAAACTGCACCAGCCCGAGATCGTCCACGACCTCCCGGCCGGCGGCCGCCGCCTCGTCCAGCGCGCCGACGGCTACCGCGCGACCCTCTGCGCCGGCGTGCCGACCTTCGAGCACGGCGAGCATACCGGTGCGCTGCCGGGCCGGCTCGTCCGCAACGGGCGGTGACGGCGCCCGCCGGGTTTACCCACCGCCTCGCGACCGACGCGGACATCCCGGCGCTGCGGGCGCTGATGGATGCCGCGATCGGCGAGCTCCAGCGCGGGTTCCTGACGCCCGAGCAGATCGTGGCGAGCCGCGCCGTGATGGGGCTCGATACTCAGCTTATCGCCGACGGCACCTATTTCGCGGTCGAGGCCGGCGGCCGCCTCGCGGGCTGCGGCGGATGGAGCCGGCGTGCCACGCTGTTCGGCGGCAACCACACCACGGGCCGCGACCCGGCTCTCCTTGATCCTGCCAGCGACGCCGCCCGCGTCCGCGCGATGTACACCTCGCCCGATTTCACCCGCCGCGGCATCGGCCGCCTGATCCTCGGCCTGTGCGAGGCCGCTGCGGCAGCCGGGGGCTTCCGCCGCGTCGAGCTTGCCGCCACCCTTTCCGGCGAGCCGCTGTATATCGCCTGCGGCTACCGCGCGATCGAGCCGATTCCCGTCGAGGCGGAGGGGATCGAGCTCCCGCTGATCCGCATGGGGAAGCCGCTATAGCGGCCGCGTAGGGCGGAAAAGCGTAGCGTAATCCGCCGGATCGGCGTCGCCGCGACGTGGCGGAATGCGCGGCGCTTTTCCGGCCTACACGCCGCCCCACGCCGGAGTGGATGGTGCCGGATGAGGGATTCGAACCCCCGACCTTCGGTTTACAAAACCGCTGCACTGCCACTGTGCTAATCCGGCGCCGGGCGTCTTTATAGCATCTCGCGGCGCCGGTTAGCTGCCCGTTAACCGGGCCGGGGACAGCCCGATCTGGTGCCGGGCGATATCCCCGCCGTCGAGCCGACCGCGCCGCGCGATTGGCGGGCGCTGCTCGACCGCCAGCCGGTCGCGGCCGAGGACGGGCCGCGCTAGAATTTCCGGGCCGATCGGCGCATCGTGGCGGGTCTCGGCGCAACGAGGATCCGCCATGCTCCCGACCCCCGGCTTTCACCACATTCATCTCAACGCGGTCGATCCCGACGCGTCGATCGCGTTCTACACGCGGCAGTTCCCGTCGACGTCGGCGACGATGTGGGGCGGGCACAAGGCGCTGGCCTCGCCCAACGACTGCCTCGTCCTCTTCAACAAGGTCGACACGCCGCCGCCGACCCTGCCGCAAAGCGCGATCTGGCATTTCGGCTGGCACGTCGCCGACACCCGCAAGACGCTCGGCGACTATATCGCCAGCCCCGAGGTCAACGTGCTGCCGCTGTATTCGAGCGAGGCGGGCGGCTCGGTCTTTGTCAGCAGCGACACCTGGCCCAGCATCGGCAACACGCTCGGCCTCAACCGCCGCCAGATCGCCGAGGCCCAGTCCGCCGGTGTGAAGCCCAAGGGCGGCGGCGGGTTCTCGTATTTCGAGGGGCCGGAGCGGATGCTGGTCGAGATCGCCGGCGACTATCCCGCCGAGCGCTTCAACCACATCCATATGTGGCAGGAAGACCCGTTCTGTGCCCTCCTCTGGTACCAGAAGCACCTCAACGCCCCGGTCCGCGCCGGCTTCGCCCCGACGACGCTGAGCGAGGCCGACTGCCAGGTGAGGCGCGGCGACGACCGGAGCTGGCCCGCGCTCAACCGCGAGGGCATGTTCCGCGACCCGCGCGCCGGGGTCGAGTTCGGCGACGTCGTGCTGACCTGGTACGCCAACCAGGGCGACAAGCCCCTCGTCAGCCCGATCGGCCAGCAGCAGGACCACATCGGCCTCGGCGTCGAGGACCTGGACGCCTGGGTCGCCAAGCTCAAGGGCGAAGGCGTCACCTTTCTCGACGGGCCCTACACGCTCGGCGGCACACGGGCGGTGATGATCGAAGGCCCGAGCAAGGAAGCGATCGAGTTGGTGCAGGTCTAAGCAGGGACGCCGTAGGATGGGTTGAGCGCAGCGAAACCCATCAACTAATTTCGACGCAGAGTTCGCGGAGGATTTCGCGGAGGGCGCAGCGGGTACAGCGCCTTCGCGACCTCCGCGCAAACCTCCGCGTACTCCGCGTCAAAGAGTTTTTTTGATGGGTTTCGCGTTGCTCAACCCATCCTACGAGTTCGGCGCAGTAGGATGGGTTGAGCGAACGCGAAACCCATCATTTCCGTTTCGCCAGCTCATAGAGCGCGATCGCAGCGGCATTCGACACGTTGAGGCTCGGCAGCTCGGGGCGGGTCGGCAAACGGGCGAGGCGGTCGCAATGCTCGCGCACGAGCCGACGGAGCCCGCCGCCCTCGGCGCCGAGCACCAACCCCACGCGCGGGCCGAGGTCGAGCGCGGCGAAATCCTCGTCGCCGGCCTCGTCGAGCCCGCAACACCAGAACCCCGCCTCCTTGAGCCGGTCGAGCGTGCGCGCCAGGTTGACGACGCTCACCAGCGGCACCAGCTCCAGCGCCCCGGACGCGGCCTTGGCAAGCACGGCGGAAATCGGCGGCGCGTTGTGCGCGGCGACGACGATCCCGGCCGCACCGAACGCGGCGGCGGAGCGCAGGATCGCGCCGACATTGTGCGGGTCCGTGACCTGGTCGAGCACGATGACGACGGCATCATGCCCGATCCCGTCGATCAGCGTGTCGAGGTCGGGCTGTTCGAGCGTGTCGGCCTCGAGCGCCCAGCCCTGGTGCACCGCGCCTTGCGGCAACAGCGCCCCCAGCGCGACGCGGTCGAGGCTGGTGATCGGGTCGCCGTCGCCGCGCCATGTGGCCTTGGCGCCGGCGACCAGCGGGGCCGCTTCCTCCTCCTGCCCGGCGAGGATGGCGAGGCGGCGCCAGTTCCGCGCCGGGTTGGCCAGCGCCGCGACGACCGCGTGGCGGCCGTAGAGCCAGCGGTCGGGGTGGTTGCGCGGCTGCCGCGTCGCGGGCTCGCTGGTCGAGCGTTGCGGCGGGCGCTGTGGGGCATGTTGTTGGGGGCGAGGGGGCGGCCGGCGGTTCGGGGGACGGGGTTGATTGCGCAAAACCATGCTTCCTGTTCGCTGTGTGGGTATGTTCGTGGCGCTGTTCGCTACGGCGGGGGCTGAACGGATTGACAACAGAGGGCGAAAACCTTATCACGCGCACTCCGCGGCCCCGGGGCGATCCGGTCCAAGGTTAATAGTGTTGCAGGTTTTCCAAGCCCTGCCCATTTTGGGCAAGACGGACAGGGCTTGGAAAGCCTGCCGTTTGGTAATGGAGGGGTGGCCGAGTGGTTAAAGGCGGCAGACTGTAAATCTGTTGACGTATGTCTACGTAGGTTCGAATCCTACCCCCTCCACCAGCACCGGACGGGACGATGTTCCGAACCGACGGTGGGCAGAAATCAGGCGGGTGTAGCTCAATGGTAGAGCTCCAGCCTTCCAAGCTGGCCACGTGGGTTCGATTCCCATCACCCGCTCCAGCACCCAGGGCTGAGTTGACCCTGACTAATTCGTGTTCCTCTGTCGGAGAAAGCCGCGACGATGGGTAAGGCGAGGTTTGAGCGGAACAAGCCGCACTGCAACATCGGGACGATTGGTCACGTGGACCATGGGAAGACGACGCTGACGGCGGCGATCACGAAGGTGTTGGCGGAATCGGGCGGGGCGACGTTCACGGC